>NZ_JBHTHE010000003.1:0-565395 GCF_042666935.1 Microbacterium sp. GCM10027623
GCCCGGTGCAATACCGGACCCAGACCCTCGCAGCATAGGCTTCAACTAAACCAGTCCAACAAACGCGGACCAGTTCACTGCGGCATCCGCCCCCTTCTCGTATCTGCGCGCGAGCTTGCGCGTGCAGGAATCCCGAATCAGCCGTGAACCCAGACGTCGGTGCCCGTCGTCGCCCACTCCCAGACGAACTTCGCCGCGGAAGTCGTCATGTTCACGCAGCCGTGGCTCATGGGGTGACCGAAGTTGCTGTGCCAGTACGTGCCGTGGAACGCCTCGTCGCCGTTGAAGTACGTGACGTACGGCACGTTGGGCGTGTAGTAGAACGGCGCCACGCTGGTGTCCTTGCGGCCCATGTTCTGCGTGCGCAGCTGAGCGTAGACGTGGAAGCGGCCCTTGGCCGTCTCGAATCCGGCCTTGCCGGACGAGATCGCCCAGGAGTTCACGAGCTTCTCGTTCTCGTAGGCATAGGCGCGCTGCTCGCTGAGGTCGACCTCGAGCCGCCGGAACAGCGAGGTCGTCTCGAACGGCGTGGACGAGACGGGCAGCTGGAACGAGGCGTTGCCTGCGGCGAGGTTGGCGGCGAACGCCGAGGCGATGCCGGTGGTGTCGCCCAGAACGCGACCGTCCGCACCTGCGACCAGCGTCTTGAGGACCTTGCCGTTCGAGTCCACGATGGTCTGCGCGTTGACGACGGGGCGGTTCACCTGCTCCGGAAGGGTGCTGACGACGCTCTGGATGGCCGCGGGATCGGCCGTGATCCTGAGCTCCCCGTCGACGTCCTCGACGTCCAGCCAGGTGGCCGCCACCGCGGGCTCGACCGGTACGGTGCGCTCGTCGCCGACGTAGAAGCCGATCGTGGTCAGCATGTCGTTGAGCTTCTCGGCGGTCGTGGCCGCGTCGGCGTCGGTCACGTTCGCCGTGACTTCGGTGGCCGTGGCGGGGAAGGCGAATGTCGCGCTTCCTTCGCTTGCTGCGGCAGCGAACGCGCTGGCCAGATCCGTGACCGAGATGCCCGTTCCCGGCTGCGCGGGCGTCACCGTGTACGTGCCGGACGCGGCGTCGAAGGCCACATCGGCGTCCACCGGCTCGACATAGCTGTCGGGAACTGCCGCGCGCAGCGTGCGCTCCGCGGTGTCGGGATCCAGGGCGACGTCGGTGCCGATCGGGTCGCCCATCCAGCTGCCGAGGTTCCACATCGGCCGATCGGCAAACGCCTGCTCGGCCAGGGCGGTGGCATCCACCGTGGCGCCGAGGTCGGCTCCGGTGACCGTGATGTCGGAGCCCGTGAGCTCGATCTCCGTGCCCGCGATGCGGTTGCTGATGGCATCCGCGGCCATGCCGGGCGTCATGCCGCCGATCTGCACGCCGGCGACGGTGGTCCCCGGGGCGATGAGGATCATGGATGCACCGGCGGCGGCGAGCACGAGCGCGCCGGCGCCCAGCCCGATCCACAGACCCAGGTGGCGCTTCTTCGGGGCCGGGTCCGCAGGCGCCCATTCGACCGGCTGCGTGCCGTCGCTCGGCGGCAGCGCGTCGGTCGCGACTGCTCCCGTGTCTGGTCCTGAGATCAGATCGGTCACGGACTCACCCCCCAAAAAGCACAATGACGTACTCATTCATGGTACGGGACCGTGGGTCACGAACGAGTGTCGGAGTGCGGGCGAACCCCTCCTGGCCGTAACGTTTCGGTAACCTGCCCCCACGTGGTCCGGCTTGCGGAGAACACGTTCGTAAGGTCTACTAACAAATATGGATTCCACACCCGAGGCCAGACCGTCTGCGGTTCCCATCGGCTTCGGGGCAGGCCGTCGGCTGCGGTCCCAGACCAAGGTGCTGCCAGAGCATGCGCGCGCGCACAACCGCGCACTCGTGCTGCAGACGCTCTACCACCGCGGGCCGATGAGCCGAGCGGATCTCGCGCGCGAGACGGGCCTCACCCGGGTGACCATCTCGGACCTGGTCGCGGAGTCGATCATGGACGGCGTCGTCCATGAGATCGGCGTGCGCGAGGCGGCGGGTCCTGGGAAGCCCCCGATCGTCATCGACTTCGACCGCGACGGACACCAGGTGATCGGGATCGACCTCTCCGGCGTCGCGGCGTTCGAGGGGGCCGTGCTGGATCTCGGCGGTCGCATCCTCGGCCGCCGCTCGGTGCCGCTGCCCTCGAGGCCGGATGGCGAACGGGCGTATGCGATGGTGCGGGATCTCGCGCAGGAGCTCGTCGCGGCGACCGACCGGCCTGTGCTGGGCGTCGGCATCGGCACACCCGGGGTGGTGAGTCCGGACGGCACGGTCGTCAGCGCGCCCAATCTCCTGTGGTCGGGAGTGCCGCTGGCAGCCAGGCTCACCGCGGACCTGGAGCTGCCGGTCATCGTGCGCAACGACGCCAATGCCGCGGTGCTCGCCGAGTACACCCTCGGAGACGCCGCGGCGGACGTCATGCTCATCCGCATCGGGCGGGGTATCGGTGCCGGGGTGATAGCCGGCGCGCAGCCGGTCGTGGGTGCGCGCTTCGCGGCCGGGGAGATCGGGCATGTCGTCGTCGGCGCCGATGACGGCCCACTCTGCGTCTGCGGTCGCCGCGGATGCCTGGAGGCCTGGGTCAGCATCCCCCGTCTCAGCGTCGACATCGCAGCCGACCCGGCGCGCAGGGAGATGCTGCTCACGGATGCCGGCACACGCCTCGGGATGGCCATCGCGCCCATCGTCGCGGCCCTCGACCTGTCCGAGATCGTCCTGGCGGGGCCGGAGGACATGCTCGGCGGGAGCTTCGCGGATGCGGCGACCCGTGCACTGCACGCGCGGACACTGGATGGCGTGTTCGCGGACGTGCGGATCCGACTGAGCGGCCAGGACGGCATCGTGATGCGCGGTGCAGCCGTCATGGTGCTCTCGGCGCAGTTGGGCGTCTCATGAGCCGTCGTCGCACGGCCACCGCATGCTCGCGTCTCGATGAGACAATCAAGATGCTTCCGGTGGATTCGCCGGTGGCGGCTGCGCAAGCCGCCTTGCTGGGTTCTGCGCGTGCAGAGACCGTCACCCTCGACAAGGAGATCAAGGTTCATGGCTGAAGTCGTCATCGTGAAGGACAAGGATGTCGCCGGTGCCCTGGTAGCCGGGGAGATCGTGCGTCTGATCGACACGGTCGCCGAGCCCGTGCTGGGACTGGCGACCGGATCGACTCCGCTTCCGGTCTACGAGGCGCTTCGCGAGCGGCTCCACGGTCACGACGTCTCGCATCTGCGCGGTTTCGCCTTGGATGAGTACGTGGGCATCGACCCTGCTCATCCGGAGAGCTACCGCTCGGTCATCACCCGCGAGGTCATCGAGCCCCTCGGGCTCGACCCCGCTCTCATCCGTGTGCCGGACGGATCCATCGAGACCATCGAGCACGCCGGCGACGACTACGACGCCGCGATCATCGCAGCCGGCGGTGTGGACCTGCAGATCCTCGGCATCGGCACCGACGGACACATCGGGTTCAATGAGCCCGGTTCGTCCTTCGCGTCCACCACGCGCATCAAGACCCTGACCGAACGGACGCGCCAGGACAACGCCCGCTTCTTCGATTCGATCCACGATGTGCCGCAGCACTGCATCACGCAGGGGCTCGGCACCATCCTGCGCGCGCGACACCTCGTGCTGCTCGCCTTCGGCGAGAGCAAAGCGGATGCGGTCGCCGCGGCGCTGGAGGGCCCGGTCAGCGCGATGGTGCCCGCCTCGGCCGTGCAGCTGCACGCGCACGTCACCGTGGTGCTGGACGAGGAGGCGGCATCGAAACTGAAGCTCGCCGATTACTACCGCTACAGCTACGCGAACAAGCCCGCATGGCAGGGGCTGTAGGGGTCAGCCCCACGCGAACGCGAGCAGGTGCTCCTCGCTGAGCGGCGCAAGGGGCACACTCGTGCGGTCTCCCCGCTCCAGCCAGCGCAGCTCGGCGAGCTCCGCGCGGACGGTGACGTCCGCGCGCTCCGCTCGCAGCGCGAACGCATCGGCGACCACCCGTTGGCCCGGTTCGTTCGCGGCCGCGGAGATGAACGTGCCGAGCGGCTCGAGTTCGTCCTCGGCGACCCGCAGGCCGAGCTCCTCATCGAGCTCCCGGATCAGCGTCTGAGCGGGCGTCTCGCCCGCTTCGGGTTTGCCTCCCGGCTGCATGAAGCGGGTCGTGCCCTTCTTGCGGACGACGAGCACACGTCCCTCGCCGTCGACGATCACCGCCGCGCTGACATGGATGTCGGTCATGCCAGGGCGCGGCGTCCTGCCACGACGCCGGCGGTCACGGCCACCACGGCGAAGGCGATGCCCACGACGGCCTGGCCCATCGACCACCATGCGAGGGTGACGGCGGCGTAGATCAGCAGCTCGACGAGCGCACGAAGGAACGGATGCAGGCGCAGAACCGGCCGTGGCGAGAGGAAGAGCGCCCAGGCCAGAAGGGTGACGAGAGGCGCTCCGAGACCGATCACGATGTTCCATGGCATCGACCAGCTGCCGAACCCCCACAGTGCGAGCGTCGCGAGGCCCACGAGCAGCACCACGACGCGGACGAGGTCGAGAGGGGTGACGGCGGGGCGGTTCGCACCCTGTTCGGCGAGGGAGTCCTGGGGCATGCCTCAAGTCTATTCGGCGGGCGCTGCCGCCTCTGACCCCGGCTCGTCAGGGGCCGTCTGCGGGGCGGCGTCCTCGGACCCCGGCGGGTCGGATTCGGAAGAGGCGGTCACCGCTTGCGAAGCCGACTCTACTGCGGGTGGTGTCGGAACTGCGGGTGGTGTCGGAACCGCGGGTGGTGTCGGAACTGCGGGTGGTGTCTGAGTCTCCGGTCGCGGTGTCTCCGGTGGGGCCTGCGTCTCGGTTGGCGTCGTGCGGGCCTCCGGGGCGACGGTCTCGGCCGAGGGAGCGCTCGCGGACTCTCGTGCTGTCTGGACCGGCGCTGACGCCTGAGAAGCTGTCGCGTCGACGTCGACGGCGATGACGACCGAGAGAATACTGCCCAGCGACGACAGCCTGGTCGTGGCCCACTCACCGGGGACGCCGTCGATGACGTATCGGAAGCCGACCTCCGCGTTGAGCAGAATCTGGAGTGCGGTCGGGCGCAGGTCTGCGGTGCCGGCGCCGTCGTCGCCGAGTTCGATCTCGTCGCCTCGATCCTCGATGCCATCCATCCATACCTGGACGGTTGCACCGGGCGTGCCATTGACCGGCACGAGATAGTGCGTATGGCGATCGCTGTCCAGCGTCAGGGTGGCGGCGCCCCATGTCAGCTCCACGGGGGTCACACCGGTGTCGGGGTTCTCGCCGCCGGGGTTCTCCGTTTCGGGATCTTCGGTGCCCGGGTTCTCCGTTCCGGGCTCTCCGGTGCCCGGGTTCTCCGTTCCGGGCTCTTCGGTGCCGGGCTCTTCGGTGCCGGGCTCTTCGGTGCCGGGCTCTTCGGTGCCGGGCTCTCCGGTGCCCGGCTGTTCGGGCCCGGCCCCGGGATCGGGTGTGGGCTCGGGACTCGGTGTGGGCTCCGGATCGGGGGTCGGCGTCGGTGCGGAGGATTCCGGCCGCGTCGCCGGCGGAGCTATGACGTCGGCGCTCTGCGGGGGAGTGGGTTCCGCGGCATCCGGGTCCGGCGGAGACGGCGTCTGCGGCTCGTCATCGATCTCGATCACCATCGGCTGGTCCGCCGACATCGCGGAATCCGGCATGACCTCGGACGAGATCGACGACGGTTCGGACTCCGAGGCGCTCGGCTGCGAGGTCGCGGGGGCGCCGTTCAGCATGCCCGGCATCACCGTGGCGGCAGCGACCACGCCGGCCACGACCAGTGCTGCCGACCCGGCCCCGACCAGTGCACCGAGGCCCGTCATCGCACCCGCGCCGGTCGCAGACGCTCCACCCGTGCCCGCGGTCGACGGCTCGCCGATGAACGCGGCCACGGACGAACTCGTGCCGGCCGTGCCGGATTCGGCACCCACCACCACGGCGCCTTCGGTCACACTCGAGGGCATCGCCGCCAGGGCGACGGCGGGTGCGCCGCCACCCTGCAGCGCCGCCAGGTACGCGGAGGCGCCCGTGACTCCGAGCACCAGCGGCAGCAGCACCAGAGCGAGCCGGCTGGAGACATCCTTCGCCTCCGCGGCGACGATCATGCACCGCGCGCAGTCCGCAAGGTGCCGATCCACTCGCTGCTGCGCGCGCACCGCGAGATTGCCGCGCGAGTACGCGCCGAGATGCTCGATCGTCCACTGACATTCCGAACCCTCGCCGACGCTGCGCAGATGCGCCTGGATCCAGGCTTCGCGCAGACCCTCCCGCGCGCGGAACGCCAGCTGCGATACCGCACCGGCGCTCATGCCGAGCAGCACGCCGATGGCCGCCGGCTTCATCTGCTCGATCTCCGAGTACCAGAGGACCTCCTGCCAGCGGGAGGGGAGGGAGCGGAACGCTCGGGCAGTCAGTCCTCGGTCGAGCTCCTCGTTCACGGACGCGTCCGTGGTCGACGGATCGGCGACGGTCTCCAGCTCATCGAGGGGGGTCTCGCGTCGAGCGCGGCCCCACGCCGCGGCGGTGTTGCGGATGCTGGTGAAGAGGTAGGCGCGGAAGGACCCGTTCGGGCCTCCGCCCTTGAGGATGGCCTGATAGATGCGGGCGTACGACTCCTGGACCAGGTCGTCAGGATCGATCGACGACGTGACCGATCGCGCGACGGTCATTCCCGAGCGGTAGTGGCGTCGCCAGAGTTCGCCGAAGGCGTCTGCGTCACCCGAACGGGTGCGCAGGACGAGCTCGGCGTCGGCTGCCGACGCTGGGTCGGTGCTCTGGTCTTCCACGGTCGCTTTCCCGTTCCCGCGCTCGCGGGAACGCTCTCACAAAAGAGACGCATGAAGAGGTGTTTCATCACGCGCCTCCGACATTCTCCCCCGAAAACCGCCTCGGGGCCACCCCTGGGGACAACCCGCAGGTGGTCCGCGCGGCCCGGCGGAAAAAATCTTGGCGAGTCCGCGTAATGAATCGTGTCCTCGTGCGTCTCTCCTCATAGAGCATTCCTGAGGCGCCTCCGGGGGGCGGTTGCCGAAGGAATCGATGCACGGGGTACCGCATCGACATGGCCGGGTCGGAGACCTCGGGGGAGGAGCCTCCGACTCGGCCAGCTCTGGGAGGGTGCGGCCGCCGCAGCTGGGGAGTGCGGCGGCCCTCCTCAAGCCCGGGCGTGGTCCGACGCTCAGCGCGTCGGGGCGGCGGCGATCCAGACGCCTCGCACCGCGAAGGCGGCATCGAGCAGCACGGCATCCGCGGTGCGCCCCGGCTGCAGCAGGCCGAGCACGTCGCCGAATCCGATGGCGCGCGCCGGCGTCGATGTCAGCGCCCGCACGGCCTCGCCCAGGTCCACGCCGGCCTCGACGGCCCTGCGCAGAGCGACATCCTGCGTGAGAGTGGAACCGGCGATCGACCCGGTGTCATCGGCGCGGGCGACGCCGTCCTTGACCGTCACCTTCACGGCGCCCAGGTCGTAGCGGCCGTCCGCACTGCCGGCCGCTGCCATGGCATCCGTGATCAGCGCCACCCGGCCGGGCGCGGCGTCGAACAGCAGTTTGATCACGTGCGGGTCGAGGTGGATGTTGTCGGCGATGCCCTCCAGTACCACCCGATGGTCGGCGGCCGCGACGAGCACGGGGCCGGGCGCGCGATGGTGGATGGCGTTCATCGCGTTGAAGGCGTGTGTGAGGATCGACGCGCCGGCTTCGAAGGCGGCGCGTGCCACGGCGGCGTCGGCATCGGTGTGCCCGACCGCGACCGCCGCTCCGGACGCCACGATCTGCCGCACGGCGTCGATCCCGCCCGGCAGCTCAGGTGCCAGCGTCACCTGCCGCACGGTGCCGCGCCCGGCGCCGAGGAGGCGTGCGATGTCGAAGGGATCCGGATGGCGCAGCAGTGACGGCGCATGCGCACCGTGATGCCCGGGGTCCAGGAACGGCCCCTCCAGGTGACTGCCGAGGATCTCGGCATCCGTCTGCGCCAGGTCGGCGATCACCGCCACCTGCGCGACCAGGTCGTCCACCGTCGCCGTGACCAGCGAGATCACTGCGCGCGTGGTGCCGTGCGAGCGGTGCATGGCCCGTCCGATGCGGATCGCGTCGGCGCCGTCGTCGTAGGCGGCGCCCGCGCCGCCATGACCGTGGATGTCCACGAAGCCCGGGGTCAGGAGGGCATCCGGACCGGCGACGGCGACGGCGTCGACCACCTCGTCCGCGGAGGTCCAGTCCTCGCCCGTGCCGCGGGCGACGACCAGCCCGTCCTCGAAGCGCACCCATCCGTCGTCGGTGACGGATCCGTCACCGTCCGCGATCCGGGCGGAGTGGATGACCCGCGAACCGCGGTGGTCGGTGGTCGGGTTCATCGTTCGCTCCAGACGATCTCGGGTGCGGGGCGGAATCGGATGCCGTCCGCTCGCCAGAGCGGGGCCATGCGACCCAGCCTCTCGCCGAACGAGCCGCCGTCGCGACGCGCGGCGTCCGATGTCGACCAGGCGAGCTCGGCGATGGCGGCGATGCGCGGGTACGAGAGCAGTTCGGCATCCGCCAGGCTGCTCACCGTCTCGGTCCACAGCGGTGCTTCGACGCCCGCGATCGCCTCCGCCGGCAGATCGAGCACGGTCTCCGGGTCCCAAACGCGGGCACGGCGGATGTCGACCGTGCCGGCCCAGGCGAGGCCGAGCGGGAATTCCGGGTCGGGCTTCATGTCGAGATACGCCGCATCGCTGGGGGAGAGGATGACCCGCCCGCCGCGCTCGACGAATCGGCTCGCGTGCGCGGCGTGGTTCTCGGCCGGCTCCAGCAGACCCCAGTACTGGCCGATGGTGCCGGCCGCGACGTCCGCCGCACCTGCCTCGTGCCAGGCGATCGGGGTCTTCCCCAGCGCGGTGACGATCTCGGTGGCGCGGGCGATGAAGTACGCGAAGTCCTCGGGCGAGGTGCCCAGCGACTCGTCACCGCCGATGTGCAGATACGGCCCCGGGGTCATCTCGGCGAGCTCGGCGAGCACGTCTCGGATGAAGTCGTAAGTGCGCTCGTCGCGGATGCGCAGGCTGGAATGACCCACGCCCCAGCCGGTGTACGCGACACCGGCCTGGGGCAGTGCGTGACCGAGTCGCCGGGCGTCATCGAGCAGGTGGTCGTTCATGACAGGAGCCTCGACGAGCTCCGGGTAGGCGAGTCCGATCGCGTGAGTGTGGCCAGGCATGTCGATCTCGGGGACGATGGTGATGTGTCGGGATGCCGCGTGCGCGACGATCTCCCGATAGTCGTCCTTGCTGTAGCAGCCCCCGCCCGCGAGCGTCTCGTCGCCGGTCGCGCTGCCCGTGGACGACTTGTCGGACAGCAGGGGCCAGGAGTCGATGTGGATGCGCCATCCCTGATCGTCGCTGAGGTGCAGATGTAGGTGGTTGAACTTCAGCGCGGCGCAGCGATCGATGACCTTCTTGACCTCGTGCACAGGGAAGAAGCGCCGTGCCACGTCGAGCATGACCCCGCGGTAGCCGAAACGCGGAGCGTCCGCGATGCGGGTGCGCTGCCAGCCCCAGACATCGCTGTCGTCCTGGCGCAGCAGCTGCAGGAGGGTCTGAACGCCGTGGGCCAGCCCGGCGGCATCCGCGCCCGTGAGCCGGACTGCATCGGCGACGACCAGGATGTATCCCTCCGGGGCCGCGACGCCGGGGTCGATCCGCAGGGCGATGTCGCCCCGTGCGCCGTCTCCGGGGATGTCGGCGGTGTCGTCGATCTCGCTGACGGCAAGGTGGATGCCGGTGCGCCGGGCGACCGCATCGGCGAGCAGCGACCCCGCCGTCGTGTCGCCGTGCACGCGGAGGGCTGGCGACAGCGACAGCACGCCCGCATCGACTGTGACCGACCGCGGGGCGGGGATCACCGGCAGCGCAAGAGGAAAGACCATGAACAAAATCTACCCTGCGAGGCGAGCCGCATCCGGTAGGCTTTTCCCGTCGCGACTGGCGTCTGGGTGGGCAACCACCGGGGAGCGGCCTCATAGCATTCGACCGCGCGCCTGGGCCGATGAGGAACACCCTTTCCCCGTGTGAACAGGAGATCGCCATGACCGACCGCTACTTCAACGCACCGCTCTCCGAGGTGGATCCCGAGATCGCCGAGGTGCTCGAGCGCGAGCTGAACCGTCAGCGCACGTACCTCGAGATGATCGCATCCGAGAACTTCGTGCCGGTCTCGGTCCTGCAGTCGCAGGGGTCGGTCCTCACGAACAAGTACGCCGAGGGATACCCGGGCCGCCGCTACTACGGCGGGTGCGAAGAGGTCGACGTCGCCGAATCGCTGGCCATCGAGCGGGCCAAGTCCTTGTTCGGGTCCGAGTTCGCCAACGTGCAGCCGCACTCCGGCGCCAGCGCCAACGCCGCCGTGCTGCACGCCATCGCCCGCCCCGGCGACACGCTCCTCGGCCTCTCCCTGGATCAGGGCGGCCACCTCACCCATGGCATGAAGATCAACTTCTCCGGCCGGCTCTACAACATCGTCGCCTACGGCGTGAACCCCGAGACCTCGACGATCGACATGGACGAGGTGCGCGCGCTCGCCATCGAGCACAAGCCCAAGGTCATCATCGCGGGATGGTCGGCGTACCCCCGTCAGCTCGACTTCGCCGCGTTCCGCGCCATCGCCGACGAGGTCGGCGCACTGCTGTGGGTCGACATGGCGCACTTCGCCGGTCTCGTCGCCGCGGGTCTGCACCCGAACCCGGTGCCCCACGCCCATGTCGTCTCGTCGACCGTGCACAAGACGATCGGCGGCCCCCGCTCGGGCTTCATCCTCACCGACGACGCCGACATCGCCAAGAAGATCAACTCGGCCGTCTTCCCGGGCCAGCAGGGCGGTCCGCTCATGCACGTGATCGCCGCGAAGGCGACGGCGTTCAAGCTCGCGGCGACCCCCGAGTTCGCCGAGCGCCAGGAGCGCGTGCTGTCGGGTGCGAAGATCATCGCCGAGCGGCTCTCGCAGCAGGACGTCAAGGATGCCGGCATCGCCGTGCGCTCCGGCGGCACCGACGTGCATCTCGTGCTCGTCGACCTGCGCGATGCCGAGATCGACGGCAAGCAGGCGGAGGACCTGCTGCACGAGATCCACATCACCGTGAACCGCAACGCGGTCCCCAACGACCCGCGTCCGCCGATGGTCACCTCGGGTCTGCGCATCGGCACGCCGGCGCTCGCCACTCGCGGGTTCGGCGACGCCGAGTTCACCGAGGTGGCGGACGTCATCGCGCTCGCCCTGCTTCCCGGTGCGGATGTCGAGGCGCTGCGCGCCCGCGTCGCCTCCCTCGCCGAGGCGTTCCCCCTCTACCCGGACCTGCACCAGTAACCATCTGCCCAGGACCATCTGTGGGGCGCGAATGTGCCCTTCGGCCGCGCTGAAGCAGACGTTTGCGACCCACAGACGGTCTGTGATGAAAGGAGCGGCAGATGACCGCGAAGATCCTGGACGGCAAGGCCGCAGCAGCGGCCATCAAGAGCGAGCTCGCGGAGCGGGTCGCGGCGCTGCGCGAGCGCGGGGTCGTGCCCGGCATCGCCACTGTGCTGGTCGGCGCAGATCCGGCATCCCAGCTGTATGTCGGCATGAAGCACCGCCAGTCCGAGGCGATCGGGATGAATTCGATCCAGCGCGAGCTGCCGGCGGACGCCACGCAGGCCGAGGTCGAGGCGCTGATCGACGACCTCAACGCCGACCCGAGCTGCCACGGCTACATCGTGCAGCTGCCGCTGCCGAAGCACCTCGACACCGACGCCATCCTGGAGCGCATCGACCCGGCGAAGGATGCCGACGGCCTGCATCCGACCAACCTGGGTCGTCTCGTGCTGAACGTCAACAGCCCGATCCACACCCCGCTGCCGTGCACCCCGCGCGGGGTGATCGAGCTGCTGCTGCGCAACGGCTACGACCTCAAGGGCAAGCACGTGGTGGTCGTCGGTCGAGGTGTCACGATCGGCCGGCCGATGGGTCTGCTGCTCACGCGTCGAGAGATCAACGCCACGGTCACTCAGGTGCACACCGGCACGCCGGACATGACGCCCTACCTCCGGCAGGCCGACGTCATCGTCGCGGGTGCGGGGGTGAAGCACCTCATCCGCGCTGCGGACGTGAAGCCGGGCGTCGCGGTGCTCGATGTGGGCGTCACCCGGGAGACGGATGCCGAGACCGGCAAGTCCAAGGTCCACGGCGACGTGCACCCGGACGTCGCACAGGTCGCCGGATGGGTTTCACCCAACCCGGGCGGCGTCGGCCCCATGACCGTCGCGCTGCTCATGACGAACGTCGTCGAGGCGGCGGAGCGCTCGCTGAGCTGACCCCGCGCCAGACGCGGGAGGGGTCCGCGTCGGCCGGGAGAGGTCAGGGTGCTGCTGATTCGCTCAGCGTCCCCTTGACATCGGTGATGCGCGCATACTCGTCGAAACGGAAGGTCGCGGAGCCGGTGGCGTCGGCGACCGTCGCGGCCGAGAACGCGTCGTCCGCCCACTCCAGTCGCCAGCCTGAGAGCCGCGCGAGATCCCACACTGAGGCACGGGGGTCGCTCAGGTCGAGGTCCCAGAGGATGCGGGGGAGCGCGGACACCGCGGATGCGACCGTCAGCGGGTCCAGAGGCGCCTCCACCAGAAGCACTGCGATCGCGCCGCCGGTGTGCGCTGAGAAATAGGGCGAGAGCCCGGTGATCTCGACGGCGGCGGCACCGATCGTGCGCGCGAGCGCGGCGATCCACTCCTCGAGATCATCACCCACGTCGTCAGGGAAGGCCACCTCGCCCTGGGTGAGCTCGGAGATATTGTGCTCCTCGCCGTAGCGACGGAGCCGGTCCGTGATGCCGGTGCGATCGCCCTGCGGAAGCGCCCAGGACCACATCAGCGAGCGCGGTCCCGGCGCGATGGACGCCAGCAGGTGCGGGATCGCGGTCAACGTGAGCGCCGGATCGTCCGTCGAGGCGAACGTGAGGGCGCCTGCGTCGAGGTCGACGTCCCAGCGATACTCGCCGAGCGCCTCCGTCGCGGCGGCGAGCTGATCCTGACGGAGGGCGGTGAACAGTGCAGCGCGGTCGGCGAGGGCCCGCAGCGTCTCGAAGGTCATGCGACCAGTCTGGTCTTCGATGCTGTGCGGTGCCAAGCAGACGGCCGGGAGATCGCTATGGTCGGAGAACCAACGAGACGAAGGAGTTTCCGTCATGCCCACAACGCAGACGCGGTCCGAGAAGCGCAGCGTGATGCGCCCCATCAACCGGTTCCTGGAACGCTGGGTGCCCTCGGCGCTCACGTTCGCGATCGTGCTGACCCTGGTGGTAGCGGTGCTCGCGATGACTCTCACCAGAACCAGCCCGGTGGACGTCGTGAAGGGCTGGGGCGACGGGCTGTCGGGCCTGCTCGCCTTCATGACCCAGATGTGCCTGATCCTGCTGCTCGGGTACATGCTCGCCAACACGCGGCCCGTGCGCAGGCTGCTGCAGTGGCTGGCGCGTGTTCCCGGCAGCGCGGCATCGGCGTACGTGTTCGTGTTCGTCGTCGCCGCCGTCGCCAGCCTCATCACCTGGGGACTGGGCCTGATCGTCGGCACGCTGCTCGCCCGGGAGATCGCCGTCCAGTCCCGTGACCGAGGCATCAGGGTGCACTTCCCGCTGCTGGTCGCCGCCGGGTACTCCGGGTTCGTGGTGTGGCACATGGGCTACTCCGGCTCCGGCCCGCTCACCGCGGCGACGCCCGGCTCGTTCCTCGCTCCGAGTCTCGGCGGCGAGGTGGTGCCCGTGTCGCAGACCATCTTCTCGACCTGGAACATGCTCGCGGCGCTCGCCGTCATCGTGGTGTGCGGGCTGCTGTTCTTCCTGATCCGCCCGCGCAAGGACGACCCGATCTACGAGCTGCCCGCTCACGTCGGGTCGGAGTCCGAGGATGAGATGGACGACGAGGTCGTCACTCCAGCCGACCGCATCGACGCGTCCCGCATCCTCACGCTCGTCGTCGGCCTCGGCCTGGTCGCGTATCTCGTCGTGCACTTCGTCCAGGGCGGCACCCTCACCCTCGACATCGTGAACTGGTCGTTCCTGGCGCTCATCCTGCTGATCGTGCGCAGCCCGTTCGAACTGATCCACCTCACCAAGCGCGCCGCGTCGAACGTCGGGGAGATCCTGGTGCAGTTCCCGCTGTACGCGGGCATCCTCGGCATCATGGCCGGCTCGGGGCTGATCGAACTGTTCTCCGATGCCTTCGTCTCGATCGCGACCCCGGTCACCTTCGGGGTTCTGGCGCTGATCTCCGCCGGCATCGTGAATTTCTTCGTGCCCTCCGGCGGCGGCCAGTTCGCCGTGCAGGGGCCGATCATGCTCGACGCCGCCAACCAGCTCGGCGTCGACCCCTCGATCGCGATCATGGCTGTCGCCTACGGCGACCAGTGGACCAACATGATCCAGCCGTTCTGGGCGCTGCCGGTGCTCGCGATCGCCGGGCTGAAGATGCGCGACATCCTCGGCTACACGTTCGTCACCCTACTGGGCGCAGGGGTGGTCATGGCGGCCGCACTGCTGCTCGTCAGCCTCTGAGCAGAACGGCGCTTCACGACGGAGCGGCGGCGACCCTTCGACTCAGGTCCGGGGGGTCGCCGCCTCGACGCGCCCCGCCGGTCCGTGCAGTCTGCTCTCGGCTCGCCCGAGGTCCAGTGACCCGATGCGGACGGCGGTGTCGCCGGACAGCGATCGATTGCCCGCGAGTCCGACCGCCATGCTGCGCACACCATCGCTCCAGTCCGCTGTGCGTCCGAGCGGGTCGGGCTGCGCACCGACGAAGACGTCACGCAGCAGCACGGCGTCGCCGCCCCCGTGCCCTCCCATGCCCTCGGGGATCGGCACTTCGCGTGCCGCTTCGAAGTGCCGCTGCACGAGCAGACGCTCGGAGACCGGACGGGTGGGGTCGTCGGCGACGAGATCAGGACGCGCGCTGGGGTCGACGACGGTCCGTCCCTGTTCGTCCACGAGCACCCGCCCCCGTTCCACCACGTGCAGTTCGGCGCGGCCGAGCGTGCCGTTCACTGCGACGGTGTAGCCCTCCCAGGGTGCGTGCGCATTCAGCGAGTAGGACATCGAACTGCCGCGTGCGTAGTCCACGACGAGCGACAGATTGTCTTCGATGGTGATGCCGTCATCGAAGACGTCGCGGTCGCGCAGATACCCGTCGTAGTGCTCCTGGTCCAGATACAGACCCTTCCAGGTCGGATCGGTGCGGAGGTCGAGACTGAACGCGTCTCGCAGGGGCGAGTCGGTCGTCCCGCGCGGGGGACGCGCGGTCAGGCCGCGTCGGGCGGCGTTCCGCGCGCCGTAGAACCGGAGTCCGCCGGATGCGAAGACACGTACGGGGACGTCGGAGAGCCACCAGTTCACGAGGTCGAAGTGATGGCTCGACTTGTGGATGAGCAGCCCGCCGGACATGTCCTTGTCGCGGTGCCAGCGGCGGAAATAGTCCGCACCGTGCGCCGTGTCCAGCACCCATTCGAAGTGCACCCCGGTGACCTCGCCGATCTCGCCCGACGCGATGATCCGCTTGAGCTCGCTGTTGCGCGGGGAGTACCGGTAGTTGAAGGTGATGGTGACCTGGCGCCCGCTGCGCTCCACGGCATCCGCGATGCGGCGCACCCCCTCCTCGTTCGTCGTGAGCGGCTTCTCGACCACGACGTCTGCTCCGGCGTCCAGAGCTGTGACG
This sequence comes from Microbacterium sp. GCM10027623, assembly GCF_042666935.1. Lineage (NCBI taxonomy): Bacteria > Bacillati > Actinomycetota > Actinomycetes > Micrococcales > Microbacteriaceae > Microbacterium > Microbacterium sp. GCM10027623. Next base: position 15,731 of record NZ_JBHTHE010000003.1, read on the forward strand.
ATGTGGTCGGCATGCGTGACATCGGGAGAGGTGATGATGACGCGGTCGATCGCGTGCTCACGGACGGCGGCCGCGAGCGCCTCCACGGCGAAGGCGGTCGGCGCGCCCAGACCCGGATGCTGCCCGAGCGACCAGTCCAGCCGCCCCGGGTTCGTGTCCGTCCACGCGACGAGCACCGCGTCGTCGGAGTGGGTCGTCGCGATCGCGTCGAGATACATCTGGGCGCGGGAGCCTGAGCCGATCAGGGCGTAGCGGCGACGGGTCATGCGGGGAGCCTTTCGATCATTTGATGCCCGAGGTCGCGGCGCCCTTGAGGAGGAACCGCTGACCGAACAGGAAGACGAGGAACAGCGGGATGAGCGAGACGACGCTCATCGCGAACATCGAGCCGTAGTCCGAACTGGACTGGGCGTCGAGGAAGCCCTTGAGGGCGAGCGATGCGGGGAAGAGCTCCGGCAGCCGCACGTAGATGAGCGGGCCGAAGAAGTCGCCCCACGTCCAGATGAACGTGAAGATCGCCGTGGTGGCCAGCGAGGGCACGATCATCGGCAGCGTGATCTGGAAGTAGCTGCGGAAGTGCCCCGCGCCATCCATGCGCGCGGCCTCGAACAGCTCCTTCGGCAGGCCGCGGATGAACTGCACCATGAGGAAGATGAAGAACGCCTCCGTCGCGAGGAACTTCGGCGCGATCAGCGGCAGGAACGTGTTCAGCCATCCCAGCTCCTTGTAGATCAGGAACTGCGGCACCAGCAGCACCTGGAAGGGAAGCATGATGGAGCCCAGCATCAGGACGAACGCGAGCGTGCGACCGCGGAACCTCAGGCGGGCGAACGCGTAGGCGGCCATCGAGCAGGACAGCAGGTTTCCGACGATCGCGCCCAGCGCGATGATCGACGAGTTGACCAGGAACACCCCGAACGGTGCCTGCAGGTCGTTCCAGCCGTTGACGTAGTTGTCGAACGTGAGGTTGGTGGTGAACACGCTGAGGTCGCGGAAGATCTGATCGTTCGGCTTCAGGCTCGACACGACGAGCCAGATCAGCGGATAGATCATCAGGATCGACACCGCGGCCAGCATCACGTGCTTGCCGATCGAGCGCAGCGTCTGTGCGGCGGGCGTGCGGGCTCCCGCCACGCGCCGTCGAGGTCGCGCGTCGGCCGACCCAGGGCGGAGCAGGGTCTCGGTCTCAGTCGTCATAGAACACCCAATACTTGGAGAGCCAGAAGTTGAACGCGGTGAAGGCGGCGATCACGACGAGCAGGAACCAGGACATGGCCGAGGCGTATCCCATGTCGAGCTCGGTGAAGGCCTCCTTGTACAGCAGCAGCGTGAAGAACATCGTCGAGTCGCTGGGTCCGCCGGTGCCCCCGGAGACGACGTACGCCTGTGTGAAGGACTGGAAGGCGAAGATGATCTGGAGGACGAGGTTGAAGAACACCACCGGCGTGAGCAGCGGGAACGTGATCGAGAAGAACTGCCGGATGCGGCCGGCACCGTCCATCGATGCGGCCTCGTAGTACATCTCGGGGATCTGGCGCAGCCCGGCAAGGAAGATCACCATGGGCGAGCCGAATGTCCAGATGTGCAGCACGATGAGGGTGCCCAGCGCGAAGTCGGGATGCCCGATCCAACCGGGACCGTCGATGCCGAACCAGGCGAGGAAGCCGTTGACGAGCCCTTCCTTGCCAAACACCTGGCGCCACAGGATCGCAATCGCCACCGAGCCGCCCAGCAACGAGGGGAGGTAGAAGATCGAGCGGTAGAACGCGAGTCCGCGCATGCCCTTGTCGAGCAGCATGGCAAGGCCGAGCGCGAGTGCGAGCTGCAGCGGGACGCCGCAGAACACATAGATCAGGGTGACCCGGAAGGAGTTCCAGAACCGCGCATCCGCGAACATCTCGACGATGTTGTCCAGCCCGGACCAGACCGGCGGCCGCAGAAGGTTGTAGTCGGTGAAGGAGAGGTACAGCGACGCGATGATCGGGCCGATGGTCAGTCCCAGCAGACCGATCAGCCAGGGGAGGAGAAAGATCACCGCGGCCTTGTTGTCCGGATACTTCTCCTTGACGCGCGCACCGATCCCGTCGCGTCGGGAACGCGTGATGGTGCGCAGTTCGCCGAGACTGCTCACGTGACCTCCTTGTCGTCTCCCTCGTTCGTCGAGAAAGCGGTTTCACGATTTCTTCGATTATCAGCGGGTGGACGGCTGCTCGTCAAGCCGACCTTTGCCGGAGGTTCCGCGATTCCCGGCGAAATCGGCGACCTGGCGTGAAATTCGTTGACAGCGGACGGCGATGCTGTTAGCTTCTCTCGTGAAAGCGGTTTCTCCGCTCGGTCTCGCCTCGAGCGGACCACAGCCCTGACACCCCGGCCGCTCTGCGGCCTCGAAGGAAAGAGGCGCAATGACGCGTAATATCCGTCCCCGTGCGGCCCTCGGCGCCGTCGCCGTCGCCGCGACCCTCCTGCTGGCCAGCTGCTCGGCTGGCACGTCGGGAGACGCGAGTGAGTTCGACCCCGACGAGAAGGTCGAACTGGAGATGTCCTGGTGGGGTGACGATGCCCGTGCCGCGCTCTTCGGGCAGGTGATCGACCTCTTCGAGGCGGAGTACCCGAACATCACCGTCACACAGACGCCTGTCGGCTCCCCGGATGACCTGTTCAACCGGCTGGCCACCGATTTCGCCGGAGGCGGGGACACCGCACCGGACGTGTTCGCCCTCGGCGGCGCCAAGCCGCAGGAGTACGGCGAGCTCGGTGCGCTGCTCGACCTGTCGACCGTGAAGAAGCAGCTCGACTACAGCGCGTACCCCGACTTCTCACTCACCAACGCGACCGTTGACGACGCGCTGTACGGACTTCCCACCGGCGGCAACGCGACGGCGGCCTTCGTGAATCTCGACCTGTTCGCGCTGGCAGGAGTGGATGCGCCCAGCGAGGGGTGGACATGGGATGATCTCATCCGGGCGGCGAACGAGATCGGCAGTGCAGGGCTCCAGAACGCGGAGGGGAAGCCCGTCTACGGCCTCGACCTGCGCATCGGAGACATCATCGGTACCTACTCGGGTCAGGTGAGCGAGCTGGGAATGTACGACTGGGACGGGCAGCTGGGTGTGACGGCCGACGACATCGCCGGCTGGTACGAGATCGAGAAGCAGCTCGCGGATGGCGGGGGCCTGCCCGACCCCTCGGTCGTGACGGCGAACCTGCAGCTTCCGCCCGACCAGCAGCCGTTCACCCTGGGGCAGGCCGCGGTCACCTTCGGCTACAGCAACCTGATGAGCGTCTACGCGGGCGCGGCCGAGAACGTCGAGATGCTCCTTCCACCGACCTCGACGAAGACCTCCGGGGTCGCGCTGCTGCCTTCGGCGTTCTGGTCCATCAACGCGGCGACCGAGCACCCGCAGGCCGCTGCTCTCCTGGTGAACTGGTTCCTGAACGAACCGGCAGCCGCTGAGCTGATCCTGGACACCCGCGGAGTGCCCTTCAACCCCGATACGCTCGAGGTCGTCTCGCCCAAGCTCTCCGGCCCCGGACAGATCGCGGCGGACTACGTGAACGTCGTCCTGGACGCGGGAGTCGTGGCGCCCCCGCAGCCGGCCGGCGGCTCGATCATGAACGAGCTGTCGCAGCGGATGGAGTCCGACGTGCTGTTCGGCAAGGCGACACCCGAGGAGGCCGCGCAGAAGTGGGTCGACGAGTTGAGCGCAGCTCTGAAATGACCATCCCGGCGGGGCGCGCACCGCGCCCCGCCACCCCTCATCGACGAGAGGCATCATGAGCGACGCGACTCGTGCGCAGACCCGGCTTCGGATGAGGGCGGAGGGTACTGTGCTCGAGGCCGGTGCGAAGGATTCACCGCTTGCCGCAGCCCTTCACGGTGCGGGGGTGCGGTTCATCGCATCCGACGGTCCGCTGCAGCGGCGATGGCGGGAGGCGATCGTTCAGCTCGCCGCCTGCATACGCCCGGTTCTCGGCGAGGTGCCCATCCTGAACGAGGGTGGTGCGTACCAGGGCTGCTGGCTGGAGAGCACGGCCACCATCAACACCGAGATCCTGGGCCGCTTCGCACCGGGGATCGCCAGGGACACCCTTCTGCAGTTCGCCGAGCACCAGCGCGCCGACGGGATGATCCCGTACAAGATCGTCGGCGCGGGTCCCGGCTTCAGCCAGATCCAGATCGTCACGCCGCTCGCTCGCGTCGTGTGGCGCCACTGGCAGGCGACGGACGACCGTGACCTGCTGGAGCGGATGTACGCCGCGATGGTGCGCTACGACGACTGGCTCGTGCGCTATCGCGACACCCGCGGCAGTGGAGGCGTGGAGGCGTTCTGCGCCTTCGACACCGGACATGACCTGTCACCGCGGTTCTGGTTCGCTCCCGACCGTGGGCTGCACGCCGACGCCCGGGTATGCGATCCGCTCGCACCGGGCGTGCCCTACATCGCGCCCGACCTGACGGCCAATGTCGCGTGCCAGCGCTCGTATCTCGCCCTCATCGCCGAGGAACTGGGGCTGGACGGTGATGCGGAACACTGGCGGGCCGCCGCGCAGACGTCGCTCGACGCCTTGTACGAGCACTGCTTTGACGAAGAGGACGGCTTCTTCTACGACAGCGACCGCAGCGGCCGGCCGGTCAGGATTCAGAGCGATGTGCTGGCGCGTGTGCTCGCCTGCGAGGTGGGTGACGAGCAGTTCTTCGCCCGGAGTCTGCGTGGATATCTGATGAACACCCGCAAGTTCCTCGCACACTACGGATTCACCTCGCTCGCCATGGACGACCCGCGCTTCGACCACGACGCGGGTCGCAACAGCTGGGGCGGTCCGGTGAACTTCCTCGCCCTGATTCGCGCGCCCGAAGCGTTCGAGAGGCACGGTCACGTCGCGGAGCTCGGCCTCACGGCATCCACCGTGCTGAGTGCGCTCGCGGTCGCCGACCGTTTTCCGCAGTGTCTGGATCCGTGGTCGGGGGAGGCGGGGTACACCGAGGGGTACGCGCCGGCCATCCTCTGGTTCCTCGACGCGATCGAGCGCCACACCGGCATCCTCGCGCGTCCGGATGGCGAGATCTGGTTCTCCGGGCTCGCGCCGACCCGCCTCGAGCACGGCGCCGCGGCCGGCACCATCGGCTATGGTCGCACCATCGACGGCGCGGTGTGGGAGCTGGTGGCGGACGATGCGATCGTCGAGGTGCATCGCGACGGCGAGTTCGCGTTCTCCTTCCCGCGGGGCTGGCGGATCGTGACCGACCGCGCCGGTTCGCCCCAGGCCGTCGTCGGGCTCGCCGCCGGCCGCGTCGCGGGGCAGCTCGCGCTCGGAGACGAGCGCATCTCCCTGGAGCTCGGGCCCAACGACCGCGTGACGATCGCGGACGGTGCGGTCGCGGGGCGGACGACGGTCGAGTTCGTCGCGCCGGTCTTCGGCTGACGGATGCCGCGACGGCGGATCAGGTCCGCAGGCGGAGGCCGTGCGCGGTCTCCTCGAGCGGGAAGAACCTTGCGCGCTCGTCCGGCGTCCTGTTGGGCGTGTGGAGTGTGAGGAACAGCTCTCCCGCGGCATCGGCGAAGATCATCCCGTGTCCGCCGTCTGCGGGCCAGACCGGTTGCTCGCTCTGCGTCCACGGCCCGAGGATCGAACCGGATTCCGAGAATGCCTGACCCATCGCATAGCCGGACTCTCCGAAGCTCGACCACAGCATCAGCAGCCGGTCGTCGCGCGTGCGGTGCATCGACGGACCGTCCGTCACGAGCACTCGCGGGAACTCGGGGCGGGCGATCTCGCGAGCCCAGGGCGCTTCCGACGCCCGGAACAGCAGATGCGGCGACTCCGCGGGGCTGCGCAGATCGTCGGTGAGGCGCATCGCGTGGACCTCGCCGTCGCCGACATCCTTCCACTCGCGGCAGAAGACCAGATACGGGGTGCCGTCTTCGATGTGCAGCGTTCCGTCCAGGCACTCCCAATCGCGCGGGGTCAGTGGGCCGTCCGACCACGGCTCGTACGGTCCCTCGGGTCGATCGGCGCGCAGCACCTGGGTGCCGCGACGGTGGCCGGCGGCCGTGAAGGTGGCGAACATGTAGTACGCGTCGTGGTGGCGGTGCACCTCGGGCGCCCAGTACTGCGTGTGCGACCAGAACTCCGCGCGCGGCCGGAACGCGGGTACAGGCCCGTGCCATTCTTCGAGATCGACGCTCCAGTACGTGTCGAATCCGGTGGCCGGCCCGTCCCAGATGTTCGCATCCGTGCTGCCGAACAGCCAGTAGCGGCCGTGGTCGGTCAGGACGAAGGGGTCACGGATCTGGATGTCGCCGAGCCTCACGGTGACACAGCGCCGTCCTGCCGCGGGGCGGCCGTGGAACTGCGGATCTCCAGACGCGGCTGGAAGATGACGTCGTGATCCGGGACATCGCCGTCGATGAGGGCCCGCAGTCGGTTCCAGGCGAGAGTGCCCAGGGACTCATGAGGGACGGATGCCGTCGTGAGCGAGGGCGACATGAAGCGCGCGAAGGGGATGTCGTCGAATCCGGTGACGGAGACGTCCTCGGGGACGCGCACCCCCCGGCTCTGCAGGCCGTGGACCAGCCCGATCGCCACCAGGTCGTTGAAGGCGAGCACCGCGGTCGCGCCGCTGCGGATGACGTCGTCGACCGCGGCGAGTCCGTGCTCGCTGTTGGGCCCGCCGTGGATTCGGACGAGCGAGAACCCGTCCGTCTGTCCGGACACGTCGCCGATCCCGCGGAGACGGTTCTCGTTCGCCGGACCGTCCGGCCCTTCCACGTATGCCAGCCGACGGTGGCCGAGCTCCTGCAGGTGCCGGGTGAGGGCTTCGAATCCCGCGCGGGATTCGACGGTCAGCGTCGGCACCGAGGTCGCGTGGCTCGAGCGGTTCAGCAGGACGACCGGACTCAGGGTCTGGGTGGCCTCGCCGAGGGCGTCGTCGGGCATCCGCGGCGCGCACAGGACGAGGGCGTCGCAGCGTCGGCGGATCTCTGCGGCCAGCAAGGGCTCATCATCCGGCGACTCGGCGGAATCCGCGACGAGCACGCGGTAGCCGTCCTCGGATGCCGCCTTGCTCAGGCTCGCCAGCACGGCTTGGAATGTCGGGTTGGCGAGGTCGGGGACCAGAAACGCGATCGCCTTGGTCTGCCCGAGAGCGAAGCTGCGTGCGAGGTGATTGGGGGAGTATCGCAGTTCGCGGGCGGCGGCGCGCACTCGGTCGGCGATCTCCGGGTCGCCGAAGAAGTGCCCGTTCATCACCCGCGACACCGTCGCGGGTGATACGCCTGCCGCCTGTGCCACCGCGCTGATCGTCGTCGCTCCGGATCGTGATGCCACCGGGGCCCTCCCGTCCCGTCTGCAGTCGCCGCCGCGCGACTCACGCCCAGTGTATACGTGAAACCGCTTTCTCCGCGTGATTCTCCGCGTTTCCCCGGTCAGTAGCTGTCGGAGCGGGGCGTGTCGGATGCCGGGATGAAACGTGATGCGAGAGCCTCGGATCCGCGGGCGAGGATCGTCACGTCGGCGCCGGCTGAGAGGAAGTCCGCCCCCGCCGCGAGGTAGCCGTCCGCCGTCGCGGGATCGAAGGCGTTCACCCCGGCCTTCTTGCCCGCCGCGTGCGCCGCCGCGAACACGTGGTGCACGGCGGCGACGACCTCGGGGTGTCCCTGCTGTCCGGGCAGGCCCATGGACGATGACAGGTCGGCGGGGCCGACCAGCACGCCGTCCACTCCGTCGACGCCGGCGATCTCCGCGGACTGCTGCACCGCATCCGCCGATTCGATCTGCACGATCAGCGACACCGTCTGCGTCGCGTTCTGCACGTAGCCCTCCACCCGTCCCCAGCGCGCGCTGCGCGCGAGTGCGGAGCCGACTCCGCGGATGCCCTCGGGCGGGTAGTGCAGCGCGGCGACGGCCGCGCGGGCCTCGTCGGCCGATGCGACCATCGGCACCAGCAGGTTCTGCGCCCCGGCATCCAGCACCTGCTTGATGATCACCGGATCGTTGAACGGCACCCGCACCACGGTGGTCACCGGGTATGCGGCGATCACCTGAAGCTGCTGCTGCACCGTGGTGAGCGTGTTGGGTCCGTGCTCCATGTCGATCAGCAGCCAGTCGATCCCCGAACCCGCGCAGATCTCCGCCAGCAGGGGTGAGCCCGTGTTCAGCCACATGCCGATCAGCGGCCGATCGGCCCGTGCGAGCGCGTCGCGGAACGTCGGGTCTAGACGAAGCGGCATTCGATGGTCCCCATCTCGCGGTAGTCGCACAGCACGGTGTCGCCGCGCGAGACCCACATGGGCCTCGTGAACGATCCTGCCAGGATCAGCTCCCCGGCTTCCAGGCGCTGACCGTGCTGGTGGAGCTTGTTCGCCAGCCAGGCGACGCCCCTCGCCGGGTTCCCGAGCACGCCCGCAGCGACCCCGGTCTCCTCGATCAGCCCGTTGCGGGAGAGCACGCCAGGCACCCAGCGCAGGTCGATCTCGTCCACCCGTCTGCGCACGTCGCCGAGCACCATCGCGCCGTACGCGGCGTTGTCGCTGATCGTGTCGACGATCGTGCGCCCCTCCAGCTCGATGTGCGAGTTGAGCACTTCCAGGGCGGGAACCACGTAGTCGACCGCGGCCAGCACCTGCTCGAGCGTGCAGTCCGGACCCTCCAGCGGCGCCTTCAGCGCGAACGCCAGCTCGACCTCGACGCGCACATTGGAGAAGTGATCGAACGGGATCTCCGCGCCGGAGGCGTACACGGTGTCATCGAACATGACCCCGTAGTCGGGCTCGGTGATGCCGGTGGCCTGCTGCATCGCCTTCGAGGTCAGACCGATCTTGCGGCCCACCAGGGTGCGGCCCGCCGCGAGCTGCGAGTCGCGCCAGACGCCCTGGATCGCATAGGAGTCCTCGATCGTGGCGTCCGGATGCCGTGCGGTGATGCGCGGCATGACGCCGCGGGTGCGCTCGGCTTCGGCGAGCTCGGCGGCGAGCTGGGCGATCGTCTCAGCGGGCAGGGTCACAGCTGGTGGCCCAGCTTGTACTCGCCCTGCTTCCACTCCGGCATCGGCGTCTCGTCCTGCGGGCGCGTGTAGCTGAACCCGTCGGCGCCGATGGTCACCGCGAGCTCGCTGGCGTCGGTGCGGGCGTGCACGGGCTGCGGGTTGCCGTCCAGGTCCAGCACCAGCGACGCGTCGGTGTACCAGCTGGGCACGACGGGGTTGCCCCACCAGTCGCGGCGCTGGTTGTCGTGCACGTCCCACGTGATGACCGGGTTGTCCGGGTCACCGGTGTAGTAGTCCTGCGTGTAGATCTCCACGCGGTGCCCGTCGGGGTCGCGGAGGTACAGGTAGAACGCGTTCGAGACGCCGTGACGGCCCGGACCCCGCTCGATGGCATCCGAGTGCCGCCGTGCGCCGAGGATGTCGCAGATCGCGAGGATGTTGTGCTTCTCGTGCGTCGCGAACGCCACGTGATGCATGCGCGGTCCGTCGCCCCCGGTCATGGCGGTGTCGTGCACGGTGGGCTTGCGGCGCATCCACGCGGCGTACACCGTGCCCTCCTCGTCCTGGATGTCCTCGGTGACGCGGAAGCCCAGCGACTGCATGAAGTTCACCGCGCGCGGGACATCGGGGGTCACCTGGTTGAAGTGGTCCAGGCGCACCAGCTCGCCGGGCGTGTGCAGGTCGTACCGCCACGACAGTCGCTCCACGTGCGTCGTGGCGAAGAAGAACTCGTACGGGAAGCCGAGCGGGTCGACCACGCGCACCGAGTCCCCGATGCCGGTGACGAAGCCGTCGGGATTGCGGCGCACGTCGCAGCCGAGCTCCGTGTAGAAGGCGACCGCCTTGTCGAGGTCCTCCGCCGAGCGCACCCGGTACGAGAACGCGGCGACGGCGGCCACCGGCCCCTTCCGCAGGATCAGGTTGTGGTGGATGAACTCCTCCGTGGAGCGCAGGTAGATCGCCTGATCGTCCTCCTCGGTGACGTACAGGCCGAGGATGTCGACGTAGAACTCACGGGATGCCGCGAGATCGGTGACGACGAGCTCCATGTAGGCGCAGCGCAGGATGTCCGGCGGGGACGCCTGCGGCGTGGCGATCGGGTTGTCCGAGCGGATCGGCGCCTCCTGGCTCACGTAGAAGCCGGAGGAGGTGAGGGTCATTTCATCGCGGTTGGTCATGTCAGCGTCCTTGCTCGTCTGAGGGTGATTCGGCGGTCAGCGAGGGTCGGGATCGTCGAGATCCTGCTTGCCGAACGCGGGGTTGTGCGGCTCGCCGAGCGTGATGTGCACGCTCTGCTGGTCCGTGTAGAAGTCGATGGAGCGGTAGCCGCCCTCGTGGCCGAGACCGGACGCCTTCACGCCTCCGAACGGCGTGCGCAGGTCCCGCACGTTGTTGGAGTTCAGCCAGACCATGCCCGCCTCGACGGAGCCGGCGAAATTGTGCGCGCGCTTGAGGTCGTTGGTCCAGATGTACGCGGCGAGCCCGTAGCGCGTGTTGTTCGCGAGCGCGAGCGCCTCCTCGTCGCTGTCGAACGGCGTGATGGCGACGACGGGGCCGAAGATCTCCTCCTGGAAGATGCGGGCCTCCGGCGCCACATCGGCGAAGGCCGTGGGGGCGACGTAATTGCCGGTCGGGAAGCCGTCCGGGCGGCCGCCACCGGCGATCAGACGACCCTCGCTCTTGCCGATCTCGATGTAGCCCATGACCTTGTCGTAGTGCTCGGGGTGCACCAGGGCGCCGACTTCCGTGGTCGGGTCGTGCGGCAGACCCACCTTCACACGGCTGGTCAGTCTCGCGAAGCGCTCGACGAACTCGTCGTAGACCCCCCGCTCGACGAGGATGCGGCTCCCGGCCGTGCAGCGCTCGCCGTTGAGGGAGAAGACGCCGAAGATGCAGGCGTCCACGGCGGTGTCGAGATCGGCGTCGGCGAACACGACCGCCGGGCTCTTGCCGCCCAGCTCCATGGACAGACCCTTCAGATGCGGGGCGGCATTGGCGAAGATCAGCTGGCCGGTCGAGCTCTCGCCGGTGAAGGAGATCAGCGGGACGTCCGGATGCTTCACCAGGGCGTCGCCGGCCTCCTCGCCCAGTCCGTTGACCAGATTGAAGACCCCCTCCGGCAGCCCGGCCTCCTCGAAGATCCCCGCCCACAGGGACGCGGACAGGGGGGTGAACTCGGCGGGCTTGAGCACCACCGTGTTGCCGGTCGCGAGCGCGGGGCCGAGCTTCCAGGACTCCAGCATGAACGGGGTGTTCCACGGGGTGATCAGACCCGCGACGCCGATCGGCTTGCGGTTGACGTAGTTCATCTGCTTGCCTGGCACCTTGAACGCGTCATCCGCCTGCGCGACGATCAGATCGGCGAAGAAGCGGAAGTTCTCCGCGGCACGACGCGCCTGGCCGAGCGCCTGCGTGATCGGCAGCCCCGAGTCGAAGGATTCCAGCTCTGCGAGGCGGGCGTCGCGGGACTCCACGATGTCGGCGATGCGGTGCAGCACGCGGCTTCGCTCGCGCGGCAGCATGCGGGGCCACGGTCCCTCGGTGAACGCGCGGCGCGCGGCGGCGACGGCGCGTTCGATGTCGGCCTTCTTGCCGGCGGCGGCGCGCACGTACGGTTCGTTGGTGACGGGGTTGAGCACCTCGAACGTGTCGCCGTCGAGCGAGTCGACGAACGCGCCGTCGATGTAGTGCTGGATCGTGGCTGGCAGGTCAGCGGGGGTGTAGACGTCGGTCATCATCGTCCTTCTTCACTGTGTGGTACATCGGCCTGATGTGCGTGGTGGGCGGCCAGGAATGCGTCCATGGTGCGCCAGCGGTGGTCGCGGGCAGCGAGTTCGATCTCCAGCGGATCCGCGCGTCTGCGGATGAGATCGATGATCTGCCCGTGCTCGTCGACCGAATCGTGCGCGCGTCCGGGGACGAACGCGAACGAGGTGTCGCGGATGCCGGCCAGACGGCTCCATCCGCGGTGCACCAGCTCGAGGATGTGCGGGTTCGGGCAGGCCTCGTAGAGCACCGAGTGGAACTGCTGGTTCAGCTGGGTGAACATATGCGCGTCGAAATGGCCCAGCAGCAGGCGCATCCGCTCGTTGATGGCCTCCGCCCGGTCGAGTGCGTCCGCGTCGAGGAGGGCTGCCGACAGCGACGTCGCCGCGCCCTCGACGAGCCCGAGGGTCTGCATCGTGTGCGCGTACTCGCTCTCGTCGACCAGCGCCACGTGTGCGCCGATGTTGCGTTCGAACGTCACCAGGCCCTCGGCCTCGAGGCGGCGGATCGCTTCGCGCACCGGGACGACGCTCATCCCCAGCTCACCGGCGATCGCGCCGAGCACCAGCCGGTATCCGGGCACGAAGGCGCGGGAGACGATGCGTGAGCGCACCCAGGCGTACGCCTGCTCCGACTTGCTTCCTTCACGGGCCAGCGTCGTGCTCATGAGGCGTCTTCCTCGCGGGGATCCTTCGCTGCGACGGGCTCGGCGACCGGGCGGGCGGCGTACTTCGCGCGCCATTCGGCGTTCATCGGGAACAGTCCGTCGACCGGGTGGCCCGCGGCGACCTGTTCGGCGATCCAGGTGTCCTCGTCCTCCTGCGCGAGCGCCGCGTCGGCGACTTCCTCCGCCAGGGCGGCCGGGATGACGATCACGCCGTCGCCGTCGCCGACGACGACGTCGCCGGGCTGCACGGCTGCGCCGCCGCATCCGACGGTGACATCGACCTCCCAGGGCACGTGCCGACGGCCGAGCACCGAGGGGTGCGCGCCCCGGGAGAACACCGGCAGGCCGATCTCGGCGACCATGTCGAAGTCGCGCACGCCGCCGTCGGTGACGACGCCGGCGGCTCCGCGGATCCTGGCGCGCAGTGCCAGGATGTCGCCAAGGGTGCCGGTGCCGGCGTCGCCGCGCGCCTCGATGACGATGATCTCCCCCTCGTCGACCGCGTCGAAGAGCCGCTTCTGTGCGTTGTAGCCGCCGCCGTGCGTCTTGAAGAGGTCTTCGCGGGCGGGAATGAATCGCAGCGTGCGGGCGGTGCCGACGATCTTGGCGTCCGGCAGATTGGCCGAGACGCCGTCGATGAAGCAGGAGAGCAGTCCGCGCTTGCGCAGCTGACTCGACAGCCCGGCCGTGGGGGCCGCTTCGAGCTTCGCCCGCAGTTGCGGTGAGAGACCGGCATGGGTCCCTGAGCTCGTCGAACGGTCTGCGGGGAGACCCGCGGCCTCGCGTGAGCCCCAGGCCTCGGCACGCTGCAGATCGTCCACCGCCGGCAGCGACCCGAGTGCCGGGTCGAAGGGGATCTCGCCCTGAGTCACTGTCGTGACGAGGCGGCCGGAGGTCGGTGCTCCCTCCGCATCCGGGGCGTCCACCTCGATCTCCACGACATCCCCCGGCACGATCACCGACGATCCGGCGGGCGTTCCGGCCAGGATCACGTCGCCGGGTTCGAGCGTGAAGTGCTGCGAGAGATCGGCGATCAGCTGCGGGAGCGGGAACAGCAGCCCCGCGCTGCTGTCGTCCTGGCGCAGCTCGCCGTTCACCCAGGCGCGCACGCGCAGCGCGGCGGGGTCCACGGAGGCCGCGTCGATGAGGTCGGGACCGAGCGGCGTGTAGCCGTCGCCGCCCTTGGAGCGCACATTGGAGCCCTTGTCGTTGGCGCGCAGATCGTACAGTCCGAGATCGTCGGCGGCGGTGACCGCTGCGACGTGCGACCAGGCGTCCTCGACGGAGACCCGCCTCGCGGCCGTGCCCATGATCAGGGCGATCTCGCCCTCGAAGGCGAGCAGCTCCGTGCCCGCCGGGCGTTCGACGGTTCCGCCGCTGGCACCGAGGGAACTGGCCGGCTTGAAGAAATAGGAGGGAGCGGCGGGCCGGCGCCCGCGCTGTTCGGCGCGGGAGGCGTAGTTCAGGTGGATCGCGATGATCTTGCCCGGTCTCGTGATCGCCGTCATGTGGTGCGCCTCCCTGCGTCCTGCGCACATCGGGCGGAACCCGTTGTGCGTTGTATCCGAAATCGTATATCATCAAGTCACGCACGGCAAGCATCGTTTGCCGTGGACAGTGACGTCACCTCAAAGGAGAGACACATGAGCGAGCAACCGCAGGGCGGGCTCACACCCACCGGCACCATCGCGTCGTCGGCCGATCGCCGCCGCGTCGTGGTCGCCACCGTCGTGGGGACCACCGTCGAGTGGTACGACTTCTTCATCTACGCGTTCGCGGCGGCCACGGTGTTCGCGGCGCTGTTCTTCGAGCCGATGGGCAAGGAGTTCTCCCAGATCGTGTCGTTCTTCACGGTCGGCGTCAGCTTCCTGTTCCGGCCGCTCGGCGCCTTCCTCGCTGGCCACTACGGCGACCGGATCGGCCGCCGTCCGATGCTCGTGATCACGCTGCTGCTGATGGGGGCGGCGACCACTCTGGTCGGCCTGCTCCCGACCCATGCGGCCATCGGCGTGTGGGCACCGATCCTGCTCATCCTGCTGCGCATCATCCAGGGCATCTCCGCCGGCGGGGAATGGGGCGGAGCGGTGCTGATGGCGGTCGAGCATGCGCCCAAGCGCAAGCGGGGACTGTTCGGCGCCTCGCCGCAGATCGGCGTGCCGATCGGCCTGCTGCTGGCATCCATGATGCTGGCCTTCATGGCGCAGATCGCCCCCGGAGTGCCCGCGGGCTCCGACATCCACCTGCAGGACACCGCCTTCGGGCAGTGGGGATGGCGCGTGCCGTTCCTGCTGTCGATCGTGCTGATCGGCGTCGGCTACTGGGTGCGTCGCAGCGTGCAGGAGAGCCCGGTGTTCGCCGAGATCGCCGAACGCAAGGAGACGACGCGGATGCCGATCGTCCAGCTCTTCAAGCACCACGCCCTGCTCGTCATCATCGCGGCACTCGTGTTCGCGGGGAACAATGCCGTCGGGTACATGACCACCGGCGGGTACGTGCAGCGCTACGCCACCGACCCGAACGGCCCGATCGCACTGGACACCTCGGCGGTCTTCTGGGTCGTCGCGCTCTCGGGCGTCACCTGGCTGGTCTTCACCTGGTTCGCCGGCTGGATCTCCGACCGGATCGGCCGGCGCACGACCTACATCATCGGCTGGGTCCTGCAGTTGCTGGGCGTGTTCCTGCTGTTCTTCCTGACGAACCTCGGAACAGTCGTCTCGCTCGCCGCCGCGCTCGTGATCCTGACGATCGGGCTCGGATTCACCTACGGACCCCAGGCGGCGCTGTACGCGGAGCTCTTCCCCGCATCCATCCGGTTCTCCGGCGTCTCGATCTCGTATGCGATCGGAGCGATCGTGGGTGGCGCGTTCTCGCCGATGATCGCGCAGGCGATCTTCCAGGCGACGAACTCGACGACGGGCATCACCTGGTATCTGGCGGGCATGACGGTGGTCGGCCTCATCGCCACGCTGCTGCTGCGTGACCGCACCGGCATCCCGCTGGGCCCGGAGCACGAGGAGGAGCAGGCGAAGAGCCCGGTCCACGGACTCTCGAAGGCCTGACGCGGCGCGCTTCTGAAGGACGATCGCGCTTCTGGAGGATGCTCCGGCGCGTATCGTCCTTCAGAAGCGGCATCGTCCTCACAAGAACCACACCACGATGCAGCGCACCACTCGCGGCGCTGTCCAGGGAAGGACCCGATGATGCAGTTCCACCACCACGGCTATGTGTCCCACGACCCCAGAGTGCTGCCGGCCGAAGGGCTCGGCGTGGACCGCCCCGCAGACCTGCCGGACGAGATGGACGTGCTGATCGTCGGCTCCGGCCCGGCCGGAATGCTGCTCGCCGCGCAGATGTCCCAGTTCCCGGACGTGAGCACCCGCATCATCGAGAAACGCGAGGGACGGCTCGTGCTCGGGCAGGCGGACGGGATCCAGCCGCGCAGCGTCGAGACGTTCCAGGCGTTCGGGTTCGCACCGCGCATCATCGCGGAGGCCTACAACATCGGCTGGATGAACTTCTGGGGGCCCGATCCCGAGAACCGCGACAACATCATCCGCACCTCGCGCACCGAGGACTACGGCCTGAAGATCAGCGAGTTCCCGCACCTGATCGTGAACCAGGCGCGCGTGCTGGACTACTTCGCCGAGGCTGCGGCGGACGGACCGGGCCGCATCGTGCCCGACTACGGCGTGCAGTTCCTGGGTCTCACCGTGCACGAGACGGGGGAGTACCCCGTGGAGGTGCGGGTGTCGTACAGCGCCGGAGCGCGCCAGGGGGAGGAGCACACCATCCGGGCGAAGTACGTCGTCGGCTGCGACGGCGCCCGCAGCGGTGTGCGCGAGGCGATCGGACGCAAGCACGTCGGTGTGATGGCATCGCACGCCTGGGGCGTCATGGATGTGCTGGTCAACACCGACTTCCCGGACTGGCGCATCAAGTGCGCGATCAACGCCGAGGCCGGGAACATCCTGCACATCCCCCGCGAGGGCGGCTACCTCAGCCGCGTCTACGTCGATCTCGGTGAGGTCGCAGACACCGAGAGCCGTCAGGTGCGGCACACGCCCCTCGAGGCGGTCATCCAGAAGGCCAACGACATCCTGCACCCCTACACGCTGGATGTGAAGGAGGTCGCCTGGCACAGCGTCTACGAGGTGGGGCACCGGGTCACCGACGGCTTCGACGACGCGCTGGACGGCGACCGACATCCGCGCGTCTTCCTCACCGGTGATGCCTGCCATACGCACAGCGCCAAGGCCGGCCAGGGCATGAACGTCTCCATGCAGGACGGCTTCAACCTGGGCTGGAAGCTGGGCCACGTGCTCACCGGCCGCGCCCCGGAGGAGCTGCTGTCGACATATGCCGCTGAGCGCCGCCCCGTGGCGCAGCAGCTCATCGACTTCGACAAGGAGTGGTCGAGCCTGATGGCCCGAAAGCCCGAGGACATCTCCGACCCGCAGGAACTGGCGACCTTCTACCTGGGCACGGCCGAGTTCCCCTCCGGCTTCATGACGCAGTACGAGCCGTCGATCATCGTGAGCGAGGACGCGCGTCAAGAACTCGCCACCGGTTTCCCGCTCGGCAAGCGCTTCAAGTCGGCCGAGGTCACCCGAGTGGGCGACGGCAACGTCGTGCACCTCGGTCACCACGCACGGGCCGACGGGCGCTGGCGGGTGTACGCCTTCGCCGATGCGGATGCCGCGAAGCTGGCCTCATGGGCCGATGCGGTCGCGCCGCTGTTCGCCCGGTACACCCCATCAGGCGGCGACCCGGATGCCGTGTTCGATGTGAAGGCGATCTACCAGCAGCGCTTCGACGAGTTCGAGGTGACCGGCGTTCCGCCGCTCTTCCTGCCCCAGGTCGGTCCGTACGGGCTGACGGACTGGGAGAAGGTGTACGCGGCTGCACCCTCGGCCTGGTGCGCCACCGACATCTTCGACGAGCGCGGTCTGTCGCGCGAGGGCGTCGTGGTCGTGGTGCGTCCGGACCAGTACGTGGCCGCGATCCTGCCGTTGGACGCCGTGGACGAGCTGTCCGCATTCTTCGCGGGGAACCTGCTGCCGGCATGACAGTTGTCATGTCGAGGTCGTGACATCGCCCTCCGGCGTCGGAGGGCTCCGGCGGCGAGGCTGGGATCATGCACACGACAGCTGCTCCCCAGACGCGGGAGAACTCCGCATCCACGACATCTGAACTCCCCGCAGTCGGCGTGACCGCCACCGCCATCGAGCTGCGTGGCGTCCGCCGCCACTTCGGGCTGGGCGAGCGCACGGTCAAGGCCGTCGACGGCATCGATCTCAGCATCGGCCGCGGTGAGATCGTCGCGCTGCTCGGCCCCAACGGTGCCGGCAAGACCACCACTCTCGACATGCTCCTCGGCCTCGCCGAGCCCACGGAAGGGTCGCTCGCGGTCCTCGGACGCAAGCCCGCGGCGGCTGCGAAGTCCGGTGCGATCGCCGGGGTGCTGCAGACCGGCGGGCTGCTGTCGGACCTGACGGTCCGGGAGACCGTCGAGGTGATCGCGAGCCTGCACGGCCGGGATGCGCTGGCCCGGGTGCCCGGCGTCCTCGCGAGCGCCGATCTGGACACCATCGCGAGGCGTCGTATCGTCAAGTGCTCCGGCGGCGAGCAGCAGCGCGTGAAGTTCGCGCTCGCGCTGGTCGCCGATCCCGACATCCTCGTGCTCGACGAGCCGACGGCCGGCATGGACGTGAACGCCCGCCGGCACTTCTGGGACGTCATGCGGGCGGATGCCGATGGCGGGCGCACCATCGTGTTCGCGACCCACTACCTCGAGGAGGCCGAGCAGTTCGCCCGACGCACCGTGGTCATGCACCGCGGCGTGGTCGTCGCGGATGCGCCCACCGCGCAGCTGCGCGCCAGCCTCGGTGGCCGCACCCTCGCCGCGACCCTCCCGGCGACCGGCGCGGAGCAGATCCTGCACGACCTCGAGAGCAGCGAGGGCGTCGTCGACGTCCGCGTCGATGACGGTCGTGTGAGCCTGCGCGCGGCGGACTCGGATGCCGCGGCATCCGCTCTTCTCGCCGCCGGCGCCCGCGATCTGGAGATCGCCGCACCCACCCTCGAAACCGCCTTCGCAGCCCTGACGGAGAACTGACCATGACCCTCTCGATCTCACCCACGATGCTGCGCGTCGAAGCGATGCGCCAGATCCGCAACCCCTACACGCTCGCGTTCACGCTCGGGATGCCGATGGCCATGTACCTGCTGTTCGGGGCGGGCATGGACTACGGGTCGATCACCGCCGGAAACGGGAACGTCAAGTTCTACGTGATGGTGTCGATGGCCGCCTACGGCACCGCCGTCGCGATGAGCTCGCTGACGTCGCTCGCCGCGATCGAAGCGAAGCAGGGCTGGGGCCGCCAGCTCGCCATGACCCCGCTCGGGACAGCCGGCTATGCGGTCACCAAGCTGATCACCGCGGTCTCGTTCGCCGCTCTCTCGGTGCTGCTCGTCTTCGCCGCGGGAATCGCGACCGGCGCTGAGACCAGTGACGCGTGGCGCTGGTGGGCGACGGCGGGCATCATCCTCGCTGCCGGGCTCATGTTCGGTCTGTACGGGCTCGGCGTCGGGCTGTTCTTCAACTCGGACACGGCCGCGGCGCTGGCCTCCATCTCGATGACCTTCTTCGCGTTCTTCGGAAACGTGTTCATCCCGCTGGACGGCGTCATGCTGGACATCGCGCGGTTCACGCCGATGTACGGCTTCGTCTCGCTGAGCCGATGGCCGCTCACCCAGGGGATCCTCACCACCGGGCAGGCCGACTCGCTGTGGATGATCGCGGCGAACATCGTCGTCTGGTGCGGACTGTTCGCGCTGCTCGTCACGGTGGGCGTCAAGCGCTCCTACTCCCGCCGATAGGGTCGACAGCATGACCGATGAAGTGACCAGGGTGACCCGGCGCCGCGGAAGCGGCGTCCAGTCGCCGTGGGAGCGCTTCGGCTGGATCATGGCGGCGATCTGGCTGGTGTTCCTGGCGTATCCGGTGCTGGCGCTGCTGGCGTCGGATGCCGCACGGGGCTGGATCGTCACCGGCTGGATCGCGTTGAGCGCCTTCGTCGTCATCTACGTCGCCGGGTTCGTCCACGGCATGAGCTTCGGCGGCGGCGGGCTCGTCGCACCGCCGAAGCCGATCCAATGGGCGGTGTTCGCCGCGCTCATCGTGTGCGCCGGGCTCACCATCCCGGCCACCGGAGGCTCGGCGCTGAGCTTCGTGCCGTTCATCATGTCGTTCGCGTCGTACGGGCTCACCCGCACCGCGCACTGGTCGACCATCGCGGCGAGCATCGCGGTCACCGCCGCGGTCGTGTTCCTCACACCGAGGGGCGCGGCGTATCTGACCGTCCTGGCGATCGTCGTGATGCTCGCGGTCGTCAACACGGTCTCCACCACCCTCATCATCCGCTCGGCCGAGGCGGAGAGTCTCGGCCTCGAGCTCGCCACCAGTGAGGGGCGCGAGGCGGTCGCACGCGACGTGCACGACCTGGTCGGACACTCGCTGACCGTGGTGAGCCTGAAGGCGCAGCTGGTGCGGCGGCTCATCGACAGCGATCCGGAACGCGCCAAGGCGGAGCTCGCCGACATCGAGGCGCTCACCGCCGAGGCCATCTCCGGAGTCCGGGCGACCGTCGCCGGCGTGCGCAGCGCCGCGCTCATCGAACAGCTGGAGTCGTGCCGCACGGCCCTGCGGTCCGCGGACATCGCTCTGCGCGTCGCGGGGGAGCCCACTGCGCTCTCGCCCGCGCAGTCGCTGACGGCGAGCTGGATCCTGCGCGAGGCGACGACGAACGTGCTGCGCCACGCGGGCGCCCGTGCGGTGACGGTGACCATCGCACCGGGGAGCTTCACCGTGACCGATGACGGCCGCGGGTTCGCGGGCGGCGAGGGAAACGGGGTCCGCGGGATGCGCGAGCGCGCGACGACCGGCGGCGCGTCCCTCGAGGTGGCCGCGGCGGAATCGGGTGGCACGCGAGTGGCGGTGACCTGGTGACGGATGTCGAGGCGATCCGCCTGGTGATCGTGGACGATCAGGCCATGCTGCGCGGCGCACTGTCGGCGCTGCTGGAGTTGGAGAGCGACCTGACCGTTGTCGGGGTCGCAGGCAGCGGGGAAGAGGCCGTCGAGGTGGTGCAGACGACCCGCCCCGATGTCTGCCTGATGGACATCCAGATGCCCGGCATGGACGGCATCGCCGCGACCAGGACCGTGCGCGCCGTGAGCCCGGACACGCGGGTGCTCATCGTGACGACCTTCGCCCGCCCCGGGTATCTGCGTTCGGCGCTGGATGCCGGAGCGAGTGGCTTCGTGGTGAAAGACGCGCCCGCCGAGCAGCTCGCCGACGCAGTGCGCCGTGTGCACGCGGGACTGCGGGTCGTGGACCCCGCCCTCGCCGAGGCCAGCCTGTTCGAAGGCGCCAATCCGCTCAGCGAGCGCGAGCGGCAGGTGCTGCGGCTCGCCGCCGACGGACGCAGTGCTGCGGCGATCGCCTCCGAGGTCTTCCTGTCCGCCGGCACCGTCCGCAACAACCTGTCCGCGGCGATCGGCAAGGTGGGGGCGGCGAATCGCGCCCAGGCGGTGCGGATCGCGCAGGACAAGGGGTGGATCTGACCCCGTCCCGTCGCGCGGGCGATGTCGGACCCGCGCGCAGCGGCGATGTCGGAACCCGCGCGGGCGATGTCGGAACCCGCGCGGGCGATGTCGGAACCCGGGCGTAATGTGGGCGGCGGTCGGGCGCCGACGCCCACCAGGAGGAGTGCGTCATGGACTGGAAGATCGAACTCATCTTCGTCCCGGTCACCGATGTGGATCGGTCGAAGGACTTCTACACGAAGATCGGCTTCAACCCCGATCATGATCAGACGCCGACCGAAGGGCTGCGGTTCGTTCAGATGACCCCGCCCGGCTCGGCCTGCTCCATCGCCTTCGGCACCGGCCTCGGCCTCGAGCTCGAGCCGGGGAAGCAGGACACGATCCAGGTCGTCGTGCCCGACGCGGACGGTGCGCTGGCGCAGCTGCGTGCGGTGGGCGTCGAAGCAGTCGGGGTCGACGAGCAGGCGTGGGGGCGTTTCGTGACCTTCGACGACCCCGACGGCAACACGTGGACGCTCCAGGAGCTGCCGGACTACAGCGCGAGCAGCTGACCCGGGCACGAGCCCCTTTCGCCGGCGACCGGTCGGGAATACCGTTTCTCTCACGGGCGCTGTGCTCTGAGCACGTTGCGCGCACGCCCGCGACGGCAGAGGGGTGATGCGCATGGAAGGTCTGGAGATCACGGTCCTGCTGGGGCTGACGATCCTGGTGGGAACGCTGCTCGCGCCCCGCGTGCGGCTGGCGCTGCCGCTGGTCCTGGTGGTCTTCGGCCTGCTGCTCGGATTCATACCCGCGCTGCGGGAGGTGCAGCTGCCGCCCGAGACCGTGCTGCTGCTGTTCCTGCCGGTGATGCTGTTCTGGGAGAGCCTGACGACGTCGCTGCGCTCGATCCGACGCGACTTCCGCTACATCCTGCCGATGAGCACGCTGCTGGTCGTGGCGTCGGCATTCGCCGTCGCCGGCGTGGCCGTGCTGTTCGGCATGCGCTGGGAGGTCGCGCTGATCCTGGGGGCGGCGGTGGCTCCGCCGGATGCGACGGCCGTCGCAGCTCTCGGCCGGCTGCTGCCTCGCCGTACCTTCATGAAGCTCAAGGCGGAGAGCCTGACGAACGACGGCACCGCGCTCGTGCTCTACGCGATCGCCGTCTCGATCGCCGTGGGCGGTCAGGTCACGCCGCTCGTGGTCACGTGGACGCTGATCGTCTCCTATCTCGGCGGCATCATGGTCGGCGTCGTTGCCGCCGCCGCGGCGTGGTTGCTGCTGCGCCGTGCACGCACCACGATCGTGATCAACGTGACGATGCTCCTGCTGCCCTTCGCCGCGTTCATGGTCGCCGAGCTGATCCACGCTTCGGGCGTGCTCGCGGTGGTCGTCGCGGGCCTGATCGCCGCGTACCTCAGGTCGGATGTGACCACGGCGGCATCGCGTCGCCAGGCGGAGGCGGCGTGGCCGTTCGGGGTCTTCCTGCTCAACGGCGCGCTGTTCGTGCTGATCGGCCTGGAGGTGCAATGGGTCGCGCACCAGACCTCGCTGCAGACCATCGGCTGGCTCAGCCTCGCCACCGTCGCGGTCTGGGGCGTGCTGCTCGTCGTACGCTTCCTGTTCCAGGTGCTCGGCGCTCCGTTCCAGAGGATGGGGGCCGGCACTCCGCACCCGCTGGGGCTGCGGACGCGGATGCAGGTCGTCAGCACGGTGGCCGGGATGCGCGGAGCGGTGTCGCTGGCGATCGCCCTCTCGGTCCCGCTCACCGCGCCCGACGGCACCGTGCTGTCCGGTCGCGATGACATCGTCTTCGTCACCGCCGGCGTGATCCTGCTCAGTCTGCTCGTGCAGGGTCCGCTGCTCCCGGCCGTCGTGCGATGGGCGAGGTATCCCGCCGACAACGGCGAGGATGAGGAGTTCGAGCTCGCTGAACGTTCGATCACCGGCGCCGCGATGGCCGCGCTGGACGCGCTCGCCGCCGAGCACGGGATCAGTGACGAGGTGCGCGACCGTGTGCGTCGGGACGGCTACGAGATGCTCGAGCTGGCCAATGCGCGCTCCTTCGCCCGTGAACGGGCGCTGATCGATGCCGAGGTGGGAGCGATGGAGGACCTGTTGGATTCCCCGGACCCGCTGGCCGACGGTACGACGGACCCGACCAGCTCCGCGACCGCCGCCGACGGCACCACCCTGCAGATGGTCGCGACGTCGACGGATGTCGACCTCGAGCAGCGTTCGCCGCTCATCCGTCATGACGAGTACTCCCGATTGAAGCTCGCGATACTCGAGCACAAGCGTCAAGTGCTTGCGAGCCTGCGACGCTCCGGCGTGATCGACGACCTGGTGGTGCACCGGATCTCCGCGCGCCTGGATCTCGACCAGATCCGCATGGAGGGCATCGAGGAGTTCGAGTGACCGCCGGGGCGCGGTGACTCGCACCCCCGCGGCTCATGTGTGGGGATGGCTGCGTCGGTTCGCGTGGTTCAGGAGTTCACGCGGATGATCTCCTGCTGGTACGGCGCGATGATCCGCCCCGAGATGCGCAGGTCCAACACCAGGAAGGGGCGGGAGGCCGGGTCCTCGGCGGACCAGGTCGCCAGCCGGTCGAGATCGTCGAGCGTGCGCACGACGACGCCCTCCGCACCGACCGCGGTCCCCAGGGCGGCGAAGTCGACCTCGGGGATCAGCATCGGAGCCTCGGCGAGTCCCTTCAGACCGTACAGGTTGACTTCGGCGCCGTAGGCGGCGTCGTTCCAGATGACGGCGCAGCCGCGACCGCTCGCGGCGCGCACCGCCGACTCCAGGTCGGAGATCGCCATCAGCCCGCCGCCGTCACCGGACGTGAGCACGATGGTCGAGTCCGGACGTGCCCGGGTGGCGCCCACGACGCTGGGCCAGCCCTGACCGATCGACTGGAACGCCGTGCCGATCATCATCATCCGGTCGGGCGCGGCGACCGGCCAGTACATGTTCGCCCAGCCGATGAAATGACCGCCGTCCGAGACCACCACGCGGTCCTCCGGCAGCAGCTCCGCGATGCGGCGTGCCGCCGCGCGCGGATCCAGGCGCCTGTCCGGGGCGAGTGCGTCGCCGGTGGGGTAAGCGCGCGCGGCGGCGACGTCGACCGTCTCCCGCCAGGGAGTGCGCACAACTCCGGACATGTGGCCGTCTCGGGTGCCTGCACCCGGCGTGTCGGCCCCGTCGTGCTTCGGTTCTCCGGAGTTGCGAACGCGCTCCACGAGCGCCTCGGCTGCGATGCGGGCGTCCGCGCGGATGTACCCGCCGATGTGCGCGTGGGTGGCCGCGGGCGCCACGTCGATCTGGAAGACGCGGGTGCCGGGAGCGAACAGCTCGCCGAAGCGCATCGTGAACTGGTTCAGCGATGCGCCGAAGACGACGGCGACATCGGCGTCGTGGACGAGCTGCATGGCACCGTCGGCGCCGAAGCCGCCGGCCACACCCAGGTCGTATCGGCTGTCGGGGAACACGCCGCGTCCCAGAGCGGTGGATGCGGTCAGTGCTCCGGTGGATTCGGCCAGAGCGCCCAGCGCCTCGCTCGCCCCCGCCAGCCAGGCACCGCGCCCGGCGAGCAGGAACGGTCGCTCCGCGGTGCGCAGAGCATCCGCGATCTCATCCAGCAGCCCCTCGGCGAACGCGCCGCGCGGGCTGAGCGGAGCCGGGATGCGGGGAGCGGGTGCTTCGGGCAGCGGGCCGGCCTCGAGGGCGCCGACGTCGTAGGGGATCGCGAGTACGACCGGCACCCGATAGGTCAGCGCGTGTTCGACGGCGATCACGGTGGTGGCGGCGGCATCCGCTCGGCCGGTCGTATAGGTGCGTGCGCCCACGGCGGAGGCGAGAGCGATCTGATCCACGTCCCACGGGCGCGGACCGGACGTGGGCTCGTCGCCGACGACGAGCACCAGCGGCACGCGCGCCTGCACGGCCTCGGCCAGTGAGGTGAGGGTGTTCGTGAAGCCCGCGCCGTATGTCGACGTGGCGGCCGCGATGCGGTTCGAGGCCCGGTAATGCGCGTCTGCGGCGACCACGGCCCCCTGTTCGTGGCGGACCGCGGTGAACACCGCATCGGTCTGCGTCTCGAGAGCGTCGAGGAAGTAGGCGTTGCCGTTGCCCATCACGCCGAAGACGTGATCGACGTGCTGGGCGAGGGTGAGTGCGACGTGGGCGGAGACGGTGGGCATGGGGAAGCCTTCCCGGAGAGGAACGGATGGGGTCCGTATGTGTCTCGCCGCTCACGCGTCATCGCGAGGACCATCGAGGTCCGCAGAGTGCTTCGTGCCCCTTTTTCGGGCACCGGCCGTGGCCGGACGACTTGATTCTATCCTCGGCGCTCAGGCGCGTGCGGTCGCGACCGACGCCAGCTCCACGGTGGAGCTGCTGCGATCGTCGAGCCGGATCGCGGTGACCGACTCGGCAGGCAGTGCCGCCCAGTCCTCGCCCGCCACCCCGGTGGATCCGACCATGATGCTCCCGTCCGCGTCTGTGCGGCTGCGCAGGGCGAAGTAGTCCTCGTTGTGCTCGTCGGGCAGCTGAGCGGCCAGCGGCGCGAGGCGCGCACGATCATGGTCGGTGAGGATGCTGGTGGCACTCGCGTGCACGACCACGAGGTGCTCGCTGTCCAGGATCAGGGCGTTCAGGCTGGCCAGGGGGAACAGCTCCCGCAGTCGGTGCGCCACCTGGGCGGCGGCATCCTGAAGTGCCAGGCCGTGGGCGAGCTGCTCGCGGATGAGCGCGAAGTACATCTCGCTGTCGGTCGTGCCGGTCAGTGCGGCGACGGATTCGCGGGAGAGCAGCGCGCGCAGGTCGTCGAGCGGCTTGATCGTGCCGTTGTGCGCGAAGGCGATCCCATCTGCCTCGAACGGGTGCGCGTTGCGCTCGTTCACCGGCAAACCGGCGGTCGCCCATCTCAGGTGCACCATGGCGGCGCAGGCCGGGGTGATGAGTGCGGCGTCGAAGGCGGGGTCGGATGCCGCGGAGAGGGGCGATCGGTTCACCACCGGTGCGGTTCCCGGCTCGCGCACGCCTGCCCACCCCCAGCCGTCGCCGTGCAGACGGGCGAGGGACAGCATGCTCTCGATGCCTCCCGCGCCGAGCGCCGCCCCGGCAGTGGAGAGCTCGGGGGAGACGAACGCGAACAGACGACACATGAGAGACCTCGGAGCGGATTGCGGATGCCGGACGGCCCGCCGGGTGCAAGGGACGTCCTCTTCGTTTGTACCCCATCTTCGGCGCGGTGGGGCCGCGGGTGACTCGCGGCGTCGCGGATGCAGGAGAATCGAGGGCATGACGGATGCGATCGAGCGCGAGACGCTCACCTGGGATGGATTCGGGGACGCGACCAGGGAGCTCGCCAGATGCATCCTCGGCAGCGGCTTCGCCCCGGAGGTGGTCGTCGCGATCGCGCGCGGCGGGCTGCTGCCGGCGGGAGCGATCGCGTACGGGCTGGGGGCGAAGAACTGCGGCGCGATCAACGTGGAGTTCTACACCGGCATCGGCACTGTGCTGGATGCGCCCGAGGTGCTTCCGCCTGAGCTGGACATGGCCTACCTCGACGGCCGGCGCGTGCTGCTCGTCGACGACGTCGCGGACTCGGGGCGCACCCTCGCGCTCGCCGTGCAGCTGCTGCAGGACAAGGGTGCGGACGTGCGCTCGGTGACGATCTACACCAAGCCCACCACGATCATCCAGCCCGATTACGCATGGAAGGACACTGATCTGTGGATCGACTTCCCGTGGTCCTTCCGGGGGACTGTGGCGGAGGAGGATCGGGGACTGGCACCTTCGGCCTGAACGTCGTCACCCGCGCAGCAGTGCGCGCAGCGCCTGGATCGTGTCGGCGTCGGTGACGCTCTTGTCGGGCCGGTAGCCCTTCACCCGGGCGAAGCGCAGGGCGATGCCGCCGGGGTAGCGCGGGGAGCGCTGCACGCCGTCGATCGCGATCTCGACGACGAGTTCGGGCCGCAGGAAGACCGCCTGCGCGGTGCGGCGCGTCTCGTACTCCGGAAAAGTCCGGGTCTGCCATCGCAGCAGCTCATCCGTGAGCCCTTTGAAGGTCTTTCCGACCATGACGAACCCGCCTGGTGCGCCGAACTCCCCAGTGACGTCGAGCGCGCCGAGGTGCAGGTTCGACAGCATCCCGCGTCGGCGTCCCGAGCCCCACTCCGCCGCCAGCACCACGAGATCGAAGGTGAGCACAGGCTTCACCTTCACCCACGCCTTTCCACGTCGGCCGGCCGTGTAGGGCGAGTCGACCGCCTTCACGACCACACCCTCGTGGCCGGCGGCCAGTGCTTCGCGCGAGAGCTGCTCAGCGGCATCCGGCTCGTCGGTGACGATCCCCGGCATCCGCCACTCGCCCGCGATGCGCTCCAGCTCCGCGAGCCGCACGGCGAGCGGCTCGTCGATCAGGTCGCGTCCGTCGAGGTGCAGCACGTCGAAGAACCACGGCCGCAGCACCAGATCGCGGGAGACGTCGGCGCCGAAGCGGGACATGGTGTCCTGGAAGGGGCGCGGGCCGCCGTCCTCATCGAGCGAGAGCGTCTCGCCGTCGAGGATCAGGTCGCGTGCGGGAAGCCCGCGGGCGATCTCGACGATCTCGGGCACCCGGTGCGTGATATCGGCGAGGCTGCGGGTGAAGACCCCGACCTCGTCGCCGTGGCGGTGCACCTGGATGCGCGCACCGTCGAGCTTGTACTCCACCGACGCCCGACCGGTGACCTCGAGGGCGGCTGTCGCCGTCGCAGCGGTCGCCGCGAGCATCGGCAGCACGGGGCGACCGACCTGCAGGCCGATCGCGTCGAGCTCGGCCTCGGTGCCGGTCAACGCGAGATGCGCCGTGCTCCCGAGGTCGCCCGAGAGCATCGCCGCCCGGCGCACGGATGCCGGGGACCGGCCGGACGCGCGAGCGATCGCGTCGAGCAGGACGCCGGACAGTGCCCCCGCGCGCAACTCGCCCAGCATCGAGCGCGCCAGCAGATCCCATTCAGCCGCCGTCGCACGACCAGCCAGCTCGGCGAGCACGCTCTGCCGCGCGGCGGCCGATCCCGATCCGGATGCCGCGGCGAGGGCCTCCAATGCACCGTCGACGTCGGCGATGGTCAGCTGCGGATCGGGCGCGTGCTCGACATCCAGTCCGGTCAGAGTGCGCCACCCCACGCCGAGGCGGCCCTGACGCGGCGCAGCCAGCAGCAGGCCGGTCAGCGGCAGGATCTCATCGGGTTCGGCCGCCGACAGCAGGTGGGCCAGCGCGTCGATCTTCGCCAACCGCGATGACGTCGCGGTCACCTCGTCCGTCGTGGACACCAGCTCCGAGAGCATCATTCCGGCATTCTCGCACCGGTCGCCGACACCCGCATGACCCCGGTCGCCGACACCCGCATGACCCCGCGCGCCGACGCGGATGGATCTCGTCGGTGGGAGGTGTCGTGAGCCGACGTTTTCCATCTCCCGCGGCTGGTGCGGATGGATTTCGTCGGTGGGCGGTGTTGGGAGCCCACGTTTTCCATCTCCCCGCCGGAGCGCAGGGCGGGGTGGCAGTGCGGGCAGGGCAGGGCGGGCGCGGGGGCTGCGGTCAGCGGCCGCGGAACTCGGGCTTGCGCTTCTGCTGGAACGCGGCGAAGCCCTCACGGTAGTCGTCGGTGTCGCAGAGCGCGGCCTGGGCGGCGTTCTCGATCTCGACCGAGTCCCACAGCGACAGCCGCTCGTCGCGGATGCGGGCGATGAGCCGCTTGCTCTCCAGGAACGCTCGTGTCGCGCCGCGCGCGGCGGTGGCCGCAGCATCCGTCGTCGCCTGCACCACGTCGTCATCGGGGAGGACCCGGGAGAACAACCCGGACGCCACCGCCTCCGCGCCCGACATCAGCCGCCCCGTGTAGATGAGGTCGAGCGTGCGGTGCGCACCCAGCCGGTCCAGGAACAGCGCGTGCCCGCCGGAGTCGAGCGTGGCTCCGAGCGCCGCGAACGGCGATCCGATCTTCGCGGTCTCCGCGACGTAGACGACATCCGTGGCGATGAGCAGACCCAACCCGACACCCAGGCAGGCGCCGTGCGCGACCGCGAACGTCGGTGCGGGGAAGGCGGACATGCGCCGCAGCAGGGGGGTGACGATGCCGCCCAGGTATCCGATCACGTCATCGTCCTGCGGATCGACGCCGGAGATGTCCCGTCCGGCGCAGAACGCCCGGCCCTCGCCGCGCAGCATCAGCGCGCGCACGCCCGCGCGCTCGGCCTCGTCGTACGCGGCGCCGAGGTCGCGCAGCGCCTGCTCATCGAGGGCGTTGAGCTTCGCGGGTGCATCGAGGGTGATGTGGGCGACATCGGATGCGATGGCGAGGTCGATCATGGTGCTCCTCCGGGATGGCGCTCAGACGTCGTAGTCGACGACGACGCGGTCGCTGGTGGGGTGGGACTGACAGGTGAGCACGTAGCCGCGCTCGATCTCATCGGGCTCGAGCGCGTAGTTCTCCGTCATCGTGACGCTGCCTTCGAGCACCCGTGCGCGACAGGTGCCGCACACGCCGCCCGAGCAGGCGAACGGGGTGTCGGCGCGCACCCGCAGGGCGGCATTGAGCACTGACTCGTGCGCATCGACCGGGCTCTCGACGGTCGAGGAGACGCCGTCCAGGTTGATCTCGATCCGATACGCCTTCTGCCCCTGACGCACCTGCACCCGGCGCGGACCCCGCTCGACGGGGGAGTCGCCGGTGGTGAACAGCTCGAAGCGGATGCTGTCGCGCGGCACCCCGATGTCGGACAGCACCTCGCGGCACAGGTCCACCAGGGCGAACGGCCCGCACAGGAACCATTCGTCGACCGTCGCCGGAAGGATCAGCGTGCCCAGAATCGTGCGCAGCTTCTCCTCGTCGATCCTGCCCGACAGCACCGGTGCCGTGCGCTGCTCGCGCGAGAGCACATGGTGCAGCACGAGCCGGGTCGGGTAGCGGTCCTTCAAGTCGGCGAGATCCTCCAGGAACATCACGTCGTTCGTAGATCGGTTGGTGTACAGCAGGGTGAACCGGGTGGAGTCGGATGCCGTCAGTAGCTCGCGCGCGAGGGCCATCATCGGTGTGATTCCGGAACCCGCCGCGATCCCGACGACGTGCGCACCCGCCAGCTCCGCGAGCCCCGAGGTGAACGTGCCCTGCGGGCTCATCACGTCGATCTCGAACCCCGCGGTCAGCTGCGTCTGCGCCCAGGTGGAGAAGACGCCCCCCTCGTCGCGCTTGACGGCGACGCTCAGGCTCGCACCGCCGTCACTCGTGCGCGCCGGCGGGCGGCACAGCGAGTACGAACGGCGCAGCTCGGCGCCGTTCAGGTGCATCCGCAGCGCGACGTACTGACCCGGAAGGTAGTCGTACTCATCGGCGAGATCGGCGGGCACGGCGAAGGTGACCTCGATGGCGTCGTCGGTGAGGCGGCGCACCTCCGACACCGTCAGGGTGTGGAAGCGCGCGCGGTGGCGGTCACCGGCGCGCCGCGAGCCGGGGGCGGGCGCCGTTCGCGCGTCCGGCATCCGGAACAGCGTCATCAGATCACCTTGAAGTGGTCGAAGGGCTCCAGGCACGCGCGGCACTCGTACAGCGCCTTGCAGGAGGTGGAGCCGAAGCGGGAGACCTCGCGGGTGCTCAGCGACCCGCACCGGGGGCACTTGACCGCCAGTGGGAGTCTGATCGGTCCGTGGGCGGCACGGCCGGTCGGCGGAGCGATGCCGTATTCGAGGAGCTTGCGCTTGCCGTCGGCGCTCATCCAGTCGGTGGTCCAGGCCGGGGAGAGCACCAGTCGCACGTCGACGTCGTGGAACCCGTCCGCGGTCAGGGCGAGGATGATGTCGTCGCGGATGGCATCCATGGCGGGGCATCCGCTGTACGTCGGGGTGATGTCGACGGTGACGCGGCCGGTGGCGTCCGCCCGAACCTCGCGCAGCACGCCGAGGTCTTCGATGGTCAGCACGGGGATCTCGGGGTCGGCGACATGCGCGACGACCGCTCGCGCCCTGGTGGCGAGGGCGTCGACGTCGTGGTGCTGTGCGGTCATGGCGGTCACCAGGTCGCCCCCGGATGCCGTCGGGCGAGCACCTGCATCTCGGCGAGCAGGTGGCCCATCGGGGTGGCGTGGGCGCCGTGGCGACCGCCGGCACGGGAAGCCAGCGCCGCCGGGCGTTCCAGCTCGGCCTCGGCGAACACCGTGTCGATCACGGCGTCGAAGCCTGCGCGCAGCGACGAGGGTCGTGCTGCGGCATCTCCGAGGCGGTCGATGAGCGGCTCGTCGCGGAACAGCTCGTCGGTGTACGGCCAGACGTCCTGCAGTGCGCGGATGATCTTCTCGCGCGACAGCTCGGTGCCGCCGGCCAGGCGCAGCACCCACTGCACGGCGTGGTCGCGGTGGTAGTCGACCTCCTTGACCGACTTCTCCGCGATCGCGGCTAGGGTCTCGTCGGTGGACGAGCGCAGCGCCGAGTACAGCTCGAACATGTAGGTGGAGGCGACGAGCTGGCGGGCGATGGTCTGCGCGAAGTCGCCGTTGGGCTGCTCCATGATCCAGGCGCTGCGGAACTCGGCCTCGTCGCGGAAGTAGGCCAGGCCGTCTTCACTGCGTCCATCCCACGATCCCGCGTAGCGCAGCAGAGAGCGGGCGTGACCCAGCAGGTCGAGCGCGATGTTCGCCAGCGCCACGTCCTCCTCCAGCTCGGGGGCGCGGGAGATCCACGCCCCCAGCTGCTGGGACAGGATCAGCGCGTCATCGGCCAGCCACAGCGCGTATTCGGCGACGTCGGCGGATTCCGCGCGGGCCTCACCGCCGGAGAGTTCGGATGCCAGTTCCACTTCGTCGACGGAGACGTGGACGTCTGTGCTGCTCATAGGTGCGGCACCCCCTCGGATGCCGTGTAGTACACGGCATGCCGGTAGTTCTTGCCCGCCGGGCTCTCGAAGAACGCGCCCTTGTCGTCCGGGTCGCTGGTGGTGATGGCATCCGCCGGCGCAACCCAGATCGACACGCCCTCACCGCGACGCGTGTAGAGGTCGCGCGCGTTGCGCACGGCCATGCTCGCGTCGGGCGCGTGCAGCGAACCGACGTGCACGTGGTTCAGACCGCGGTTCGCGCGGACGAAGACCTCCCACAGCGGCCAGGTCTCCTGGCCCTGGGTCTCGGGACTGGTGGAGGCACCGGGAGTCGCCATCACGCCACCTGCCCTTCTGTGCGCAGTGATTGCTTCCGGGCGTATTCGGCGGCGGCCTCGCGCACCCAGGCGCCCTCCTCGTGAGCGGTGCGGCGGCGCTCGAGTCGCTCGGCGTTGCACGGGCCGTTGCCACGGAGCACCTCGAAGAACTCGTCCCAGTCGATCTCGCCCATCGCGTACTCGCCGGTCGCCTCGTCGAAGCGCAGTTCCGGGTCGGGCAGGGTGATGCCGAGGATCTCGGCCTGCGGCACCAGCATCCCCACGAAACGCTGGCGCAGGTCGTCGTTCGAGAAGCGCTTGATCTTCCACTTCATCGACTGGGCAGAGTTCGGCGACTGGTCATCCGGCGGGCCGAACATCGCCAGGCTGGGCCAGTACCAGCGGTTCACCGCATCCTGCGCCATCTCCCGCTGCTCGTCCGTGCCCTGCATGAGCGTCAGCAGGATCTCGAAGCCCTGGCGCTGGTGGAAGGACTCCTCCTTGCAGACCCGCACCATCGCCCGACCGTACGGGCCGTATGACGCGCGGCACAGCGGAACCTGGTTGACGATCGCGGCACCGTCGACCAGCCAGCCGATCGCCCCCATGTCTGCCCAGGTGGGGGTGGGGTAGTTGAAGATCGAGGAGTACTTGGCCCTGCCGCTGATGAGCTGATCCATCATCGCGTCGCGGGTCGCGCCGAGAGTCTGTGCGGCGGAGTAGAGGTACAGCCCGTGGCCGGCCTCGTCCTGCACCTTGGCCATCAGGATCGCCTTGCGCTTCAGGCTCGGCGCGCGGGTGATCCAGTTGCCCTCCGGCTGCATGCCGATGATCTCGGAGTGCGCGTGCTGGGAGATCTGCCGGATCAGGGTCTTGCGGTACGCCTCGGGCATCCAGTCCCGCGGCTCGATGCGCTGCTCGTGGGCGACGAGGTCGTCGAAGCGCGCCAGTGCATCGGCATCGTCTTCGACGAGATTCAGGTCGGCGGGGGCGGTCATCAGCGACTCCTCACGTTCGGGGGCATCTTTACTAACCGATCGTTCAGCAATTGTCGCACAAGTCGAGGACGGATGCACCAGGGCCACGATTCGCGTCGCGCTCAGTGCGCCCGGCGCAGCAGTGCGAGCAGGGCTCGACCGTACGCCTCGGCCGGGTCCGGGTGCTCGAACGCGAGGTCCTCGCCGAGGATCTCGACCTCGACGACGAAGGCGTCGCGTTCGCGGCGCAGCGTCCGGAAGGTGCCGCGCAGGAGGTCGCGGAGCTGATCCTCGCGAGGAAGCCACACGGCATCCGCGAGTTCGACCGCGTCCAGAGCCCATTCCGTCGTGCCGTTGAACGCGAGGTCGGTGCCGCTGGGGGTGCGTCTGGCCTCGATGGTCATCTCGCTCACCGTGAAGACGTCGGCTTCGACTTCCAGCTCGACCTCGTCGGAGAGGTCGAGCTGGAAGCGGTCGCCGCTGGCGGGATGCCACGCCAGGCCGGCCTCGCGGAGGTCGACGGCGAGTTCGCGGCTGATCATCCCTCCACGCTAGCGGGAACCACGACGCGCAACGCCGACCGCCCGCACCTGCGGCGGACGGTTCAGGCGGTGACCTTCGCGCCCTCCAGCACCTCCAGGAACGCCTTCATCCAGGTGCCGTTGTCGGGCCAGGCGCGCGCGGTGACGAGGTTGCCGTCGACCACGCCGCCGCCGTCCTCGAAGATGCCGCCCGCGGTGGACACGTCGATCGCCAGTTCGGGGTAGGCGGAGGACGTGCGGCCTTCAAGCACACCGGCTGCGGCGAGCAGGAGCGGGCCGTGGCAGGTCGCGGCCACCGGCGCGTTGCGCTCGAAGAAGTGCTGCACGATGCGCTGCGCGTCCGGATTGTTGCGCAGATACTCCGGAGCACGACCGCCGGGCACGACGATCGCGACGTAGTCGGCGGGATCGACGTCGGCGAGTGCGATGTCGGCGTCCCAGCGATGCCCGGGCTTCTCGGTGTAGGTGTCGAAGCCGTCCACGAAGTCGTGCACGACGAACTGCAGCGTGCGCTTCTCGGGGGCGCCCATGTGCACCTCGTAGCCGGCCTCCTGCAGACGGTGGTACGGGTAGAAGACCTCGAGGGTCTCGGCGGCGTCGCCGGTAAGGATCAGGATCTTGTCGGTCATGAGGGGTGTCCTTTCGGAACGTCGTTGTTCGGTGACATCATGGTGCGCTCCGTGGGGCGCGCACGTCGAAGGCGATTCTCACCAGGCGCGAATGACGGGTGAACCGGCGGCGCCGCAGACGTACGATGTCGCCATGGGCGATGACGCCGCACTGCGCGATTCCGGCATCCGGTCGGCCGACCGGGTGCTGCGGGTGCTCGATGAGATCGGCGCGACCCCCGGCGGGCTCACCGCCGCCGAGGTGGCGGTCAGGCTGCAGCTCTCCACGGCGACCGCCTACCGGCTGCTGGCGACCCTGATCGCGCGCGACTACCTGGCGCGCAGCGACGACGCCCGCTACGTGCTGGGTCGCGCGGTGGACGGCCTGGGCCGTGCCGTGCGCTCCCAGCTGGTGGCGACGCCGGAGGTGCGCGGTGTGCTGTCCCGGCTGCGCGACACCGCGCGGGCATCGGCGTATCTGACGGTGTTCCGCGGCGATGACATCGCGGTCGCGCATGTCGCCGACTCGCCGGCCTTCCCCCGGATCGGGCAGCTGCACGTCGGGTTCGCCGAAGCGGCGCACGTCACCGCGTTCGGCAAACTGATGCTCGCTGCGCGCGACGATGACGGGGTGCGCCGCTATCTGGAGCGCAACGGCGCGGCGGCGCTGACGACCCGTTCGATCACCGATGAGCGCACGCTGCTGGAGCAGCTCGACGAGGTGCGCGCGCAGCAGATCGCCGTCGAGGTCGATGAGTACATGCCGCACCTGGCGTGCATCGCCGCTCCCGTGCGCTCCCGCAGCGGACGCACCGTGGGTGCCGTCTCGGTGTCGACCGACAGCGAGGACTTCCGCTCCCGCGCGCATGACCTGGAGCGGGCGGTCCGCCGCGGCGCCTGGCACGTGGCGAGCAGCCTGGGCTGACCTCGGGAAGCCAGGAAGCGCCGCGACGGCACCCTGGTGTCGGTACGGTGCGGCAGAGTGGACGGCATGACCTCCACGACGTCCGAAGACATCCGGAACGCCGCTCTCGTCGCCCTGCGCGACCTCGTCGGGCGTCCGGATGCCGAGTTTCACGACGGTCAATACGAGGCGATCGAGGCGCTGGTCGCGGGGCGCCGCCGGGCGCTGGTCGTGCAGCGCACGGGCTGGGGCAAGTCAGCGGTGTACTTCGTCGCGACGCTGCTGCTGCGCCGTCAGGGCGCCGGTCCCACCGTGCTGGTCTCGCCGCTGCTGGCGCTCATGCGTGACCAGATCGCGGCGGCCGAGCGCGCCGGGGTGCGGGCGGTCGCCATCAACTCCACCAACGCGCACGAGTGGGAGGACGTGCTCGCCCAGCTGGATCGTGACGAGGTCGATGTGCTGCTGGTGTCGCCGGAGCGGCTGAACAACCCGTCCTTCCGTGAGCAGCGGCTTCCGACGCTGGTGCAGCGCATCGGGATGCTAGTGGTCGACGAGGCGCACTGCATCAGCGACTGGGGGCACGATTTCCGCCCCGACTACCGGCGGCTGCGCGACCTGATCGGTGAGATGCCCTCCGGGGTCCCGGTGCTCGCCACCACCGCGACGGCGAACAGCCGCGTCGTGGCGGACGTCGCCGAACAGCTGGGCTCGGGCGGGGGAGAGGTCCTCACGATCCGGGGACCGCTGGCACGGGCCTCCCTGCGGCTCGGCGTGCTGCAGCTGCCGAATTCTGCCAGTCGGCTCGCGTGGCTGCTCAGTCACCTCGACGAGCTGCCGGGCTCCGGCATCATCTACACGCTCACCGTGGCCGCGGCGGTCGACACCGCGCGGATGCTGCGCGACCACGGGCACGAGGTGCGGGCGTACACCGGGCAGACGGATGCCGAGGAGCGCGAGGAATCCGAGCGGATGCTCAAGGGCAACGAGGTGAAGGCGCTCGTGGCCACCAGCGCGCTGGGCATGGGGTTCGACAAGCCGGACCTCGGCTTCGTGCTGCATCTGGGCGCGCCGTCCTCGCCCGTCGCCTACTACCAGCAGGTGGGTCGCGCCGGCCGTGCCAGTGACAGCGCCGACGTGCTGCTGCTGCCCGGCGTCGAGGACCGCGACATCTGGCACTACTTCGCCACCGCCTCGATGCCCGACCAGGAGCGGGCCGAGCGGGTGATCGCCGCGCTCGGCGACGCCCCGATCTCCACGCCCGCGTTGGAGGCGATGGTCGACATCCGTCGCACTCCGCTGGAGCTGTTGCTGAAGGTGCTCGATGTCGACGGCGCGGTCCGGCGGGTGCAGGGCGGGTGGGTCGCGACCGGGCAGCCGTGGACTTACGACGCCGAGCGCTACGAGCGCATCGCCGGGGAGCGCCGCGCAGAGCAGCAGCACATGATCGAGTATCAGCGCACCGATGGATGCCGGATGGAGTTCCTGCAGCGCTCGCTGGACGACGACACCGCGGCGCCCTGCGGCCGGTGCGACAACTGTGCGGGGGTCTGGTTCCCGAGCGACGTGGGGGCGGATGCCGGTGCTGCGGCCGCGGAATCCCTCGACCGCGTGGGCGTGCCGATCGAGCCGCGCAGGCAATGGCCGACGGGTGCCGATCGGCTCGGCGTCCCCGCCAAGGGGCGCATCGGGGCGGGGGAGCAGGCCGCCGAGGGGCGGGCGCTGGCCCGGCTGACAGATCTGGGGTGGGGCGGCGCGCTGCGCGAGATCTTCGCCGCCGGCGCCCCGGACGCCCCCGTGTCACCCCAGGTGCTGGATGCGTGCGTCCGTGTGCTCGCCGGTTGGGGCTGGGACGAGCGGCCCGTCGCCGTGGTCGGGATGCCGTCGCGCTCGCGGCCGCAGCTGGTCGATTCGGTCGCGCGCGGCATCGCCGAGATCGGGAAGCTGCCGTTCGTCGGCACTCTCGGGTTCGCGAACGGCGGGCCCAGCGGCGGTCCCGGCGGCAACAGCGCCTTCCGGGTGGCAGGACTGTGGGACCGTTTCACCGCTGAGGGCCTGGAGATCCCGGACGGACCCGTGCTGCTGGTCGACGACCTCGCCGACAGCCGCTGGACGCTCACGGTCGCCGCCCGCACGCTGCGTCAGGCCGGTGCGGGCGCGGTGCTGCCATTCGTGCTGGGGCTGCGGGGCTAGTTCGATCGATCGCGTCCGGATCGGTCGCGTGGGCCTCACGGGTCGCTCCCGTGGCGTCAGGACGGTGCCCGGTTGGTGGTGAGAGAGCGCCCGCGCACCTCGGCGACGGCATCGCCGGTCTCATCGGTCACCGTGATGTCGTAGAGCCCGCTGCGGCCGCTGACGACACGGCGGACGGCGGTCGCGGTGAGCTTCTGACCGACACCCGTCGACTTCAGGAATGTGATGTCCGCACCGCCGGCGACGGTGACGCGCTCGTCCTCGTTGCAGGCGATCGCGAACGCCGTGTCGGCCAGGGCGAACACCAGCCCGCCGTGCGTGATCGCGAACCCGTTCAGCATGTCCTCCCGCACGGTCATCGACACGACCGCGTGCCCCGGCTCGTCGAGCTCGACCACCATGCCGAGCATCGCCGAAGCCTGATCGCGCCGCATCATCTCCCTCATGCGGCGATCGGTTCCTTGGTCACGAGGGTGAGCACGTCATAGGTCGCGACGAGCTCGTCCTCCTGGTTGCGGATGACGGCATCCCAGCGCACCTCTCCGTACTCGTCGGTCTCGCGCGGCGTGATCTGCTTGGCGGTCAGCTCCACCCGGATGCTGTCGCCGGGCGACACCGGTGTGATGAAGCGCAGGTTCTCCAGCCCGTAGTTGGCGAGCACCGGGCCGGGCTCGGGGTCGACGAACAGCCCGGCCGCCCAGGACACCAGCAGATAGCCGTGCGCGACGCGGCCGGGGAAGAACGGGTTCGCGGCGGCGGACACCTCGTCCATGTGGGCGTAGAACGTGTCGCCGGTGAAGTGCGCGAAGGTCTCGATGTCCTCCAGCGTCACCTCCCGCGAGCCGGACACGATCTGGTCGCCGATGCGGAGTTCCGCCAGTGACTTGCGGAACGGATGCCGGTCGCCGGCCCGCGCGGCCGCGCCGGCGTGCCAGACGCCGGTCAGTGCGGTGAGCATCTCGGGCGAACCCTGCACGGCCGTGCGCTGCATGTGGTGCAGCACAGCGCGGATGCCGCCGAGCTCCTCGCCGCCGCCGGCCCGACCGGGGCCGCCGTGCACGAGCCCGGGAAGCGGTGAGCCGTGCCCGGTGGAGCTGCGTGCGTCGTCGCGGTCGAGCAGCAGCATCCGTCCGTTGAACGGCGCGATCCGCGTGGCGAGCTCCACGGCCTGCGCGGCGTCATGCGTGGCGATGCTCGTCACCAGCGACCCGCCGCCGCGGTTGACCAGCGCGGCCGCCTCGTCGGTGGTGTCGTAGGTCAGCAGCGACGACACCGGACCGAACGCCTCGACGCCGTGCACGGCATCCGCCTGGGCGTTGTCGAAGCGCAGCAGCACGGGGGCGACGAAGGCGCCGTCGGGTGCGGATGCCGTGGTGCCGTCGGCGAGGCGCACCTCGGGCGCATCCGTGGTGCCGACCACGACCTGCCCGCCGGCGTCCTGCAGCGCACGCACCTGCCGCAGCACCTCGTCGCGCTGCGCGAGCGATGCCAGTGGCCCCATCGTCACGCCTTCCGCACGAGGGTCGCCGAGCACCGTCTTCTCGGCGATGCGCGCCTGCACGGCCTCGATCACGGCATCCGCCGATCCCGTCGGCACGATCGCCCGACGGATGGCGGTGCACTTCTGCCCGGCCTTCGACGTCATCTCGGTCACCAGCTGGCGCACGTACGCATCGAACTCGGGGGTGCCGGCGACGGCATCCGTGCCCAGCACCGACGCGTTGATCGAGTCCGTCTCGGCGGTGAAGCGCACCCCGCGGGTCTGCACGGACGGATGCCGTCGCAGCGACTCGGCGGTGGAGGCGCTGCCCGTGAACCCGACCAGGTCACCCAGGCGCAGATGCTCGAACAGGTCGGGCACGCTGCCGCTGACCAGCTGCAGCGCACCCTCGGGCAACAGCTCCGATTCGACGAGGATGCGCACCATCGCCTCCGCCAGATACCCGGTCGGGGTGGCGGGCTTGACGAGCGTGGGCATGCCGGCCAGGAACGCCGGGGCGAACTTCTCCAGCGAACCCCAGACCGGGAAGTTGAAGGCGTTGATCTGCACGGCCACGCCCGGCAGGGTCGTGTAGACGTGGCGGCCGAGGAAGGATCCGTCCTTCGACAGCTGCTCCACAGCGCCGTCGACGTACACCTGACTGTTGGGCAGCTCGCGGCGGCCCTTGCCGGAGTAGGCGAACAGCACGCCGATGCCGCCGTCGACGTCCACCCAGGAGTCCGCCTTGGTCGCGCCCGCTCGCGCCGACACCGCGTAGAGCTCGTCCTTGCGCTCGGTCAGCGCGAGCGCGAACTGCTTCAGCAGCACGGCGCGCTGGTGGAAGGTGAGCGCGGCGAGGCTCGTCTGACCGACCGTCCGCGCGTACTCGAGAGCGCCCGCGAGATCGAGGCCCTCCGTCGAGACGCGGGTGATCACCGCGCCGGTGGAGGCATCGCGCACCTCGGTGGCCTGCGCGCCCGCGGCCGGTGTCCACCAGGCGCCCTGGACATAGCTCGGCAGATAGTCGTTCATCGCTCCTCGTTCCACATGAAGAATCCCTCGCCGCTCTTGCGGCCCAGCTTTCCGTCCGCCACCAGCTGCCGCAGGAGGGCCGGCGGCTCGAACCGCGGCCCGAGCTCCCGGGCGAGCTCCTCGGCGATGCCGAGGCGCACGTCGAGTCCCACCACATCCGTGGTGCGCAGCGGACCCATGGGATGCCGATAGCCGAGCTCCATGGCGGCGTCGATGTCGGCGGCGTCGGCGACGCCCTCCTCCAGCATCCGGATCGCTTCCAGGCCGAGCATCACGCCCAGTCGGCTGGACGCGAACCCGGGGGAGTCGCGGACGACCACCGGCGTCTTCCCGAGCGCGGCGACCCAGCCGCGCGCGTCAGCGACCACCACGTCTTCGGTACCGGAGCCCACGACGAGCTCCACGAGCTTCGACGCCGGGACCGGGTTGAAGAAGTGCAGGCCGAGGAAGCGCTGCGGTCGGGTGAGGGGGGCCGCGAGCGCATCGATCGAGATGGAAGAGGTGTTGGACGCCACCACGGCGTCCTCCGCGAGGACGGCTTCGATGCGCGTGAGGGCGTCGACCTTGAGGTCCCGGTCCTCGGGCACGGCTTCGATGACGAGACCCGCACCTGAGAAGGCGGTTACGTCGGTGCCGACGCTGAGGGCGGCCGTCGCCGCCGTCGCATCGGCGAGGTCGCCGCGTTTCACCGAGGTGGCGATGCTGGCCAGCACGCGCTCGCGCGCAGCATCCGCCGACGGTTCATCGCGTTCGACGAGCTGCACCCGCGCGCCGGCGAGCAGGAAGGCGTGTGCGATGCCGGCGCCCATGCGCCCTCCGCCGAGCACGCCGACGGTCGTCGGTACGGTCATCGATTCGTCTCCCTGTCAGCGCGCCTCGAGGAACGATCCAGGAAGGCGGTCATCCGGCGGTGCTTCTCATCGCTGTCGAACAGCTCGGCCTGGACCTCGAGCTCGATCGCCGGATGCTGGTCTGGAGCGGCCAGAAGGGCCAGTTTGGTGAGCTGTGTCGCCCGGCGTCCGTTCGCCCCGATCCTGTCGGCCAGCGCGTGCGCCGCGTCGAGCAGGGCGGCGGGCTCGTGCAGCGAGGACACCAGTCCCCAGGCGAGCGCCTCCTCGGCGTCGACCATGCGCCCGGTGAGCAGGAGTTCGCTGGCACGCGCGTGCCCGACGATCTCGGGCAGCCGCCAGGTGGCGCCGGCTGCGGCGATGATGCCGAGACCCGTCTCGGGGTTCCCGAAGCGAACCCGGTGCGTGCCGATGCGGATGTCGGCCGCGTAGGCGAGCTCGGCTCCGCCGCCCAGCGCGTAGCCGTCGACCGCCGCGATCACGGGCATCGGAAGGGAACGGATGCGCCGGAAAACCGTGGAGTTGATGCCCTTGCGGGCGTCGTCGGCGGTGCGCTCGCGCAGCTGACCGATGTCGGCGCCCGAGGCGAAGACCCCGTCGGCGCCGATGAGGATCAGCATGTGCGGAGCCTTCTCGAGCTGCTCGCAGAGCGCGTGCAGCTCGTCCACCATGGCCTGATCGATCGCGTTGCGCACGGCAGGGCGGTTCAGGGTCGCGACGACGCGGTCCGCGCGCCGCTCGAGGAGCAGGGCCTCAGCCATCGATCCGCTCCACGATCATCGCGGTCCCCTGGCCGACGCCGACGCACATGGTCGCGAGGCCGTACCGGGCTTCGGTGGCCTCCAGCCGGCGCAGCAGGGTGACGATCAGCCGGGACCCGCTGGATCCCAGCGGATGCCCGAGAGCGATGGCCCCGCCGTCGGCGTTGACGATCGCGGGGTCCAGACCCAGGCGACGGATGCTGGCCAGCGACTGCGTCGCGAACGCCTCGTTGAGCTCCACCGCGCCGAGGTCCGCGGCCGTGAGACCCGCCTTCCGCAGCGCCTTCTCCGTGGCGGGCACCGGGCCGAGGCCCATGACCTCGGGCGCGAGGGCTGCCGTGGCCGTCGCGATGATGCGCGCGCGGGCACGCAGGCCGTGACGCTGCACGGCATCCGCACCGGCCACGACGATCGCCGAGGCGCCGTCGTTGAGCGAACTGGCGTTGCCGGCCGTCACGACCTCGCCGCCCGCGACGACCGGACGCAGCTTCGCGAGCGCCTCGAGCGAGGTGTCGCGGCGGGGTCCTTCGTCGGTGTCGACGAGCCCGCGAGCGGTCTGCACGGCGACGATCTCGGCCGCCAGCCGCCCGGCGTCGATCGCCGCGACCGCCCGCTGGTGACTGCGCAGGGCGAACGCGTCGGCATCCGCCCTGGTGATCCTGTCGAGGCGGGCGACCTCCTCTGCCGTCTCCGGCATGGAGAAGGTGGCCTTGTCGCGGGCGAGGAGTTTCGGGTTCGCGAACCGCCAGCCGATCGACGTGTCGAAGGCAGCGCCGGGCTTCGCCCAGGCGCGCTCGGGTTTGGCCTGCACCCACGGCGCGCGGGACATGGACTCGACGCCGCCGGCGACGATGACGTCCGCGTCGCCGGCGCGGATGGCCTGTGAGGCGATCGCGATCGCCGACATGCCCGATGCGCAGAGCCGGTTCACCGTGATGCCGGGGAGCGTGTCGGGCAGGCCGGCCAGCAGCACGGCCATGCGCGCGACGTTGCGGTTGTCCTCGCCGGCCTGGTTCGCCGCACCCAGGATGACCTCGTCGATCGCGTCGTGCGGCACGCCGGAGCGCTCGACGGTCTCCCCGACCACGAGCGCTGCGAGGTCGTCCGGGCGCACGCCGGAGAGCGCGCCCCCGTAGCGTCCGACCGGGGTGCGGACACCGTCGACGAGGTAGGCCTCGGTCATGCTGCTGTCCTGTCGCTCATGGTCACCGGATCCGTCCGTAGGCGCGCAGCGGATGCTCGATGAGCTCCACCACGCGGCGCAGGAAACCTGCCGCGTAGCCGCCGTCGCAGACCCGGTGATCGAACACCAGTGACAGCTGCGCGATGCGCCGCACGACGATCGCGCCGTCGACCACCCAGGGCCGCTCCATGATGCGTCCGATGCCGAGCATCGCCACGTCGGGATGGTTGATGATGGGCGCCGAGCCGTCGACGCCGAATCCGCCGTAGTTGTTCAGCGTGAACGTCGAACCGCGCAGGCGCTCGGGGGGCGTGCGACCCGCTCGCGCGGTCTCGGCGAGTTCGCGCAGCGCGGCATCCAGCTGCTCCACGGTGAGCTCGTGCGCCCGCGGGATGACGGGCACCATCAGCCCTCGTGCGGTGTCGGCGGCGATGCCGAGATTCACGCCGTCGAATCCGATGATCTCGCCGGCGTCATCGCTGAGCCGCGAGGCCAGCAGCGGGTACTCGTCCAGAGCGATCAGCGCGAACCGGCAGAGCAGGGCCGTCAGCGAGGGAGCCCTGCCGTCTGCCGGCGCCATCCGCGCGCGCAGTTCCCACAGCTCGGTGGCGTCGACGTCGACCCAGACGGTCGCCTCGGGGATCTCGGCGCGACTGCGCGACAGCGTCGCACTCACCGCCTGGCGCAACGGGCTCATGCGCTCGCGGGAGAGCACGGTGAGTCCGTCGACCGCATCGCCGGCGGCAGCCGGAGCGGATGCCGGTGTCGTGCTCGTGCCGACGCCGTCCACGGCGCTGTCGACCGCCGCGCGCAGCACGTCGCCGCGGGTGATCGCGCCGTCGGCACCGGTCCCGGTGATGGTCTGCACATCCACGCCGAGGTCGCGCGCGAGCCTGCGCACCAGCGGCGACCGCACCGCGACCGGCGCCGGGGAGGTGGCCGGTGACACGGCGAGGGAGGGTGTGGGCGAGAGGGTGGCGCGGGGGCGGCGGCGGCCGGAGGCGGTGCGCTCGGTGGTGCCGTAGCCGATCAGGACGTTGCCCGACCCGGCGCGCTCCTCGGTGCGGTAGGCCTCCTTCTCCGTGGTGTCGACCGCAACGGCATCCTGCTCGTCCGAGGAGCCCCTGGCATCGTCGTCCGCAGTGTCACCGGCCACCTCCAGCACCGGCGCGCCGACCGGGATCGTGTCCCCGGGCTCGCCGTGCAGCGCGGTGATGACCCCGGCGAACGGGGAGGGAAGCTCGACGATGCTCTTCGCGGTCTCGACCTCCGCGATGGCCTGGTCGGTGGCGATGGTGTCGCCGACCTGCACCAGCCACTGCACCAGACCCGCCTCGGTGAGGCCTTCGCCGAGATCGGGCAGACGGAACACCCGTGCGGTCGTGGTCGTCATCGCCCGGCCCCCTCGACGGTGTCGTCATCCCAGTGCAGCGAGTCGATGGCGTCCAGGATGCGATCGGCATCCGGGAGGTACCAGTGCTCGAGCTTCGGGGGAGCGAACGGCGTGTCGAAGCCGGTCACGCGGCGCACCGGTGCCTCGAGGTACTCGAAGCAGCGCTCGAAGACGCGGGCCTGGATCTCGCTCGCGACGCTGACGTACCCGGGTGCCTCTGCCACGACCACTGCGCGCCCCGTCGACTTCACGGCCGCGGTGACGGTCGCATCGTCGAAGGGCGACAGACTGCGGATGTCGATGACCTGCACGCTGCGCCCTTCGGAGGCGGCGATCTCGGCGGCCTCCAGGGCGACGGGCACCATGG
Source organism: Microbacterium sp. GCM10027623 (assembly GCF_042666935.1). Taxonomy (NCBI): domain Bacteria; kingdom Bacillati; phylum Actinomycetota; class Actinomycetes; order Micrococcales; family Microbacteriaceae; genus Microbacterium; species Microbacterium sp. GCM10027623. Next base: position 60,197 of record NZ_JBHTHE010000003.1, read on the forward strand.
CCGCGTACGCGAGCACGGTGACGTCCGTGCCCTCGCGGGCGACGCGCGCCGTGCCGAGGTCCGCGGTGACGGAGGTGTCGACCTCGCCCGTCGACCAGTACAGCTTCTTCGGTTCCAGGAACACGACCGGATCGGGGGAGGCGATCGCCGCGCGCAGCATCGAGTACGCGTCCTGAGGGGTCGACGGTGCGACGACCGTCAAGCCGGGAGTGTGCGCGTAGTAGGCCTCGGACGAGTCGCAGTGGTGCTCGACCCCGCCGATGCCGCCGCCGAACGGGATGCGGATGACGATCGGCATCCGGACGGCACCCCGCGTGCGGTTGCCGAGCTTGGCGACGTGGCTGACGACCTGCTCGAACGCGGGCAGCGCGAAGGCGTCGAACTGCATCTCGACGACCGGACGCATGCCGTTCATGGCCATTCCGACGGCGGTGCCGACGATCCCGGACTCCGCCAGCGGGGTGTCGAAGCAGCGGTCCTCGCCGAATCGCTGGGCCAGCCCGTCGGTGATGCGGAACACCCCGCCGAGGGCTCCCACGTCCTCGCCGAAGACGACCACCTCAGGATCCTCGGCGATGGCGTCGGCGAGGGCGCGGTTGAGCGCGGCGGCCATCGTCATCGTTCCGACCACGGGGCGGGCGGCGTCGAGGCGCGTGTCGTCGTGTGCGATGGTCATCGGTGACCTCCTGCGTGGGTGAGCTCCGTGCTGCCGAGGGATGCTCGGCCGATCTCGCTGTTCAGCAGCTGCCACTGCTCCTCGAGCTGCGGAGAGCGCTCGGAGGTCACGAAACGGAAGAGGTCCTCGGGGTCGAGTTCGGCATCCGCATTCAGCGCGTCGCGCAGGGCCGACGCGATCTGCTCGGATCCGTCTGCGAGCTGCTTCTCCACTTCGTCGTCGAGGAGTCCCTGTGCGATCAGGTGAGTGCGCATCCGAGTGAGCGGGTCGCGTGCCGCCCACGCCTTCACCTCGTCGCGTTCGCGGTAGCGGGTGTCGTCGTCGGCGTTGGTGTGAGCCTGCATGCGGTACGTGTGCGCCTCCACCAGCGAAGGACCGCCACCGGCGCGTGCGCGCCCGACCGCCTCGCCGAGCACCGACAGCACGGCCGCCGCGTCGTTGCCGTCGACGCGCTGCCCCGGCATGCCGTAGCCGATCGCCTTGTGCGCCAGGGAGGGGGCGGCCGTCTGCTTCGATAGCGGCACTGAGATCGCGAACTCGTTGTTCTGGATGAAGAAGACCACCGGAACGTGGAACACCGCCGCGAAGTTCAGCGCCTCATGGAAGTCGCCCTCGCTGGTCGCCCCATCGCCGCACAGCGCCAGCACCACGGTGTCCTCGCCACGGCGCTTGGCCGCGTAGGCGAAGCCGACGGCGTGCAGCAGCTGGGTCGCCAGCGGCGTCGCCTGCGGGGCGACGCGGTGCTCGGCGGGATCGTATCCGGAGTGCCAGTCGCCCTTCAGCAGCACCATGGCATCCGCCGGGGCGACTCCGCGGGCGATGACCGCGACGGAGTCGCGGTAGGTGGGGAAGAGCCAGTCGCCCTCCCGGAGCACGAGCGAGGCCGCCACCTGGCAGGCCTCCTGCCCGTGAGAGGACGGGTAGACCGCCATACGGCCCTGCCGCACGAGGGCGTAGGCCTGCTCGTTGATGCGCCGGCCCTCGACGAGTCCGCGGTACGCCCGCAGGAGGACATCGGCATCCGGCATCGGGTAGCCGTCGTCGACGACGGCCGCGCCCGTCTCGTCGATGAGCACCACCGGGGTGTCGCGGGGGAGCAGTTCGTCATGCCGCATGGTTCGCCCTCCTTGCCGAACAGATACCCTCAGGATGCCGTCTGATCATCAATCGTCCAATGGCTGAGGCCGGAGAGTGGACGATTGCCGCTATTCTCGGCAGTGAGTGCACGAAGTGTCAGCACGGGCTGACGGAACGAAGGAGTTCGCATGACGGTTCTGGACGCGACGGACCGCGCCATCCTCGACGCGTTGCGCCGCGACGCGCGCACTTCCATGACGGCGATGGCGGATGCAGCGCATATCTCCCGCGCGGGAGTGCATGCCCGCATCAAGAGGCTCACGGATGCCGGTGTCATCACCGGCTACACCGTACGCACCGACCCGGTGCAACTCGGCCACCACGCCTCCGCGTACGTGATGCTCGCCATCGAGCAGGCCACCTGGCAGGAGGTGCAGGCGCGACTGCGGGCGATTCCCGAGGTGGAGCACATGGCGCTGGTCGGCGGGGACTTCGACGTCATCTTGCTGGTGCGCGCGAGCGATGCCCGTGACCTGCGACGCATCGTGCTCGAGGACATCCAGGCCATCCCGTCGATCCGCTCGACGCGCACGACGCTGATCTTCGAGGACTTCAGCCGGGACTGATCACGGTTGAATAGCGAGTGTGAACCGGATGCAATGTGTGGATGCTCTGCTCGCCGGTCCGCGTGGGCGGCGGATGCTGCTGGAGATCGCCCTGGAATCTGAAGGGCCGAATGACGTCGGCCGAATGCTGCTGGCCGGGGCCGTCTCTTCCGCGGTGCGCACGTTCGAACCGCCGGGAACCACCATCTGGATCGGCGTCGGACCACGCCCGAAGGAGCGCGCCCCGGCGACGCCCGACGAGGTGGCGCGGTTGCTGTCAGAGACGTCACTCGCAGAGGCGAGCCCGACGCGATTGCGTGCGGCGATGGCCCGTTCGGTGGACATGGCCAGGTACTGGCAGGAGCCAGACGGCACCGACCAGGTGGCGGCGACTGCCGAAGTCCGCGCGGCACTGGAACGCGTCGCAGAGCACGTCGCGCCGACAGTGTCGTCGTGGTGGCGTCCGATCGATGTGCGCCACCAATGGTCGGTACGGTGGGACGAGCCGCGTATCGGGCCACCGACGGCGCTGTCGATGGCGGAGCTACGCCGAATCCAGGCCGAGCAGATCGAACAGGAACGGCGTGCGCAGCGTGACCGGCCAGCCGACCCGACAGCCAATATGAGCGGTGAGTGGTGGTCGACGCCCGGCTGGCCGACGCCTTCGACCAATGGCGCGACTTTCGATGGCAGTCCCGCGGCACTGTGGTTCGTCGAGGACAGTCTGGGCTGGGAGCGAGGCCTCGCGTACTCGGCTTCGGTTTCCTCACGTGCCCGGGTGTTCGAGATCGACTGCGCCGAGGCGTGGGGTGAGCTGTGCGCACGATTCCCGAGTGCGGTGACCGCGCTCAGGCGGCACGACTGGTATCGCACCACCGGGCGCATCGGGCAGTGGGTGCTCCCGGATTGGGCCGCTGTCGCTGAGCACTACGACGCCGTGCACCTGCAGATCGGCGCCTACCTGGCAGCCGCAGGCACGGCGATCCCGGCGGGCGGCGCCGCCGCGTCCGTCATCGCGGGCTGGAGCCCGGGTGAGACGTATTGGGTGACCGAGGCCATCAGTTTCGCCGATGAGCCGGCCACATGGCTGTCGGGTGACGGGGGAACCGGGGAGTGGACGCGGGAGTAGGAGCATCCTTCAGTGCGCCGCAGATCCGCACCACGTCGATCCGCTCCACACGCACCGCAGATCTTGGAGGGTTTCGAGTACGACTGAGAGCCGGTGCGTTCCCGCCGTTTGTGGTTGGATCGGGCCAGACGCGGAAGAGGGGAGTCCCCGATGAGTCGGTGGAAGTTCATGTGGGGTCCGGGTCTGGCCGTGCTGATCCTGTCAGGCTGTGGAGCACCGGCACAGTCGTCGGCAGACTATCCGCACTACGATCGCGCGAGCCTGCTCTCCGAGGCGACGCTGATCATCGAGGGCGTGTCGGTCGCCGTAGAGAGCAGCGTTCTCATCCCTCGATACACGGGCGAGACACCGGAGCAGAATCCGGTGCTCGGCCTGTCTGCGGACGACAAGCAGAAGGCGCTGGGCGAAGCCGACGGCATCGAGGCGACTGCCGTCACCTTTCGCATCGCCAAGGTGCACCGGGGCGACGCGCGGCCCGGCGACGAGGTCCTTATCATCCAGACCAACGTCTCGGAAGAGGTGCCGCTCCAGGTGTCGCGGAAGTACCTGCTGTTCACCCGTGACGGTCTCGAGGGCACCTTCACCATCCTCGGCGCTTCGGCGGGTGCTTATGTCTCGTCCGGCGACGAATCGTTCACTGCGGTGAGTCCGGAAGATGCTCCGTACACGACGATCACATCCTCCGAGATCGCAGCGTTGGCGGGATGAGGCACCCTCAGCCGATGGTCAGCTCGAACCCGTCCGGTCGCTCGACGATCGCGATCGACGTCAGGTCGTCGACCGCGTAGGTCGGGGCATGAGCCGAAGCCAGTGGGCCGACGCCGATCACCGTCATCCCTGCGGCCAGCCCGGCCTGGATGCCCGCGGGTGAGTCCTCGAACACCACGCAATCGGCCGGATCGACGCCCAGCAGGGATGCGGCCTTCAGGAAGCCCTCCGGATGCGGCTTCGACGCCGTCACGCTCTCCGCCGTGACCGCGAGTTGCGGAACCGTGAGGCCTGCGGCATCCATCCGGGCCGTCATCAGTGCGACGTTCGCCGACGTGACGAGGGCATGCGGATGCTTCTCCAGCGCCGCCAGCAGCTCCTGCGCTCCGCCGATGGCGACGACGCCCTCGACATCGCCGCTCTCACGGTCCAGCATCTCCTGATTCTCGACCAGGTTGATGGCATGATCCCGCTCGGGCAGCAGGATCGCCATGCTCTGATGCCCCTGCCGGCCGTGCACGACCTCGAGGACGCGCTGCGGGTCCAGGCGGTGCGGTTCGGCCCACTTCAGCCACAGTCGCTCGACCACCGCTGTGGAGTCGACGAGGGTGCCGTCCATGTCGAGCAGGACGGCACGGGCGAGAATCGTGTGGCTCATGGTCTCAGGCTATCCGGCACGGTGATCCGCGCCGACCGCGCGGCCGCACCCGACAGTTCTTTCAGCGGTGTCAAGAAAGCCGCATTTCGGCATCCGTGACAGGGCGCAGAACGCTCGAGCCGCGGATGCGCCCGGATAGCCTGGAAACCGGGCGGATCCGTCCCTCATCAGCCGCGCCGCCACCCGCGCCGGCGCTCGATCACCCCTGCAAGGACGCACATGGAACACGTCGCGACCCACCACGATGACTGGCATGTCAAGGAAGAGCTCGCCGAGCGGATGATCCCGCTGATCGGCGGCCTGAACCGGGAGCACGACGTCGTCACGTCGCTGCACGGGCATCGGCTGCTCGGGCTCTCGACCACCGGAATCCTGGAGGTGCACGACCGGGTGGCGCAGCTGGGCCACCGTCATCTCGCCCTCACCGACACGCTGTCCGTGCTCGAGGCGCTGCGCGAGATCGGCCCCGGCGCCGCGTCGCTGGACGTCGCGCGCCTGGCCGAAGGCCACGCCGCCCAGGGCGGAGACCTGCGGGAGTACCTGCGGGAGGAGCTCGAGCCCGCACTGGGCGCCGAACTCGCCGACCCGGTGGACATCGTGCTCTACGGGTTCGGCCGGATCGGCCGGCTGCTGGCCCGCATCATCATCGCCCACAAGGGCGGCGGCAGCGGACTGCGCCTGCGCGCCATCGTCGTGCGCAAGGGCGCGGAGAACGACCTCGTCAAGCGGGCTTCACTGCTGCTGCGCGACTCCGTGCACGGACGCTTCGAAGGCACCGTGGACGTCGACGCCGAGCGCTCGCAGATCATCGCCAACGGCACCAGGATCCAGGTGATCTACTCCGACGACCCCGGCACGATCGACTACACCGCGTACGGCATCCGGGATGCGATCGTCGTCGACAACACCGGCCGCTGGCGCGACGAGGCCGGCCTGAGCAGGCACCTCGATTCGACGGGCGTCGCGCGCGTGCTGCTGACGGCACCAGGCAAGGGCGAGCTGAAGAACATCGTGCACGGCATCAACGACTCGACCATCGCGGCCGATGATCGCATCGTCTCCGCGGCATCCTGCACCACCAATGCGATCACCCCCGTGCTGGCCGCGATGGACGAGGCGTACGGCATCGTGCGAGGTCACGTCGAGACGGTGCACTCGTTCACCAACGATCAGAACCTCATCGACAACTTCCACCGCGGCGATCGGCGCGGGCGCTCCGCCGTGCTGAACATGGTCATCGCCGAGACCGGCGCGGCCAAGGCCGTCGCCCGGGCGCTGCCGCAGCTGGCGGGCAAGCTCACCGGTTCCGCGATCCGCGTCCCCACGCCGGACGTGTCGCTGGCCGTGCTGCATCTGACGCTGGAGAATCCCGCCACCAAGGACGAGCTCAACGACTACCTGCGGCGCGCGTCGCTGCACTCCAAGCTGCGCCAGCAGATCGACTACATCGAGTCGCCCGAGGTGGTCTCCAGTGACTTCGTCGGCTCGCACCGCGCAGGGATCGTCGACGGGCTGGCGACGATCGCGAACGACCGCGATGTGGTGCTGTACGTCTGGTACGACAACGAATACGGCTACTCGTGCCAGGTGGTGCGCGTGCTCGAGGTGATGGCGGGATCGCACCCTGTCGTGCTGCCGACCCGTCGCGAGGTCACGCTGCGCGCCTGACCGGGCTGGGCGGCGGATGTCGGTGGATGCCCCCAGAATGGGCCCATGACTCCGCACGCCCTGCTGGATCGACGTCTGCGATCGCATCGGCTCACGGCGCCTGCCGCGACGGTGACCGACGCGGCTCGGCACATGCTGGCCGTGCAGAGTCAGGATCTTCTGGCGGGACGCTGGGCGCTCGGCGTGCGCTCCAGGGGTGCACCGACTCTCTCGCGAGTGGATGCCGCATTCGCACGGGGCGATCTGGTGCGCGCGTGGACCATGCGCGGCACGCTGCACATCATCCCGGCACGCGACCTGTCCTGGGTGCTCTCGGTCACGGCCGACCGGCAGCGGCAGCAGGCGGCGGGGCGACACCGGGATCTCGGTGTCGATGCTCCGATGCTGTCCACGGCCTCGCGGGCGCTGCGCCCGGCGCTGCGTGACGGCGGATGCACCAGGGCCGAGGCCTTCGCTCTCCTCGAGAGGGCGGGAACCGACCCGCGAGGGCAGCGCGGCATCCACCTGCTGTTCGCACTCACCGTCGCCGGGGAGATCTGCCAGGGGCCGATCGACCCGGTTCGTGCGGGCGTGGCACGCGACCAGCGGTTCGTGCTGGTCGAGGACTGGGTTCCGGAGTCCCCCGCGCCTGACGATCCACTCGCCGAGCTGTTCGTGCGATACATCGACGGGCATGGTCCTGCGGGGGCCGCTGACTTCGCCTGGTGGTCGGGGCTGACCCTGGCCTCCGCGCGCGAGGCCGCGGAACGGTCGCGGGAACGGCTCGTCGAGGTGGACCATGAGCTGTTCACCACCGCGGCGACGCCCAGACGTGCGCCGCGAGCACCCCAGGTCTTCGCGCTGCCCGCCTTCGACGAGTACTACATCTCCTACGCCGACCGCACTCCCGTCGGCGCACCGGAGAGGCTCGCAGCCGTCGGGCCGGGTAAGAACGGCATGGTGCGTCCCGTGCTCGTGCACCGGGGCAGCGTCATCGGCACCTGGGCGCATGCCGACGCCGCCCGGCATGAGCCGCCCAGTCTGTTCGGCGAGGAGCCGCAGGATCCGGATGCGGTGGCATCCGCCCTCGCGAGGTTCGCGCACTTCGTCGACGGCTGAGACCACCACGCGACACGAAGGGGCATCGCGGCTTGACAGAATGAGGGGCGTGTCGACCTATTTCCTGCGTCTGTCCGAGACCGCGTTCGAGCCCACCGAGCACGTCGGCGGGGCCTGGAACCCCGATGAGCTGCACATCGCGCCCGTGCTGGGCCTGCTCGCGCACCTGGTCGAGATCGACCACGCCGCGCGTCGCCCCGGATCCCCGCTGGTGATCGCCCGCGCGGGCTACGACATCCTGGGCGTCATCCCGATGGATGCCTTCGACACCTCCACACGGATCGTGCGCCGGGGGCGCACGATCGAGCTCGTGGAGGCGGTGCTGAGTCACGCGGGACGACCGGCCGTCACTCTGCGGGCGTGGCTGCTGCAGCAGGCCGACACCTCGGCGATCCAGGGCAGCCCGCTGCCGCCCATGCCCGGCCGCGAGTCGTTCGCACCGTGGTCCGCAGCCGAGGTCTGGGCCGGCGGCGCCATCCGGTCGATCGACGCCAGGCGCGAGGCTGCCGGCAGCGGTCGTGCACGCTGCTGGATCCGACCGCAGCATCCGCTGCTCGAGGGCGAGGCCGTCTCGTCACGGGCCAGGATGCTGGGGATGCTGGATTTCGCGAACGGCATCGCCACGCGCGTCGCACCCGAGGAGGCGCTCTACCCCAACGTCGACCTCACGGCGAGCATCTTCCGCGAGCCGGCCGGCGACTGGTTCGGGCTGGACACCTCGGTGTCGTTCGGCGCAGACGGCATCGGCCTGACGGAGTCGGTGGTCAGTGACGCGTCGGGGCCGCTCGGCACATCGTCGCAGACGCTCACCGTCCGTCCGCGCTGAGCGGATGCTACTGGCCGGCGTGCCGGTCGAGGAAGGCGTAGACCTCGTTGTCGTCGACGCCGGGGAAAGCGCCGCGGGGGAGTGGCGAGAACATGTGCGTGTGCACCCGTGCGCTCGGCCAGGCGCGACCCTCCCAGCGCTGCGAGACGTCTGCGGATGCTCTGCGGCAGCATGCCTCGTCGGGGCAGGTCGACTGGGCTCGGTGCGACGTCTCGCGCCCGCGCCACCAGCGCGCGTCGTCGAAGGGCACCCCGACCGTGATCGAGAAGCCGCCGTCGCCCCCCGAGCCGGTCTGCGTCGCGCACCAGAAAGTGCCCGACGGGGTGTCGGTGTACTGGTAGTGCTCCGTGGTGCGGTTGCGCTGCTCGAACGCCGCGCGAGCGGAGAACCGCCGGCAGGCCGGCTGCCCCTCGACCGATCCGGTGACATCCATCGGCAGCGGCAGGTCGTCGTTCTCGTACACCCGGGTGATGGCGCCGTTCTCGTCCACGCGCAGGAAGTGCAGTCGCATATCGAGGTGGTGCGTCATCAGATTGGTCATGCGCATGGCCGCGGCCTCGTGGGTGACGCCGAACGCGTCACGGAAGTCCTCGACGGCGAGGTTGCGGTCCTTCTTCGCCTGCTGCAGGAACGCGACGCCGGCGGTCTCCGGAATCAGGCAGCAGGCGGCGAAGTAGTTGATCTCCAGCCGCTGCTGCAGGAAGTCGGCGTAGTCGGTGGGACGGGTATGGCCCAAGATGCGATGCGCCATCGCCTGCAGCGCCATCGAGCGCAGCCCGTGCCCGCCCGGGATGGATGCGGGCGGCAGGTAGATGCGGCCGTTCTCGAGGTCGGTGACCGACCGGGTCGAGTGCGGCAGGTCGTCGACGTAGATCAGCTCGAAGCCGAGCTTCTCGGCCATGATGCTCACCGTGCGGTGCGTGAGCGCTCCGGAGACGTGACCCGACGCCTTCAGATGCTTCTCGGCGAGAGCCTCGATCTGAGGCAGGTAGTTCGACTTGCCGCGCATCGTCAGCCGCAGCTCGGTGTTGGCACGACGCGCCTCTTCGGGGGTGGCGATCGCCTCCCGCTCGCGACGATGCAGCTCGCGATGCAGGCCGAGCACCGCCTCGATGGTCTCGTCGCTCATGCTCTTCGACACCCTGACCGGTGCGATGCCGAGCTGGCGGAACACGGGGCTCGCCTGGGCGCGGTCGAGTTCGATCTCCAGTGCTGCCCGCTTGTTCGGCGGCTCGCCGGAGATGAGGTCGGCGACATCGGTGCCGCAGGCCGAGGCGATCGCCTGCAGCAGGGAGAGCTTCGGCTCCCGCTTGCCGTTCTCGATCAGGCTCAGCTGCGAACCGGCGATGCCGACTCGGGCTCCCAGTTCGTCGAGCGTGAAGCCCTTGGTGGTGCGGTGGTGCCGGATGCGGTGTCCGAGTGTGCTGAGTTCGAGGCCACTGGTCGACATTCTTTGAGCATACCCGAAAGAACGTCTGTTCTTTTCGTCCGGTTTCACCGAAAGTGCCTGGAAATATCCCAGAAGATGGAGGCACCGCAGTCCCTTCAAAGGAGCAGACATGGCCATGGTCGAGACGTACGCCCCCCGGATCCCCTCCGTCGCGCCGGTGCGCAACTTCGGTGCGATGCCGGCGTACGACACGCCGGCGATGGCCGAGCTGCGCGAGTGGGTGGACGGCATCGCCGCGCTCACCCAGCCCGATCGCATCCACTGGATCGACGGCTCGCGGGCCGAGAACAACATGATCCTGGGGCAACTGGTCGATGAGGGCAAGCTCATCAAGCTCAATCCGGAGTGGCGTCCCGGCTCCTACCTGGCCCGCTCGCACCCCAGCGACGTCGCGCGCACCGAGGCTCGCACCTTCATCGCGTCCGAGCGCGAGGAAGACGCCGGTCCGACCAACAACTGGGCCGATCCCGCCGAGATGCACCGGACGATGGACCGCGTCTTCGAGGGGTCGATGCGCGGGCGCACCATGTACGTCATCCCCTTCTCGATGGGACCGGTCGGCGGCAAGCTCTCGCACATCGGCGTGCAGGTCACCGACAGCGCCTACGCGGTGGCCTCCATCAGCATCATGACCCGTGTCGGAGACGCCGTGACCCGCCGGATCGCCGAAGGCGCGCCGTGGGTCAAGACCGTGCACTCGGTGGGTGCTCCTCTCGGCCCCGGGCAGGCCGACGTCGAGTGGCCGTGCAACGACGAGAAGTACATCGTCCACTTCCCGGACACCCTCGAGGTCTACTCCTACGGATCCGGTTACGGCGGCAATGCGATCCTCGCCAAGAAGTGCTTCGCACTGCGCATCGCCTCGGTCATCGCCCGAGACGAGGGCTGGCTCGCGGAGCACATGCTGCTCATCCGGGTCACCGATCCGCAGGGACGGGAGCACCATGTCGCGGCCGCGTTCCCGTCGGCGTGCGGCAAGACGAACCTCGCCATGCTGCGGCCCACCATCCCGGGGTGGAAGGTCGACACTCTCGGCGACGACATCGTGTGGATCCGGCCCGGTGAGGACGGTCGGATGTACGCGATGAATCCCGAGGCGGGCTTCTTCGGCGTCGCTCCCGGCACCGGCGAGTCCACCAACGTCACCGCGGTGGAGACGCTGTGGGGCAACACGATCTTCACGAACGTCGCACTGCGACCGGATGGCGATGTGTGGTGGGAGGGGCTGACGGACACCCCGCCGGCGAACCTCATCGACTGGGAGGGCAAGCCGTGGACGCCGGAGTCGGGTCGCCCGGCTGCGCACCCCAACTCCCGCTTCACCGTGTCGGCCGCGCAGTGCCCGCAGATCTCCGACGACTGGGAGGCGCCGGAAGGCGTCCCTCTCGACGTGATCCTCTTCGGTGGGCGTCGGGCGAGCAACGTCCCGCTGGTGGTGGAGGCGACCGACTGGACGCACGGAGTCTTCCTCGGCTCGACCATCTCCTCCGAGCGCACTGCTGCGGCGGAGGGCACGGTCGGTGAGCTGCGGCGCGACCCGTTCGCCATGCTCCCGTTCTGCGGCTACAACATGGGAGACTACTTCGCACACTGGCTGAAGGTGGGTCGCACGCTGCGCTTCGATCGCGCGCCGCGCATCTTCCAGGTGAACTGGTTCCGCCGCGGTCAGGACGGCCGCTTCCTGTGGCCGGGCTTCGGAGACAACTCGCGCGTCATCGACTGGATCATCCGTCGCATCTCGGGTGAGGTCGGCGCGGTGGACAGCCCGATCGGCCGGTTGCCGCGTCGCGAGGACCTCAACCTGGACGGACTGGAGATCACGGACGCCGACCTCGACGAGCTCTTCGACGTGAACGTCGACGCCTGGCTCGCGGAGGCCGACTCGACGGAGGAGTTCTACGCGATCTTCGGCAGCAGGCTGCCCGCTGCCCTGCGCAGCGAACTCGACGCGCTGCGCTACCGGCTCAACGCCGCACGCTGACCGCGCACTCGGACCCGCGGCGGCGGGATGTCCGGGACGACCCTCGGCTGAGTGGTCCCGGCATCCTGCCGTCGCGTTCTTCACCCTCTTGTCGGCAGGTTTTCCACAGGGTTTATTGTGGATAAATAGCACCTCTGTGGACAAAGACGGGATCGGAGCGACATGAGCATCGCGGCACGAATGACCATCGGTGGAAAGCGGGACGTCTGATGGGTGAGGGCAGTGCGCTGGCGGATGCACTGACCGCGGAGCATCGCGCCATCGATCTCGGAATCGAGGCGTTCCTCGGCGACGACGGCGACCCGCAGGCGCTGCAGGGCGCGATGCTGGCGCTGCGCAGGCACATCTACCTGGAGGAGGTGTTCCTCTTCCCGCCGTTGAAGCCCACGATGATGATGCCGCTGTTCGTCATGCTGCGCGAGCACGGCGAGCTGTGGCGCGCCATGGATGCCGTGGAGGCCACGGTGGCCGCGGGCGGTGACGCCGATGCGAGGTGCCGCGACCTGCTGGTCCTGCTGGATGAGCACAACACGAAGGAGGAACCCATCGTGTATCCGCGGGCCGACGCCGATCTGGACGAGGGCGTGCGCGCGGAGCTGGCGGACTTCCTGGCCGACGGCGCGTATCCCGACGGCTGGGTCTGCGAGCAGGCCTGAGCACCCTCATGCCCATCGGGCCCCTCGCAGGCTGACGCGGCTGCGGAGGGCCCGATGTCTTCTCGGCTCTCAGACCAGAAGCTGGTGACGGGCGAGGTCGCGGTACAGCGGCACTTCGTCGACGAGGTCGGCGTGCGCGCCCTGGCCGATCACCCGGCCGTCCTGCAGCACGACGATGAGATCGCTGTCGACCACGGTCGAGAGGCGGTGCGCGATCACGATCAGGGTGCGGTCGGATGCCGCGGCATCGATCGCCTCGCGCATCCGCTGTTCGTTCACGCCGTCCAGCGACGAGGTCGACTCGTCCAGCAGCAGGATCGGGGCCTCGGTGAGCAGCGCGCGCGCGATGGCGAGGCGCTGGCGCTCGCCGCCCGAGAGCATGACGCCGTCCTCGCCGACGGGAGCCTGCAGGCCCAGTGGACTGCGCTCGAGCACGTCGCCGAGGTTCACGGAGCGCAGCACGCGTTCGCAGTCGGCGTCCGTGGCATCCGGTGCGGCCAGGCGCAGGTTCTCCGCCAGCGTGCCGGCGAGCGTGGGCGCGTCCTGCTCGACGTAGCCGAACTGCGCACGCAGTCGCTCGCGCGGATACCTGCGCACGTCGTGCCCGGCGAGACGGATGCTGCCGCCGGTCGGGTCGTAGAAGCGCTCGATGAGCGAGAGAATCGTGCTCTTGCCGGCACCGCTCGGTCCCACGAGTGCCACCCGCGCGCCGCGCGGTACAGCGAACGACACGCCCTTCAGCACGTCCCGGTCGATGGGATCGTGGGTCCCCGAGCCGGTCGAAGGGACCTCGTCCGCACGTTCGAGGTGCGCCTCGGCGAGCAGCGTGCGCGCCTCCCTGGCGGCCGCCTCGCGGGCGGCGATCACGTCGTCGGGATACCGGAACCGCACATCGCGGAACTCGATCGCCGGCGCTCCGGCGACCGGCGCGGTGGTGGCCGCGGAGTCCGTCTCGTCGTTCTCGGTCTCGGTGGGCAGGTCGAGGATCTCCTGGATGCGACCGAGCGCGCCCAGCGCCTGATTGACGGACGTGAAGGCGCCGAAGGCCTGGGCGAGCGGCATGACCAGCATGAACAGGAACATGATGAAGGTCACCAGCGACGCGATGCTCAGCGCGCCGGAGGCCACTCGGAACCCTCCCACTCCGAGCACCACGAGCAGCGAGACCTGCAGGGCGATCCCCGCGACCGGGACGACCATCGAGGAGATCTTCGCGATCCGCACGCCCAGGCCGTAGGCCTCGCCCGCGATGGCGTCGACGGCGCGCGTCTCGCGCTCGGTCGCGCCGGAGGCGCGCACGGTGCGGATGCTGGAGATGCCGCGCTCGATGCCGGATGCCAGCTCGCCCACCTTCTGCTGCTGAGCGGCGGATGCGGTGCGGATGCGCCCGCTGAGCAGCACCACGACCACGACCGAGGTGGTGATGACGATGACGATCAGCAGCAGGAGGACGGGATCGATGACGAGCATCGCGATGAGCGCGCCGACGAACAGGATCGCGCCGCCGACGGCATCCGCGAGGCCCTGGGTGAGCACCGCATACAGCAGCGTGGTGTCGGTGCCGACTCGGGAGACGAGGTCGCCGGTGCGGCGGGCATCGAACTCGCTGATGGGCAGATGCAGGATGCGGGCGATCAGCTGTCGACGGCTGGAGTACACGACAGCGGTGCCGGTGCGCTGCAGCAGGTAATGCTGGTAGCCGGAGAGCACCGATGCGACGACGACCAGGCCGATCAGCAGCCAGACGAGCGATCCGAGCGCCTGATCCTTCTGCACCCGATCGATGACCTGGCCGACGAGCAGGGGCTGCGCCAGAGAGGCTGCGGCGCCGACGATGCTGAGCGCGGCGACCGCGACCAGCACCTTCTTGTGCTCGAAGAGGAAGGGGAGGAGCTGGCGGAACGTGGCGCGCGGGCCATCCTGCTGCGCACCGCGCCCGCGCCGGCGTTCTGTCGCCGTGCGGGACATTGAGGACCTCGTTCTTGAGGGAGGTGTTGCGGGGATGTCTCTATTGTCTGCCGAACTTCTTATGCGCCGCCTGCTTGGTTACGCCCAGGGCGCTGGCGATCGCCTGCCAGGAGTATCCCGCCAGGCGTGCGCGGCGCACCTGCGCCTCCTCGGCGCGGGCGATCTCCCGGCGGATGCCGGTGAGTCGGTGCAGCTCGGCCAGCGGCTCGCCGTCGGGGTCGGTGGCTGCTGCGGTGCGGGTGATCATGATGTCAATATAGGTTGACGCCTTCCGTCTGTCAACCTGTATTGACTCGATTAGGGTGAACGGGTGCCCGACAAGATGTGGATCCTGTTCGACGTCGGCGGCGTGCTGGAACTCGTCGACGACGACACCTGGCAGGACGCCTGGTGGCGGCGCTGGCGCAAGCACGCCGGTGCTCCGGATGCGGAGATCGATGAGCTCGTCGTGAGCGGACGCCTCCCGTCGATCGATGTCGTCTCAGGACGTGCGGACGAGTTCTGGCAGGTGCTGGGCGACAGGCTCGCGCTGACGCCCGCAGACCGCGCCGTCATGCGGACGGATTTCTGGGAGGCCTACTGCGGGACGGCGAACTCCGAGCTGATCGAGTACGCGCGCTCGCTGCGAGGCCGTGCGTCGCTCGCGATCCTCTCCAACTCCGCGGACGGTGCGCGCGAGGAGGAGGAGCGCAGGTACGGCTTCTCCGAGATCTTCGACCCGATCTGCTACAGCCATGAGCAGGGCGTCAACAAACCGGACGAGCGCGCCTACACGCTGGCGCTCGCGCGGATGCAGGCGCATCCCGAGGATGTCTTCTTCGTGGACGACCGGCGTCACTCGATCGACGCGGCGGCCGCCGTCGGCATCCGTGGTGAACTGCACGTCGACAACGCGACCACGATCGCCGCGATCGAGGAGTTCCTGGCAGGCCCGGGCGCGTGACTTCGCAGATCTGCAGTATTTCGCAGAGATCCGGCGCAAACCTGCGGAGATGTGCAGAACTGCGAAGAACTGCCGAGGCGCTCGAGGGCTGAGTCAGCCCAGCCGCACGCGTCCGCGCAGCTCTGCCACGGTCGAGACGCCGGTCAGCTGCATGGTGCGGACGGCCTCGGTGCGCATGATCTGCAGCATCCGATCGACGCCGCGCTCGCCGCCGGCCATCAAGCCGTACAGGTACGCGCGACCGACCATGCAGGCGTCGGCGCCCAGCCCGACGGCGGCGAGCACGTCGGCGCCGGAGAGGATGCCCGTGTCCAGGAAGATCTCGGCCCGGTCGCCGACGGCGGACGCCACCTCGGGCAGCAGGCGCAGCGGAGTGGGCGCCCGGTCCAGCTGGCGCCCGCCATGGTTGGACACCACGAGCGCGTCGGCGCCGGCATCCACCACCCGCTGCGCATCCGCGACGGACTGGATGCCCTTCACCACGAGCTTGCCCGGCCACTGCTCGCGCAGCCACGCGAGATCCTCGATCCTCAGCGAGGGGTCGAACATCTTCGCGACCAGTTCGGCGACCGTCCCGTCGAAGGAGCGCAGGCTGGCGAACTCGATCGGGGCGGTGGTGAGCACGTTGAACCACCAGGCCGGATGCCAGGCCATGTCCCACATGGTCTTCAGGTTCAGCGTGGGTGGGATGGTCAGGCCGTTGCGGGCGTCGCGCAGCCGGTTGCCGGCGACGGGGGTGTCGACCGTGAGCACCAGCGTGTCGTAACCGGCGCGGCGGACGTCGTCGATGAGGCGCCGGGTGCCGTCGCGGTCCTTCCACAGGTACAGCTGGAACCAGTTGGTCCCGGTCGGCACGGCCGCCTTGAGTTCGGCCGGCGAGGTGGTGCCCATCGTCGAGAGCGTGTACGGCACACCGGCCCGCGCGGCGGCGCGCGCCACGGCGATCTCGCCCTCGTGCTGCATCATCCGGGTGAACCCGGTGGGCGCCATGATCAGCGGGAACGATGCCGGCTGCCCGAGGATCGTCGTGGAGGTGTCGACCTCGGCGACGTCGTGCAGCACCCGGGGCTCGAACTCGACCTGCGCGAAGGCGCGACGGGCCCGGGCGATGCTGAGTTCCTCTTCCGCTGCGCCGTGCACGTAGTCGAACACCGAACGCGGAGTGGTGCGTCGTGCGATGCGGGCGAGATCCTTGACGGACAGCGCCTGCGCGAGTCGACGGTCGACGCGGTTCCACACCGGACGGCGGAAGCCCAGCAGCGGCGCCACCGCCCCCCAGGTCGGCACGCGCCTGGTGATCCGGCGCGGGGGGAGGGTCATTCCTTGGACCGCCCCGTGCCCAGGTAGGCCTGGATGATGTCGTCGTCTGCAAGCAGCGCCTCGGATGCCCCCGAGCGCACGATCTCGCCGTTCTGCAGGATGTGGCCCTGCGTGGCGGCCTGGAGGGCCCTGCGTGCGTTCTGCTCCACCAGCAGCACGGTGGTGCCCTCGGCGAGCACCTCGTCGATGACGGCGAACACCTCGTTGACGATCTTGGGCGCCAGGCCCATCGACGGCTCGTCCATCAGGATCAGCTTCGGCCGCGCGAGCATGGCCCGCGCGATGGCGAGCATCTGCTGCTCGCCGCCCGAGAGTGATCCTGCCGCCAGCTTGCGCCGTTCGCCGAGCACGGGGAAGCGCTGGTACATCTCGTCGATGGCCGCGCCGGAGCCGGCACCGTGTGCACGTGCACCCATCTGCAGGTTCTCGGCGATCGTCATCGTCGCGAGGATCTGGCGGCCCTCCGGAACCTGCACCAATCCCCTCGGCACGAGCCGGTGGGATCTGGTCTTCGTGATCTCCGCGCCGTCGAAGACGACCTTCCCGCCGGACGGGCGCACGATGCCGGAGATCGCGTTGATGATCGACGACTTGCCGGCGCCGTTCGCGCCCACCAGCGTCACCAGGGAACCCGCGGCGACATCGAAGGAGACGCCGCGCACGGCGTGCACGCGTCCGTAGGACACCGACAGGTCCTGCACACTCAGCAGCGGCTCAGTCATCGTCGCCCTCCCGGCCGGTCGTCTTCGTGGGCGTCACGGACGCCGAGCTCCCGGCATCCGCCTGTCCGGCATCCGCCTGTCCGGCATCCGCCTCGCCGGCGTTCTCATCCGCGGCGCCCAGGTACGCCTCGATGACGCGCTCGTCCGCCGCGATGTCCGCCGGAGTGCCTTCCGCGAGCACCTCGCCGAAGTTCAGCACGATGATGTGATCGCACGTGTCCAGCACCATGCCCACGTTGTGCTCGATGAAGATGATCGTCAGACCGTCCGCGGCCAGGCTTCGGATCAGCTCGCTCAGCCCGTCGGCCTCGACGTGGTTCATCCCGGCGGCGGGCTCGTCGAGGATCAGCAGCGAGGGGTCGGCGGCCAGTGCGCGGGCGATCTCCAGGCGGCGCTGGTCGCCGTAGGAGAGGCCCTTCGCAAGGGTGTTGGCCTTGTCCAGCAGGCCGACCCGGTCCAGGCAGCGGGCGGCGTGCGCGAGAGCGGTCTGCTCGTCGCGGCGTGCCGACGGCAGCCAGATCAGCCGGCGCAGGAACGTGGGCCTGGCGACGACATGCGCACCGATCAGCACGTTCTCCAGCGCCGTGAGCCGGTTGAACAGCTTCGAGTGCTGGAAGGTGCGGGTGACCCCCGCCGCGGCGATCCGGTGCACCGGCGTGCGTCCGATCGGCACGCCCAGCACCGTGGCGGTGCCGGAAGAGGGCGGGATGAGCCCGCTGATCATGTTCACCAGGGTGGTCTTGCCGGCGCCGTTGGGCCCGATCAGTCCCACCACCTCGCCGCTGCGCACCGTGAGATTCACCGCGCGCACGGCGTGCACCCCGCCGTACTCCTTGGCCAGGTCCTTCAGTTCGGCGACGACTTCGCCCGCGGCCGGGTGCGTGCGCAGCGAGAGACCCGCGGCATCCGTCTGCAGCGACGCGATGTCGACCTTCTGGCGGCGCCGGGGAATGAGGCTCGCGATCCCGCCGGGCAGGTACAGGATGACCAGGAGCAGCAGCAGGCCGGAGATGAACGGGCGGATCCAGCCGGCCTCGATGCCGATGGTGCGCTGGATCTCGGGGAGCATGGTCTGGAAGCCGCTGCCGAGGATCGGGCCGAAGAAGTTCGCGGTCCCTCCGACGACAGCGGTGACGAGGCCGTCGATCGCCGTGGTGAAGCCGAAGTCCTCGGGGGCCACGAGGCGCACGTAGTACGCCCACATGACCCCGTACAGGCCGGCCAGCACACCGGCGGCGACGAACGCCGACAGCCGGTGCCCGCCGACGTTGATGCCGATGGACCGCGCGGCGAGCTCATCCTCGCGGATCGCCTCCAGGGCGCGTCCATAGCGGGAGCGGCTCTGCCGGGCGAACCAATAGGTGACCAGCGCCAGCGCGACCCAGGCGACCACCGGGGTGAGCGTCTTCGGCACCGACATGCCCTGCGCGCCGCCGGTCCACTCCGAGTTCAACAGGAAGATCCGGATCGCCTCGGCGAATCCGAGTGTGGCGATGGCCAGGTACACGCCTCGCAGCTTCATGGTCGGAAGCCCCAGGATCACCGCGGTCACGGCGCCGACGAGCATGCCGACCACCATCGCGAACAGCAGCGTGGGGATCGGCCCCCACTGGGCGGGCGGCGGGGTGAGGGTGGCGGCGGTGAAGCCGGCGATTCCGGCGAAACCGGCCTGCGCGAGGCTCAGCTGGCCGGCGACGAGCACCGCGTAGAACGAGAACGCGAAGACGCCGTTGAGCGCGATGAAGACGAGGGTCGATTCGGTGAACAGCATCAGACCTCACGCACCTTGCGCTTGCCGAACAGACCCTCGGGCCGCACCAGCAGGATGACGAACAGCAGCGCGAACGCGATCAGATCGCGCCAGCTGGAGCCGATGTACTGGATGGCGAACACCTCGGCGATGCCGAGGATGAGCCCGCCGACGAGTGAGCCGGACAGCGAACCCATGCCGCCGACGATGATCACCGCGAGACCCTTCAGCTCGATCGCGCTGCCCATGCCCAGCTGTGCACTGTTCACGTTCAGGGCGAACAGCACGCCGGCGACCGCACCGAGAGCGGTGGAGATCGCGAACGTCGTCGCGGTGACGCCTTCGACGTTCACGCCGAGCACGCGGGCGGCCGTGGGGTTCTCGGCCACGGCCCGCATCGAGCGTCCCAGCGACGAGCGCTGCACGAGGATGCTCAGCGCGACCATCAGGCCCAGCGACACCACCAGGATGATGATCTGCAGCCAGCTCGCGGTCAGATCTCCCAGCTTCAGTGCGTCCTCGGGGATGGTCCCCACGGGAAAGCGTCGGGTGTTCGGCCCGAACGCCGCCTGCAGCAGCGCCACGATCATCCCCGCCATGGCGATCGAGGAGATCAGGCCGGCGAAGTGCGCGTCCGGCCGCTCGCGGAGCGGCCGGAACGCGATGCGCTCGATGAGCAGGCCCATGATCGCCCCGAACGCGAACACCGCGATCAGCACGAGCCACAGCGGAAGGTCGAAGGCCTCCGTCATCCAGATGCCCACGAACGCCGAGGCGGCGAACACGGACGGGTGGGCCAGGTTCAGCCGATCCAGGATGCCGAACACCAGGGTGAACCCGATGGCGAACAGCGCGTAGATCGAACCGAGGAACAGGCCGTTCAGCAGCTGCTGCAGCATGGGGGCTCCTGGTGGTCGGAGTCGTCAGATCAGAGGGGACTCAGTTCAGGACCGCGAACTTGCCGTCCTGCACGATCTGGACGACGGCGGAGTGCTCCGCGTCGCGGTCCTCGTTGATCGTCAGCGTGCCGAGCGGCGTCTTCAGATCCTTGACCTCGGTCAGGCCCTTCTGCACATCCGCGCGCTCGCCGGAGCAGTTCACGCGCACCGCGTGGTCGAGCACCAGCAGGCCGGTGTACGCCTGGGCGGCGAACTGGTCCGGACCTGCGCCGAACTCCTCCTCGTATGCCTTCATGAACGCGGTGTTCTCGGGGCTGTCGGAGGCGGAGTTCCAGGCGGCGCCCACGACCACACCCTCCGCCGCGGCGCCGGCATCCTTCATCAGCTGCGGGTTGTTGAAGCCGTTTCCGCCGATGATGGGCGCGTCGATTCCGAGCTCGCGAGCCTGCGTGACCAGCGGGATCGCGGCTTCGATGAGCGCCGAGACGACGATCGCGTCGGGCTTGCTCTCCTTCGCGGCGGTCAGCAGGCTGCGGAAGTCGGTGTCCTTGACCGAGAACTTCAGGGTGTCGACGACCTCGACGTCCTGCTCCTTCAGCGACTCGGCCATCACCTTGTACCCGGATTCGGTGAACGCGTCGTCGTTGCTGTACATCACGACGACCTTCTCCAGGCCGAACTTCTCCGTCGCGGCCTCGATCGTCTGCGGGATGACCTGGCCCTCGGTGAGGGAGTCGCGGAAGATGAAGTCACCCTGTTCGGTGATCCCGGCGGCCGTGTTCGAGATGGCCAGCACCGGCATCCCGCCGTCCTGGGCGATCGGCTGCGCCTGGAATGCCGTGTTCGAGAGGGTGGGGCCGATGACGGCGCTGGTGCCGTCGGCGACGAACTTCTCGAACACCCCGATGGCCTGCTTCGGGTCGGTGCCGTCGTCCTCGATCTTCAGGTCGTACGTCACGCCGTCCTTGGCATTGAGGTCCTTGAGGGCGAGCTTCAGGCCGTTCTGCTGCGATTCGCCGTAACTGGCGGCTGCGCCCGTCAGGCTGAGCGCGGCGCCGAGGGGGACGGTGCCGTCGATGGTGCAGGAGTCGCCGGAGCCGGAGCCCTTCAGGCTGCCGCCGGCGGTGCCGCCGCCGTCCTGCGCGGCGCTGCAGCCGGCGAGGAGGAGAGCGGAGGCGGACAGGATGACTGCGGTGCGAAGGGCTTTGCGCATGAGGATCTCCATTTCAACGATGAATCTGGTCGCCCCTGCGACGTCGGACCGATGATCCCGCGTCGCGCGCGATGCGCAACAGCCTCGCTGCGGGGATGGCAGGGCGATGGAACGATCTTAGGCCCGACGGCCGCCGATTCAGTGCCAGAGCACGGCGATCCCGGCATTGACGAGCGTCAGGATGCCGATGCCCCAGAACAGCGCAGGGGCGACGCCGCCGGACTTGCGCTGGCGTCCCTGACCGATGCCGAGCAGCGCGCCGATGATGAGTACGACCACGAGCTTCGTGCCGATCTTGGCGTAGTCGAACTCCTCGCCCTCGGGCATACCCCATGGCGCGGCGAGGGCGAGTCCGGCGACGGCGGCGATCGAGATGCCGACGTGCATCAGCCGGGTGATCTCCCGTCTTCCGCCGAACGCCTGCACGGCCCAGGAGCCGAACAGCACGGCGAAGCCGACGAGATGGACGAGCAGAACGAGGTTGCGCAGGGTCTCCATGGGCCCAGGCTAACCAATCGTCGCGCGTCGCGGGAAGCGCTCGGGACGGACAGCAGCGGCGCGGGGTCAGCCGCGCAGCTCGGCGAGCACGCGGGCGGTGCGCAGCGCGGCATCCGCGGCCTCGGCGCCCTTGTCCTCCTTCGAGCCGGGGAGACCCGCGCGGTCCAGGCCCTGCTGCTCGTCGTCGAGGGTGAGCAGCCCGAAACCGATCGGTCTGCCGGCGTCCAGCGAGGCGCGCGTGAGCCCGTCGGTGGCGGCTGCGGAGACGTACTCGAAGTGCGGCGTTCCGCCGCGGATGATCACACCCAGCGCCACGACGGCGTCCGCACCGCCGGCGAAGGCCGCCTGCGCGGCCACGGCCAGTTCGAACGAGCCCGGCACGCGCACCAGCCTGTGCTCGGCACCCGCGGCGTCCAGGGTCCGCTGCGCACCGGCGATGAGGCCGTTCGAGATCGTCTCGTGCCAGGTTCCGGCGATGACGACGACACGAAGGCCGCGTCCGTCGACGGGGGCGAGGGGGGTGGGGGCTCCGGCGCCGCTCATGCGTGGTCCTTTCCGCTCGCGAGCGCCTGGGCCAGCTCGGCTTCGCCGATGATGTGGCCCATGCGGTCGCGCTTGGTCTCGAGGTACTGGTGGTTGTTGGGGCCGACTCCGACGATCAGCGGCACCTGCTCGATGACATCCAGGCCGAGTTCGCGCAGCTTGTCGACCTTGTCGGTGTTGTTCGTGAGCAGGCGCACCTTGGAGATGCCGAGGTCGGACAGGATGCCGGCGGCCGCCGCGTACTCGCGGGCGTCGGCGGGCAGCCCCAGTGCGAGGTTCGCGTCGACGGTGTCCAGGCCCTCCTCCTGCAGGCTGTACGCGCGGAGCTTGTTGATGAGCCCGATGCCGCGGCCTTCATGACCGCGCATGTAGACCACCACGCCGCCTTCGGTCTCGATCATGTCCAGCGCGGCCTGCAGCTGGGGGCCGCATTCGCATTTCTGCGAGCCGAATGCCTCACCGGTGAGGCATTCCGAGTGCACCCGCACCAGAGCGGTCTCCCCGGGAGTGCCGGAGACGACCGCGATGTGGTCGGTGCCGGTGACCCGGTCCTTGTAGGCGAGGAAGCGGAACGTGCCGTGCGAGGTGGGCACGTTCGCGTCAGCCCGCAGGCTCACGCGGCGCTGCGTCTTCTGCGTGGTGCAGTCGGCCTCGTCGCGCGGGTCGACCTCTCGCAGATGCGCGATGAGCTGCTCGATGGTGATCACCGGCACGTTCTCCCGCTCGCCCAGCTCGAGCAGGCGGGGCAGGCGCATCATGCTGCCGTCCTCGTCCACGACCTCGGCGATCGCGCCGACGGGCTGCAGTCCCGCCAGCGTCATCAGCTCCACGGCGGCCTCGGTGTGCCCGCCGCGCTGGCGCACACCGCCGTCGACGGCGCGCAGCGGCAGGATGTGCCCGGGGCGGATGATGCTCGTCGCGGTCGACTGCGGGTTCGCCAGGACGTTCAGCGTGTGCGCGCGGTCGTGCGCGCTGATGCCCGTGGTCACACCGTCGGCGGCGTCCACGCTCACGGTGTACGCGGTCGACCGGGCGTC
Source organism: Microbacterium sp. GCM10027623 (assembly GCF_042666935.1). Taxonomy (NCBI): domain Bacteria; kingdom Bacillati; phylum Actinomycetota; class Actinomycetes; order Micrococcales; family Microbacteriaceae; genus Microbacterium; species Microbacterium sp. GCM10027623. The sequence goes on from NZ_JBHTHE010000003.1 coordinate 83,622, forward strand.
CTCGTTGCTCTCCACCATGGGCGGGAGGTTGAGGCTGTCGGCCAGGTCGGCGGGCATCGGCGCACAGATCAGCCCGGAGGTCCAGCGCACCATCCACGCCATGACCTCGGGGGTCGCGAGCTCGGCCGAGATGATGATGTCGCCCTCGTTCTCGCGGTTCTCGTCGTCGGCCACGATGATGGGCCGGCCTGCCCGCAGAGCCTCGACGGCGTCGGTGATGGGGGAAAGGCTCATCGCGAGCCTCCTTCCGGAAGGGGGCGGAACGCCAGCAGGCGCTCCACGTGACGGGCGAGGATGTCGGTTTCGAGGTTCACGACGTCGCCCGGGACGAGCGCGCCGAGCACGGTCGCATCGAGCGTCTCGGGAATGAGCGACACCTCGAACCAGGCCGGAGACTCGTCGGGGTCGCTCACGGCGCTGACGGTGAGCGAGGTGCCGGCGACGCTGATCGACCCCTTGTCGACGATGAGGGGAGCGAGCCCGGCGGGCAGGCTGAAGCGCAGCACGCGCCACTGGTCGCCCGGCCGCACCTCCATGACCGAGCCGGTGCCGTCGACGTGGCCCTGCACGATGTGCCCGCCGAGCCGCGCGCCGACGGGCATCGCCTTCTCGATGTTCACACGCGTGCCGACCTGCACCGTGCCGAGCGCCGAGACGTCCAGCGTCTGCTTCATGACATCGGCGTCGAAGGTGTCGGATGTCGAGCCGACGACGGTCAGGCAGACCCCGCTGACCGCGATCGACTCGCCGTGAACGGCGTCTGAGGCCGCCTTCGGGGCGCGCACGGTGAGGCGCCAGCCGTCTCCGGACGGCGCGATGGCGGCGATCTCGCCGATCTCCTCGATGATTCCGGTGAACATCAGCTTCCTTCCGAATCGGATGTGAGGCGGGCGACGGCCAGCAGATCCTCGCCGAGGGTGATCCACTCGTCGATTCTGAGCCGGCGTGCGTCGGCGATGGTGCCCACGCCGATGTCGGCGAGGGCGAGACGCCCGCCGCCGAGCAGCACAGGGGCGATGTAAGCGAGCACGGCGTCGCCCAGGCCGGCGGCGAGGAACGCGCTGGCCAGGGTGGGACCACCCTCGACGAAGACGCGCTGCACGCCGCGTTCGCCGAGGTCGGCGAGCACGGCGGCGAGGTCGTGGGTGTCGTAGAACAGGGGGGACAGCGGATGCCGGCGCACGGCGGCGTGCACGGGAGTCCGGCGCGCACCGATGATGACCGGGATGGGCTGGTGAGGGAGCAGCGCATCGCCGTCGCGGGCGGTGAGCGCCGGGTCGTCGGCCAGCACGGTTCCGGTGCCGACGACGATGGCATCCGCCTGCGCGCGGCGGGCGTGCACGTCGGCGCGTGCGACAGGGCCGGTGATCCACTGGCTGGTGCCGTCCGAGGCGGCCGCGCGCCCGTCCAGGCTCTGCGCCCACTTCACGGTCACATACGGGCGGCCCAGTCGCTGCACGGTCAGCCAGTCTCCGATGAGATCGCGGGCGGCGACCTCCTCGACGCCGGCGACCACGTCCAGGCCCGCGGCGCGCATCCGATCGCCGCCGCCGCTGGACGCCGCGCCCGGGTCATCGAGCGCATAGATCACGCGGGAGACGCCCGCGTCGATCAGCGCCTGTGAGCACGGCCCCGTGCGGCCGGTGTGGTTGCACGGCTCCAGGGTGACCACCGCGGTCGCGCCGCGGGCCTCGCCCGGTGCCAGCCGGGAGAGCGCGTCGACCTCGGCGTGCGCGGTGCCGGCACCGCGATGCCAGCCCTCCGCGAGGACCTGGCCGGAGGGGGAGAGGAGAACGGCGCCCACCTGCGGGTTCACGCCGCGGGGGCCATGAGCGGCGAGGGAGAGCGCCCGCGACATCGCATCGCGTTCCGCCTCGGTCACTGCCATCGGTCATCCTTCTGATAAACCGGGGCTGACAGCGCGCGCGATCGCGTCGCTCGTGCTGCCTCTCTTCCGGACTAGCGAGCGGCTGCTCGCATCACCGTCGGTTCCGGATTTCCACCGGATCGGCGCCTGTCGCCAGGCGTTCGCGGACTGTCACCGCCGGTTCGGATTCACACCGACCCCGGAGCACGTTGATGCTCTGAGTCTACTCAACATGGGCGCCGGTGATTCATTCCCCGTAACAGGCGTCACTTCAGCAGCCGGGAGAGCCGCCGGTCGGCGAGGATCCTGCCACCGGTCTGGCAGGTGGGGCAGTACTCCATGCTGCGGTCCGCGAAGAAGACGGAGCGGACGGTGTCACCGCAGACCGGACAGGTCTCGCCACGGCGCGCATGCACCTGCATGCCGCGCCGCTTGGCGTCTTTCAGGTCAGCCGGCGGCTTGCCGGCGGCAGCCGCGATAGCCTCGCGCAGGGTCTCCAGCATGGCCGCGTAGAGCTGGTCGATCTGCGCGTCATCGAGGCCGGCGGCGGGTGCATACGGCGACATCTTCGCGGCATGCAGGATCTCGTCGCTGTAGGCGTTGCCGATGCCGGCGATCAGGTTCTGGTCGCGCAGCAGGCCCTTGATCTGCATCCGTCTGCCGGAGAGGAGGGCGGCGAAGACATCCCTGGTGAACGACGCGTCCAGCGGGTCGGGGCCCAGCCGGGCGATGCCGGGCACGTCCTGCGGGTCGCGCACCACGTACACCGCGAGGGACTTCTTCGTGCCGGCCTCGGTCAGATCGAACCCGCTGTCGTCGTCGAGGGCGACGCGCAGCGCGATGGGGCTGCGCCCGGGCTTGATCAGCGTGCTCGGCAGGGTCTCGTACCAGCGCAGCCACCCCGCCTTCGCGAGGTGGAAGACGAGGTGCAGGTCATCGCCCAGGCTCAGATCGACGAACTTGCCGTGCCGCCGGCTTGCGGTGATCGTCGCACCCTGCAGCGCGGTGATCTGCGGGTCGAACGTCTTCAGCGCCGCGATGGCGGCCACGCTGACGCGCGTGACGGCGTGTCCGACGGCGCGCTCGCCGAGGAAGTCGACCAGTCCCTGCACCTCCGGCATCTCGGGCATGCCGACATCCTGCCACGAGGACCGCACGAAACGCAGGGGATTGCGCGGAACGCAGAGGACCGCACGAAACGCAGGGGATCGCGCGGAAGGCAGGAGCGACCCTGGCGTCCGCACCTGCGTTTCGTGCGGAATCCCGCCTCACGGGCGCCGTCGCGGGCGAAGACGTCAGAGCACCGGCCACGCCACGGGAGTGCGATCGTCGGAGGCGAGCAGCCCCGCGATCCAGGCGTCGTCGCGCCCCCGCGGGCCGGTCAGGCCCAGGCGCAGCATCCCCTCGTAGCGGAACCCGAGACCGCGTGCTGTGCGCGCGGAGGGCACATTGCCGACGACGGCGCGCCAGGCGAGCCGGGCGAGACCGAGCTCGGCGAAGGCGAAGTCGACCACCGCCCGCCCGGCTTCGCCCATGATGCCCTGACCGCGGTGCGCAGCGGTGCCCCAGAAGCCGATCTCCGCCTCGCCGCCATGCGGATGTCGGGTGATCCGGTGCAGCCCGACCATGCCGGCCAGCTCCCCGTCGCGCCGGATCGCCCAGACCGTCTCCACGCCCTCCTCCCACCAGCCGGCGACCAGCCCGACGAACTCCTCCGCGTCCTCCCGGGAGTACGGGCTGGGCACAGTGGTCCAGCGCGGCACCTCGGGATCCTGACAGGCGGCGGTGATCGCGTCGACGTCGTCCACGGTGGGGATGCTGAGGACGAGCCGCTCGGTGCGCAGGGTGACGGGTTGCATCGCACCAGCGTAATGAGGTGTTCATTAGGCTGGTGACCGCGGCCCTTCGCCGTCAGACCGGGAGGAGGACGGCCGTGCCGCTGCAGCGATCATCTCCGCGCGGTGTCGCCGCGTCGCTGCTGGCATCCGTGCTCTTCGCGAGCATCTTCTACCTCACCGCGCAGCTGCACTCCTCGGCCGAGGTCGTCTGGGCCTGGCGCGTGCTCGCGACCCTCGCGCTCTATCTCGCCGCGCTGTGGCTCGCCTCGTCCCGTGTCGCGCTGCGCGTGCTGCTGCGCCGGCTGAGGTCGCGGTGGTGGCTGCCGCCGCTCGCGCTGCTGCTCGCATCGATCGTGGGCGTTCAGCTGTGGCTGTTCATGTGGGCTCCGATGCACGGGCACGGCCTCGACGCGTCGCTCGGCTACCTGCTGCTCCCGATCACCCTCGTGCTGGGCGGCCGGTTCATCCTGCACGCCCGGGTCAGCCGCATGCAGTGGTGCGTGGTCGCACTCGCCGCCGTGGCCGTGGCCGTCAAACTCGTGGCCACCCCGCAGCTGTCCTGGGTGACGCTGGTGATCTGCATCCCCTACGCCGTGTACTTCGTGCTGCGGCAGCGCTTCGGTCTCGACGGTCCGTTCGTCTTCGGCATGGAGCTGGCGGTCATGTCGCCGATCGCGGTGATCATGCTGGCCACGGCCACTCCCGGGCCGCTGCCGCTGGTCGAGGTGGCGGGACTCGCTGCGGTCGGAGTGCTCGGCGGATTCGGGATGGTGCTCTATCTGGGCGCCTCGACGCTGCTGTCCATGCCGGTCTTCGGCCTGCTGACCTATGTCGAGCCGGTGCTGCTGGTCGCGGTCGCGTTCGTGCTGGGGGAGCGGATGCAAGGGGCCGACGTGCTCGTCTACGCGATCCTCGCCGTGGCGCTCGCGCTTCTGGCGGTGGAGGGGTTCCGGGCCGCGCGTCGTCCGCCCCGATGACGAGGAAGAGCGGTGTCGGTGGGTGGACAGTAGACTTCTCCGGTGACTGTTCCGGGGATTCTGCGTGCTTTGGAAGAGGCGAACCTGTACCGCGACGCACTGACCTGGGCGAAGACCGATGCCGAGATCTCGGTGGTCGACGGGCTGGATGCCCCGGTGATCGCGGGGCTCCTCGACAAGCGCGCGCAGGGAGGCCTGCCGGCATCCGTCCTCGTCGTGACGCCGACCGGCCGCCGCGCCGAGTCCGTCGCCGCGGCCATCGGCTGCTACGCCGCCGATGCCGAGATCCTCACTTTCCCGGCCTGGGAGACCCTGCCGCACGAGCGGCTGAGCCCCAGTCCCGATACCGTCGGGCGCCGGCTGGAGACGCTGCGGCGCATCACCACGTGGGACGGCAGCAGGCCTCTGGTGGTCGTCGCCTCGGTGCGCGCCGCGCTGCAGCCGCTCGCGGCGAACCTCGGCGACGCCGCTCCGCTGGAGCTGCGCGTGGGTTCGCGCGGCATGGAGCTCGAGCAGGCCGTCGAGCGGCTCGTCGAGCGCGCGTACTCCCGGGTGGACATGGTGTCGCGCCGTGGCGAGTTCGCGGTGCGCGGCGGCATCCTCGACGTCTTCCCGCCCACAGCGGACCATCCGCTGCGGGTGGAGTTCTTCGGCGACGAGATCGACCAGATCCGTGCGTTCTCGGTCGCCGACCAGCGGTCTCTCCCTGGAGACGTCGACGCCGCCCTGCTGCCGGCCAGCCGTGAGCTGCTGCTGACCGCCGACGTGAGAGAGCGCGCCGCCGGCCTGGTGGGCCAGTTCCCGGCGATCTCCGGGATGCTCGAGAAGATGGCGGAGGGCATTCCCGTCGAGGGGATGGAGTCGCTGCTTCCGGCTGTGGCCGGGCCGCTGATGACCCTGGCCGAGTACCTGCCCGCCGGTTCCGCGGCTGCGATCGTCGATCCCGAACGCGCCAGCGGACGAGCGCAGAACCTCGGCGAGACCAACCGCGAGTTCCTGGATGCGGCGTGGAGCGCGGCGACCTCGGGAGCATCCGCGCCGATCGATCTGGGCGCCGGAGACTTCATCTCCATCGCCCGACTGCGCGAGATCGTGCGCGACCGCGGCGGCGTCTGGTGGCGGCTGAGCGCGTTCGCCATCGACGACGCGGATGCCGAGAACCTCGACTCGTCGATCATCCCGTCCTTCCACGGCAACGTCGACGGTGCGATCTCGTTCGTCGACGCCCGCCTGGGCGAGGGGTGGCGCGTGGTCGTCATCGCATCCGGTCAGGGGCTCGTCGAGCGGGCGCGCGATGTGCTCAGCGACCGCGGGCTCGCAGCGCGCGTGGTCACCGACCTGACTGAGGCGCCCGAGGCGGGCGTCGCCAGCCTGGTGGTCGGCGCCGTCGAATCCGGCTTCCAGGTGCCGGACGCGAAGCTCGCCGTCCTCACCGACAACGAGTTCTACGGCCGCACCATCGGCGGCGACCAGCGCGTGGTGCGCAAGCTCGCCTCGCGTCGGCGCAACGTCGTCGACCCGCTGCAGCTCAAGCAGGGCGACTACGTGGTGCACACGACTCACGGCATCGGTCGCTTCGTCGAGATGACCAAGCGCGAGGTGTCCTCCGGCGGACGCAATGCCACGAAGACCACGCGCGAATACCTCGTGCTGGAGTACGCGCCGTCCAAGCGCGGCTATCCCGGCGACAAGCTGTACGTGCCCACCGATCAGCTGGATCTGCTCTCGAAGTACGTCGGCGGCGAAGCCCCCGTGCTCTCGAAGATGGGCGGCAGCGACTGGTCGGCGGCCAAGGGCAAGGCGCGCAAGGCCGTGCGCGACATCGCCGTCGAGCTCGTGAAGCTGTACTCCGCGCGGATGAGCGCGAAGGGCCATGCGTTCGGCCCCGACACGCCCTGGCAGCGCGAGCTGGAGGAGGCGTTCCCGTTCGCCGAGACCCAGGACCAGCTGCAGACGATCGACGAGATCAAGGCCGACATGGAGCGTCCGGTCCCGATGGACCGACTGCTCAGCGGTGACGTCGGCTTCGGCAAGACCGAGGTCGCCGTGCGCGCCGCGTTCAAGGCCATCCAGGAGGGCAAGCAGGTCGCGATGCTCGTCCCGACGACGCTGCTGGTCAAGCAGCATATGGAGACCTTCACCGAGCGCTTCGCCGGATTCCCCGTGCAGGTGCGCGCCCTCTCGCGCTTCCAGACCGACAAGGAGGCCAGGCTCACGCTGCAGGGGCTCCTGGACGGCTCGGTCGACATGGTGATCGGCACGCACCGCATCCTGACCGACCAGGTGATCTTCAAGGATCTCGGCCTGATGATCATCGACGAGGAGCAGCGGTTCGGCGTCGAGCACAAGGACAAGCTCAAGAAGATGAAGACCAATGTCGACATCCTCGCCATGAGCGCGACGCCCATCCCGCGCACCCTCGAGATGGCGGTCACCGGCATCCGCGAGATGTCGACGCTGCAGACACCGCCGGAGGACCGGCATCCCATCCTCACGTTCGTCGGGCCCCGCAGCGACAAGCAGATGGCTGCCGCGATCCGCCGCGAGATTCTGCGCGAGGGTCAGGTGTTCTTCGTGCACAATCGGGTGCAGTCGATCCAGCGGGTCGCGTCGGAGCTCGCCGAGCTCGTACCCGAGGCGCGCATCGCGGTGGCCCACGGGCGGATGGGCGAGCACCAGCTGGAGCAGGTCGTCGACGACTTCTGGGAGCGCAAGTACGACGTGCTCGTCTCGACCACCATCATCGAGACGGGCCTGGACATCTCCAACGCGAACACGATCATCATCGACAGAGCCGACAAGTACGGCTTGTCCCAGCTGCATCAGCTGCGCGGGCGCGTCGGACGCGGTCGTGAGCGCGCCTATGCGTACTTCCTCTACGACGACTCCAAGCCACTCAGTGAGACGGCCGCCGATCGACTGCAGACGATCGCCGTCAACAACGAGCTCGGCTCGGGCACGCAGGTGGCGCTGAAGGACCTCGAGCTGCGCGGCGCCGGCAACATGCTCGGGGCGGAGCAGGCCGGACACATCGCCGGCGTCGGCTTCGATCTGTACCTGCGGATGATCGGCGAGGCCGTCGCCGACTTCCGCGGCGAGGAGACCGAGACCGGCGGCGAACTGCGGCTGGAGCTGCCGGTGGAGGCGCGGATCCCCGAGCACTACATCGACAGCGAGCGGCTGCGGCTCGAGGCGTACCAGAAGCTCTCCTCCGCGGCGACGGCCACCGCTGCCGACGATGCCATCGATCTCGTCGCCGAGGAGCTGATCGACCGGTACGGGGCGTTTCCCGAAGAGGTGCAGACCCTGGTCGCCGTGGCACGGCTGCGCCGTCGTGCCGCGCGGGCGGGACTCACGGATGTCGTGGCGATGGGTTCGAACCTGCGGGTCGCTCCCGCCCGCTTAGAGGACTCGATGAAGGTGCGCCTGCAGCGGCTGTACCCGAAGGCCAAGCTGGTCGGCGGGGGAGAGGCGCTGGTCGTCCCGATGCCCGTGGATGTGGAGATCCTGGACTGGGTCGACAACCTGTTCACCGCGATGTTCCCGGAGCCGGCGAAGGCCACGGCATCCTGACGACCGCGTGAGGCGATCCCCTAGGGTCGAATCATGGTGGAGTTGACGGCGACGCTGGATCGAGGCGATGCGGTGATCCGCTACCACGACAGCGGAGGATCCGGTCGGCCCGTCGTCCTCCTGCACGGTGCGGGCATGGATCACACCTCCTTCGCCGCACAGGCGGAGGCGGTCCAGGACGCCGGATACCGATCGGTGCTCGTGGACCAGCGGGGTCACGGGCGCTCCGCCCTGGCCGACGGCACCCGGTTCACCGCCGACGACGCCCTCGCCGACCTCGGCGCGCTGATCGACGAGCTGGTGCTGGATCGCCCCGTCCTCGTCGGGCATTCGATGGGAGGCAATCTGTCGCAGGCCTTCGTACGGGCGCACCCGGCGCAGGTCGGTGGGCTGATCGTCATCGGCGCGACGTGGAACGCCGGGCCCCTGACCCGCGCCGAGAGAGTCCAGCTGCGGATGGCGATGCCGGCTCTCCGGATGATCCCCGCCTCGCAGCTGTCCGCCCTATCCGCGAAGGCCTCCGCGGTCTCCGGCGCGGCGGTCGAGCGCATCCGACAGGTGTTCGCGCGGATGCCGAAACAGGTGTTCCTCGACGTGATGCGCGCCACGGCGTCGTTCGTCGAACCGGAGCCGTCCTCTCGCACCCCGGTCCCGCTCGGCCTCGTCGTGGGCGCTGAGGACCGCACCGGCAACATCATCACGGCGATGCGCGCGTGGGCCTCCGCCGAGGGTGTGCGGCTGCGTGAGATCCCCGGTGCGGGTCACGTGGCCATGGCGGATGCCCCGGATGCTGTGTCGGCCGCCATCCTCGACCTCCTGCGCGAGTGGGACGGCACGCCGGACTGAGAACTTCTACAGATGGTAGAATTCACGGGTGAGCGCTGAGACGAACCCGAACGACCCGTGGGTGGTCGAGGCCAGGCGGACTCGGCACGCACCGGGCTTCCGGCGGCCCGAGTTCGGGCCCGTGCCGAAGGCCTCGATCTATCTGCTGGGTGCGCTGGCCGCCGCGCGCGCGGTCGGACTCGTGCTCATCGCCGAGGCCGTCGCCCGCGGCATCGGAGCGCTGGCGGGCGCCGGCCTCACCCCCGCAGCGACGCGGATCATCCTGCTGTGCGGACTGATCGGACTGACCCTGCGCGCCGGCGGCGAGTGGGCGGCATCCGTCGTGGCGCGGCGCGTCGCCACCGGCGTCAAGCGCGAGCTGCGCAGTCGGCTGTGGCGGCGCATCGCGCAGGGTGAGGGAACCGGAGGCGGCACAGCGGTGCTCGCCGCAGACGGGCTCGACGATCTGGACGACTATTACGTGCAGACTCTGCCCGCGCTGATCAGCGCGGCCGTTGTCCCGCTGGTCGTCGGCGTGAGGATCCTCGGCGCCGACTGGCTGAGCGCGCTGATCATCGTGCTCACGATCCCGCTCGTGCCCCTGTTCATGATCCTCATCGGCAAGCACACCCAGCAGCGCACCGACGAGGCGCTCACCGCGCTGACCCGGCTCGCCGACCACCTCACCGAACTCGCCCGGGGCCTGCCCGTGCTCGTGGGTCTGGGGCGCATCGATGAGCAGACCCGCGCACTGGACGGCATCCAGCGCCGCTACCGGGCCCGCACCGAGGAGACGCTGCGCTGGGCGTTCCTCTCCTCGCTCGCGCTGGAGCTGATCGCCACCATCTCCGTCGCCCTCGTCGCCGTCGTGCTGGGGCTGCGGCTGCTGGACCGCTCGATGACGCTCGAGCCGGCGCTGATCGCCCTGATCCTCGCCCCGGAGTGCTTCCAGGCGCTCCGCGACGTCGGCGCGGCCTTCCACGCGTCGCAGGACGGACTGTCCGCCCTCGACCGGGCCAAGACCCTGCTGTCGAAGAAGCCGGCGCGCGACGTGCGACGCGGTCGCGCGGACGCGGTGACGATCGAGAACCTCCGCGTGCGATACGCCGGGCGCGCCGCCGCGACGATCACGGATCTGAACGCCGATCTGCACGGCATCGTGGCGATCACCGGTCCCAGCGGTGCGGGCAAGTCCACACTGCTGGCCGCGCTGGCAGGAATCCTTCCCGCCGACGCGGAGGTCACGGGGGCGATCCGCGGGGCGGATGCCGTCGCCTGGGCGCCGCAGGCGCCGAGGGCGTTCGCGTCGACGCCGCGCGAGGAGATGGCGTTGTACGGAGCGAGGGAGGATGCCCTCGCGGAGCTCGGCCTGGCCGCACTCGCCGACGCCGCCGTGGCGGAGCTGAGCCCGGGAGAGCTGCGGCGCCTCGCCGTCGCACGAGCCCTGGCGCGCGCGGATGCCGGGGCGACGCTGCTCGTGCTCGACGAGCCCACCGCGCACCTCGACCCCGCCGCCGCGCAGGTGGTGCGCGAGGCGGTCCTGCGCCGCGCATCGTCCTGCACGATCGTGTTCGCCAGTCATGAGCCGGAGACGCTCGCGCTGGCGGAGCAGCGCGTCGCCGTGGCCGTGGCCGTGGCATCGGCATCGGCGCCGTCGCTTCTGAAGGACATCTCCGCTTCTGAAGGAGAATCCGCCCTCGACCGTCCTTCAGATGTGCAGACGTCCTCCGACAGCACGCCGCACCAGTCCGAACCGACCCGCCGTCTCACGCTCTTCACGCTGCTGCGCCCGCACGCCTGGCTGTGGGCGGGATCGATCGGCCTGGGTGCCCTCGCGGCAGGGATGGCGGCCGCGCTCACCGCCGTGTCCGGATGGCTCATCGTGCGCGCCGGCGTCGAGGAGTACATCATGTACCTGCTCGTCGCCATCGTGGGCGTGCGGGCGTTCGGCATCGGACGCGCGGCCGGGCGCTACGCCGAGCGGCTCGTCACCCATCGGGCGGCCTTCCTGGTCGTGGACGCCCTGCGTCTGCGGCTCTGGCGCGCCATCGCCCGGCGTGGGGCCGGATCCCGCCGGCTGCTGGAGGGCGGAGCACCGCTCGACTACCTGGTGACCCTGGCTGACGACCTGCGGGATCAGTTGCCGCGGATCGTGCCGCCCGTCGGGGCGGGCGTCCTCGTCCTCACGGCGGCCATCATGACCACCGCGGCGGTCACTCCGCACCTCACCCTGCTCGTCGCGGTCGTGCTGATCGGCGCCGTCGTCCTCGCCATGCTGCTCGCCATCCGCGGTGAGCGCGGTGCCGGCGCGCAGCGCGTCGCGGCGCGGTCCGCGATCGTCCGCGGCACGTCGGCTCTGGCATCCGCCTCCGCAGATCTGCGCGGCAACGGCGTCACGGACCGCGCGCTGCGCGAGCTCGACGCGCACGCCGATCTGCTCGCGACGGCCGAACGGCGCGCCGCCTGGTCGGCAGGTCTCGGCACAGCCCTGATCACCGCCGCGACGACGCTGCTCGCGGTGCTGGCGCCGGTGCTCTCCACCCGCAACTCCGCCGCGCTGGTCTCGGTCATCGCGCTGCTCATGCTGGCCGTGCTGGAGCCGCTGGCCGATCTGGTGTCCTCGGCGCAGCGGATGCCGGCCCTGCGCGCCCTCCTCCGACGGCTGGACCCGATCCTGCAGCCGGTTCCCTCCGCCGAGTGGGGGTCACAGCATCCGGCTGCCACGCGCCGCCTCGCACTCGACGACGTCACGATTCGCTATCCCGGGGTCGCGCACGCGGCGGTCAGCGGCGTGTCCGGCGCCGTGGAGCGCGGCCGGTGGCTCGTGCTCGACGGGCCGTCCGGCTCGGGGAAATCCACGCTGCTGTCGGCGGTGATGGGCGCTCTCCGTCCGGCATCCGGCGCCATCCTCGCAGACGGTCTGCCGCTCACCGCGCTCGAGGAGCGCGCCTGGCGCGACCGCGTCGCGTGGTGCCCACAGGACGCCTACGTCTTCGACTCCACGCTGCGCGGGAACCTTCTGCTCGCCCGGGCGCGGGATGACGCACCCCGCGACGAGGAGATGCGCGACGCGCTGCACCGGGCCGGGCTAGGGTCGCTGCTCACCTCCCTCGCCGAAGGGCTGGACACCCGGGTCGGCGCCGGCGGCTCCGCGCTGTCCGGCGGCGAGCGCCAGCGCCTCGCGGTGGCCCGTGCGCTCCTCACCCGGTCGGACGTGATCCTCCTCGACGAGCCCACCGCGCACCTCGACGAGCCCACTGCCGCCGTCATGATGACGGATGTCAGGGCGGCCACCGCCGACCGGATCGTGCTGCTCGTCTCGCACCGCGCCGCCGACCGCCAGGACGACGACGAGATCGTGCGGCTCGTCGTCGGAACTTGCACAGACGGCATCCGCGCCGACGGCGTTCCGGCACCGGCGCTGCGCTGACGCGCCCCCGTTCACGCTGCACTTTTCGGTCGGCGCTGCGCAAATCGGCGCAGCGCCGACCGAGAACAGCAGCGCGAAGCGGGTGGCGTCCGAGAACAGCAGCGCGAAGGGATGCGCGCCTGCGCGTCCCGCGAACCGGGGCGCGGGGTCAGGCCGCGAGCCGGCGGAACCGGTCGCTCACGCGCGTCGACCCGGACACCGGCTGATCGGCCACCGCGCCGGAGACCCCGGAGGCGCCCACCTGCAGGATCGCACGAGCGAGCACCTCGTCGCGCACCTCGCGGCGCGCGTGATCGTCGGCGAGCATCTCCACGAGAGCCGCGACTTCGACTTCGGCGCGGGCGGCGATCGGGAACCAGGGCAGAGCCGACCGCCAGGCTCGGAACGCGAGCAGCAGCAGGTCGTGCCGCTGCTCCACGTGCGCCCGTTCGTGCGCGATCACAGCCACCAGTTCATCCGCATCCAGACGGTCCAGCAGCCCCTGCGAGAGCACCGTCACCGACCGCGCGCCGTTCGGCAGACAGTACGCGACCGGCACCGCGTCATCGATCACGCGCGTCCGCGCGCGAGTCGGATGCGGAGAGGTGAGCAGCTCGAGCAGGGCGAGATGCCGGTGGCGCTGTCTGGTCACCTGAACGATCGTCACGGCGAGGTGCGCGAGCAGGTAGAGGGCGAATGCCAACGCGGGGATCAGTGCCGGCAGCGGGTGCGCCGGCACTGCGGCGTAGCCGGCCAGGGCGAGCGCGCCGATCATCGACAGGCCTCCCGCCAGGCCGATCACCTGCCACAGCAGGAGCGCCATGACCGGTGTGCGCATCGGCCAGGATGAGCGCGAGAGGAGCACGGGCACCGGCCAGGCCAGCGCGAGCGCGAACACGCCGAGCACGACGGCCGCGGCGACGATCACGCCGTGGGGGATCACGAGCGCTCCCGTGACGGTGGCATCGACCTCCGCGAGCTCGATCATCGGGGAGGACTCAGCTCGTGCGTCCGAGCAGCTGACGCAGGATGGCGGCGTCCTCCACGGACACCCCGCCCACGAAGCGCTCCAGCACGGCGGTGCGATCGCCGGCATCGCCCAGCACCGCGTGCATGAGCTCGGCGACATGGTCGGCACGCGAGGCGATGGCCGTGTAATGGTGCGGCCGCGAGGATCGGTCGGAGCGGACGAAGCCCTTCTTCTCCAGGCGGGACAGCACGGTGAGCAGCGTGGTGGCGGCGAGGGAGCGGCCCTCGGACTCGAGCCGGTGCTGCACATCGTAGGCGCTCAGCGAGCCATCGGCGTCCCAGAGCGCGTCCATCACGGCACGCTCCAGCTCTCCGAGTGTTCCCATGGCGACCTCCTCCGTCGCGGCATTCCCCGCCGCGCTCCCTGATTCTACCATCCGTAAAAATTGTTCTATGCTGTGTCGAAGTAGTTCTACGAAGCGTAGAATTAAGGAGCGTCGGAGGATGCAGACCGGCGCCCGCATCGCGAAGGAGATTCCGCGTGGACGTGCTCGACATCGCTCGGTGGCAATTCGGCATCACGACCGTCTATCACTTCCTGATGGTTCCGCTCACGCTGGGACTGGGGATGATGGTCGCCCTCATGCAGACCCGCTGGGTGCGCACGGGGGACGAGAAGTTCCTGCGGATGACGAAGTTCTGGGGCAAGGTCTACCTGATCAACTTCATCGTCGGCGTCGCCACGGGCCTGGTTCAGGAGTTCCAGTTCGGCATGGCATGGAGCGAGTACTCCCGCTTCGTCGGCGACGTGTTCGGTGCGCCGCTCGCGATGGAGGGGCTGCTCGCGTTCTTCGTCGAGTCGACGTTCCTCGGCATCTGGATCTTCGGATGGGGGCGCCTGCGCAAGGGGCTGCATCTGGCCGCGCTCTGGTGCGCGGTCATCGGATCCTGGATCTCCGCGTTCTTCATCATCGTCGCGAACTCCTGGATGCAGCACCCGGTGGGCGTGGAGATGAGCGCCGACGGCCGACCGGTGATGACCGACGTGTGGGCGGTGCTCACCAACAGCACCGCGCTCGCCGCCTACACGCACACGATCCTCGGTGCGCTGGTCGTCGCCGGCATGTTCCTGATCGGCATCTCCTGGTACCACCTGTGGCGTCGCCGCCATGACGGCATCGACACGGTGGATGCGAGCGGTCGCGTGATCGTCGGCGAGACGGATGCCGCCCCCGGTCGTGACCGCAAGGACCATGGCGTCTGGCTGTGGTCGCTGCGCCTCGGAGCGGTCGTCGCGGTGGTGGGCTTTCTCGGCACCGTGGTGACCGGAGACATCCAGGGCAAGCTGATGTACGAGCAGCAGCCGATGAAGATGGCGGCGGCCGAAGCAGCCTGCCACACCGGCTCCTCCTTCTCGGTGCTGTCCCTCGGCGACCCGGGCTCGTCGGACTGCTCCGACGTCGTCACGCTCATCGAGGTGCCGGGCGTGCTCGGGTTCCTCGGCGCGGGCGAATGGGGCGCCGACATGCCCGGCATCCGCGACCTCGAGCCGCGTTACGTCGACCAGTACGGCGCCACCATCCCGGACGATGCGCTGTACGGCGCGCACGCCGGTGCCGAGATCGACTACGTGCCGCTGATGTGGGTGACCTACTGGGGCTTCCGCCTGATGATCGGCCTGGGCGCCGTCGTCGCCTTCGGCGCGGTGGTGGCGGTCTGGCTGACCAGGAAGGGCACCGTGCCGGCGTCGGCATGGATCATGCGACTGGCGCTGCTCGGCATCGTCGCGCCGTTCGCCGCGAACATCGCCGGCTGGATCTTCACCGAGCTCGGCAGGCAGCCCTTCGTCGTGGCGCCCAACCCCGATCCCACCGGAGTAGACGGCGTCTTCATGTTCACCGCTGCCGCCGTGTCGCCGGGCGTCACCGCGGGGGAGATGCTCTTCTCGGTGATCACGCTGAGCGTCGTCTACGGGGTGATGCTCGTGATCGAGGGCTTCCTCATGGTGAAGTACGTCCGCGGCGGCGTCGCCGCATCCATGCCCGAGCTGAGCGCCGACCGCGACGATCACGGCGACGCCGGCGGTGCAGTCGACAGCGGCGAGAGGCAGGGCGACGTGCTCGCCTTCGCCTATTGACCGGCCGATTCGAGAGGAACAAAGGAAATGGAACCGCTTCCCGTCGTCTGGTTCATCGCGATCGCCGTGCTGTGGATCGGCTACCTGCTGCTGGAGGGCTTCGACCTCGGCGTCGGCATGCACATGATCTTCTCCACGCGCTCCGAACGCGACCGCCGGGTCATGCTCAACACGATCGGTCCGGTCTGGGACGGCAACGAGGTCTGGCTGATCACCGCGGGGGCGGCGATGTTCGCCGCCTTCCCCGCCTGGTACGCCTCGTTGTTCTCGACGCTGTACGTGCCGCTGACGATCACCCTCGTCGGGCTCATCGTTCGGGCCGTCGGCATCGAGTACCGGGGCAAGATCCACACCGAACGCTGGCGGACGTTCTGGACCTGGATGATCGGTCTGGGCTCGCTCATCGTCGCGTTCTGCATTGGAGCAGCCCTCGCGCTGACCACCACGGGGCTGCCGATCGATGCGAACGGCGACCGCGTCGGAGGCCCCTTCGTCTGGCTGACGCCTCCGGCGGTGCTCGGTGGGATCGCCGTGGTCGGATTCGCGCTCGCGCATGCCGCGACCTTCCTGGGGCTGAAGGCCGACGGCCCGGTGCGAGAACGCGCCGGCCGGTTCGCGGCCCGCTGGGCGCCGCTGTGCCTGGTGCCCGCGGCGATCTGGGCGCTCCTGGTGCAGGGCGTCCACGGCGGCAGCGTGCTGTCCTGGACACTCATCGTGCCGGCCGCGGTGGCCGCGGTACTGGGGTGGCTGGCGGCCCGGCGTCGGAACGAGGGCTACGCGTTCATCGGGTACGCCGGCTTCGGCCTGTTCGGTGCGGCATCGATCTTCGCGGGGCTCTTCCCGGTGCTGCTGCCGTCGACCGTCGATGGGGCGTTCGATCTCACCATCTGGAACTCCGCCAACGGCCCCTACACGCTGGGCGTGATGACCGTCGTCGCAGCGGTCTCGCTGCCGGTGATCATCCTGTACCAGGCGTGGAGCTACTGGATCTTCCGCAAGCGGGTCACTCCCGGCATGATCCCTGAGGTGCACATCGTGCTGCCGGCCGTGCTGCGGGCCCGCTGACCGTGCGCTCCGGCGGATAGCTCAACGACGACCGTCGGTCAACTGCCTGGACGAGCGAGCGCTGCGTGTGCAGGATGGTGCCATGTGGACACTGCTGATCGTGCTGCTCGTCATCTGGCTCGGATTCTCGGTGCTGGGATTCGTCATCAAGGGACTGCTGTGGCTGGCTGTGCTGGGCATCGTGCTGTTCCTCGCCACCCTCGTGTTCGGGTTCATCCGCAACGGGCGTTCGCGCACGTGAAGCGCACTCGACGGTCGGCCTCGCTGCGCCCCTGACGGCACGCACCATGGACGCTAGTCTGTGGGCATGATCTACGAGCACCTCGGGGCTCGGCCCCGCATCCACGACACCGCCGTCGTGGCGCCGACCGCAGTGATCTCCGGCGATGTGGAGATCGGACCGGACTGCCAGGTGCTGCACGGCGCGGTGATCACCGCCGAGGGCGGGCCGATCACCCTCGGCGAGCACGTGATCGTCATGGAGAACGCCCTGATCCGGGCCACCGCCGCCAACGCCGTGCACATCGGGGCGCACACCTTGGTCGGAACGCTCGCCAGCATCGCCGGCGCGACGGTCGGCGAGGAGGTGTTCTTCGCATCCGGCGCCCGCGTGTTCAACGGCGCCCTGGTCGGGGCGCACTGCGAGATCCGCGTCAACGCGATCGTGCAGCGCCGTGCCGTGCTGCCGGAGGGGACGGTCGTGCCGATCGGCTGGGTCGCGGCAGGCGACCCGGTGCAGATGTTCTCACCCGATCAGGCCGATGAGATCGCCGAAGCCATGCCCGAGCTGGACTTCCCCGGCCACGTCTTCGGCGTCGACCGCGACACCCCCGACCTGATGGTGCAGCTCACCGAGCGCTATGCCCGCTCGCTGGCGCGCCACGCCGACGACCGCCGGCTCTGACCCGCTCCGGGCGCTCGCGCCGCGGCATCCGCCTCACCGATCGCGCCGCGGCATCCGCGTTCTGCTCCACATCCGCGTCCTCGTTCGCGCTGCTGTTCTCGCTCAGCGTTGCGCATATATCCGCCGCGCGAGATGAGAAGGATAGCGCGAACGGCGCGAGCCGACGAGATCAGCAGCGCGAGCCGAGGTCAGCAGCGCGAGCCGAGAAGAGCAGCGCGAACCGAGATCAGCAGCGCGAACCGAGAAGAACAGCGCGAACCGAGAAGTCGAAGACGGACCCGGTCAGATGACGCCCTGGGCCATCATCGCGTCGGCGACGCGCTCGAAGCCGGCGATGTTGGCGCCCGCGACGTAATCACCGGGGGTGCCGTAGCGCTCCGCCGCGCGGAAGGACGCGTCGTGGATGTCGGCCATGATGTCGCGCAGCTTCTGCTCGCTGTTCGCGAAGTTCCAGCGCTGCCGCGAGGCGTTCTGGCTCATCTCCAAGGCGGAGGTGGCGACACCGCCGGCATTCGCGGCCTTGCCGGGGGCGAAGAGCACCTCTGAGTCCTGGAACGCGCCGACGGCCTCGGGGGTGGAGGGCATGTTGGCGCCCTCCGCGACGGCGCGCACGCCGTTGGCGATCAGCATCCGTGCGGAATCGGCATCCAGCTCGTTCTGCGTGGCCGAGGGCACCGCGATGTCGACGGGCACCTCCCAGACGTTCCCGCCCTCGACGAAGCGAGCACCGGGACGACGGTTGGCGTACTCGACGATGCGACCGCGCTCGACTTCCTTGATCTGGCGCAGCAGGCTCAGGTCGATGCCGGCGTCGTCGATCACGTAGCCGGAGGAGTCGGATGCCGTCACCGCCCGCGCACCGAGCTGGGTGGCCTTCTCGATCGCGTAGATCGCCACATTGCCGGAACCGGAGACCGCGACGCGCTTGCCCTCCAGCGTCTGACCGCGCACGGCCAGCATCTCCTGCACGAAGAACACCGCGCCGTAGCCCGTGGCCTCGGTGCGCACCTGAGCGCCGCCCCAGCCGATGCCCTTGCCCGTCAGGATGCCGGATTCATGACGGTTCGTGATCTTGCGGTACATGCCGAACATGTAGCCGATCTCGCGGCCGCCCACGCCGATGTCGCCCGCCGGCACATCGGTGTGCTCGCCGATGTGACGGAACAGTTCGTTCATGAACGACTGGCAGAAGCGCATGACCTCGGCCTCGCTCTTGCCGTGCGGGTCGAAGTTCGACCCTCCCTTGCCGCCGCCGATGCCCTGACCGGTGAGCGCATTCTTGAAGATCTGCTCGAAGCCGAGGAACTTCATGATCGAGATGTTCACCGTCGGATGGAAGCGCAGTCCGCCCTTGTACGGGCCCAGTGCCGAGTTGTACTGCACGCGGTAGCCGCGGTTGACCTGCAGCCTTCCCGCGTCGTCGATCCACGGCACGCGGAAGATGATCTGCCGCTCGGGTTCGATCAGGCGCTCCAGGATGCCGTTGTCGGTGTATTCGGCGTGACGCTCCAGCACGGGCCCGATCGAGTGCAGCACCTCGTGGACCGCCTGGTGGAACTCCGGCTCGTTGGGGTTGAGGTCGCGGACCGTCTCGAAGACGGGCTGCGCCGCAGCGCTGAGCGGATGGAAATCGGCAGTGGTATCGGTCACGCGGGAAGCTTTCTCAAGGGCGGGTGGGGGATGCGAGCGATCGTGTCGCATGATGCTTCGCCGGATCAGGCTGAGTTTTCACCCTACAACCCTCTCCGGGGAGCCCTGACATCGTGTCATCCGGTGTTCTGCAGGCCTGCCGCGACCCCGCTGACGGAGAGCAGCAGCAGCCGCTGCAGGTCGGGGGTCTGCACGGGATCGGTCGCCGTCGTGCGCAACGCGCGCAGCGCGCGCAGCTGCAGGAGCGAGAGCGCATCCACGTACGGGGTGCGCAGCTGCACGGCGCGCTGCAGGATCGGCTTGCCGGTGAGCAGCTCGGCGCCACCGGTGAGCCGGATGACCCACTCGCGGGTCAGGCGCAGCTCGTCCAGCACGATCTCGGCGAGGTCCTCGCGGTCGCCGAGGGCGAGATACTCTGCGGCGATGCGCTCGTCGGTCTTCGCCAGGCTCATCGCGACGTTGTCGACCATGGTGTGCAGCAGCGGCCATTCGCGGTAGGCCTCGATCAGCGCCTGCTCGTCGCCGACCGCCTCCAGCGCTGAACCCAGACCGAACCACCCGGCCAGGTTGATGCGCGCCTGGGTCCAGGCGAACACCCACGGGATGGCCCGCAGGTCCTCCAGCGACTCCACGGAGAGTCCGCGTCGCGCGGGACGCGAACCCAGCGCCAGCAGGCCGATCTCCTCCATCGGGGTGACGGTCGCGAACCACGGTGCGAAGCCCTCGGCGCCGACCAGCGAGAAGAACCGGTCGCGCGACGCCACGTCCATGGTGGCGGCGATCGATGCGAAGCGCTCGGCGGCGTCGCTGATGCGCTTCTCGACGGTCGGAGAGGACGCGAGCAGCGTCGCGGCGGCGACCTGATCGATGTGCCGCATGGCGATGGCGGGCTCCCCGTACCGGGCGAAGATGACCTCGCCCTGCTCCGTGAGCTTGAAGCGGCCGTCGACGGAATGCGGCGGCTGCGCGAGGATCGCGGAGTTCGCAGGGCCGCCCCCTCGACCGAGCGCGCCGCCGCGGCCGTGGAAGAGGGTGAGGCGGATGCCGGCGTTTACAGCCCACTGCGCGATGTCGCGCTGGGCCTCGTAGAGGGCGAGTGTGGCGGCGACCGGGCCGACGTCCTTGGATGAGTCGGAGTAGCCGAGCATCACCTCGAGACGGTTGCCGGTGGCCTCCAGCCGTGCGCGGAACTCGGGGAACTGCACGACTTCCGCGAGGATGCCGGGGGCGGCCTGCAGGTCGGCGAAGGTCTCGAACAGCGGCACCACGTCGAGCACCGGCGCCTCGTCGCCGAGTGCGTGTGCGGCGAGCTTGTGCACGGCGGCGAGGTCCGCCGCCGAACGGGTGAACGAGACGACGTAGCGGCCCGCGGCGCGCAGCCCGTAGCGCTTCTGGATGTCGGCGACGGCGCGGAAGACCTCGAGCACCTCCTCGGAGCGCTCGCTGAGCTCACCGCCCGCCTCGATCTCGGCGAGCGTTTCGGCATGGACTTGCGAGTGCTGACGCACCTCGAGCTCGGTGAGGTGGAAGCCGTAGGTCTCCACCTGCCAGATGAGGTGCTGCACGCCGCCGAACGCGTGGCGGGTGGCTCCGGCGGCCGCCAGCGAGGTCTGCACGGTGCGCAGGTCCGCGAGCAGCTCCTCGGGTGCGGCGTACGCGCCGTCGGCCCCCGTGCGCGTGGCGTGCACGCGGTGGGCGAGCGAGAGCGCGACACGGCGGTGCGGTTCATCGGGGGAGCGCTTGGCGATCTCGGCCGCGACCTCGGGGTGCGCCAGATCGAACCGCGACCAGATGGCCGTCACCTCGGTGCTGGCCGGCGTGCCCTCGCCGTCGAGCGTGAGGGTGCGGCCGATCCGCTCGATCGCCCGCTCGATGCCGCGCAGCACGTGATCGGCGGCGATGTCGGCGGCCTCGCGGGTGACCGATGAGGTCACGAACGGGTTGCCGTCGCGGTCGCCGCCGACCCACGAGCCGACGCGCACGAAAGCGGGGACGAGCGGGGCGCTGCTGCCCGAGTCGTCACCGCGCAGTTCGTCGTCGATGCGCCGATACACGTGCGGGACGGTGGTGAACAGCGTTTCGTCGAAGACACCCATCACCGTGCGCACCTCGTCGGTCGGCGACGGCTTCTGCGCGCGCAGGGGGGCGGTGCGCCACAGGGTGTCGACCTCTTCGAGCATGCGCCGGTGCGCGCGCTTCTGCTCGGCCCCGCCCACGCTCGCCTCATCGTTCTGGGTGAGCAGCTCAGACAGGCGACGGATGCTGCTGGACACGGCACGACGGCGTGCCTCGGTCGGGTGTGCGGTGAAGACCGGATGGAAGCGCAGTTCGGACAGACGCTCGCGCGCCTTCTCGTCGCCGATCTCGCGTCGCAGCTGCGCGAACGCGGTCGACACGGTATCGGTCGCGTTCTCCCGGCCCGGCTTCCCTGCCCGCTCGCGCAGCACGCGCACCCGCTGGTGCTCCTCCGCGAGGTTGACGAGGTGGAAGTAACAGGTGAACGCGCGGGCGACCTCATCCGCACGCTCGATGGTGAACGAGTCGGCGATGGACGCAGCGCGCTCGAACGCTTCGTCGCCTTCGGCTTCGGCTGCCTGGATGGTAGCCAGACGCAGACGCTCGACGTCCTCGAAGAGGCCGGGAGAGCCGGATTCCCGCAGCACCTGGCCGAGCAGACCGCCCAGCATCCGCACGTCCGCACGCATGCTGTCGGGAATGCCGTTGGACGCTTCGAATCGGCTGATGACGCGGATGGCTTCGGTGTTCGTGGGCTCGGGCGGCATGTTCCGAGAGTATCCCGCGACGGATCGGCCTCCGTTCTTCGTGACGGGGCTCCCGCCCGCCAGCCGGGGCTCGTCGGTGTCCGTCGATGCTCGGGGGTGCCCGTTCGGGGAGAGCTCTAGCATGGAGGGGATGCGCATCTCGGCAAACCCTCTCCGCGGCCAGCAGTTCCCCGCCGCCCTCCTGCTCGCCGCGGCAGCCCTCGGGCTGCTCTTGGCCAACATCGCGACCCACGATCCGATCGCCGCCGTGCTCCACACGCACATCGCGATCCCGGGCACACCCCTGGACCTGTCCATCGAGGAGTGGGTCGCCGACGGGCTGCTGGCGATCTTTTTCCTCGTCGTCGCGATCGAACTGCGTCACGAACTCACCCACGGTGAGCTGAATTCCCTGCACAAGGCCCTTCAGCCGGCGATCGCCGCGGCCGGTGGTGTGATCGTGCCGATCGCCATCTACCTGCTGATCGCGGGTGGCGAGGGAACCCGCGGCGGCTGGCCCATCCCGACCGCGACCGACATCGCCTTCGCCCTCGGCGTGCTCGCGATGTTCGGCAAGGGTCTGCCGCCGGCCGTGCGCGTGTTCCTGCTCGCCCTGGCGATTCTCGACGACATCATCGGCATCATCTTCATCGCCGTGCTTTTCGCGCACGACGTGAACTGGCTGATGTTCGCGCTCGCCGTCGTGGCCGTGGTGATCTTCGCGCTGCTGAGCCGGATGCTGGCGAAGTCCGGGTCCTCGGGGATCGGCGTGCTGATGGGCGTGGTCGGCGTGATCGCCTGGGGGCTGATGGCTGTCTCCGGCATCCACGCCACGATCGCCGGCGTGCTGCTCGGCCTGTTCATGTCGCCCGCTCCCGCCGAGAAGACGCGACACGCGCTGGAGCCCACGGTCAACGGGGCGATCCTGCCGGTCTTCGCCTTCGTGGCGGCGTTCGTCGTCATCCCGCAGGTGTCGCCGAGCGAGCTGTCACCGGCGTTCTGGGCCATCCTGGTTGCGCTGCCGGTCGGCAAGATCATCGGAATCACCGTGTTCGGCTGGGCGAGCCTGCAGCTGCGCCCACGCGGCACCGCGCCCGCGCTCGTGCTCCCCGACCTCCTCGCCGCGGGAGTGCTCGGCGGCATCGGGTTCACCGTCTCGCTGCTGCTCGCGAACCTCGCCTTCGCCGGCGAGGGAGCCGTGCAGGACGAGGCGATTCTGGGCGTCCTCGCCGGCTCCCTGATCGCGCTGATCCTGTCGGGCGTGGTCGTCTCGATGCGCGCGCGGCACTACCGGATGCTGGCGGCCGCGTCCGCCTGAGGAGGATGCCATGACCGATCCGCGCGAGAAGACGAACCCGCCAGTGGCCGACCCGCTGACGGTGGGCGACCCGCTGCGCGCGGCGGCGGAGACCATGCGCCAGGTGCGCGAGCGCTGCGTGTGGTCGCAGCGCATCACGCATCGCGACCTGGTCCCGTACCTCATCGAGGAATCGTACGAGCTCATCGACGCGGTCGAGAGCGGCGACCGCGCGGAGCTGCGCGAGGAGCTCGGCGACCTGCTGTGGCAGGTGCTGTTCCACGCCGCCGTCGCGGCTGAGGATCCCGACGATCCCTTCAGCATCGATGACGTGGCGCGGGGACTCGCCGAGAAGATGGTGCGGCGGCATCCGCACGTCTTCGCCGGGGCTGTCGCCACCACTCCGGAAGAGGTGCTGGTGCACTGGAACGCCGCGAAGGCCGAGGAGAAGCGCACCCGGCGCAGCGTGCTCGACGGGGTGCCGAGCGGCATGCCCGCACTCGCCCGCGCGCAGAAGGTGCTCGGGCGCGCGGCCGACCTCGTCCGGACGTCGGAGGCAGCCTCCGCACCGACATCCGAGGCCGATCTCGGCGACGCCCTGCTGGCGCTCGTGGCTCAGGCCCGCGAGAACGGATGGGATGCCGAGCGCGCCCTGCGCGAGCGCCTGCGACTGCTCGAGGACGACGTCCGCTCCGCCGAATCCGCCTGACGCGCGTCTTCGTCCGCCGGGTCCTATCCGGCATCCGGCTCCCCGCCTGGGTCGCGTGAGTGCCGGGGGGAGCCGAATGTCGGTTCTGGGCCCTGCGAATCGGCATCCGCCTCCTCGCCTGGGTCCCGGTGGTGCCCGGGGGGAGCCGAATGACGGTTCTGGGCGCTGGGAATCGGCATCCGGCTCCTCGCCTGGGTTGCGTGTGGTGCGCGGGGGAGCCGAGTGTCGGTTCTGGGCGCTGGGAATCGGCATCCGGCTCCTCGCCTGGGTTGCGTGTGGTGCCCCGGGGGAGCCGAGTGTCGGTTCTGGGCGCTGGGAATCGGCATCCGGCTCCCCGCCGGAACACGGCGACCGAGGATGCCGTCGGCCGGACGCTCCGGACCTGGAAAGATGGACGAGTGGCAACCGTGAACCCGCCGCGCGGAATGCGCGACTTCCTCCCCGCTGACAAGGCCCGCCGCGAGCGCGTGCTCGCCGTCATCCGCGAGCGCTACCGCGCGCACGGCTTCGACGAGATCGAGACTCCCGTGGTCGAGGAGTACGACCGACTGCATGCCGGCATCGGCGGCGACAACGAGAAGCTCTCCTACAACATTCTGCGCCGCGGGCTCGACGCCGACGCGATCAGAGAGGGCGCGGACGACCCCGCGGCGCTCAGCGATCTCGGCCTGCGCTACGACCTGACCGTTCCGCTCGCGCGCTTCTACGCCACCAACCGGGGTCAGCTGCCCGCGGTGTTCCGCTCCATTCAGATCGGCCCGGTCTGGCGCGCCGAACGCCCGCAGAAGGGGCGCTATCGGCAGTTCGTGCAGTGCGACATCGACATCATCGGCGACGACAGCGCCCGCGCCGAGGCCGAGCTGATCACCGCCTCCCTGGACACCATCGACGCCCTCGGGCTGGAGGGCGGGACGGTGCGCATCAACGACCGCCGCGCGCTGGAGTGGATGCTGGACTCCTTCGGCTTCACCGCGGATGAGCGGCCGGGCGTGCTCATCACGATCGACAAGCTCGACAAGATCGGCTCCGACGGGGTGGCCGCCGAGCTGCGAGGCCGCGGCACGACCGCATCCGCCGTCGACGCCTTCGAGACGTTCCTCGCCCGCCCGCAGACTCTGGAGTACAACCCGTACGGCGAGCGGCAGATCCGCAAGGCGCTCCCCGCGGGTGCGCCCGACGAACTCGTCGCGCACCTCGTGGGCCTGGGCGAGGCGGTCGTCGCCGCACGCCCCTCGACAGGCTCGGGGACCCACGTGGAAGAGGAGCCGCCGCTCGTCTACGACCCGTTCCTCGTGCGGGGAATGGGCTACTACACCGGCACGATCTTCGAGCTCGCGCACCCCTCGGTGAGCTACTCCCTGGGTGGCGGAGGACGCTACGACGGCATGATCGGACGCTTCCTCGGCCAGCAGGTGCCCGCGGTCGGGTTCTCGATCGGTTTCGAGCGCATCGTCGACCTGGTCGCCGCGCAGGAGGCTGAAGCCGCGCAGTCCATCGTGCTCATTCACGACGTCGACGTCCCCGTGACCGAACTGCTGGCGCACAAGACCGCGCTGCTGCGCAGCGGCGCCGCCGCCCGCGTGCGCCTGGAGCGCCGCACCAAGAACCTGAAGGCGCTGCTGGAGCGGTCCGCGGGCGACGGTTACACCGGTTTCGCGTCGGTGCGCGTCGGCGACGAGCCCGGTGCGGTGGAGGTCAAACCGCTCTCCTGATCCGCCGCTGACGGAGAGCCGCCACTCAGTCTGCAGAACCCGCCGAGACGGATGACGCCCACTCCGCGACCCGGCGGGCGCTCTCCTCCTCGGAGATGTCCTCGATCCGGGTCATGACCGACCAGCGCACGCCGAACGGATCCCGGATGCTGGCGAAACGATCGCCGGACACGAAGTCCGACGGCGCCTCGCGGACGACCGCGCCCGCCTCGACGGCTCGCGCGACCACCGCGTCGACATCGGGCACGTAGAGTCCCATGGAGTAGCAGTCGTCCTCGCCGGTCGGCGGGGCCACCAGATGGTAGTCCGGGGACGGCTCGCCCAGCTGCAGGCAGCCGGTGCCGAAGTCGAGGTCGGCGTGCGCGACGACTCCGCCGAACTCCGTGACGTCGACGACGCGGGCGCCGAAGACGTCCCGATAGAAGGCGATCGCGCCCGCCGCGTCGGGAATGGCGAGGAAGGGAGTGAGCGAGGTCGACCCGTTCGGGCGGCCGTCGGTGGTGTGCGTTCCGGTCAGGCCGGGCTGGGAAGTGTTCATGATCCGACGGTAGGAGAGCGCGGGATGGCGGGGCTTGGAGATTCGCGACAGATGTCGCCGCCGGCAACTATCCTCGGTGGCGTGATCGATGCAGGACGGGGAGTGCTGTACCCCGAGCGGATGCCGAGGTTCCACCGCCTTCCCCCGACCGCCGCCGCCGCGCACCTGGTCGCGTGGTTCTGGATCCCCGAGTGGGATCTCGCAGAGGGACAAACCTCACGGCAGGACGTGGTCGCCTATCCGGCCCTGAACCTGGTGGTGGAGCCGTCGCACGTCGAGCTCGTCGGGGCGACCACCCGGGCGACCCATCGGGATCTGACTGGCAGCGGATGGGCGGTCGGGGCGCTGCTGCGCCCCGCGGCGGTCGTGGCGCTGACCGACGATCCTGCGGGTCTGCGCGACACGTCGGTGGTGCTGGATGCCCCGGATCTGCTCGACCCGCTCGTCGCGGCGATGAGCGGTCGCGGTGACGACCGGCTGGGCGAAGCGGTCTCGGTCATGTCGCACTGGCTCGCCGACCACGCGGGGACGCCGACGGATGCCGTGCTGCATGCGAACGAGACGGTGGATCTGCTGATGACGGACGCGGACCTGCGCACCGCCGAGCAGGCCGCCACCCGCCTGTCGGTCTCGTTGCGCACCCTGCAGCGCGTGACCCATCGCCATGTGGGACTGCCGCCGCTGGCGATGATCCGGCGACGCCGGCTGCAGGAAGCCGCGCAGAGGCTGCGCGAGGACCCCGGCGCAGACCTGGCCGCGCTCGCCGCCGAACTGGGATACGCCGACCACGCGCACCTCACCGGCGACTTCCGTGACGTGCTCGGCATCGTGCCGAGCGGGTATCGGCGGAGGGCCTGAGCGCTCAGCGCCGCGTCGAGACCCGCAGCCGCACGGCGCGGTAGACGACGCCGATGAGCACGACCGCGGTGCCGATCACCGAGGCCAGTGCGGGCAGCGTGCTCACCAGCACGAGGCAGCCCAGCGCACCGATCACCTGCAGCGTCTGCGGATAGCGCCGCACGTCATCTCCCTGACGGAGCGCAGAGGCGTTCGCCAGCAGGTAGTACAGCAGCACGCCGAAGGAGGAGAAGCCGATGGCGCCGCGCAGGTCGGCCACCAGCACGACCGAGATGACGATCAGGGCGATCGCGACCTCGGCCCGCCGCGGCACCTGCCAACGGGGGTCCACGGCCGCAAGCCAGCGCGGCAGGTCCGCCTCGCGCGCCATGGCGAGCGTGGTGCGCCCGATGCCGGTGAGCAGCGCGAGCAGGGCGCCCAGGGATGCTGCGGCGGCTGCGACCCGCACCACGGGTCCCGCCCAGGACCACCCGCTGGCGGCGATGACGTCCACGACGGGATGGGCGCTGCCGACGGCGTCGGCTCCGACGACGAGCATCACCGCGAGCGCGACCAGCACGTAGACGACCACCGCGCCGCCGAGAGCCAGGACGATCGCCCTCGGGATGCTGCGCGCCGGATCGATGACCTCTTCGCCCATCGTGGCGATGCGGGCGTAGCCGGCGAAGGCGAAGAACAGCAGCCCAGCGCCCTGCAGCACGCCGTATGCGGTCGCATCCGGCAGGGGAGCGGGGGCCGCGGTGGGGGCGGCGGTGACGCCTGCCGCGACCGCGACGGCGAGTCCGATCAGGGCGACGACCACGAGGATGCGGGTGAGCAGGGCGGTGCGGGTGACTCCGAAGCAGTTCACGGCGCCGAGGGCCGCCACGGCCACAACGGCGACGAGTGTGCGCCACGGCGCGGGAGCCGCGTAGGCCGCGAAGGTCATCGCCATGGCCGCACAGCTGGCGATCTTGCCGATCA
The DNA here is from genome assembly GCF_042666935.1 of Microbacterium sp. GCM10027623. Lineage (NCBI taxonomy): Bacteria > Bacillati > Actinomycetota > Actinomycetes > Micrococcales > Microbacteriaceae > Microbacterium > Microbacterium sp. GCM10027623. The sequence continues at coordinate 111,675 of NZ_JBHTHE010000003.1, forward strand.
CGAAGCACCAGCCGGCGACGAACCCCGCCCAGGGGCCGATCTCTGCCCGCGCGAAGGAGTAGGTGCCGCCCGAGATCGGGTGCACGGCCGCGAGCTGCGCGGATGAGGTGGCATTGCAGAAGGCGACGAGGGCGGCGACGGCGAGCGCGATGAGGATGCCCGATCCGGCCGCTCCGAGGGCGGGCGACCACACCGCGAAGACGCCGGCGCCGATCATCGAGCCGAGGCCGATGGCGACGGCGTCGGTCACCGTGAGACGACGGGCGAGAGACATTCGTCCATGGTGTCAGTGGAAGGTGAACAACGGGAGACCTGGGTCCGGTCACGCGCGGCATCGAGCGTGAGCTTCGACTATTGATCTACTTGTACTAATTGATCTAGCCACATTAGAATAATCGGGATGAAGGAGGTCGGCATGCTGATCCGAGTCGATCCCGACAGCACCAGACCGCTGTTCGAGCAGATCGCCGCGTCCGTGCGCGGGGATGTGCTGTCCGGGCGTCTGCGTCCCGGCGACCGCCTGCCGTCCGCCCGAGAAGTGGCGGATGCGGTGGACGTGAACGTGCACACGGCGCTGCGCGCCTACCAGGAGCTGCGCGACGAGGGACTGCTGGACCTCCGCCGCGGGCGGGGTGCCGTGATCTCCGCCTCGGCGGGGCCGTTGGTGGACCTCGCCCACGACATCCGCGCTCTCGTCGCCCGCGCGGCGTCGCTGGGCATCGCGCCTGCGACTCTCGCCTCTCTCGTGAAGGAGACCACGCTGTGAATGATGATGTCCGCCGCTCCCGCACCGCCTTCGTCTGGGTCGGTCTGATCGCGCCGCTCGGGCTTCTCGTCGTTGCCGCGGCGACCATCGGCTCGTGGATGCCGGTGCTTCCGGACCCCATGGCCATTCACTGGGGTTCCGACGGCGTGAACGGATACGCGCCGAAGTGGGCGTACATCCTGCTGGTGCTCGGCGTCGGAGCGGCTGTGGTCGTCCTCACCGGGCTGATCGCCTGGGGCGGCCACCGCCTTCCGCAGAGCAGTCTGGCGCCTGCCGTCGGCCCGTGGTCGGCGACGACGAGGTTCATGGGCGCACTCAACCTCGGCCTCGCCGCGCTCATCGGGTTCATCGCGGTCGCGGGCGCCTGGTTCCAGCGAGGGCTGACGGATGCCGCCGACACACCGGACATCGGCATTCCGACCCTCATCGGGTTCGGACTCCTCGCGCTGCTCGGCGTGCTCGGCTGGTTCCTCCAGCCCGCGAGCCCGGCGAGTCCCGAAGACGGCACGGCTCCGGCAGGCAGCATCCCGCTGGCCCCTGGCGCACGCGCGGCATGGTTCGGCACCGCGACGATGGCGCGGAGCGGCATGATCGTGCTCATCTCGTCGCTGGCTCTGCTGGCCGTCATGACGGTGTTCCTGGCCGCGGCCGGCGAGGGCACCTGGTGGGTTCTCGCGGTCGTCACGCTGGCGATGGTGCTTCTGGTCGGAACCATGGTCGTCTTCCGCGTGCGCGTGAACGGGCAGGGACTCCGAGTCCGCTCGCTGCTCGGCTGGCCGAGCAGCCGCATCGCGCTGGAGCGCATCGAGAAGGTCGAGACCGTGCAGCTGGATCCGCTCCGCGAGTTCGGAGGATGGGGATGGCGTCTCGCCGTCGACGGTCGCCGAGGAGTGGTCCTGCGCGCAGGGGAGGCGCTGCAGATCACCCGCACCGACGGCCGCATCTTCGTCGTGACGGTGGAGGGGGCATCGGTCGCCGCCGCCACCCTGGAAACCCTGCGCACCCACGTGCACGACGCCTGAACGAACCGTACACAGAGGAGACGATCATGATCCGCATCCGCACGCTGGCGATCACCGCCTATGTCGTGCTCGCATTCGCCCTCGCCTGGGCCGCGGCGCTGCCCCTCTGGCTCGGCGACGGACTGCGTGAGCCGTCCGCCACGCTGCTGCTGACGGTCATGATGTACACGCCGGCTGCCGCCGTGCTCATCGTCGTACTGGTGATGCGGCCGATCCCGAAGGGGCAGCGGCTGCGTTTCCTCGGCATGTGGACGCTCCGGCCCGCCAAGCGGGTGATCTGGCTGAGTGTGCTCGGCCTGTTCGGGACGATGGCACTGATCGCCCTCGCGATGCTGCTCTCCGCCGGGTTCGGATGGTTCCAGGCCGACTTCGCGGGGCTCTCGGGCTTCCGGCGCGCCATCGAGGCGACGGCGCCCGCCGGCGCGGCGCTGCCACCCACCGAAGTGCTCGTCCTGACCCAGCTGATCGCGGTGCCGTTCGCCGCCGCCACGATCAACGCGCTCGCCGCCTTCGGTGAAGAGGTGGGCTGGCGAGGCTTCCTGCTTCCGGCGCTGCGCCCGTACGGCACGTGGCCCGCGCTGCTGATCAGCGGGGTGATCTGGGGACTCTGGCACACCCCGGTCATCCTGCTCGGCTACAACTTCGGGCGCACCGACGTCACCGGGGTGCTGCTCATGACCGTCGGGTGCCTCGTGTGGGGCGTCCTGCTGGGCTGGCTGCGCCTGCGCAGCGCTTCGCTCTGGCCCGCGGTCTTCGCGCACGGGGCGATGAACGCCACGGTGGGAGTCCCGCTGCTGTTCGCCGCAGCCGACGCGACCTTCGACCCTGCCTGGGCGTCCGGACTCGGAGCATCCGGGTGGATCGTCGGCGGCGTCGTCATCATCGTCCTGCTGCTGACCGGTCAGTTCCGGCGTCAGCCCGCGCTCGCCGGACCGCGCGATGCCGTGGCCGCGCCCGCCGCGTCCGCGCAGCCGGAGGCTTGACCCGCGATGCGCGCCGGGGTTGAGTGAGGGGATGGACTCCACTCCGAGCGCCTGGCGCGCCGCCGACGACTTCCTCGCCGAGACCCTGGTCGGGCACGACCCGGCGCTCGACGCCGCCCTCGCGGCCCAGCGCGCCGCCGGCATGCCCGAGATCGAGGTGGCGCCGGTCGCCGGAAAGCTGCTGAACCTCCTGGTGCGCATCGCCGGCGCCCGACGAGTGCTGGAGATCGGCACCCTGGGCGGCTACTCGACCATCTGGATGGCGCGTGGCGTGGGCGATGCCGGTCGCGTCGTGAGCATCGAGGCCGAGGCTGCGCATGCCGAGGTGGCTCGACGCAGCATCGACGCCGCAGGAGTGGGGGAACGTGTGGACATCCGCGTCGGCCGCGCCGTGGACGTGCTGCCGACACTCGTCGGCGGGTTCGATGTCGTCTTCATCGACGCCGACAAGGAGTCCAACACCATCTATCTGGACTGGGCGGCCAAGCTGGGGCATCCCGGCACAGTCGTCATCGTCGACAACATCGGCCGCGAGGGCGAGATCGCGAACCCGGATTCTTCGGATCCGATGGTGATCGGCACGCGGGACGGGCTGCGGATGCTGGGAGAGGATCCGCGATTCGATGCCACCGCGCTGCAGACCGTCGGTCTCAAGGGGTGGGATGGCGTCGCGGTGGCCGTGCTGGTCTGAAACGCCGAGAGCTCTCGAAGGGCGCATGACTAGACTGAACGGCGGATCGACGTCGCTCCACACCCCCTTCCCTCCCTGAAAAGGAGCACACCCGTGGCACTGATCGAGGCTGTAGGCGCACGAGAGATTCTGGACTCGCGCGGAAACCCGACCGTCGAGGTGGAGGTGCTCCTCGACGATGGAATCGTGCAGCGGGCCGCCGTCCCCTCCGGAGCATCCACCGGGGCGTTCGAGGCGTACGAGCTGCGCGACGGCGACAAGAGCCGGTACGGCGGCAAGGGCGTGCTGAAGGCCGTCGAGGCCGTCATCGACGAGCTCGGACCCGCCCTGGAGGGCGTGGAGGCCAGCGAGCAGCGCATCGTCGACGAGATCCTCATCGAGGTCGACGGCACCGAGAACAAGAGCCGCGTCGGCGCCAACGCCATCCTGGGCGTGAGCCTGGCGGTGGCGAAGGCCGCGGCCGACTCGTCCGACCTGCCGCTGTTCCGCTACCTCGGCGGCCCGAACGCGCACCTGCTTCCCGTGCCGCTGTTCAACGTCATCAACGGCGGAGAGCACGCCGACAACGGCATCGACTTCCAGGAGTACTTCCTCGCGCCGATCGGCGCCGACACCTATTCCGAGTCGCTGCGCTGGGGTGTGGAGACCTACCACGTGCTGAAGTCCGAGCTGCAGGCCGCCGGCTTCAACACCGGGCTGGGGGACGAGGGCGGCTTCGCCCCGGACCTGCCCAGCAACCGCGAAGGCCTCGACTTCCTGCTGAAGGCCATCGAGAAGGCGGGATTCACCCCGGGCAAGGACATCGCCGTCGGCCTCGACGTCGCGGCGACCGAGTTCTTCTCCGACGGCGTGTACCGGCTCGAGAACAAGGACTGGTCCGCGGACCAGCTCATCGAGTACTACGAGGGTCTGGTGCGCGACTTCCCGATCGTCACGATCGAGGACGCCCTGGCCGAGGACGACTGGGACAACTGGAAGTCCCTCACCGACGCGCTCGGCACGAAGGTGCAGCTGGTCGGCGACGACCTGTTCGTCACCAACCCGGCGCGTCTCGCCGACGGCATCAAGCGCGGGGTGGGCAACTCGCTGCTGGTGAAGGTCAACCAGATCGGCACCCTGACCGAGACCTTCGACGCCGTCAGCCTCGCGCAGCGCTCGGGATACACCGCGATGCTCTCGCACCGCTCCGGTGAGACCGAGGACACCACGATCGCCGACCTCGTCGTCGCGACCAACTCCGGTCAGATCAAGACCGGTGCGCCCGCTCGCAGCGAGCGCGTGGCGAAGTACAATCAGCTTCTGCGCATCGAGGAGGAGCTGGGCGACGCCGCGATCTTCGCGGGAGCCTCGGCCTTCCCGCGTTTCCAGGCCTGATCGGGAGATCTGCGCCGACGAACTGAGAGAAGGAGGGGGAGCATGGCACGACGACCTGCTCCCCCTTCTTCGTCCCCGGGCGCCGCGGAACCCGCACTCGAGCGGACATCGCGCGGGGCGGCCCGGACCGTCGATGTGCGGGAATGGGCAGGCGGCATCCGGCTGTCGACGTTCGCGGTGATCATGCTGTCGCTGGTCATCCTCGGCACCTGGGTGCTGGTGCCATCGATAGGTACCTATGTCGACCAGCGCCAGAAGATCGCCGCGCTCGAGCACTCGGTGCAGCTCACCAAGGATCAGATCGCCGGCCTCGAGCAGGAGCGCACGCGCTGGAGCGACCCGGCCTACATCACGACGCAGGCTCGTGAGCGGCTGTACTACGTCCGGCCGGGTGAGGTGGTCTATCTGGTCGACAACGATCTCGATCCCGCTGACATCCCACCGGAGCAGAAGCAGGTGAGCGACGAGATCCAGGAGCGGCCCTCGGACTGGATGCCGCAACTGCTGCGCAGCCTCACCTCCGCCGGCCTCGCGAAGAACGCCGTCGAGGCGCCGACGCGCTGACCGCGGCACTGAGTCATCACACAGGTCGATCGCTCTACTCTGGAGGTGTGACGACACCGCCCTACCAGACGCCGACGGCCGCCGAGCTGGACGTCGTGTCCAGTCAACTCGGCCGCCGGGCTCGAGGCGTGGTCGGCATCGCCGCACGCTGCATCTGCGGCAATCCCACGGTGGTGGCCACCGCTCCGCGTCTGGACGACGGCACGCCGTTCCCGACGTTCTACTACCTGACCCACCCCGCGGCGACGGTCGCGATGTCGACGCTCGAGGCCACGCAGGTGATGCCCGAGCTCGCCGGCCAGCTCGACGAGGACGAGACCATGGCGTCCGACTATCTGGCCGCGCACCGCGCTTACCTCGCCGACCGCGCCGAGTACGGCGACGTGCCGGAGATCGACGGCATCTCCGCGGGCGGCATGCCCACCCGCGTGAAATGCCTGCACGCACTGGCCGGTCATGCGCTCGCTGCCGGCCCCGGGGTGAACCCGATCGGCGACGCGGCGCTGGCCCGGTCGAGCTGGTCGCCCAAGCGCTGCGCATGCGCGGACCCCGGTGCCGCCCTGCGCGGGACAGCAGCAGGATGATGCGGCGGCGGATGCTGTCGCGGGTCGTCGTCTCGGCGGCGATCACGGCATCCGTGCTGCTGGTCGGAACACCGGCGGCCGCGGCATCCGCTCTGCCGTCCGTCGTCCGACCGACGGAGGACGAGACCGCGGCGCCGGCACCCGCCTCACCGGTCGCCGATGATCCGACCGACCCCGTGCGCGCCAAGGAGTACTGGCTGGACGGGGCGCGCATACGGGATGCCTGGCAGGTCACGCGCGGCAAGGGCGTGACCATCGCCGTCATCGACACCGGTGTGGGCAAGCCGCCGGTGACCTTCGACGGCGCGGTGAAGGACGGCACGGACGTGTCCGGCAGCGGCACCGCAGATGGCCGGACGCCGGTGGGTGTGCGCGACCCGAACCACGGCACCTGGGTGGCGTCGCTGGCGGCGGGTCGCGGAAACCCCGACGGCACGGGGCTCATCGGCGTCGCCCCCGAGGCGAGCCTGCTCTCCGTGTCGATCAGCTTCGGTGCGGCAGGCTCCGTGCCGTTCACCAAGCAGGTCGCCGAGGCGATGCGCTGGTCGGTCGATCATGGCGCGGACATCATCAACCTGTCGCTCACGACGAACACCCTCGACTGGGACAGAAGCTGGGATGACGCGTTCCTCTACGCCTTCGAGCACGACGTCGTGGTCGTCGTGGCGGCCGGAAACCGCGGCAGCGGAACCTCGATCGTCGGCGCGCCGGCGACGATCCCCGGCGTGCTGACGGTCGGCGGCGTCGACCAGACCGGCACCGCCAGCCGAGCCGCGTCCACGCAGGGGATCACCCTGGGGGTGATGGCGCCCAGTGAGGCGCTGATCGGCATGTCCGCCGACGGAACCGTCGTCAGCTGGGACGGCACGAGCGGCGCGGCGCCCATCGTCGCCGGTGCCGCCGCGCTCGTGCGCGCCGCCCACCCCGACCTGGATGCCGCGAACGTCATCAACCGCCTCGTCAGAACGGCGATCCCGGTACCCGAGATGCGCGGCACCCCCGACGTGCTCTACGGCTACGGACTTCTCGATGCGAACGCCGCGGTGACGGCTTCCGTCCCTGCGGTGTCCGCGAACCCGATGGGCGATCTGAAGGAGTGGGTGCGGCTGTACCGCCGCGCGGACTCGCCTGTCGATCCCACTCCGCAGGAGAGCCCGGCCCCGGTGGCGGTGCCTCCGCTGCCCGCGGCTGAGCCGCCCAGTCCGCAGGGATCGCCCCTGCTGCCGTCCGCCGAGACGCTGAGATACGGTACCCTGCCGCTTCTGGCGCTCACCGTGCCTGGTACTCTGATAGCGCTTGGCGTCACTGCTGCTGCCCGGCGCATCCGAACGGAGCGCGGTAGACGCACTCTCAAACCATGATTACGAGGAGTTATCCCCCTGTGCCTCAGAACAGCATTGCACCCCGCATTCTGATTGTCGGTGGAGGCTACGCAGGTTTCTACACCGCATGGAAGCTAGAGAAGCACCTTCGCAAGGGTGAGGCCGACGTGACGATGGTGGACCCGCTGCCGTACATGACGTACCAGCCGTTCCTGCCCGAGGTCGCGGCCGGCTCGATCGAACCGCGTCACGCGGTCGTCTCGCACCGTCGTCACCTCAAGCGCACGCACGTCATCACCGCGCGGGTCACCGGCATCGACCACGCGAACAAGGTCGCCACGATCACGCCGGAGCTCGGCGACTCCTACGAATTCGCCTACGACCAGATCGTCGTCACCGCGGGCGCCGTCTCGCGCACGTTCCCGATCCCCGGCATCGCCGACAACGCGATCGGGCTGAAGACCATCGAAGAGGCGGTCGCCGTGCGCGACAAGCTGATCTCGAACTTCGACAAGGCAGCCGCCATCCCCGCCGGTCCCGAGCGCGACCGTCTGCTCACGACCGTCGTCGTCGGCGGTGGCTTCGCCGGCATCGAGGCGTTCGCCGAGCTGCGCTCGCTCGCCTCCTCGCTGGTGTCCAAGTACTCGCAGCTCTCCTTCGAGGACACCCACTTCCACCTCATCGAGGCGATGGGCCGCATCATGCCCGAGGTGTCGCTGAAGACCAGCGAATGGGTTCTGAAGGACCTCGCCAAGCGCGGTGCGAACGTGCACCTGGACACGCAGGTCACCGGTGCCGTCGACGGCAATGTCGAGATCTCCACGGGAGAGGTCATCCCGACCGACCTGATCGTCTGGACCGCGGGCGTGATGGCCAACCCCACCGTCGTCCGCGGCGGCGACCTGCCGATCGAGGAGCGCGGTCGCATCCAGACCCGCGCGGACCTGCGCGTCGGCACCGCCGAGCAGCCCGTCGAGGGCGCCTGGGCCGCCGGTGACGTCTCGGCCGTCCCCGATCTGTCCGGTGGCGGCGTCGGCGGGTACTGCGTCCCCAACGCCCAGCACGCCGTGCGTCAGGCGAAGGTCCTCGCGAAGAACCTGGTCGCCGTGCTGCGCGGCGAGGGCACCAAGGACTACTTCCACAAGAACCTCGGCGCCGTCGCGGGTCTCGGCCTCTACAACGGCGTGTTCCAGTCGGGCAACCTCGCCCTCAAGGGCTTCGTCGCCTGGGTGGCGCACCGCGGTTACCACGGTCTGGCAATGCCGACGTGGGAGCGCAAGTGGCGTGTGCTGTGGGGCTGGTGGAACAACCTGTGGCTGGGTCGCGACATCGTGAACCTCGAGGCCGTGCAGCAGCCGCGCGCGGTGTTCGAGGAGTTCGCCGCTCGTCCGCGCCCGGCAGTCGCGCCCGCCGCTCCTGCAGCACCCGCAGCATCGCCGGCGCCGCCCGCGGAGGCGCCTGCCGACGCGACGCCTGCCGGTGAAGCGGAGCTGGACGAGGCCGATGTGCCCGTCAAGGGCGAGAGCCCGGCACCGGTGAAGTCGGATGCCGCCAAGGCTCCCGCGAAGAAGGCTCCCGCGAAGAAGGCTCCGGCCAAGAAGGCACCTGCGAAGAAGGCTGCGGCCGACAAGTCGCCTGCGGAGGCGGCCCCGGTCAAGGAGAGCATCGACGCCAACGCCTGATCCGCGACACGTCAGATGGCCCGTCCGAGACCTCGGACGGGCCATCTGTCTACCCGGGCCATCGCCGTGGTGATCGGGGCGGCGACGGCGTCATGCGCGGCGACGGCGTCATGCGCGGCGGACGTGCCCCCACCGGGATTCGAACCCGGACTGAAGCGTGTTTAAGACGCCTGCCTCTGCCGTTGGGCTATGGGGGCCCGCGCCCAGCCTAGCGACGGCCGCCGATGCGACGCAGTGCCTGAGGTGGTGAATCGCGGTACCGAAGGTCATAGGGTGGGGGAGTGCTCGACCTCACCGCTGAACAGGGCCTGTCCGCCGACTCGACCGTCGCCGCCGACCTCGCCTGGAACGATCCCGGCCGTTACTGGCGCTCGATGAGCGAGGCGACCGCCCACCTGTCCGCGCCGGTCGCCGTCATCCATCGCGATGCGCTGCGGCACAACGCGATGGACCTGCTGGTGCGCGCCGGCGGCATCCCGATCCGCGTCGCCACGAAGTCGGTGCGGGTGCGTTCCGTGCTGGATGCGGTGCTCGCCATTCCCGGCTTCCGCGGCATCCTGTCGTTCACTCTGGCGGAAGCCCTCTGGCTGGCCGAAGACCACGACGACATCGTCCTGGGCTACCCCACCGTCGATCGCGCCGGACTCGCCCGGCTCCTCGCGGACGAGCTCCTCGCTTCGCGCATCACGCTGATGGTCGACTCGCTCGAGCACCTCGACCTGATCGACTCCCTCGCCGCGCCCGGCGCTCGGCCCGTGGTGCGGGTCGCGATCGACGTCGACGCCTCGCTGCGCGCTCCCGGGCTGGGGCACATCGGCGTGCGTCGCTCACCCCTGTACACGGCCGCCGACGTCGCCGGATTCGCCCGACAGATCGTGCGGCGGCCGGGATTCCACCTGGTGGGTCTGCAGATGTACGAAGCGCAGATCGCCGGACAGGGGGATGCCGCAGGCGTGGATGCTCCGGTCATCCGCCTGGTGCAGGCTCGATCACGCGACGAGCTGCGTCGGCGTCGTGCCGAGATCGCCGAGGCCATGCTGTCCGTCGCGCCGCTGGAGTTCCTCAACGGCGGTGGGACCGGTTCCCTCGAGTTCACCGGCAGCGACGAGTCGCTCACCGAGGCGACGGCGGGCAGCGGCCTCCTGGCCGGACACCTCTTCGACGGATACCGGTCGTTCTCACTCGCCCCGGCTGCGGGCTTCGCCTTCGACGTCGTCCGCAGACCGGCGCCGGACATCGTCACGGTCCTCGGCGGCGGCTGGATCGCATCCGGACCCGCGCTGCCATCCCGGCAGCCGGTCCCGGTGTGGCCTCCGCGCTTGCGGACCCTGCCGCGCGAGGCGGCGGGTGAGGTGCAGACGCCGCTGCAGGGCGCTGCCGCGCGTGAGCTCCGGATCGGCGACCGGGTCTGGTTCCGGCATGCGAAGAGCGGTGAGCCGTCCGAGCGGGTCGACCGCTACCACCTCGTCGCCGACGGCGCGGTCGTGGACGAGCTGCCCACCTACCGTGGTGAGGGGAGGGCGTTCCTGTGACACGTCCCGGCGGCACCTGGCGCAACTGGGCCCGCTCGGCCTCCGTGCGCCCGCTGCGCGTGGAACGACCTCGCTCGCCGGAGGGCGTCCAGCGGGCGGTGAAGGCCGCCGCCGCGCAGGGGCTGACGGTCAAGGCCGTCGGCGCGGGGCACAGCTTCACGGGCATCGGGGTCGCCCCCGGGGTGCTGCTCGAACTCGACGATCTGCAGGGCCTGGTCAGCGCGGATGTCGCAACCGGCCGTGTGACGCTGCTCGCGGGCACGCGGCTGCACCGTGTGCCTGGGCTCCTGCGTCGGCACGGACTGGCGATGGAGAATCTCGGCGACATCGACAGGCAGTCGATCGCCGGAGCGATCTCGACCGGCACGCACGGCACCGGCACCGGCTTCGGCGGCATCGCCACGCAGGTCCGCGGTCTGACTCTCGTCACCGCCGATGGCGAGATGCTGCGCATCGACGAGACGCACAACACGGACCTGCTGCCCGGTGCCATCGTCGGGCTGGGCGCGCTGGGCGTGATCGTCGAGGTGACCCTGCAGTGCGTCCCCGCATTCGTCCTGCACGCCGTCGACGCCCCGGTCGCACTCGACGACGCGCTGCAGAGCCTGCACTCACGAGCGGAGGCAGCGGATCATCTCGAGTTCTACTGGCATCCGCACACCGACCTCGCCCTGATGAAGACGCAGACCCGCCTGCCCGAGTCGACCAGGCGCCGGCCCGTCCCGCGGGTGCAGGGCTGGATCGACGAGACGGTGCTCGCCAACGGGGTCTTCGGCGCGTTCTGCGCCGTCAGCCGCGTGGTCCCGGCGATCATCCCGCCGTTCAACCGACTCGCCGTGCAGCTGACCGGGCGCGGCGAGTACACCGACTCCTCTCACCGCGTGCTCATCCACCGTCGGAGCGTGCGTTTCCGGGAGATGGAGTACGCGGTCCCCGCGGAGAACGTCGTGCCGGCGTTCGAGGAGCTCCGGCGGCTCGTCGACCAGCGCGGCTGGCGCATCGAGTTCCCCGTCGAGGTGCGGTTCGCGGCTGCCGACGGTCTCTGGTTGTCCACCGCGTCCGGCCGGGACAGCGCCTACATCGCCGTGCACCGCTACTGGCGCGCCGACCCGCGGGAGTACTTCGGGGCGGTCGAGCAGATCATGCTCCGTCACGACGGACGACCGCACTGGGGCAAGCTGCACACACTGACGGCGGAGCAGCTGCGGGACCGGTACCCGCACTTCGACGACTTCATCGCGCTGCGCGACCGACTGGATCCGCAGCGCCTGTTCGGCAACCGTCATCTGGAGCGGATCCTGGGCGCGTGAATGCTCGATCGTCCAGCCGACGCGCAGTGTCGATGCATAGGATGGATGAACATCCAAGAGGGGGCTTCGCATGGAATGGCTCTGGCCAGTACTGATCATCGTCGGTCTACTGGTGATCGTCGGGATCTACCTGTGGTCGACGTACAACTCGCTGGTGCAGCTGAATGTCCGCGTCGACGAGGCGTGGAGCGGCATCACGGTGCAGCTGAAGCGCCGAGCCGACCTCATCCCCAACCTCATCGAGACGGTGCGCGGGTACGCCGCGCACGAGAAGTCCGTGTTCGAGGGAGTCACTCGAGCTCGGGCCGAGACGCTGTCCGCCACCGGCCCCGCGGAGGCGGGTATCGCCGAGGGGCACCTGCAGCAGGCCCTGCGCAGCCTGTTCGCGGTCGCCGAGGCCTACCCCCAGCTGCAGGCCAGCCAGAACTATCTGCAGCTGCAGCACTCGCTCGTCGACACCGAGGACAAGATCCAGGCGGCCCGTCGCTTCTACAACGGCGGCGTGCGGGAGCTGAACACCAAGATCAAGGTGTTCCCGAACAACATGTTCGCGCGCGGCCTGGGCTTCACCGAACGCGAATTCTTCGAAGTCGCCGACGGCACCGCCATCTCCGAACCACCTCGCGTGCAGTTCTGAGGTGAGCGACCGAAGGCACCGCCACGGCGGGACCTTCAGTCTTCCCTCGGGTGCACGTGCCGATCCACGAGGCTGTCGCGCCCCTGCAGAGCGTGCGCCACGGCATCCGTCGCATCTCCCCACCCCGACACGCTGACCCGCTCCAAGCCCTGCCACAGTGCCGCACGGACGAGCTCCTCGGCGATGCGCACCGCGTCGACGTCGGGACGGGCGTGCTGCTCCCACCAGGCCGACTGCACACGCAGGACGGATGCCGCACGGTCGGCCTTCAGATCGACGCGCGCCACGATCCGGTCGCCGACGAGCACAGGCAGCGAGTAGTACCCGTAGCGGCGCCTGTCGGCCGGCACGTAGATCTCGATGCGGTAGTCGAAGTCGAACACCCGCAGCGCGCGGTCGCGGAACCAGACCACCGGGTCGAAGGGCGTCAGCAGCGCGGCGCGGTCGATCCTGCGGGGGATCACCGCGTCGCGGTGACGCCAGGCCGGCCCGCGAGTCGTGCGCTCCCAGCCGCGCACGAAGACCGGTTCGAGCTCTCCGGTGTCGACGAGATCGGCGACCGCCCGGCGCACGGCGGCCTGATCGCGCAGTCGGTAGTAGTCGTTGAGATCGGCCGTGCTCGCCACGCCATACGAGCGCGCGGCGCGTCGCACGAGCTCGCGCACCGCATCCGCCCTCGGCACCGGAGCCGCCAGCACGTCGGCGGGGATGACCTGCTCGGCCAGCGCGTACCGGCGCTCGAAACCGACCCGCCCGGCGATCGCGACCTCGCCGCACCGCCAGAGGTGCTCGAGCGCCGACTTGGCCTCGTCCCAGTCCCACCACGGCCCGCGTTCGCGGGGTGCATCCTCGCGCAGGTCCACCGGCCGCAGCGGACCCCGGTCACGCAACTCCGCTCGCACCCACTCCAACGTGCGGGAATGCGTGTGCATCCAGCTGTCGGGCGCGGATTCGCGGTCGCGCCAGTCCTGCATCCGGAACTGCCACAGCGCCCAGTCCGCGACCGGCATGAAGGTCGCCTCGTGCGCCAGGTACTCGACGTAATGGGCGGTGCGCGACACGAAGCCGCGGTCCAGCAGGGCGGGATCGTACGAGCCGAGCCGGGAGAACATCGGCATGTAGTGCGAACGCGCGAACACGTTGACGGAGTCGATCTGCAGCACGCCGAGCCGATCCATGGCCCGGTGCAGATGGCGCGGGGCGACGGCGCTCGGCATCCGACGGGAGAACCCCTGGGCGGCCAGTGTCATGCGCCGGGCCTCGGCAGCGCTCATCGTCTGCACCGTCGGCATCGGAGCGGTCGAAGAAGTCACCCGGCCAGGCTATCCGCCCCCACCGACACGCAACGGGGCGGCGTCGCCGCCGGTACGTAGAATCTCACTATGAGCGACGACCCCACACCGAGGTTCCGCAATCCGTTCCGCCACTACCCGCCCGTCACCGACCGCACGGTCACCACCGAGGTCGACGAGGCGGTTCCGATGCCGTTGCGCGTGACCGCCGCGTACTCGTGGCGTCTGCTCGTGATCGCCGGGGTGATCGCGCTGTTCATCTGGCTGGTCATGCTCTTGAAGCTGCTGGTCATCCCGCTGATGGTCGGTATCCTCATCACCGCACTGCTGTGGCCGGCGTTCCAGCTGATGCTGCGCGGACGATTCCCGCGCTGGCTGGCGATCGCGACCACGGTGATCGGCGCCCTCGGCATCGTCACGGGGCTGGTCTGGCTCGTCATCTGGCAGGTGCGCGCCCAGCTTCCGGATGTGCAGGCGAAGACCACGGAGGCGATCGAGCAGTTCCGGACCTTCCTGCTGGAGAGTCCGCTGCACCTCACCGCCGACGACATCGATGCATACATCCAGCAGGGGCTGGATCTGCTCGACGAGCAGTCGTCCTGGCTGGTGAGCACCGGCGTCGCCGTCACGGGCACCGCGGCCGAGCTCGTCACCGGCGCCCTGCTCTCCCTGTTCGTCCTGATCTGCCTGCTCGCCGACGGCGGCGGCATCTGGAGATGGACGCTGAACCTCTTCCCGCGCAAGGCCCGGCCGGCCGCCGACGCCGCCGCCCGCAACGGGTGGGCCACCGTGATCAACTACGCGCGCACACAGATGCTGGTCGCCGCGATCGACGCCGTCGGCATCGGCATCGGTGCGGCCCTGCTCGGCGTGCCCCTGGCGATCCCGGTCGCCGTGCTGGTGTTCCTGGGATCCTTCGTGCCGATCGTCGGCGCCGTGCTGACCGGGGCAGTCGCGGTCTTCCTCGCACTGGTCTACAACGGTCCGTGGATCGCGCTGGCCATGCTCGGGGTCGTGCTGCTCGTGCAGCAGCTCGAGGGACACATCCTGCAGCCGATCCTGATGGGGTCGGCCGTCAAGGTGCACCCGCTGGCAGTCGTGCTGGTGGTCGCAGGCGGCGCGATGATCGCCCGCATTCCCGGCGCCCTGTTCGCGGTGCCGCTGGCGGCATTCATCAACGTCGCGGCGGTGACCATCAGCACCGGCGCCTGGCGCACGGGGGAGAAGCCCCGGGCGGATCTGATCTGGAGCACAGTGCCGCGCGAGCGGCCGAGGAGGAATCGATGACCGCAGTCCCGAGCCTGGCGGAGTTCTCCGCAGCGGCGCAGAGCCTAGCCGGCGTGATCTCGCACACGCCCACCGAGCTTTCGCGCGCCCTCAGCGACGTACTCGGTTCGCCGGTGCTGCTGAAGATGGAGAACCTTCAGCGCACGGGGTCGTTCAAGATCCGCGGCGCGTCGTACCGCCTCGCGCAGCTGACCGCCGAGGAGCGCTCGCGAGGCGTGGTGGCGGCGTCGGCCGGAAACCACGCACAGGGCGTCGCGCTCGCCGCGCAGGCCCTCGGCATCCCTGCCACCATCTTCATGCCGCTGGGAGTGCCCGTCCCCAAGCTGCTCGCGACCCGCGGCTACGGCGCCGAGGTGGTGCTCGAGGGCGAGACGGTCGCGACCTCGCTGCGACTGGCAGCGGAGTTCTCGGAGCGCACCGGTGCGGTTCTCATCCCGCCCTTCGATCACCGGGACATCGTCATCGGCCAGGGCACTCTGGGCATGGAGATCTTCCAGGACGTCCCCGCTGTCGACACGGTGATCATGGGCATCGGCGGTGGCGGCCTCATCGCCGGCGTCGCCGCAGCCATCAAGCAGGCCGCGGCCGCCGCCGGTCGGACGGTGCGCGTGATCGGCGTGCAGTCCGAGAACGCCGCTGCCATGCCGCCGTCGCTCGAGGCGGGACACCCGATCGAGATCACCACGCATCCCACGATCGCCGACGGCATCCTCGTCGCACGACCGGGCGCTGTTCCCTTCGAACTCGTCCGGCAGTTCGTGGACGAGGTCGTCACCGTGTCCGAGGATGACATCGCGCGCGCGATCCTCGTGCTGCTGGAGCACGCGAAAGTCGTCGTCGAGCCGGCGGGCGCGGTCGGCGTCGCCGCCATCCTCGCCGGCAAGGTGCACGGCGCGGGCACGACCGTCCCGATCCTCTCCGGAGGCAACATCGACCCGATGCTGCTGCAGCGGGTCGTCTCCCACGGGCTGGCCGCCTCCGGCCGTTATGCCACCGTGCGCGTGCCGCTGCCGGACCGCCCCGGCCAGCTGGCTCGGGTCGCGGAGATCCTCTCGCAGGTGGGGGCCAACGTGATGGAGGTGCTGCACACGCGGCACGGACACGGGCTGCAGATCAGCGACATGATCCTGCAGCTGTCCATCGAGACGCGCGGTCCCGAGCACACCCAGCTGGCGCTGGACACCCTGCGCGCTGCGGGCTTCGAGCCGGAGACCGTCGCCGAATGAGAGCGCCCGCTGCGGACGGTGCCTTGTGCACGGTCCGCAGCGGGCGCGAGTCTCTCCGGATCAGCCGGTGTAGGTCTCCACGCCGGTGACCTCGACGGCGATCGAGCGTCCGTTCGGGGCCTCGTAGCTGGCCTTGTCGCCGACCTTCAGGCCGAGGATGGCCTGTCCGAGCGGGCTCGCCTCGCTGTACACGTCGAGATCTCCGCCAGCGGCGATCTCGCGGCTCCCGAGCAGGAAGACCTCCTCGTCGCCGGCGACGAGGGCCGTCACGACCGTGCCCGGCTCGACGATTCCGCGGCTGGTCGGAGCCTCGCCCACCTTGGCCGTCTTCAGTAGCTGCTGGAGGGTGCGGATGCGCGCCTCCTGTTTGCCCTGCTCATCCTTGGCCGCGTGGTAGCCGCCGTTCTCCTTGAGGTCGCCCTCTTCGCGCGCAGCTTCGATGCGTGCGGCGATCTCGTCACGGCCGACGGTCGAGAGGTGCTCGAGCTCCTCGGCGAGGCGGTCGTAGGCCTCCTGCGTGAGGAACGGTACCTGAGCGTCTGTGGACACAGCGTGCTCCTTCGATGCGGGCCCCTTCAGGGGCTGGGATGCGGGGGAGCATCGTCTGCACTCCCCGGGGATATGCCAAGACGCCCCGGCATGGGCCGGGGCGTCGGTCATCTGCGCACGAGTCTAAACGACCCAGCAGCTCTTCACCAAACCCGTTGTCGCCGCGGCGACGGTCGGGATGCGCACGTCCACAGCCCTGGTGTGCTGCTCGACGGCGGGCAGTTCGAGCACCTTCCAGCCCACGATCCCGAACTCCTCGTCCAGCGCCTGCACGACGCAGACGACGTCCGATCCGGCCGGAGCGGTGTACTGGAAGCGCAGGTCCACGCTGTGCGCATCGGTCACCGTGAAGCCGATGTCGGCGGCGTCCACGGCGTTCATGCCCCTGGCGACGGTCATCCATCCGAACGCGACGATGATCGCGACCGTGATGATCCCGCCGATGATCCACGGCAGTCGGCGAGGGGCCGTGCGACCGTAGCGCTCATCGAGTTCGCGTGGGGTTGTCACGGGTCTCCCGGGTCTCTGTCGGCGGATAGGCTGGTACTCCCAGGTTATGCGACCTGTGGAGGAAAGGCGGACTCATGATCCTGTTCGGCGACACGACTCCGATGCCGACGCCGACCATGACGGTGGATCCGGACTCGGTGACCCCGGGATTCGCCGGCTTCGCGCTCATGGTCTTCCTCGTGGCCGTCGTCGTGCTGCTCATCTGGGACATGAACCGTCGCATCCGCCGCGTCCGCTATCGCGAAGAGGTGCGCGAGCAGCTGGATGCCGAGCAGGCAGCCGCACAGGCCGGGTCCGCCGCTGCCTCCGACTCCGGCTCCGGCTCCGGCTCCGGCTCCGGCTCCGACGATGCCGGCCCCGACCCGCGGGACCGCGCTTAGGCGGACGGCCACCGCGCGGCCGGCCCGCAGGACCTCGACGTCAGACGCCGACGCGGGCGAAGGCGTCCAGGCTGATGCCCTGCTCGAGGATCCGCTTCGACCACTCCTTGGCGCTGTGCAGACTGTGGTCGCGGTAGTTGCCGCACTCCACCGCCGACACGCCGGGAACATCGCTCCACTCGGCCGGGCCGGCGATGAACTCCAGTCCGGCACGCACGGCGGCGACCACGTCGGCGACAGCCGGCTCGCCCCACATGATCAGGTGGAAGCCGGTACGGCATCCGAACGGCGAGATGTCGATGACCCCGTCGATGTGGTCGCGCAGCACGCTGGCGAGCGTGTGCTCGATGGTGTGCAGCCCGGCAGTCGGGATCTCGCCCTCGTTCGGCTGCACGAACCGCACGTCGAAGTTCGAGATCGCGTCGCCCTTCGGGCCGCGCTCGACCCCGATCAGGCGCACGTAGGGCGCCAGGACGGCGGTGTGGTCGAGGGTGAAGCTCTCTACTTCGGCCATGGGATCCTCCTGATCGTCAGATGTCAGGATGCCACGCGCCGTCGCCCTCGATGCACAGGAAGTCAGCCGGGCAGGCCGAGCGAGGGGGAGTACGGCTCGAGCGAGATGAGCAGGCACGCCGTCCAGTGGCACAGGAACGCGAGCACGGTGCACACGTGGAAGATCTCATGGAAGCCGAACCGCCCCGGCCAGGGGTTGGGCTTCTTCATCGCATAGATGACGGCGCCGACCGTGTAGAGGACTCCGCCGACGCACACCAGGATCGTCATCGCCACGTTCGCACGCGCCAGATCCACCATGTACATCACGGCAGCCCAGCCCAGCACCAGGTACAGCGCGACGTACAGCCATCGCGGGGCGCCGATCCAGAAGACGCGGAACAGGATGCCGAGCAGCGCCCCCGACCACACCAGGTAGAGCAGCAGCGTGCCCTTCGACGGCTCCAGGGCGAGCACGGCGAGCGGGGTGTAGGTCCCGGCGATCAGCAGCAGGATGTTGGCGTGGTCGATCCGCTTGAGAACGGCCTTCACGCGGGGGCCCCAGTCGAACCGGTGATACAGCGCGGAGTTGCCGAACAGCAGCAGCGACGAGGCCATGAAGACCGCGGCCGCCCACTTCGCGGGTGCGCCCTGCGCGAGGATGATGAGCGCGATGCCCACGACGATCGCGACGGGGAAGGTGCCCGCGTGGATCCACCCGCGCCAGGTGGGCCTGATCTCGACGGGATCAGCCGCTGCGGCGTCGAGCAGGGGCAACTGGGGCAGATCGGGTTCCGTGCTCACCCGCTCACTCTAGGCTGGCGAGCATTCCGGTGGCAGTACATACGCCGCGCGGTCAGCTGCTCCTCCGGTCGGTGGCGGTAGCGTAGGCACGTGAGCGCACGAGAGAGCACGGGACGGGGGCCCCTCTACCGGCTCTACGGGAACCGACTTCGGCGTCGGATCGACCCCGCGTCCGTACCGCACCACGTCGCGATGATGATCGACGGCAACCGTCGCTGGGCCCGGCAGCTCGGATACGAGTCGGCCGCTGACGGGCACCGTGCCGGGGCCGCGAAGATGCGTGAGTTCCTGGGCTGGTGCGATGAACTCGGGGTGGGCGTCGTGTCGCTGTACCTGCTCTCGGCGGACAACCTGCACAAGCGCGATTCGAAGGAGATCGGCGATCTGATCGAGATCATCGCCGAGCTCGCCGACACGCTCGCGCAGCACGGCAGCTGGCGCGTGCAGCACGTCGGTCGCGCCGACATCCTGCCGCCGGAGCTCTCGCACGTGCTCCACGACGCGCAGGAGCGCACGCGCGCCCACACCGGACTGCACGTCAACCTCGCCGTCGGCTACGGGGGCCGCAATGAGATCGTCGATGCGGTGCGCAGCATCATCGGCCAGCACAACGCGTCCGGCGGCACTCTCGACGACCTCGCCGCCCGGCTGACGCCGGAGATGATCGGCGAGCACCTGTACACGGGCGGCCAGCCGGATCCCGACCTGGTCATCCGCACCAGCGGCGAGCAGCGGCTGAGCGATTTCCTCCTGTGGCAGAGCGCGCACAGCGAGTTCTACTTCGTGGAGGCTCTCGGACCCGACCTGCGCGAGGTCGACTTCCTGCGCGCCATCCGCGACTACGCCGATCGGGATCGCCGCTTCGGACGGTGACGGAGGAGGTTGTTCGGGTGAGCGCACTGGATGAGTACATCGCGTCGTTCGCCGGTGAGACCGGCTATCTGAACTGGGCGGCGTACGGTCCGCTCTCGCCTGCGGTTCGTGCGTCGATGCACGAGGCCGTCGAGGCGCTCGGCCGATACAGCGCCGCCGACCGCGAGGTCGTCACGGCGAGGACGGGCGACGCCACGGCAGCGCTCGCCGATCTGCTGGCAGCGGATCGCGCCGAGGTCGTTCTGGGACCCGCATCGACCCACGTCCTGCAGCACGCTCTGTACGGTCTCTCGGGGACGGTCGTCGCCGCCATCGGGGAGTTCCCCAGCATCAGCCTCACCCTCCAGCGCGCCGCCGATGCGTCGCGCGGTGCCCTCGCGCCGCGTTGGATCGCGCCCGCCGACGGCCGGGTCACCGCGGATGCGGTCGCGCACGCGCTCGACGACGGCGTCACGGCGGTCGCGGTCAGCCACGTCGACTACCGCACCGGATACCGTGCCGACCTGGCCGCACTGCGAGAGCTGGTCGGTCCCGACCGGCTGCTCATCGTCGACGCCGTGCAGTCCTTCGGCGTGGTCGCCGAGGACTGGCGCGCCGCGGATGTCGTCGCGGGGCACGGCTACAAGTGGCTGCGGGCTGGTCGAGGCACCGCCTTCGCCAGGTTCTCGGATCGCGCCCGGGAGCGGATACGCCCCGCGCTCAGCGGCATCACCGGCATCGACACCGACGATCCCTTCAGCGGTGGGGTGCCCGCGCCCACCGCCGGCGCCGGTGCCTTCACGACGAGCGTGCCCGATCACCTCGCCGCCGTCCGACTGGCGGTCGCGGCCGACGAGCTGCGCCGCGCGGGCGTCGGCGGGATCAGCGAACGGGTGAGGGTCAACGTGGACGAGATCCTCGCGACGGTCGAGCGTCACGGCATCCGCACGGTCACGCCCGCGGATCCCCGGCAGCGGGCGGGGATCGTCTCGCTGGTGCCCGACGACCCGGAAAGACTCGGACGCATCCTGTCCGAGGTCGGACTGGCGGTGACCGTGCGCGCCGGTGCGGTGCGCATCGCCGCGCATGCGGGCACCGGCGCCGAGACGCTGCGGATGCTGGACGATGCGCTCGCGGCATCCGTTCACCATCCGTTCGCAAGCGATTGAGCCGATGCCCCCGCGTGTCCCTCCCGGGCGTCGCGCCTCCGCTGGCTTACCTTCAAGGCATCGGGCACCGCGCCCGATCGAGTCGACCTTCGGAACGCGACTCGTGGCCCCTGGTCGACTCGCTGCAGAGCCGGGATTCTCCCGGGTAGGAGTGGATCGTGACCACACGTTCAGCGCAGCAGCAGTCCACCCGCAGGGCAGCAGGTACCGGAGCCGTGTCACACGATGACACGGCTCTTCGCACATATGTGCTCGACACCTCCGTGCTGCTCAGCGATCCGCAGGCACTCTTCCGATTCGCGGAGCATTCGATAGTGCTGCCGGTCGTGGTCATCTCGGAGCTCGAGGCCAAGCGCCATGATCCCGAGCTGGGGTATTTCGCGCGCCGCGCGCTGCGCCACCTCGACGATCTGCGCGTCGAGCACGGCCGACTCGACTTCCCCGTCGAGGTGGGCGACGGCGGCACGCTGCGGGTGGAACTCGGTGCGGCCGACCTGTCGATCCTGCCCGCCGGCATCCGGCTCAGCGACAACGACAGTCGCATTCTCGCCACCGCCGCGCAGCTCGCGCAGGATGGTCAGCAGGTGACGATCGTCTCGAAGGATCTGCCCATGCGGGTCAAGGCCGCCTCCCTGGGACTGGAAGCCGAGGAGTATCTGGCCGAGCAGGCGATCGACTCAGGCTGGACGGGCATCGCCGCGCTCGACCTGTCCGGAGACGAGATGAGCGATCTCTACGAGAGCGAGGTCGGCGTCAGCGAGCAGGTGATCGGCATTCCGGTGAACACCGGGCTCGTCGTGCACTCCGAGCGCGGCTCCGCCCTGGCGAGGGTGACCGGCGACGGCGAGTACCGCCTGGTGCGCGGCGACCGCGAGGTGTTCGGACTGCACGGTCGGTCGGCCGAGCAGCGCATCGCCATCGACCTGCTGCTCGACCCGGAGGTCGGCATCGTCTCGCTCGGCGGCCGGGCCGGCACCGGCAAGTCGGCGCTCGCCCTCTGCGCGGGGCTCGAGGCGGTGCTGGAGCGGCAGCAGCAGAAGAAGATCATCGTCTTCCGGCCGCTGTTCGCCGTCGGCGGGCAGGAGCTCGGCTACCTGCCGGGGGACCAGGGCGAGAAGATGGGACCCTGGGGTCAGGCCGTGTTCGATACGCTCGGCTCGGTCGTCTCCGGCAACGTGCTGGAGGAGGTCGTGGAGCGCGGGATGCTGGAGGTGCTGCCGCTCACCCACATCCGCGGCCGCTCGCTGCACGACGCCTTCGTGATCGTCGACGAGGCGCAGTCGCTGGAGCGCAACGTCCTGCTGACGGTGCTGAGCCGGATGGGCCAGAACTCCCGGGTCGTGCTCACCCACGACGTCGGTCAGCGCGACAACCTGCGGGTGGGCCGCCACGACGGCATCGCCAGCGTGATCGAGACGCTGAAGGGGCACGACCTGTTCGGCCACGTCACCCTCACCCGCTCGGAGCGCTCCGCCATCGCGGCGCTCGTCACCGAGCTCCTGGAAGGCGGGGAGCTCAGCTGACCCGGACCCGATTTGCGGAGGGTGCCCCGATCTGCTGACGAATTCCTTGAGAAGGTCAGCAGATCGGGACCCGGTCCGCGGAACGGGTCAGACGCGAGTGGCCAGTCGGTGCAGCGCAGCGAGGATGGCGGCCTGCACGGTCGGCCAATCGTGGATGATCTGCGCATAGTCGAAGTGCAGCGTCTCGTACCCGCGGGCGGATGCCGCCGCATCCCGTACCCGATCCTTGTGCATCATGCGGTCACCGTCGTGGTTCTGCTTGCCATCGGCTTCCAGGATGAGGCGGCCGCCCACGACGAAGTCGACTCGGCCGACGCCGGTGATCGGTACCTGGCAATCCAGACGGATGCCGAGGACGTGCAGCCTCAGACGGAGGAGCGATTCGAGGCCGCTGTCCGCATCCGATCGTGCGAGATCCACCAGCCAGCGAGCGGATGCCGGAAGTGCGGCCCGCACGCGGGACCGTGCGGCCTTCGACAGCAGTCGTTTCCGCCAGGCGGACTCGAACGCCGCGAAGAATGCCTCGTCCCCGGCGCAACGGCGGTAGTGCAGCAGAGCTGTCTCGAGGCTCGCGCGTCCGAGGGGTGGAATGCCGCGGTAGAAGTGCGAGATGCACCGGCAGCCCGCGTGAGCATGCGCATGGTGGCCAGGACCGAGCCAGACGTGCGGCGCTTCGGGCGACTCGAGGACCCACACCCCCGACATCCGCAGCACGCTCGCGCAGGTCAGAGCGCCGCCGTGCGCTGTGGCCGACCAGACGTCCTCGTGCACCGGCGGTACAGCGAAAACCCCGTCGCGGATGCGGTGGATCTCGCCGCGCCGCACGCACCGCGACAGTGCCCTTCGGGTGAAGCCGATCGTCTGCAGATGCGTGCCACGGGCGACGCCGCCGAGGCGTCGGATCGTGTCGGATGCGGAGAGCATGCCGTACAGCCTGGCCCGCGCAGCAGCATCCGGATGGGCTCGAAGACGCGTTCTGTGCACAACTCGGTCCAACCCGGAGTCGTGCAGGAGCATCCGGCCGGTTGTGTCCGGGGGCGAGAAGGCCCCGATCCGCGGAGCGTGTCCCGATCTGCTGACTCTTCCTCACGAAAGGTCAGCAGATCGGGACGGCCTCAGCAGATCGGGGCCGGGGTTCGAGGGTGTCAGCCCGCGTGGGTCATGCTCAGCAGATCGAGCTTCTCGTCCAGCTGTGCCTCGGTGATCTCCCCACGCTCGACATAGCCGAGGTCGACCACGGCGTCGCGCACGGTGATGCCCTTGGCGACCGCGTGCTTGGCGATCTTCGCCGCCGCCTCGTAGCCGATGAGCTTGTTCAGCGGGGTGACGGTCGACGGGCTCATGCCGGCCAGCGCCGCCGCGCGCTCGACGTTGGCCACCAGGCCGTCGACGGTCTTGTCGGCCAGCACGCGCGTCGCGTTGACGAGCAGGCGGATCGACTCCAGGAGCGCGGTGCCCATCACCGGGATGGCGACGTTCAACTCGAACGCGCCGGATGCTCCGCCCCAGGCGATCGTGGCGTCGTTGCCGATCACACGCGCGCACACCATCAGCACGGCTTCGGGGATGACCGGATTGACCTTGCCCGGCATGATCGACGAACCGGGCTGCAGGTCGGGCAGGTGGATCTCGGCGAGACCGGTGTTCGGGCCCGAGCCCATCCAGCGCAGGTCGTTGTTGATCTTCGTCAGCGACACGGCGATGGTGCGCAGAGCGCCGGATGCCTCGACCAGACCATCCCGGTTGGCCTGAGCCTCGAAGTGGTCCTTCGCCTCGGTGATCGGCAGTTCGGTCTCCGCGGCGAGCAGCGCGATGACCTTCTGCGGGAAGCCGAGCGGCGTGTTGATGCCGGTGCCCACGGCCGTGCCGCCCAGCGGCACCTCTGCCACGCGCGGGAGCGCAGCCTGCACGCGCTCGATGCCGAGGCGCATCTGGCGGGCGTATCCGCCGAACTCCTGGCCCAGGGTGACCGGGGTGGCGTCCATCAGGTGCGTGCGACCCGACTTGACCACGCTCTTCCATTCCTCAGCCTTGGTCTCGAAGGCCACGGCGAGGTGGTCGAGCGCGGGGATGAGGTCATCGATCAGCGCCTGGGTGACCGCGACGTGCACGGAGGTCGGGAACACGTCGTTCGACGACTGCGAGGCGTTGACGTGGTCGTTCGGGTGCACGGCCGAGCCGAGGATGCCGGATGCCAGGTTCGCCAGCACCTCGTTCATGTTCATGTTCGACGAGGTGCCCGAACCGGTCTGGTACACGTCGATGGGGAATTCCCCGTCGTGCTTGCCGGTGACGACCTGGTCGGCGGCCTGGGCGATCGCGTCGGCGATGTCGCCGTCGAGAGTGCCGAGGTCCTTGTTCGCGAGCGCCGCCGCCTTCTTGATGCGGGCGAGCGCGGCGATCTGCGTGGACTCGAGGCCCATGCCCGAGATCGGGAAGTTCTCCACCGCACGCTGGGTCTGAGCGCTGTACAGCGCGTTCACGGGTACACGCACTTCACCCATGGTGTCGTGCTCGATGCGGTACTCCTGCTCGGTGTCGCCGCTGCGCTGGGGTGTGTCGGTCACTTCTGCTCCTTTGCGAGAGAGGGGATGTCGGTGTCGGGGAGGCCGACCTGGGCGACCGGAACGGCCGTGCCGTCGGTCAGGCGGTACTTGGCGCCGACGATGGCGAGGCGACCCTCTGCGACGGCGGTGCTGATCATCTCCGACGACTCCATGAGCCCGGTGATGGTGTTGCGCAGGTGCTCGCGGCCGACCTGTTCGGGGTCGATGTCGGCGACCGAGGTGCCGCCGCTCTCACGCAGCACGCGGCGGGCGGCGGGCACGATGGGGGCGATGAGCTTCCAGATGCTCTGCGGCAGCGGCTCGGCGTCGATGGCGGTTCCCTGCACGGCCGCGGCGACCGCTCCGCAGGAGTCGTGGGCGAGCACGATCAGCAGGGGAACATCCAGCAGGCCCACGGCGAACTCGATGCTGGCCACGGCCGACTCGGTGACCATGTGTCCGGCATTGCGGATCGTGAACAGGTCGCCGAGTCCGACATCGAACAGCGTCTCGGCGGCGACGCGCGAGTCGGAGCAGCCGAGGAACGCGGCGATCGGATGCTGTCCGTTGGCCAGTTCCGCACGTCGGGCGGTGTCCTGGTGGGGGTGCTCCGGGGTGCCGGCGACGAAACGCGCGTTGCCGTCGGTCATCTCCTGCCATGCTTCGGCGGGTGTGAGCGTCGTCGTCATTCGGCCTCCTTCAAGTCGCGCAGCTGTTCGGTCAGGGATTCAGCAAGTTCCTTGGTGGAGTCTGCGGAGCGTGAGCCGTAGAGCAGCACATAGTCGGGGCCGGCCTGGGTGCCGAGCGCGTAGGTCACGTTCGCGGTGCCCCGCTCGCCGAGATCGAAGACGTCCCAGTTCAGCCCGTCGATCTCCGTCGTGCCGTTCGGTGCCATGCCGCCGGTCTCCTTCGGCGCCCAGGTGACGTCGGCGTCGAAGGCCTGTGCGAAGTTGACGAATCCGCGCTCGCGTTCGCCGGACGGCGCCAGCGTGACGTTCCACACCATCACGGCGCCGCCCTCGAGCCCTGCGGCGTTCACGCGCCAGTCCTCGTCGATGACGGGAACGACGACAGCGCGGCCCATGGTCGACTCCACATCGGAGGCGATCTTCGCCGCGTCGATCACGGGGCGTGCGGTCGGCTCGCCGCGGGGCACGGCGAAGACGATGACGGCGACCACCGCCACGGTGACGATCAGCGCCGCGATGAGGTTGCGGAAGCTCTGGCTCGACCGGTAGATCCGGCTGGCTTCGGCCTTGCGGTCGGCGGTCTCCTGAGGGGTCTCGGGCCGGCCGAGCTCGGCGACGATGCGGTTCTGCCTGCTCATGCCTCGTCCTTGCCGGATGCTGCATCGCGAGCCGCGTCGAGGCGGCGCTTCGCGCCCAGCAGCCATTCCTCGCAGCGCGCGGCGAGGGCTTCGCCGCGCTCCCACAGTGCGAGGGAGTGCTCCAGCGTGGGGGAACCCTGTTCGAGTTCGGCGACCACCCGCACGAGCTCGTCGCGAGCGGCCTCGAACGACAGCGATTCGACGGGGGAATCGTTGGACGCAGTCACGCCCCCCATCCTACCGGCGCGTCCTGAGCGCGCATTCCCGCCGCGGAGCGGTCAGCCGCCCCCCCCCCCCCGCGAGAATTGCTCTGCGCGCTGAGGATTGCGTTGGCAGCATCCGTCTCGACCTGCAAGGCAATTCTCCCGGAGCGGCGGCGGGGGTGCGGCGCGACGCGGCGCGCTTCGCGGGCGTGGCCCGCGGCGCTGCGACTACGCACCCTCGGGGACCTGGCCCTCGGAGCGGGCGCGGACCGATCCTCGATCGACGGTCACCGTCAGCGCGGTCCCGGCGGGGGCGTCGGCGGCGTCGGCCAGCAATCGGCCGTCGTCGAGGTGGACGATCGCGTACCCCCGCGCCAGGGTCGCGGCAGGCGAGAGTGCACGCAGCGATGCCCGCAGCTCGGAGGTGGTGCGCTGAGCGGCGTCCAGTCTGCGGGTGAGGGTGTCACGGCCGCGCGAGGCCAGCAGCCAGACCTCCTGCGCACGATCGTCGATGATCGGATCGGGTGAGCGCAGCACGGGGCGCGAGCGCAGCTGCTCGAGCTGCATGATGTCGTGCGAGAGGCGCTGCGTGAGCCGTCCGGTCGCGCGGGCGCGCAACTGCGCGATGACCGCACGCTGCTCGCCGACGTCCGGCACCACGCGCTTGGCGGCATCGGTGGGGGTGGAGGCGCGGAGGTCGGCGACATCGTCGAGCAGCGGGTGGTCGTTCTCATGGCCGATCGCGCTCACGACGGGCGTGAATGCGGCGGCCACGGCCCGCACGAGCCGTTCGTCGCTGAAGCCGAGGAGGGTCTGGGGGTCCCCGCCGCCGCGGGCGATGACGATCACGTCGACTTCGGGGTCGGCGTCCAGCCGGCGCAGCGCCGCCAGCGTCTCGGGGACGCAGCGCTCGCCTTGCACCGCCGCGTGCTCGATGCGGAAGCGCACGTGCGGCCAGCGCAGCTCGGCGTTGCGCAGCACGTCCTTCTCGGCATCCGATCTCTCTCCGGTGATCAGCCCGATCACGTGCGGCAGGAAGGGGAGGGGCTTCTTTCGGCTCGCGTCGAACAGCCCCTCTCTGCGCAGCTGAGCGCGCAGCTTCTCGAGCTTCTCCAGCTGGTCGCCCAGGCCGACGTGCTTCATCGCCGAGACGATGAAGCTGAAATCCCCGCCCTTGACGAAGTAGTCGGCCTTCACCGCAGCGACGACATGGTCGCCGACGGCGAGGTCGCCCGGGATCCGCGGTCGTACGCTCGACCACACCCGGATGGAGATCTGCGCGTCGCTGCGGACGTCCTTCAGACGCGCGAACACGTTTCCGGCGCGCACGTTCCACGAGGTGATCTCGCCCTCGACCCACACGGTGTTCCAGCGCGCGATGAAGTCGCGGATCGTGCCGTTCAGGCGAGCGACCGAGGTCGGAGCGGCCGCTGTCGAGTCGCGTGGCGCCACCGAATCGGCGGGAGGCGGTTCGCCGGGGATCGCTGCGGCTTCGAACGCGGTCATCCCCCCATTGTCCCGGATGCCGCCGACAGGAAGGGCCCTGCCCGCGGTGGCGATGCGACGGGACCGGCTCCCAGGCCCTTCGTCAGGCAGGCTCGGTAGACTCGAGGCGTGGCCGCCCTGAACATCTCGCTTCCTGTCCCGCAGGTTCCCAGCCGTCGTCGCGCCGCCCAGCGCACGCCTCTGGAGAACCGTCCCGTCGACGGTGCGAAGCGGGTGCTGCTGGCCGCACCGCGTGGTTATTGCGCCGGGGTCGATCGTGCCGTCGTCGCCGTCGAGAAGGCGCTCGAGAGGTACGGCTCGCCGGTCTACGTGCGCAAGCAGATCGTGCACAACATCCACGTCGTCACCGAGCTCGAGCAGAAGGGTGCGATCTTCGTCGACGAGGTCGACGAAGTGCCCGAGGGCGCCCACATCGTCTTCAGCGCCCACGGCGTCTCGCCTGCGGTCGTGCAGGCGGCATCCGACCGTGAGCTGCACGCGATCGACGCGACCTGCCCCCTCGTCACCAAGGTGCACCGTGAGGCCGTGCGCTTCGCGCGCGACGACTACGAGATCCTCCTGATCGGGCACGACGGCCACGAAGAGGTCGAGGGCACCGCCGGCCATGCTCCGGAGCGGGTCACCATCGTCAACTCACCCGCCGAGGCCGACACCGTGCAGGTGAACGACCCCTCCAAGGTCGTCTGGCTCTCGCAGACCACGCTCTCGGTCGACGAGACCATGGAGACCGTCCACCGGCTTCGCGCGCGCTTCCCCGAGCTGCAGAATCCGCCGTCGGATGACATCTGCTACGCCACCCAGAACCGTCAGGTCGCGATCAAGAAGGTCGCGAAGGACGCGGATCTGGTGATCGTCGTCGGGTCGGCGAACTCGTCGAACAGCGTGCGCCTGGTCGAGGTGGCGCTCGAGTACGGTGCCAAGGCCGCCTACCGCGTGGACTACGCCGATGAAGTGCAGCAGTCCTGGCTCGACGGCGTGAAAACCGTGGGCGTCACCAGCGGGGCATCCGTGCCCGAGGTGCTCGTGCGCGAGGTGCTCGACGCGCTCGACGAGGCCGGCTACCGCGACGTCGAAGAGGTGCGCACCGCCGAGGAGGACCTGATGTTCTCGCTCCCGAAGGAGCTGCGTCAGGATTCCGCGGGCAAGCGCGACGAGCGCGCGCTGGGCGGCCGCACGCGCTGAGCGCGCCGGCCCGCGGTCGGCGCGCCACGGCTTCACCACGGTCGTCACGCCACGGCTTCACGGCGGCGACCAAGGCGCGGCGGGTAGCGTGGACGCCATGAGTGTCGATCGGCCGCAGTACGGCGAGTACGCATCGCCGGAGGAGCAGCGGGTGCGCGCAGGGCTGCCGCCCGTGGAGCAGGGGCCTGCGGCTGCCGCGCCCGTGCCTTCGGGTCCGCAGCCCGTCGTCCGCACCCCGTCCGCCGGCACCCGCGCGGGGCGCATGATCACCGCCATGCTGCTCGGCATCGGACTGGTCAACGTGCTCACCTCGATCCCGGGGTTCCTGGATCTGTCGACCACGCTGGATCAGACCCTGAAGATGCTCGGCATGGAGGGGTCCTTCTCGAACTTCGCGGCGGCGAAGACCTGGGGCGCGATCGCCCTGGTGGTGATGGTGGTCGGCTACGCGGCGACGGCGTGGCTCTCGGTGCGCAGGATCCGCCGGGGACGCTCGTCGTGGTGGCTGCCGTTGGTCGGTTTCGTGGTGACGATGTTCGTCGTCTCGCTGTGCATCTCGGTGCCCATGTTCGGCGATCCTGCTTTCATGCAGGGGATGCTCACACCACCTGCCGGGTAGCCTCGGAGGGTGTCAGCAGAGCAGATCGCCTTCCACGTCACCTACGCCTCGGTCGATTCGGGCGACGGCGCCGATCCCACGGCCGCCGCGGAGCGCATCCTGGCGGCTGAGCGCGTGCTGGCGGCCGTGCGGGGCTTCGACGGCGAGGCGACCGTGGTGCTCATCCCGGTCACCGAGAGCGGCGACGTCGTGGCACTGGATTCCGAGGGGCTGCTGCGCTTCGATCTGACTGCCGCGGCACTCGGCGCGCTGTTCCGGGCCGAGGGGCTGACTCTGCACCTCGGGTACGCGGAGGGCGACCTGGATGACGTCGACGCGGAGCTGGAGGAGCAGTACGGAGAGGCGTTCGAGCAACTCGACGAACCGACCGAAGAACCGGACGATCTCGCCGGGTTCGGGATGCCGGCGGATGCCGACGATCTCGAGGACGATCTGTTCGCTCCCGAGCCGGTGCGCGTCGCCGAGTTCTCCCGGCGCGGCGTCTGGGCCGCGCGGCTCACCGCGCAGCTGCTGGAGACCGACGTCGACTACCTCGAGGACGGGACGTGGTCCGCGTACCGCTACCGCACCGATCGCGCGCACGGCGCGATCTCTGGGGGGCGCGCGGATGGACCCGTCATCGAAGTCAACGTTCCCCCGCACGGCGACGCGTGGATCGAGGTGACGTCACCACGCGGAGCGACGGGGATGTTCTGGCCGAACGCCGAGCGGCTTACCCGTCCCGTACTGGACATCGATGCGATCGCCGTGCCGGAGACGGTCGAGTTGTATCGGCGGATGCTCGTGGAGGCGGATGGCATCGGTGACGAGCTGACCTCGCTCGGCATGACGGATGCCCTGGACGTCGCCGCGGCGCACAGCGCCTGCATCCCGGAGAGCCTGGGCGGTGTCGTCGGTGAAGGCGCGCGACTGTGCGCTTTCGTCGCGGCATTCGGCGTTCCCGCGGCGCTGATCCGCGCCGGGCTCGATGAGCGCGGCGCCGGACAGCGTCTTTCCGCCCGCGGCTGGGGGCCCACGATCGGCGGCATCGTGCTGGGAGGACTCGTCGAGGCCACGCCGCTGACCCGCCGTGATCGTCCCGCGGCACGCTTCGCGCGCCTGCTGGGCAAGCGCCCTGTGCTCGGGGTCGCGCTCAGCGCGGCGGAGCTCGGCGCCGGCCTCGCCCTCGGACGCAGCAGGTCGGGGCTCGGCCGTGGCCTCGGCATCCTCCTCGCGATCGATGCCGTCGCCGACCTGGCGATCTGGGCGGCGCGGATACTGCGCCGCCGCTGACCGCGGTATCTCCGTCGCCGGCGGCGCCGATCCGTCGCGGCCTGCGGCACCGATCCTCCGCCGACGTCCGAAGTCACAGCACCGCGGCGAGGAAGTCCTTCGTGCGCTGCTCCTGCGGGGCGGTGAAGATCTGCTCGGGCGAGCCCTCCTCGACGATGCGGCCGCCGTCGAACATCAGCACCCGATTGGACACGTCACGCGCGAACTGCATCTCGTGCGTGACGATCAGCATCGTCACGTCGGTGTCGCGCGCGATGTCGCGGAGGATCCCCAGGACCTCGCCGACAACCTCCGGGTCCAGCGCACTGGTCACTTCGTCCAGCAGCAGGATCTCGGGTTGCATGGCCAGGGCGCGCGCGATCGCCACGCGCTGCTGCTGACCGCCGGAGAGCTGCGTCGGATGCGCGTCGGCTCTGTCAGGCAGGCCCACCATCTCGAGCAGCTCGTGAGCGCGCGCCACCGCCTGATCCTTCGGCACCTTCAGCACGTGCACCGGCGCCTCGATGATGTTCTCCAGCACGGTCATGTTGGGGAACAGGTTGAACTGCTGGAAGACCATCCCGATGCGCTTGCGCATCTCGTTCTTGTGCTTCTCCTTCAACTCGACGCGCCTTCCGCCGCGCTCCATGTGCGTGAGCGGCTGGCCGTCGATCAGGATGTACCCGTCGTTCGCCTCCTCGAGCGTCATGACGAGTCGGAGGATCGTGGTCTTTCCCGAGCCGCTGGGACCGATGAGCGTGACGCGGTCGCCCTTGCGCACCGTGAAGTCGAGATCGTGCAGCACGACGTGGTCGCCGAAGCGCTTCTCGACCTTCTCGAAGCGGATGGCGGGAACATCGCCGTCCTGCAGCGCGACGGCGCCGGTGTGAGTGTCAGGTGGTGTAGGCAAGGCGCTTCTCCAATCGCCCGATGAGCAGTGACGTCGGGTAGCTGGCGACGAGGAACAGGATCCCCGCCATGGTGATGGCTTCGATGAATCGGAAGTGCGATCCGCCGTACTCCTGTGCGGCGCGCACCATGTCGGTCACGGTGATGACGGCGAGGAACGGCGTCTCCTTGAACATGGAGATGACGTAGTTGCCGAGGGCGGGCACGGTCGAGCGCAGTGCTTGGGGGATGATGACCGCTGTCCAGGTGCGACCGCGAGACATGGACAGGGCGGTGGTGGCCTCCCACTGCCCGCGGGGCACCGCGTCGATTCCGGCGCGGTACACCTCAGCCATGTAGGTGGCGTAGTGGATGCCGAAGATGATCACACCGAGCGTGAGCGGCGGAACGGCGGTGAAGGCGTAGTACGCGAAGAGCAGTTGCACGACCAGCGGCGTCATCCGGATGAAGTTCATCACGAACGTCAGCACGGCGGCGATCGGGCGCGGGGTGCTCTTGCGCGCCAGGGCGATGACCAGCCCCAGCACGGCGGCGATGATGCTGCCCAGCACCGTCACGTACACCGTGATCGTCAGGAACGACCACAGCATGTCGGGGAGCGCCGCGAGGACGTGATCCCAGTTCCAGATCACTCGGTCGTCGTTCACGGGACATCCCTCTCTGCGTCGACGGTGGGCGCGGCGACTGCTTCACGCAGGCGGGTTCCCTGGCCGAGGCGGTGCTTGGCGCGCGCCTCGAGTGCGTTCATGGCGATGGTGAGGAGATAAGCGATCACGAAGTACACGATCAAGCCGAGTGAATAGGCGAAGAACACGTCGGTGTCGATGCGCAGCTTGTTGAGCTCCGCGGTGAGATCGACGATGGTGATCAGGTAGACCACTGCGGTGCCCTTGAGCAGTTGTATCAGCAGGTTCGTCAAGGAGGGGATCATCAGCGCCCAGGCCTGCGGGAAGATCACTCGCCACATGCGCTGCGTGCGCGACAGGCTGAGTGCGGTGGTGGCCTCCCATTGTCCGCGCGGGACGGAGTTGATCGAGCCGCGCACCACCTCCGCGCCGTATGCGCCGTAGTTCAGACCCAGACCGACGATGCCGACGAGGACGGGCGGCAGTTCGACGTTGAAGGGCGGCAGCGGCAGCACGAAGAACAGGAAGTACAGCTGCACCAGCAGGGACGTGCCGCGGAAGACTTCGATCACGGTGCGGGCGAAGCCGCGCAGCACGACGTTGTCGAACCGGGCCAGCAGGCCCAATGCGATCGCGATGACGAACGCCAGCAGGGCGCCGCCCACCGTCAGCTGGACGGTTATCAGCAACCCGTCCAGCAGGTAGGGCAGCGCCCCCTGGAGCGCCTCGAAGTTCTCGATCACGTCGCAGAGGAGGTCAGCCGAGGTCGCCCGAGCAGAGCTGCTCGGTGGTCAGGTCGGCGGGCGGCAGGTTCTCGGCGGTGAAGCCGAACGGCTCGACGAGGTCGAGGTAGGACTGCTCGTCGCCGGTGATCTTCGCGAGCTCCTTGTTGTACGCCTCGAGCAGTTCGCTGTCCTGCTTGCGGAAGACGGTCGCGCCGGCGCCGATCTGCTCGACGCCGTCGATGACCTGCACGAACGCCTCGGTGGTCTCGAGGTCGTCGCTGTCCTTGGTCATCCAGTTCAGCGACACCGCGGTGAGCGTGAAGGCGTCGGCACGGCCCGACTGCACGGTCTCCAGACCGGCGGTGGCGCTGTCGACCTTGATGACGTCGGTGATGCCCAGCTCCTCGGCGTAACCCTCCTCGATCGCTCCGGACTGGACGGCGAGAGTGATGCCCTCCTTCTCGGCGATCGAATCCAGGTCGCTCAGACCGTCGGGATTGCCCTTCGGCACGGCGAGAGTGGTGGTGTACATGATCTCGGGGTCGCTGAACGCGGCCTGTTCGCAGCGGTCCGGAAGGATCGACATCCCCGCGCTGATGACGTCCCAGCGTCCGGCGTTCAGGCCGGGGATGAGGGCGTTCCATTCGACTTCCTTGACCTCGATGTCATCGATGCCCATGCCGGCGAAGATCTTCTCGTGCAGGGCGATGGTGGCGCCGGTCGGCTCTCCGCCCTCCACCCACGAATAGGGCCGCTCGGCGGCGACGGCCAGTGTGATCGTGCCGGATTCCTGTGCTTTCTCGAGTGTGCTGCTGGCGTCATCGCCGGCATCGCCGGCGCCACCGGATGCGCAGCCGGTGAGAGCGAGGGTCACCACCCCCAGCGTGGCGAGTGCGGTTCGGGCTGTGCGCTTGCTCATGATGCTCCTCTTCGTGACTGTCCGTCGAGCCGGAGTGGGCTGCGACCGGGCAACACGATACGGGAGTTTGTCGATCCATCTACAATCAGACGTGCAGATTGTCGACAATGAGACAGAACTGTTGCCGATGAGTCTGCGAGGAATTCGCCCCGGCACGCGGGAGAATGAGTTCACGTGTCACCACGGATGAGGAGATCTGAATGCCCCGTGACCTGCCCCGATCCGTCGGCCGGGCCTCCGTGCTGCGTGTGTCGCGGCTGTCGACCGTCGATCTCATCGCGATCGAACTGCGCAAGGCGATCTTCTCCGGCGCTCTGACGGTCGGCGCGCCGCTCGGCGAGGTCGAGATCGCGTCCCAGCTCGGAGTCAGTCGCAGTCCGCTGCGGGAGGCCGCGCAGCGTCTGGTGCAGGAGGGCATCCTGACGGCGATACCCGGCCGCGGGATGAGCGTGGCCGTCATCGACGGGGAGCAGATCCCGGACGTCTACGAGATGCGGCTGGCGATCGAGGCTCAGGCCGCGCGCCGCATCGCCCGCGACCCCGACCCGCAGGCGATGGAGCGCATCACCGCCGCGTATGACGAGCTCGTCGCGGTCAGTGAGGGAGACGACGCCCGCGCCATCGGCGACGCCGACCTGGAATTCCATCAGGTGCTCGTGGATGCCGTGGGCAGTGATCGACTTTCACGCGGCATCGCGACCCTGATCATGCAGACGCGCATCATGAGCTTCAGCGTGCCCGACGGCTACTCGGTGCGTCGATCCGTTTCGCCCACCTATCGCCGACTGCTCGACGCGCTCGCCGAGGGGAACGCCGACGGCGCCGTCGCCGCTCTCGAAGAGCAGTTCGCCGACGCCGTCTCGCGTCTGCGAGGAGACGTCACCGTCGACATCGTCGAAGTGGACGTCGAGGAGGCCGACCACGGATTCCAGCCGATCGACGCCGCGGCCGCGGACGACTCCCGCTGAGCCCTCATACGACGCCTCCCCACACCGCCCGCGCACCGGCGTCCCCGGTGAGCACCACGAGGACGAGGGTGACGACGGCGACCACCACGGCCGCGCCGGCGATCACGACGGTCGCCCATCTCGGACGGCGCGAGGACGACGCGGTGGAGCCTCGGCCGCTCCACCACACGAGCACGGATGCCGGGAGCATCGCGATCGCCCACGGCAGCAGCATCCGCCCCAGCGACTCATGAT
The DNA here is from genome assembly GCF_042666935.1 of Microbacterium sp. GCM10027623. Classification (NCBI taxonomy): domain Bacteria; kingdom Bacillati; phylum Actinomycetota; class Actinomycetes; order Micrococcales; family Microbacteriaceae; genus Microbacterium; species Microbacterium sp. GCM10027623. The sequence continues at coordinate 147,241 of NZ_JBHTHE010000003.1, forward strand.
GTGCGATGGCCGGCGTGCGGCCGAGCGCATCGGCCAGCGACTCCCCGGCGAGGACCGTAACCGGAGCGAGGACCGCCACCACCAGGGCGGCGATGGGCAGGGCGACGCCGAGCCGTCGACGCGCCGCGGGCCAGAGCGCGGCGAGTGCGAGGGCGATCGCGGTCAACGGAGTGAGCACCACCGCGGCGTGCACGAGCAGCGGATGCAGGGGGAGTCCGGTGAACTCGAACAGCGCGGAGAACGCGGACGGGCCGGCGGCGGGGATCAGGTTCATACTGAGAGAACGATCCGACATGCTCCGGGGTTCATCTGAACCCGGGAAGCCCTCATATCGTGTCTCCAGTGGGAGGCTGACCGTGACCGATGACGACGAGCGACTCACCGCGCTCTACGAGCTGCATGCCGGTCACATCCGCCGGTACGTGGTGAGCCTGACCGGCAATCGGGGCTCGGCCGACGACGTCGTGCAGGAGACCCTGCTTCGCGCCTGGCGCACGCCGCGCATCCTGGCTCAGGACCCGTCGACGTCACGCGCCTGGATGATCACCGTCGCCCGGCACATCGTGATCGACGAGGTGCGCAGCGCACGGCGGCGGCACGAGCATCCCGTGGCAGAGGTTCCCGATCGTGTGACGGATGATCACACGGATCGGCTGTTCGACGCGCTGCTCATCCAGGACGCGCTGGTCGCCGTGAGTCCGGAGCATCGGGAAATCGTCGTGGCGGCCTACTACCGTGGCCGGAGCGTGGGCGAGATCGCCGAGGAGCTCGGCATCCCGGAGGGCACCGTGAAGTCGCGGATGCATTACGGACTGCGGGCCCTGCGGCTCGCGCTGCAGGAGAGAGGAGTCACCCGATGAGCGCGGATCATGAACGGTACGCCACCTGGGATGCCGCCTACGCGCTGGGCGCACTCTCCACGACGGAGCGTGCCGAGTTCGAAGCACACCTCGCCGACTGCCCGCGATGTCGTGCCGCGGTCGCCGAGCTCGGGTCGACGGTGTCGCTGCTGTCCCAGGTGGATGCCGAGGACGCGCTGCGGATCGGCACACAGGATGCCCACGATGCCGGAGCCGTTCGCGTGCTCGCCGCGGCGCGAGCGCGCCGGAGTGCCCGGCGCCGGGTCGGAGCATGGGCGGCAGGTATCGCCGCCGCCGTCGTCGTGGCGATCGCCGTGTCGGTGTCGCTGCTGCTGCCCCCGCCGGCGGATGTCGTGGCACTGGAGCCGGTCGCCGGAGCGCCTGTGACGGCCAGCGTCTCGCTCACGGCGGTGCCGTGGGGAACCAGACTCGAGGTGGTCTGCGCGTACGACGGGTACCGCACCGGCGAGGCAGGCACCTACGAACTCGTCGTCACAGGGGACGACGGCGCGGAGAGCACACTGTCGACCTGGAGTGTCGAACCCGGCGCCACGACCCGGCTCTCCGCCGGGACATCGCTGTCGACCGCCGACATCCGCAGCATCGAGATCCGCGACGAGTCGGGCACGGTCATGGTCCGTCACGAATTCGACTGAACCATCCGACGTGTCCGTGTCGTGTCATCCGATCGGGCCTGCGCACGCAGCCCCGAAGGGTGAAAGGACAGCATCGTGCGCAAGGCACTCGCCATCGGGGGCATCGCCCTCGCCCTCCTCCTGACGGGCTGCGCAGGCAGCACATCGGGCTCCTCCGACGCGGACCTCGGGGCAGGCTCCGACGCCGGTTACGGTGCGCCCTCCTCGGAGGCGTCGCAGCCGGCGGCATCCGACAGCGGGCTGAAGGTCGCCGACACCTCGCTCGGGTCGGTGGTCGTCGACGGCGACGGGATGACCGCGTACATGTACGACAAGGACACCCAGGGTGCGGCGACGAGCGCCTGCACCGGAGCCTGTCTGACGCAGTGGCCGCCGATCCTGTCGGCATCCGCCGAACCGAAGGCCGACGGCGTGACCGGAACGCTCGCCACCATCGACACTCCCGACGGCAAGCATCAGGTCACTCTCGACGGTTGGCCGCTGTACACGTTCGCCGGCGACGAGGCGGCAGGCGACGTGAACGGTCAGGGCGTGGGCGGCATCTGGTGGGTGTTGTCTCCCGCCGGTGAGAAGATCGGCGGCTGAGAACGACGGATGCCCCGGATCGCGATGATCCGGGGCATCCGCCTCTCACAAAGGGCGGTCAGCTCTGGGACTGCCCGTAGGAGCCGAGCTGGCGGGTCGACTCGACCACGCGGGCGGCCATGGCCGTCTCGGCGATCTTGCCCCACGCGCGCGGGTCGTACTGCTTCTTGTTGCCGACCTCGCCGTCGACCTTCAGGACGCCGTCATAGTTCTTGAACATGTAGTCCGCGATCGCGCGCGTGTACGCGTACTGCGTGTCGGTGTCGATGTTCATCTTGATGACACCGTTCGCGACCGCGGTGGCGATCTCGGCATCCGACGAACCGGACCCGCCGTGGAAGACCAGATCGAGCGGGTTCCTGCCGGTGCTGTACTTCGCCGCGACCTGCTCCTGGATCTCGCCGAGGAGCTCGGGGCGCAGCTTCACTCCGCCCGGCTTGTACACACCGTGCACGTTGCCGAACGTCAGAGCCGCGATGTAACGGCCCTGCTCGCCGAGCCCCAGGGCCTGCACCGCCTGGTCGACGTCCGCGAAGGTGGTGTAGAGCGCCTCGTTCGAACCTTCGTGCGCGACGCCGTCCTCCTCGCCGCCGACGACGCCGATCTCCACCTCGAGGATGGCGTTGATCGCCTTCATGCGGGGAAGCAGCTCCTTGGCGATCTCGATGTTCTCCGCCAGCGGCACAGCGGAGCCGTCCCACATGTGCGACTGGAAGATCGGGTTGCGTCCCGCCTTGACCTCTGCCTCGGATGCTGAGATGAGCGGCTCGACGAAGCCCGCCAGCGCGTCCTTCGGGCAGTGGTCGGTGTGCAGCGCCACGGTCACCGGGTAGTTCTTGGCGACCTCGGTGGCGTAGCGGGCGAAGGCCAGGGCGCCGGTGGCGCGTGCCTTGACGGTGTGGCCGGCGAAGTAGTCCGCCCCGCCCGTGGTCACCTGGATGATGCCGTCGGAGCCGGCCTCGGTCAGCCCCTGCAGCACGGCGTTGATGGTCTGCGAGCTGGACACGTTGAAAGCGGGGTACGCGAAGCCACCGGCCTTCGCGCGGTCGAGCATCTCTGCGTACTGGTCCGGAGTGGCGACGGGCATGAAATCTCCTGCTTCTGATGTGCGGGGGTCATGGCCACTTTAGTCGCGGGGATGCGGGTTCTTCTCGGTCATGTCGCGGCACCTGGCGGGCGTTCTTGAGATTTTGTAAAGAACAGCGTTTCCTTCATGGTGAAATCCGGAAAAGTCGCCGATTTCGACCAGCCACGTCGTTAGGCTGACCGCATGGTGAGCCTTACAGCCGATCTCAGCCCCCTCCGCCCCGACCGCAACCTCGCACTGGAACTGGTGCGCGCCACGGAGGCCGCGGCCATCCGGGCGGTTCCCTTCATCGGGCGCGGCGCCAAGGAGGCGGCCGACGGAGCGGCCGTCGATGCGATGCGCGCGTTCCTCGGCACCGTCGACTTCCAGGGCCGTGTCGTGATCGGCGAGGGTGAGAAGGACAACGCGCCGATGCTCTTCAACGGCGAGGAGGTCGGCACCGGTCGCGGTCCCGAGTGCGACATCGCCGTCGACCCCATCGACGGCACGTCGCTGACGGCGGCGGGCAGGCAGAACGCCCTCTCCGTGCTCGCGGTGTCCGACCGCGGCTCGATGCTGGATGCCTCCAGCGTGTTCTACATGGACAAGCTCGTCACCGGCCCCGCGGGCGTCGGGGTGGTCGACATCCGTCTTCCCATCGCCGAGAACATCCGCCGCCTCGCAGGGGCGCTGGACAAGCCGGTCGACGAGATGGTGGTCTCGGTCCTGAACCGGCCGCGGCACGAGCAGCTGATCCAGGACATCCGCGACGCCGGTGCCGGCACGCGTCTGATGAGCGACGGCGACGTCGCCGGTGGGATCAACGCCGCACGTCACGGTGCGCGCACCGACATGTGCGTCGGCGTGGGCGGCAGCCCGGAGGGCATCGTCACCGCCTGCGCGATCAAGGCGCTCGGGGGTCACATCCAGGGTGTCCTCTGGCCTCGCGACGACGAGGAGCGTCATCGCGGCATCGACGCCGGACTCGAGATGGACAAGGTCTACGAGGCCGACGACCTGGTCAAGGGCAACAACACCATCTTCGTCGCGACCGGCGTGACCGACGGGCAGCTGGTCCGCGGTGTCCGACGCGAGGGCGGCTATCTGTACACCGAGAGCATCGTGCTGCGCAGCGCGTCGGGCACCATGCGGCGGATCGTGTCGGATCACCTCGTCTCGAAGTGGCTCTGAGTCGGGGCTGATCGCCGGCCGGCAGCTGGGGGCGGGAGGCTCGCCTTTGCGGATGCCCCGTGCGGACGCGCGGTCCGCGGGGCTGACGACGATTCTCAGCGCGCCCTGGCACAATGGAGTCCATGCCCGGCGCGCGCCCGCGCCGGTAGGGTCACGAACGGGAGAGCTCGGGATGTCATCGCACGAGCAGTCTGGGTCGCCGAGTCGAGTTCAGCAGGTCACCACGAAGACCGGCCGCATCCTCCGGGTCACCGACGAGCAGATCGCCGCAGCCATCGCCGCGAAGACGGCGGCGAGTGCCTTCCCCGACCCCGCCCGCCGCAAGGACGTGCTGTTCCGGGTGCGCCGGGACGAAGGGCACGAGATCAGCTCCTGGTGGATGATCGGCGCGTTCGTGCTGACCTCCGGCATCGTCATCGCCCTGCTGTCGGGTGTTCCCGGCGGCGCCTGAGCGCAGCCTGCCGCCTCAGTAGGAGTCGAGCACCGCGCGCATGTCGGCCATCTGGAACTGATCCGCGACCTGACGGGCGGTGTGCGCGCCGGCATCCTGGTCGGCGCCGGCATCCAGCAGCATCCGCAGCAAGGGCTCGTTGCGTCGGAACACCGCGCACGACACCGCCGTCTGCCCGTTGGCGTTGATCGCGTCCTTGTCCGCGCCTCGGCGAAGCAGGTCGGTCACCACGTCGACATGCTCGGCGTAGGTCGCGACGATGAGGAGCGTGTCTCCCCGCGCGTTGCGCGCGTCGATGGGCACGCCGGCGTCGATCATCTCGCCCAGGGGCCCCACCCGCCCCTGGCGTGCCAGGTCGAAGGTTCCCTCGATCACTTCGCTGCTGAGTCCGTTCGTCACCTGACCATTGTCCATGTTCGGCCGCACTCCGTGGCAGCGGTCTGGGTGGCAGCGGTCTGGGTGGCAGCGATCTCAGGTGGCAGCGGACTCAGGCGACGGCGCGCTCGGGCTGCACGACGAGCGGTGCGGAGAGGCGGATGCCGAGGGCCTCGCCCAGCGCCTCGATGTCGGCCACATCGGCGCGCCGTGCGGCGTCGATGATGATCTGCGCGCACGCACGCGCGTCCGCCAGCGCATCATGATGCGGGAAGTCGCCGAACCCTGCGGCCGCAGCGGCCCTGGGCAGGCGGTACGAGTCGAGCTCGTAGGTCTTGCGCGCCACCGCCAGCGAGCACAGCGAACGGTACGGCGGCGCATCGACCCCCGTGACTTCACAGGCGCGGCTGAGCACGGTCAGGTCGAACTTGGCGCTGTGGGCGACGAGCACGTCGGCCCCGGCGAACGCGCACAGCCGGTCGATCTGCTCCTCCCAGGTCGCTGCTCGCACGACGTCGTGGGCATGCAGGCCGTGGATCTTGGTGTTCCACTCGTTGAAGTCGTCGTGACCTGCCGGCGGACGGATCAGCCATCCCGTCTGTGCGACGACCTCGCCGTCGCGCACGCGGACGAGGCCGACGGAGCAGGCCGAGGCGGGGCTGGAGTTCGCCGTCTCGAAGTCGATCGCGGTGAAGTCCAGTGGCACATGTCCACTTTCCCGCCCGAGCCATCCGCAGCGCGGCAGGCTCGCCGTAGGCTGAAGAACATGAGCGATGCGCGGGCGACATCCTTCGGAGCCGAGGCCGAGACGTACGAGGCCGCACGCCCGGACTATCCGTTCGAGGCGGTCGCCTGGATGCTGGAGACTCTCAGCCCGGGTGCTCGCCGCGTCGCGGATGTCGGCGCGGGGACGGGCAAGCTGACACGGGTGCTCGCGGAGGCACCGGATGCCGAGGTCGTCGCGATCGACCCGGACCCCGCCATGCTTGCGAAGCTGCGGGAGACGGTGCCGGGCGTGCCGACCTTCGTCGGCACGGCCGAGGCGCTGCCGCTGCCGGACGCGAGTCTGGACGCGCTCGTGCTGGGCCAGGCATGGCACTGGGTGGATCCGGTCGCCGGTTCCGCGGAGGTCGGCCGCGTGCTCCGGCCAGGCGGCACCTTCGGGCTGATCTGGAACACGCGCGACAACCGGGTCGACTGGGTGCGTCGACTCACCCGGATCATGCACGCCAGCGCCGCCGAGGAGCTGCTGGACGGCGACGGCCCGACGGTGACCGCGCCGTTCGGAGAGCTCGAGTCGCGGCGATGGGAGTGGGCGCGTCCCATGACGCGAGCACAGCTGCACCGCATGGCCGATTCGCGCAGTCACCTGATCACGGCATCCGAGGAGGACCGGACGGCAATCCATGCCGGCATGGACGCACTCTTCGACGAACTCGGCGTGGACGCCGAGGCGACGATCGACCTGCCCTACGTGACCCGGGCGTTCCGCGCGACGCGGCCCGCCTGAGTTCGATCAGTCGACAGGGAGGATGACCTTCTCGGCATCGTGGACTTCTCGATCTTCCCGCACCTCGATTACCCGACGTTCCCCGAGAACACCCTCGCGCACGCAGAGCGCTGGGCGCAGCGCATCGGCGGGCCTGCGTACGCGCTCGATGACCAGACCGCCATCCGCGTCGTCGGTGACGACGTCGACGTGATCTCGGAGGGGCACTGGAGAAGGCTCGACCAGCGCCCCCGGTAGACTGGACCCCCGTGGCCCTAACCATCGGAATCGTGGGACTGCCGAATGTCGGCAAGTCGACCCTCTTCAACGCTCTCACCAAGAACAACGTGCTCGCGGCGAACTATCCGTTCGCGACGATCGAGCCGAATGTGGGCGTGGTCAGCCTGCCCGATTCTCGACTCGAGGTGCTCGCCGGCATCTTCCACAGTGAGCGCATCCTGCCTGCGGCGGTGTCGTTCGTCGACATCGCCGGGATCGTCCGCGGTGCGAGCGAAGGTGAAGGGCTGGGCAACCAGTTCCTCGCGAACATCCGCGAAGCGGACGCGATCGCCCAGGTCGTGCGCGGCTTCGCCGACGACGATGTGGTGCACGTGGAGGGCGCGATCAACCCCCAGAACGACCTGGAGACCATCAACGCCGAGCTGATGCTCGCCGACCTGCAGACCCTGGAGAAGGCCATCGTGCGTCTCGAGAAGGAGGTCCGCGGACGCAAGACCGACCCTGTCGTGCTGGAGACGGCGAAGGCCGCACAGGATGCGCTGGAACGCGGGGTGCTGCTGTCCGTCTCCGGCCTGGATCTCGCACCGATCAGGGAACTCGGCCTGCTGACAGCGAAGCCGGTCATCTTCGTCTTCAACGTCGACGAGGCCGTGCTCACAGACGCCGCGCGCAAGGCCGAGCTGGAGGCCATCGTCGCCCCCGCCAAGGCGATCTTCCTGGACGCGAAGATCGAATCGGAGCTCATCGACCTCGACCCCGAGGATGCCGCAGAACTGCTGGCGTCCACCGGACAGGACGAATCCGGCCTGGACCAGCTCGCCCGCATCGGCTTCGACACCCTCGGACTGCAGACCTACCTGACGGCCGGCCCGAAGGAAGCGCGTGCCTGGACCATCGGGAAGGGCTGGAAGGCGCCGCAGGCCGCGGGCGTGATCCACACCGACTTCGAGAAGGGCTTCATCAAGGCCGAGGTCATCTCGTTCGAGGACCTGGTCGAGACCGGTTCCATCGCCGAGGCGCGCGCCAAGGGCAAGGCGCGCCTGGAGGGCAAGGACTACGTCATGCAGGACGGCGACGTCGTGGAGTTCCGCTTCAACAACTGAGCACTGGCTCGAGGCCGCTCCAGCGCGCACAATGTGTCCGGAGGGGAGTTGCATGGAGCGGATCTACGAGGAGTATCGCCCGGACTCGCCCGTGCTGGAATGCGTGTGGCAGGCGCGGTCGACGCGCGATGAGCGCTATCTCGCGCCGGCCGTCGAGTACTGGGATCTGTGGTTCGCGCGAGAGCGGGGCGGAGACCTGCGGGCCGGGCTGGCGGGTCCGACGCTGGGGCATCGGTGGATCCGTTCGTCGGTCGGTGAGCACAGCTGGGGCATCCAGTTGCAGGCTCACGTCGTCCTGCCCGGAGTGAGCAAGGTGCTCCTCCTCGGTGGGGAACAGGCGCTGGAGATCGAAGCCGGGCATGTCCTGCTTGCCGAGCACGCCGTGCCTGTGCCGGACTTCGAAGAGCTCGAGAGATTCACCGAGCGGCTTGTGGAGCTCGACATCCTGCGCAGCGACGACGACGTGCGCCGGATGCTCTCCGGTGACCACGTCGGCTACTCCGAGCGGCAGCGACAGCGACGGGTGCGCGCCACCACCGGGCTCACGCGCAAGCAGATCGCGCAGCTGTCCCGCGCGCGCGAGGCTTATGCACTGCTGCTGCAGGGCATGTCGCCGATCGAGTGCGCGGCCCACTGCGGCTTCGCGGATCAGGCGCATTTGACGCGTGCGCTGAAGGTCTTTCACGGTAGGACTCCCGCACGTGTGCTGTCCGGCCGAGATGGCGGAATTCTTCAAGACCGCCGCACGGCGGTCTGATGGGATGAACGCAACGCATCCACCGCCAGCACAGGAGCAAGAGATGTCTGCACCGGTCACCCCTGAGGGTTACGCCACCGTCAATCCCTGCATCATCACCAGTGACGCCGATGAGATCGGGCGGTTCATCATCGAGGTCTTCGACGGCGAGGAGCACGCCGAAGCCCGCACTATCGACGAAGACGGCCTACTGCTGCAGTCGGAGGTACGCGTCGGAACGACGACCATCATGCTCGCCGAGCGCAAACCGGACTGGCCATTCACTCCGAGCCTTCTTCAGGTCTATGTCCACGACATCGACGTGGTGCTCGATCGCGCGATCGCCCGCAACGCGCGGCTCATCACCGAGCCGACTGACTTCTTCGGGACCCGACTCGCTCGGGTCCAGGATTCGAGCGCGAACATCTGGTGGATCTGGCAGCACGGCGAGATGGATGCGGAGGAACGGTCCAGCGAGCAGGACTGGACCGTCGAGGAGCAGAGCGGGGGATGGGGACAGATCTCGCCCGAGCTCGCCTACATCCACGACACGCTTCTCGCCGCGATGACCGGCCTGCGAGACCCGAGAGCTTGAGACGCGAATTCGCCCGTCGGTGACCAGGCAGCCGCTGGCGCGATGGCGACTGCCTGGACGCGGATTCCGCGTGGACGACTGGGCTCAGGCGGCGGAGCGCTCGGCGAGTGGCCGCCTGCGCAGGGCCTCCGAGAGGATCGCGGGCGTGTTGTACTCCTGATCCATCCGGCCCACGCCCGTGCCGGGCGGAACGATCGCGTCGATCCGGTCGAGCAGGTCGTCCGGCAGGGACACCTCCGACGCCCTTAGGAGGTCGTCCAACTGCTCCATGGTGCGCGGACCGATCAGGGCGGAGGTCACTCCGGGATGTGCGATCACGAAGGCCAGCGCCATGTGCGTCAGGGAGATGCCCGCGTCATCGGCGAGCGTGATGAACTCCTCCACGGCGTCGACGCGTCGCGGGTCGCGGAGTGCGCTGAACCGCTGTGTGCGCCTGAGGTCGGATTCCTGCCCGCGGCGGACGCGTCCGGTGAGCATGCCGCTGGCCAGCGGGCTCCAGATCACGGTGCCCATGCCATAGCGCTGTGCGACGGGAAGCACTTCGCGCTCGACCGCACGGTCGAGAAGGGAGTAGTGGGGCTGCTCAACGCGGAACCGCTCGAGTCCACGCCGGTCGGCGATCCAATGCGCCTCGACGATCTCGGACGCCGGCATGTCGGATGAGCCGATCGCGCGGACTTTTCCGCTGCGGACCAGGTCGCTGAGGGCCGACAGGGTCTCCTCGATGTCTGTGTCGGGATCGGGGCGGTGGAACTGGTAGAGATCCAGGTGATCGGTGCCCAAGCGGCGCAGGGAGTTCTCCACGGAGGTGATGATCCATCGCCGGGACCCGCCCCGGTGGTTCGAATCATCGCCCATGGGCAGCCCGAACTTGGAGGCGAGGACGATCTCGTTTCTGCGACCGCGCAGCGCTTTGCCGACCAGCTCCTCCGAATCGCCGTATGCGTCGGCCGTGTCGATGAGATTGATGCCCGCGTCGATAGCCCGTGCGACGATACGATCGACGTCGCCCTGGTCTGGATTGCCGAAGGAACTGAGCATCATCGCGCCGAGCGCGAAGGGTGAGACGCGTATTCCGGTGCGGCCGAGTGGTCTGGTCTGCATGGTTACTCCGTGGTCGGTGGTCGATCGAGGTACGATCGAATAAGCGGAACGCTCTTCCGTAACTATACGGAACGATGTTCCGTTTGTCACGACGATTCAGGAGATGAATGAGCTCGCCGGAGAACGCGGTCCCTGCGCCACGGAAGCGTGCGGACGCGGTGAGGAACAGCGCAGCCGTGCTGGATGCCGCGAAGGCCGCATTCGCGGAATCCGGAGTGGATGCGCCGATGCGCGAGATCGCTGCGCGCGCTCGTGTCGGCGTCGGGACCATCTACCGCAACTATCCGCAACGGTCCGACCTGATCATCGCGGTCTTCCGGCGCGAAGTGGACGCCACGGCCGCCGTGGCCGAACAGCTCCTCGAACGTCATCAGCCCGTGGAAGCCCTGCGCCGATGGGCCGGTCGGCTTGCCGAGTTCGTCGCCACCAAACGCGGGTTCTCGGCCGCGCTGCACTCGGGGGATCCGGCATACCAGCCCCTGCCGGCGTACTTCCTCGGGACGCTTGCCCCGCCGGTGCAGCGCATTCTGGACGCAGGAGCGGACGACGGCTCGATCCGAGCCGACGTGCGAGCCGAGGACCTCATCCAGGCGCTCAGTCGTCTGGCGGACAGTTCGAGTTCAGGATCCGGACGGATCGGCGGCATGGCGGAAGTGCTGCTCGACGGTCTGTGCGCGCCTCGCGGAAGATGACGCGGAGTGCCCGCGATGATGGATGAGTAGATCCCTGCACTCGGCGACAAGACGGCGCACTCGATCGGATCGAACCGGAGAAGTCGGGCCGGGAAGTCTCGCATTCGGGAGAGTGGTTCACGAAAGGAGCCACCATGATCGAGATGCTCAATCACTTGGTCGATGCGATCGAGGAGCGGATCGGCGGAGAGATCGACATCGATGCGCTCGCCGCAGCGATGGGGACGACCGGCTATCACGCTCGTCGCATGTTCTCGTCGCTGGCGGGCGTGCCGGTGTCCGAGTACGTGCGGCGTCGGCGCATGACCGTCGCTGCTGCGGACGTGGTCGGTGACGAGGACTTCCTCACCATCGCGGTCCGATACGGATACGGATCGACCGAGGCATTCGGTCGAGCATTCCGTGCCGTGCACGGCGTGAGCCACGGCGATGCCCGTCGAGAAGGCGGCCCCTTTCGAAATTATCCGCAGCTCAGGTTCCGCCTGACCGTCGAAGGGAGCGTCCCCATGGACGCCAGAATCATCGGACGTCCCGCATTTCGTCTGATCGGACACGCGGCACGCGTGCCGCTGATCCACGAAGGCATCAACGCGCAGATCCAACAGCACATCGCCTCGTTGCCCGTCGCCGAGCACGAGCGCCTCAAACAGCTCAGTGAGACCGACCCTGCCGGCCTGCTGCAGGTGAGCGCCGACGTCGATCCCGACTTCGTCGAGAGCACGGAACTGACCTACCTTCACGGGGTCGCCGTCCGAGCCGATACCGAGGTGCCCGACGATCTTGACGCGATCGAGGCCGAGGCAGGATCGTGGGTGGTGTTCCGCACGTCGGGTGAGCACCCGGCCGCGCTCCAAGCCGCCTACGCCGGCTCAGCGACGGAATGGTTCCCCTCGAATCCCTGGCGGCTGCGCCCCGGGCCCTCGATCGTGGCGGTGATCGAGCGCGCCGCGGACTTCAGCACGGCGACGTGTGACCTCTGGTTGCCCATCGAGCGCGCGTGAATCGCGACATGGGCCTGCTCCGGCGTCACGGAGTCCGGCCCATGTCGCGCCGTCATCGCAGAGCGAATTCACTCCTCCGAGCGCACGGGGATGACGGTCGCCGCCCGGATGTGCTCGTAGACGATCGACGTGCGCACATCCGCGACCTCGGCGCGCTCGGTGAGCCGGTCGATGACGAAGGCGTAGAGGTGGTCGTTATCGGGCACGGCGACATGGATCAGGAAGTCCTCGGTGCCGCTGGTCACGAACACCCCCAGCACCTCGGGCAGCGCCGCTGCCCACTCCCGGAACCCTTCGATGCGGTCACGTGTGGGAGGTCGGACGCGAACGGCCACGAGCGCCTGGACGGGCCGGCCGATCTCTGCCAGGTCGAGCTCGAGGCGCGCGCCGGTGATGACTCCGCGCTCGCGCAGACTCCGCACCCGATCCAATGACGTCGTCGGCGCCACCGCCGTGCTCGGTGCCGCGCTGCTGTGGGGGACGGTCGGCCCGGCACAGGTTCTCGCGGAATCCGAGGCAGATCCTGGCGCACTCGGTGTCGCGCGTCTGCTCATCGGCGGGGCGGCGCTGGCCGCACTCAGTTCGCGGGGGTCGGCGTGGCGGCAGCTGCTGCGCAGAGACGTGATCGGATGGCTGCTGCTGGCCGCGCTGGCCACCGGCGTCTATCAGGTCGCGTTCATGCACGCGGTGGATCAGCTGGGCGCGGCCCTCGGCACGGCGATCGCGCTGGGTGTCGCACCGGTGGTCACCGGTCTCTGCGCACGGTGGTGGACCCACGACCGGATGACGCTCGGCTGGGCCGCAGGGACAGCAGCCGCGATCATCGGCTGCACCGTGCTGCTCGATCCCTGGGGTGCGGAGGGCGTCGCGGGGACGGGAGTCGCGGTGGCACTGGTGTCAGGAGCCTGCTACGGCGTGTACACGGTCGCCGCTAAGCGGTTCCTGTCCACCGGAGTGCCCGCGCTGCCGGCGACGAGTTTCACCCTGATCCTCGCCGGTGTTCTGCTCTCGCCGATCATCGTGCTGAATCCCGCACATCTCGCGGATGCCGATTCGCTGCTGCTCATCGGATGGATCGGCCTGGCCGGCACCGCGCTCGCCTATGCGCTGTTCGTCTACGGGCTGCGCCGGACGACCGCCGGTCGCCGGCACGCTGAGCCTCGCCGAGCCGCTGCTGGCAGCACTGCTGGGGGTCATCGTGCTGCAGGAGCAGCTCACCGGCACCGCTCTCGCCGGCTGCGCGCTGATGATCATCGGACTCGTGGCCGTCACGGTCATCGATGCCCGTCGCGGGCGCCTTCGCAACCAGACGCCCGCCAGGAGGTCGAGGACTCGTGACCTGGACGCGCCTGTTCACGACCAGCGGTGAGACCTAGGATCGCCGTATGTCTCGTCTCACCTTCAGCCTCAATGTGACGCTGGACGGGTGCGTCGATCACCGTGAGGGCATCGCGGATGACGAGACGCACGCCTACTTCATCCGCCTCATGGATGACAGCGGCGCCATGCTCTGGGGGCGCACGACCTACGAGATGATGGAGAGCTCCTGGCCCGCGGTCGCCCGCGGCGACGTCGATGCACCACCGGCACTGCGCGAATGGGCGACCAAGCTGGAGTCCAAGCCGAAGTACGTCGTCTCGACGACCCGCACGGACTTCGCCTGGACCAACAGTCAGCATCTCGTCGGCGATCTGCGCACCGCCGTGCAGGAGCTCAAGGATCAGACGCCCGGCGGCGTGCTCCTGGGCAGCGGGATGCTGGCGACGGAGCTGGACAGGTTGGATCTGATCGACGAGTACCGCTTCCTGGTGCATCCCATGATCGCCGGGCACGGACCCTCGCTGTACGCGAGCGGGCTCGTGAGCACCCGCCGCCTCGAGCTCGTCTCCGCGACGCCGCTCAGCAACGGCGCGGTCGCCATGCACTATCGCACGGCGCAATCGGCATGACCACCGAGACGTGAGCGCTCCCGGGTGATCCGCGCGACCGGGCAGCGCTTATGACGGCGAGACGGTCTTCCCGCCTGACCTGCACCTCCAGAAGGTGCTGGCCTCGCCGTGGTAGGCCTTGAGGGGTCAGGTCAGGATCAGCTCCGGTGAGCGGAGCCCGGGGGACGCCGACGTCACTCGGTCAGTGCTGCGGCGTATCTGCGCATCGAGCGCCGATAGCGCGGCAGGCAGTCGATCTGCGCGTCGATGGAGACTCGCAGTGCCTCGTCCTTGCGGCCGGCGCTGTGCAGAGCCAGGGCCAGCACGATGCGGGGTGCCGAGCCGGTCGATTCGTGCACCGGCGCCGCCTGCAGAACGGCGATCGCCTCGTCGAGACGGCCCAGGTTGCGCAGGGTCGATCCGTACTGAACGGCGAGCTGAGCGTGCCGTGCGTCGTCCAGGCCCAGCCCGAGAGCTCGCTCGTATTCCGCACCGGCCTCCGCCTCGTACCCCATCGAGTCGTACATGCCGGCGAGCTCGAACGCGGCGCGGCCATCGGTCGCCGGACAGCTGTCGGCCAACTCCCGCATCGCCGCGACGCCCTCTTCGCGCTGGAGCGAGTCAGAACGCGCCCAGAGCCCCGCCACCGAGGATTCCCACTGCTCGAGTGTCATGACCATGACGTCGATCCTGACATGTCGGACTGCGGACGACCACGGCTCGTCACTGATGGCGGTGCCCGGGAAGGTGAGCCTGCTCGCCGTCCTGATCGAAGATGGTGAGCACTTCCGCCGTGCCCTGATGCGCCTCCAGACGGTGCGGGGTCATGGTGGGGAACTCGACGGCCTGGCCCGGCGTCACGAGGATGGTCCGGGTTCCGAGAGTGAGCCGGATGATGCCGCTGAGGACGGTGAACCATTCGTAGCCGGGGTGCACCTGGGCCTCCTTCGCCTCCGCGTTCTCCGTGAGGCGCATCTTGCCGATGGTCACCCCGCGGCGGTCGCGTTCGCGTGACAGCAGCCAGAACGTGGCACCGCCGACGGACTCAGGCTCGGGGCGGATGACGACGTCCTCATCACCCTCGGGTTCGACGAGCTGGTCGAGAGAGGTGCCCAGCGCCTTGGCGATCGCGACCAGTTGCTCCAGCACGATCCTCTGGCGGCCCGTTTCGATCCGGCTGAGCGTCGACGGCGAGAGGAAACAGCGAGCGGCCAGAGTGTCCAGCGTCCAGCCGCGTGCGGTGCGAAGCCCGCGGATGCGCTGGCGCACGATCGTTTCGGTATTCTCTTGCATCATATGCAAGAGCTTATGCGTAAGGAGCGAATCTCGCGTAGCGTCTCCCGCATGACGAACACGGCGCATCGCTCCGCTCATGAGCCCTGGCAGGACCTTCCCGAAGGCCTCGCCGAGCACCTCCAGTTCGAGTCGCGCCTGAGCGCCGCCGCGAGGGACGCGGCTCTGGAACGCGCGAGCGCCGCGCTGGATGCACCGCCCAGGCGCATCATCGATCTCGGATCGGGGGTCGGAGCGGATGCCGTGGCGCTCGCGCAGCGTTTCTCGACGGCGCGAGTGCACGCGTTCGACGTCTCCGAAGCGCTGCTGGCACACGTGCGCTCCGCGTCCACCGAGGCCCGGGTCGCGGACCGCATCGTCACCCACCGTGTCGACCTGAACGAGGACTGGACCGCGGAGGTGACCGCCGATGCCGACCTCGTGTGGGCGTCCCTGTCGTTGCACCACCTCGATGATCCGGTCGCGGCGCTGCGCCTCGCCCGCTCCGTTCTGCGCCCCGGAGGCGTGCTCGTCCTGACGGAGCTGTCCGGAGGTGCGAGCACCGATGGCCACAGCGACGGACGCGCCGTACCATCCGAGCGCTCCGCAGGGCATCGCCCGGACCGCGGGTACGCACGTGATGACTGGCCGCAGCTTCTCGTCGGCGCAGGATTCACCGTCCCCGAGCATGACGGGCAGGAGTTCATCATCGGTGCCGCCCCGAGCGATGGCGGTGCGCCCGCGGTCTCGCCGCCATCCGTTCGCACGGTCTGGGTCGCTGTCCGACGGCAGACCGAGGATGTCCCCGTCCCGACAGAGGACGTCGACGTGGAGGTGGCTGTCGTGGGCGGAAGTTACGCCGGGCTGGCGGCCGCGATCATCCTTGCCCGGTCGCGGCGCGACGTCGTGGTGATCGACGAAGGACAGCCTCGCAACGCGCCCGCCGACGGAGCGCACAACGTCCTGGGACACGAGGGGATCGCTCCCCGCGAGCTGCTCGAGAAGGGACGCGCGGAAGCGGAGTCGTACGGGGTCCGGATTCTCACCGGCCGCGCGACCGGACTCTCCGGTGCTCTGGACGCCTTCACCGTGCAGATGGGCGACGACGGCCGGCGCGTCCGCGCGCGTCGCGTCATTCTGGCGACGGGGCTGGTCGACGATCTCCCCGACATCCCTGGAGTGCGCGAAGGGTGGGGGAAGACGGTGCTGCACTGTCCGTTCTGCCATGGCTGGGAGGTCCGAGGTCAGCGCATCGCCGTGCTCATCCGCGACGAGGTCGCCCTCCATCAGGCCACGTTGTTCCGGCAGCTCAGTGAGCACGTCACGGTGTTCCTGCACGAGGCGGCGGAGCCCACCGAGGAGCAGGCGGCGATCCTCGCCGCGGCGGAGGTGCCTGTGGTGCGGGCCCGTGTCGAGAAGCTCGTCATGGAAGGCACGGATGTGCGCGCCGTCCAGTTGGACGGCGGTGAGAGCGTCGAGATCGATGCGGTCGTCGTCGCCCCGCGGTTCCACGCCCGGACCGAGCTCTACGAGTCGATCGGAGGAACCGCCGAGCAGACGCCGTTCGGCACCCGGATCCCTGCCGACTCTCGCGGTGAGACGGCGGTGCCGGGAGTCTGGGCAGCAGGCAACGCCGGCCAGCCGATGGCGATGGTCATCTCCTCCAGCGCGTCGGGGGTGACCACGGGCTCCGCGGTGCACGGTGACCTTCTCATGGCCGACCTCGATCGCGCCGTTCGCGCGCGAACCGGTGACCCCGCGCACGCAGCGGAGGGAATACCTGTCTCCGCTCCGGCTCTTGCCCCTGAGAGAGGGGCAGGACGATGACTGCAACCGCAATGCCGCTGGACGTCTCCGACGCGGAGCTGGAGGGCCTGCTGGATCGGGTCCGGGGCACGCGATGGGCAGAGCGATGGCCCGTCAGCGCATGGGAGGGCGGAACGGATCAGGACGAGCTGCGCCGGCTGGCCGAATACTGGGGGAACGGATTCGACTGGCGTGCGCAGGAAGCCGTCATCGCGGAGCTGCCCTGGCGGAGCGCCTCACTCGACGCGGTGACGATCTCCTACCTGCGCTTCGACGCCGAGCGTCCCGGGCGCACCCCGATTCTGCTCGTCAACGGCTGGCCGAGCTCAGCACTGGAACTCGTCGAGGTGGCGCGGCGGCTGTCTCAGCCATCGCGGTTCGGGGCGGATGAAGCCGATTCGGCTACCGTCATCGTGCCCGCGCTCCCGGGGTTCCCGTTCTCGACGCAGACGCCGTCCCTCGATGTCCAGACCCACGAGATCCTGCACCGGCTCATGACCGAGTCGTCGGGATTCGACCGGTACGTCGCGCACGGCGGCGACCTGGGGGCGGGCATCGTGTCGCGCCTGGCGCAGGCGCATCCGGATGCTGTCGCCGGCATCCATCTGCTCTCGGTGGCCTCGCCGCCGGAGGTGGACCCGTCGACGGTGACGGCGGAAGAACATCGGTATCTGGACGAGGTCGCCGCCTGGAACGCATCCGAAGGCGGATACCAGCACCAGCAGCAGACGCGCCCGCTGACGCTGGCACCGGCGCTGGCCGATTCGCCGGTGGGCTTCCTGTCCTGGATCCTCGAGAAGCACCGCGCCTGGAGCGACTCGGACGGAGACGTCGGCAGCAGGTTCACCGACGACTACCTGCTGACCCTCGCGTCCCTCTACTGGTTCACCGGGTCGATCTCCACCTCTCTGCGGCCGTACTTCGAGTACGCTGCCGGACACACGCGCCGTGTCGCGCGCGTACAGGTTCCGACAGCCGTGGCGATCTTCCCCCACGACCTCACGCACCCCCCTCGGAGCTGGGCGGAGCGCGTGTACGACGTCGTCCGTTACACCGTGATGCCCCGTGGCGGGCACTTCGCACCGCACGAGGAGCCGGCCCTGCTCGCCGCGGACATCCGTGAGCTCATGGACGTGATCGCCGCATAGACGGAGGAGCTCCCGACGATCAGCCTGAGGGGTCCGGCCTTCGGCGAGTGGCCTTCGTCTCCGATCGTCGGTGCTTGGTCTCGAGTCGGCGTCGCTGAGAGCCTTTCGTCGGCCGCGTTGCGCGCCGCACCGCGCTCGGCATGACGGCGTCGCGCAGCAGGGCGGCCAGGCGCACTCTCGCGACCAGTCGATTCTGTCGTTGGGAGCGCTGCTCGCTGGCGCTGACGGTGAGAGCGGTGCCCGCCAGTCTCGGCGCGAGCCGGGCCAGCACGCGCCGGCGCTGGGTCTCATCGAGCGCGCTCGTGGTCGCGAGGTCGATGGTCAGCTGAACGCGGGAGTCCGTGGTGTTCACGCCTTGGCCACCCGGACCGGAGGACCGGGAGAACTGCTCCATGAGGTCTGCTGCCGGTATCACCAGCCCCTGGGGCGCACCCGGCCCCGGCATCACGCGCAGATCGTCCACGCCACCAGTCTGGCGCACGCTCAGCGCGTGCCCACCCGACCGGTCGGCGCCAGCCGGAGATGTCAGGAGAAATAGACCGCGCGAACCGGAGGTTGGTATCGGCATGCGCACCTCCACACCCCACGGCGAGTTCCACCCGTACAGCGATCTGAGAGAACCCGCCCCGCCGAGGCCTCAGCGGATGCCGTATCTGGACCCGGATATCGCGCGGGAGCTGCGCAATCCCCTGGGTGCCTATCTGCAGGCGCGACGGGCACAGGTGCGACCGGAGCAGAAGGGGCTGCGGACGGCGGGCGTGCGACGCGTTCCCGGGCTGCGCCGCGAGGAGGTCGCTCTGCTCGCCGGCATCAGCGCCGACTACTACCTGCGTCTCGAGCGCGGTCGGGACCGCAATCCCTCCGCGCAGGTGCTCGACTCGATCGCCCGTGTGCTCGACCTCGACGAGGCGCACGTGGCGCACGTGCATGCGCTCGCCGCCGCTCACCCGCCCTCCCCGCATCGGGCCGAGGTGCTCGCGCCCGGCGCGGAGAGCCTGCTGCACGCGCTGTCGGTGCCGGCGTTCGTCGAGACGGTGCGGTTCGATGTGGTCTCCGCCAATGCGGCGGCACGTGCGGTCTCGCCACGGCTCACCGCGGGCCGCAACCGCCTGCGCGACCTCTTCCTGGACGAGGAAGAGCGAGCGCTGATCCCGGAGTGGCGACGAGCCACCGAATGCCTCGTCGGAAACCTTCGCCAGACGATGGGGGAGGACATCACGGACGCCGAGCTGATCAGGCTCGTCTCGGAGCTGTCGGCGGCGAGCCCCGGCTTCCGTGCAGCCTGGGCCCGCCACGACGTGCAGGGGCAGTACGGCGGCCCGATCACGTTGAACCACCCTCGCGTCGGAACCCTCACGCTGCATCGGGAACGGATGGCGATCGACGGGACGGACGGACTGCTCCTCGTCACATTGCACGCCGACACCGGCTCTCGCGATGCCGAGAAGCTCGCTTCTCTGACCGCGGAGAACATGTCAACCCCCTGAGGGTCCTGCCGAGAGCACCGGTAGCTTGACGGGCATGTTCGATCGCCGCCGCCGCGGCGAGGAGTGAGGAGAAAGCATGGCTGACACGAAGAAGAAGTCCGCGAGCAAGGGCACCGGGAGCAAGCCGGACGCCACGCCCACCCGTCGTCAGAACGCCGAGAAGGGATTCACCGCTTCGCCCGAGCTCACGGCCAACCTGCAGGCAGTGCTGGCCGACCTGATCGAGCTGTCGCTGCAGGGCAAGCAGGCGCACTGGAACGTCGTGGGCCGCAACTTCCGAGACATGCATCGCCAGCTGGACGAGATCATCGTCGCCGCACGCACGTTCAGCGACACCGTCGCCGAGCGGATGCGGGCGCTGCACGCGACCGCCGACGGCCGCAGCGGGACGGTCGCGCAGACCACATCGTTGCCGCCGTTTCCCGCCGGAGAGGTGTCGACCGAGGAGACCGTCGGGCTGATCACAGAGCGACTGGAGACCACGGTCGCCACCATGCGCGACGTGCACGACCAGGTCGACGAGGAGGACCCCACCTCCGCGGACGTCCTGCACGCGATCATCGAGAAGCTGGAGCAGTTCGCCTGGATGGTCAGTGCGGAGAACCGCACGCCCGCAGGGCGCTGACCGCCCTTCCGCATGCCCGGCTAGGGCTCGGTCGCCATCGCCTCATTGGCTGATCGTTGCGCGCGATGCACGTTGTCCTCCACGGCCTGCGCACCGAGGAACGCCTTATCCAGGAAGGGGCGCATCGCATCGGAGGCTGCCCCGTAATTCTGCCCCTGAGGTGGCTGGACCGATCCGTTCTCAAGCACGTCGAACAGTGGGGTGACATCTATACCTCTGCGCATCCAGACCTCTCGGTACTGCTCCTGCGCAGACAGGACGGCAGGCAGCGTCGAGCCCGACTCGCCGATTGCCTGGGTGCCCTCGGTGGAACCGAGCCAGTGCAACAGCGCGGCCTGGGCGTCCGGGTTCGAAGTCACCGATGATGCAGAGGCGACGATCCCGTTCGTCGGCGAGATACGACCCTCGGGTCCCGAGGGGATGGGTGCGATCGCCCAGGAGAAGTCAGCGAACTCCTCCACAGACGGCAGGCTGTACGCCCCGGTCTGGAAGAGCGCGAGTCTGCCCTTGAGGAACAGATCCTTCACTGCGTCAGAACCCGCAGGTGCAACGGTGTCAGCCGCAGGAGGAGCCACGGTCTCGTCGTTGATGAGACCGACAAGGTAGCCGATCGCCTCGACCCCCTTCGGTGACGCGAAGACGAACTCATCGCCGCGTTGCCAGGCACCGCCGTTGCTGCCCAGGAAGGGCAGGAGCATGGCGTTCAGATCGCTGGACGCGCCGTATCCGTAGTGAACGATTCGGGATTGTTCGAACTCCGGGTCACCGGGATGATCGCCGTCCGCGTCCTGTGTCAGGAGGCGCGCGGCAGTGCGAAGAGTGTCGTCGGGCGCCTTCGGATCCCAGGAGAGGTCCGAGACATCGTCCATGGAGAGCCCGGATGATCGGAGCAGATCCGTGTTCACGAGTACGCCGATACCGGGATCGGTCAGCTGTGGAACCCCCCACAGCTCGCCATCGAGGGTGAACTGGGAAACCACAGATGGCGCCCAATCCCGACTCTGGTCAGCGATCTGCGCGGGGGAGACAGCTGAGAGCGTTCCGGCGCGCGCGTACTCGGCGAGATTCGTCGCATTCGTCCAGAACACGTCGTCAATGGTGCCGGAGGCGATGTCCGTGCGCAGCTGCGACCAGTAGTCCTCCCACGGTATGACGACGATATCCACACGATGGCCGGTCTTCGCTTCGAAAGCGTCGAATGAAGTACGGTACGCTGCCGCGACGTTCGGGTCCCAGAGCCGGAAGCTCAATGTGGTGGACGACTCTGGAGGAGCGCACGCGACACAGCTGAGAGCGAGTGCCGCTGTCAGCACCGCAGTGATTGATGCGCGTCGTTTCATGGTGAATCTCCTTGTCTGGCCGGGGCCGGTTCTTGGACGATGAGTCTGCGAATCGCGAAGACCAGAGCGATCGTCGGCAGCAATGCGAGAACACTGGCGGCCATCACCACCGTCCAGCGATCGTCGTATTGCGTCCGAAGCGAGGCGATCGCGACCTGTACCTGCGGCAGCTGCACCCCCGCGATCATGCGCGGCCACAGGTACGAGTTCCATGTGGTGGTGGTGATGACGACCACGAGTGTGACGAGCGCGGGGCGGCACACAGGCAGCACTACGGACATCAAGATTCTTCTGTGCGAGGCGCCGTCGATCGCGGCGGCTTCGAAGAGCTCACGGGGGATCGACTCGAACGACTGCCGCAGCAGGAAGAGTGCATATGGTGAGGCCAAGGCTGTGGGAAGGATGAGGGCCACGAACGAGCCGGATAGCCCTGCACGGGCGAACGCGAGGTACAGAGGCACGACGAGCACGGTTGGCGGGATCAACCACACCCCGATGCACGCCATGAAGACGAGATTGCGGCCGCGGAACTGCAATCTCGTGAAGGCATACGCTGCGCAGACCGAGCTCGTCATCTGAATCACGCAGGTGACGACCGCGACGAGGGTGGTGCTGAGGGCGGGCACGATGACCACGGCTGGGTCGGCAAGCACCGTCAGGAAATTCTCCAGCGAGAATGGCGACGGCCAGCTGACGCCCTTTCGTGCGAACTGGGTCGGGCTGGTGAAAGCGGGCAGCAGAGTCACGACGAAAGGCGCTGCGGAAACCAGGATGGCCATCGTGAGAATGGTCACAGTGGCTGTTCGGCGGGCGGGCGTGATCATGATGACCGCCGACACAGCACCAGGAGTACAGCGCCGATCAGTACCAGTTCGATCACGAGAGCGAACAGCGACATGACTGCTGCCGCGCCGAAATCGAAGGCCTCCCATGCCGTGGACACGATCCGCATGCCGACGGTCTCTGTCGCGCCGAGCGGTCCGCCCGCTGTCAAGGGAATCACGACGTCGTACAGGCCGAAGGTGCTGACGATCCCGGTGAGGACGAGAAAGACGGTCATCGCCCGAACGCTGGGCAGGCTGACGTGGATCAGCGTCCGCAATTCTCCGCAGCCATCCAACGCGGCGGCGTCCTTGAGTTCTTGCGGTACGTCGGCGAAGCTGATCGCATAGATCAGCGCGGCGAATCCGGCGCTCTGCCAGATCACGACAGCCATGACGACGAGCAGCGCAGGCAGCGGGGAGTCGAGCCAGTCGAGGCGGGCTCCTGAGATGCGACTGAGCGCGCCGTCGGCGGGGGCGAAGATCCATCGCATCATCACCCCGGCCGTCAGCGGCGCGCTCATCCAGGGGAGAAGCAGAGCGGCGCGCGTGACCCCGCCTCCTCCTGTGGTCGCCTTCGTCGATAAGGCGTAGCCGACGATGATGCCGATCACGATCTCCATCGGCACCGTCAAGGCTGTGAGCGCGGCAGTCACACCCACCGCATGCCACCAACGTTCGTCCGTCGCGACGCGGACCACGTTGGAGAAGCCGATCCATTCGGCGGTGCCGACGAGGGACCAGCGCGTTCCCGACAGCCAGACGAGCATGAGCAGGGGAACCAGCGTGAACGCGATCAGGCCGAGTAGGCTCGGCGCGAGCCAGGGGAGCGCGCGCACCCACGACGACGGCGCAGCCGGGCGGCGTCGCGCTGGTCCGGCCACCATCCAGGACTCAGAACCAGCGTGGAATGTCCGGGAGGTCATCGCCATCAACTCGTCTGAGCCCGTGTGCTCGACCGCGCGCAAGCCAGCGGGCAATGTCGACGGCTCGCCCTTCAACCACAGGACCACCGGTGCCGATTCGCCGCTCGCCCCATTCGGCAGGCCGGTCCGATGCTCGAAGCAGCAGGGAGAGGCGCTCGTCCCGGCGGTTCCAGACTCGCAAGACGTCATCGATGATGCCGTCGATCATCTCCGGCGGGAAATCTGCGAACGAACCTCTGGTTCCCAGGTCCACCGCGTGAACCCAGACCTCCTTCGCTCGCATCCAGGTGGTCTCACGAGCCGGGACAGTTCGCCCCTGCGCGGTGACGACAGAGGCGTCCCATTGCGAATCCTCCAGATCCCGCCATTCGACATTCAGATGAATCGCGGAGTGCTCGAACAGATGACGGAGGGCTTGTGGAGGCAACGAGGCTCCCGAGACGATCTCATCCCATCTCTGAGAGTCCGAGTCGTACATCGGAGTCTTCGTCCCTGTGCGGGCCCACTGTGTCAAGCGCGCGAGGCCACGCGCGTTGTACCCGACGTGCGCGATGAGCATCCGGCGCGACCACCCGGTCAGCAGGGATGGTGCATCGAGGTCGTCATCGCCGAGTTCCTGCAGCACTCTGGCGAAGTACGCGGTCCCACGACGGGCGAGGAGCAGCTCGGCGTGCGGGGCGTTGGCGGCGTCGTATCTCGCCCCGTCGCCCTGACGGGCTCGAAGCGTCTCCGCTTCCGCGCTCAGCCGCCTCACCTCAGTCATGACGCTTCCTCGACCACCTTGTTGCGCAACGTGCCGATGCCGTCGATCGTGATGCTCACGATGTCGCCGTGCGCGAGATATTCGCGCGGGGTGCGGGCGTGGCCGACGCCACCGGGAGTACCCGTGACGATCACGTCGCCAGGGCGGAGTGTCGTGATCGTGGAGATGTACTGGACGAGAGCGCCGGGCGAATGCACGAGGTCGTGAATGTCTCCCCGTTGCTTCTCGACGTCGTTCACATGGGTCGTCAAGTAGGCCTCGTCAGGGATCTCGTCCGGAGTCGCCATGACCGGGCCGAGGGGAAGCGAGGCGTCCCATGCCTTCCCCTGCAGCCATTCCCTCGTACGGAACTGCCAGTCGCGGAAGGATACGTCGTTGGCGATCGTGTAGCCGGCGATTGCGGCACCAGCAGTCTGCGCGTCGGCGCGACGCACGGTCGAGCCGATGATCACTCCGAGTTCGCCCTCCCAGTCGGCGGCGTCGCTCTCGGGCGGCAGGGGTATCGGATCGTCGGCTGCCAAGAGCGAATCGGCGAACTTCGCGAATAAGACCGGATGCTCCGGCAGGTCCCGCTTCATCTCGAGGATGTGCGCTCGGTAGTTCAACCCGACGCAAACGATCTTGCTCGGGCGCGTCACGACCGGTGCGAATCGGATCTCCGAGAGCTCCACGGCAGGTCCTTTTGCAGAGGCTGCGCTCGCCAGCCCACCGCGAGCAAGGAGCTCACCGACATCACCGTACTCCTCGAGCAGGATCGCCTGTGCGCCGTCGATGCGTGCGGCGACAGTGCCGGCGTTGAGGTAGACCGTCGCGAGCCTCATGCCACACGCTCGCTCTGCTGCGTCCGTGCCAGGCCCAGACGCTCGAAGATCGGCGCGTCGCTGAACAGGAACAGATCAAGCTGCGTCTCTGCGTGAACGGCGAGCTCGCACCAACTCGGGACGACGAAGATGTCGCCGTGCTCGATACGGTGGGCAACCCCGTTCAGAAGCACTGTGCCGGATCCTTCGAATACCTGGTACACGCTCGATCCGACCGCTCGTTGAGGGGCGGTGTCTGATCCTGCACGGAGCCGGTGGAACTCGGCGCGGATCGTCGGCATGATGTCGCCGCCGTTCGTCGGATTGACGAACCTCACCGCTGCGTGGCCGGGCTCCACGGTGGCCGGCGTGCCTTCGTCCTCCAAGAGAAGCTGCTCGGCGAGTGCCTTATCCGTGTGCTCCCAGCGATACGCGCTGATCGGGCTTGAGACGGTGGACCGCAGACCGGTCAGCGGACGAAGGCCAGGATGGCTCCACAACCGCTCGCCGCGCGAATAGTTCGGTGTCGCGTAGTCGGTTACCCGATCGGCTCCGAATTCGAAGAATCCGGTGTCCATCTGCTGCGCGAACGGGATGTCGAGTCCGTCGATCCAGGTCATCGACTGATCGGTCTCGTTGTGGTGGCCGTGAAAATGCCATCCAGGAGTGAGCAGGAGATCGCCGCGGCTCATCCGGACGGGGTCCCCGTTGACGACAGTCCAGACTCCTTGGCCGGAAGTGACGAACCGGAACGCATTCTGAGAGTGTCGATGCTCCGGCGCGGTCTCTCGAGGTCCGAGCTGCTGGATCGCGGCCCAGAGAGTCGGCGTGATGTATGGCCTGCCCGACAATCCCGGGTTGGCCAGTCCGATCGCCCGGCGCTCACCACCCCGTCCAACCGGCACGAGCTCTCCTGCGCGCTCTGCCAGTTCGCGCAGCTGGGCCCACTTCCAGAGCCAGGGCAGTGCCTGCGGAGACGGTGCCAGCGGCATGAGATCGCCCAGCTGGGTCCAGAGCGGGATGAGGTGATGCTGCTCGAGATCACGGTAGAAATCGTGAAGCTCCGGAGCGTCCTCAGGACGCATGACATTCACGACGTCGGCATGGCCGAGCGCCTTCGAATCTGTCATTCCTGATCCTTCCTCGATTGGACGGGTGAGATGTCTCGTAAGCTAGGCCAGACTTCCCAAGAGCGGAACACTTGGTTAGATTTATTGCGTGATGCGCAAGAACGGAGTTCCCCCTGCCGCGGATGGCGGGCCGCGATCTGGGCGGGTGGCCGCGGTTTCGCACGCGATGCAGCTGCTCGAGTTGCTGGTGAGGGGCGGTGAGCTCAGCGTCTCCCGGGCGGCTGAGCACCTCGGTGTTGCACCGTCGACGGCCTCTCGCCTGCTGGCGACGATGCGGGACCACGGGTTCGTGGAGCGAACCGCCGGTCGCCGGTACCGCCTCGGTCAGGTATTCGCCCGCGCACCCGTCGATCCCGCGACGCAGCTGGCGGCCCAGCTCGGCCCGACCCTGCGCGAGCTGTTCGAGACGGTGGACGAGACGGTCCATCTGATGACCCTCGTCGGCGGCGACATCGTCTTCATCGACGGTATCGAGAGCAATCAGGAACTGCGGGTCGGCTTGAGGATCGGCGCCCGGATGCCGGCGTACTGCAACTCCGGAGGCAAGGCGATTCTTGCGGAGCTCGGGCCGTCGATCCTCGGCAATGTCTATCCTCATGGGCTTCCGAGCTGGCCCACGCAGCGTCTGCGCACGTTCGAGGAGCTCGAGCGTGAACTCGCGGAGGTGCGCGCAGTCGGAGTCGCATACAACCGGGGAGAGAGCGAAGCCGGTGTGCGTGCGCTGGGGATCGCGCTGACGGGGAGCGGAGGATACCCGGCTGCAGCTCTCGCCGTCTCGGTTCCGATGGATCGGTTCGTGGCCCCGGATGCGGGGCGATTCGTCCGTGCTCTCCATGACGCGCGGGCTCGAGGTGAGCGGGTCCTGGCAGGAGAAGCTCCCACGTCATGACCCGGGCTGGCCTGCGGGTCGAGACACATCCGGCCTGTGGTCACCATCACATACAGATAACTGTATGTGCTTATTGCTGAACTGGACTTTGATCTTATGCGGCCTGCTGTCGGAGACTGACGGCAAGCGATAGAAGACGAGGGAGTCCATGTCAGCGTTCAGTACGGCTACGGCATTCGAAGAGGTAATTGCAGAGAGCCCGGAAGAGGCCCAGATGCGCACGGGCCTCTCTTCCAGGCTCGGACCTGCGGCATCGCAGATCGCGATGCGCCCCTATCCGGAACACGAGCTCCCCGCCGGAGCCCACCCCAATGTCGTGGCTCCAGAGCACTTCCCTCGGCTCTCGCTGACTGAACGAGACCGTCGCTGGGACGGATTGCGCAAGCGGATGCTGTTCGCCGGCCTCGACTGCCTGATCCTGCTCGGCACGGACATGTACTGGGACATGGGGTTGGCGAACCTTCGCTATGTCACAGGAGTCGGCGCGAAGATGGGGACGAAGGCACTGTTCTTCCTGGACGCGGATCCAGTTGTGTACAACGCGGTGCCCCACATGAGCCGCCCTTTCCATGCGCAACAGACGGTGCAGGACTGGGTCAGCGACATCCGCATCCTTCGCGGAGCCGGCGAGATCGCGGCCGAGCTTCGCGATCGTGGCCTGCACAGATCCCGCATCGGCATCATCGGCTTCAGCTCGACCATTCTGCCCTCCAGCGTGTTCGTCGACGCTGAATTGCAGGGGCTGCGCGCTGCGCTCCCAGACGCACGACTCGTCGACTTCGGGTATGCGCTGGAAGAGATGCGCATGGTCAAGAGCGAGGAGGAGATCTCCTTCATGCGCAAGGGGGGAAAGATCGCCCGCAAGGTCATCGACGTGATGGTCGATCGAGCTCGTCCGGGCGTCCGTGAGGCAGAGCTCTATGCCGACATGGTGCGCACACAGATCGCTGAGGGCGCTGAACCCAACATCTTCAACCTGATGACATCCGGCCCCGTGGAGCACCCGCCCACGGAGATCTGGCATCTCCTTCACGGCAATGACCAGCCCGCTTCGCCGACGATGCGCCCTCTGGAGGAGGGGGACAACGTCATCTCGGAGTTCCACACCAAGTACGGCGGGTACCTCGTGCATGCGGAGTACACCGTGCACGTCGGCAAGCGTGTTCCGCCGCAGCTGCAGCGGATCTGGGACGTCGCCATCGAGTGCCTCGACATCAGTCAGGAGATGATGCGTCCAGGGGTGACAGTGGGAGAGGTGCTGCAGGCACTGCGCAAACCCGTCGCCGAAGCCGGCTTGGGATGGGTCGAACTGGGATTTCATGCGATGGGTCTGGCGTCGCCGGAGTTCCCCACTGTGGTGTACCAGCCGGGGTTCGGGCTCGACACGGCGAACGGCAGCAGGATCGAGGGTCTCGAGCTGGAGGAAGGCATGACCTTCGGAAACAACATCGACCTGTTCGACCCCTCGTGGAAGCCCGATGTGGGCTGCGTGCTCTCCGATTTCATGGTGGTTCGCGAAGGCGGAGCAGAGCTGCTTGTCGGAACCCCCCGCACCATAGGACTCGGTGGCTGAGCCACCCTGGATTCGATTGGAACGATGCTGTGAATCACTCGACTGCTTTGAAGACACCGCCGTCCTACGCGATAGCCAGTGTCGACCACGCGTTGAGACTCGCCCTCGTACTCCAGGTAGAGGGGTCTCTCACCGTGGCCGCCGCAGCCGAGCGACTCGGGGTCGCGAGGTCGACAGCCCATCGCCTGCTCCAGATGCTCGTTTACCGGGACTATGCCAGGCAGGACGAGGCGCGGGCGTACCGGCCAGGACCCGTCCTGGAGCTGACCTCCCATTCGCCGTCTCGTGCCGCCGAGCTCAGGAAAGCATCGCTGCCCTATCTTCGACGATTGAGCGCGATTTTCGGCGAGTCGATCAATGTGTCGATCCGCACCGGGGACACCGCGCGTTTCATCGCCAGTGTGGAGAGTGAACGAGCGGTTCGGGTGACATCCCGTGAGGGGATGGTCTTCCCGCTGCATCGGACGACCACTGGAATGCTGTACCTGGGGTCGAGACCCGACCTTGATGTGAAGCGGTATCTCGACCGGAACTCCACAAAGGGGCAGGACCTCTGGCGTCGGTTGCGCCCGGACATCGACCGAGTGCGGCGATGTGGCTACGCGCTGAATCATCATCGTTCGGAGCACGGCCTCGTCGCGATCGGCGTGTCCATTCTGCGGCCCGGCGACGAACTGTTCGCCGGACTCTCGGTGTCGCTGCCGACAATTCGCTTCGACGAGACGCAGATCGATCGGTATGTGTCCGTGCTGCACTCGACGAGCATTCAACTCGCCGATGCGCTGCGCACCGTCGAGGGGAGCGTTGCGCTCGCTGGATAGGGCGTTCGCGGACCGGACCGATCGACGCCTGCCGCGCCACCCAGAAGAAAGGGATGAAGAATGATGGAAGTCGACTCGCTGAAGAGTCTCCAGCGCTTTTACGACGCGGAGAACGAGTACGTTCAGGCGGACGCTGCTGACCGGGATATCGCGGTGATGCTCAAGGAGCTGCATCCCGATGTCGTGGTGCACGTGCCAGATTCTCTGCCGCATGGCGGAACGTGGCGCGGTCACGATGGCTTCGCGCGACTCTTCGATGCTGTGACGGAGCATTGGGCGGTGTTCGAAGTCGTGTATGACGACGCGAAATGGCATCCGCTGGACGATCAGCGAGTGCTGACGGAGGGGCGCCTGAGGGCGGTGCTGCGCAAGAGCGGGCTTCAGGTGAACATGCCGGTCGTCTCGCTGTTCACCTTCACTCCTCAGGGCATGTCGCACCTGGACCACTTCTACAAGGACACCGCTGCGCTTGTCAGCGCCGGTACTCGGCGAGGAATCCCAGCATGAGTTTCGGGGCCTGTTCACCATCCACAAAGTGGCGGACAGGCCCCGACTCGTCTGCTTCAGGCCTGCGCCTGCATTGCGGGAAACAGGATGGTGGCCACCCATCCCTCCGGGTGGTACCCCTCGACGACTGGTTGCTTGCTGACCAGGACCCAGCGGCCATCGGGCTCGCGCCGCAGTGTATCGAGCCAGCGGCCCCAGTGGTCGGGCTGAGCGAGATCCGTGAACGCGATGTAGTAGCTGTCGGCGTTCGCCGTGGTTTCGCTGGTGAATTCAATGTGGATCGTTGTCAGGTGGTGCCGAATGAATGTTGATTCATTGCCGGCGACGATCTGTTCGATCTCCGTCACGGGTACTGCGGTTCCGTCGAGCAGAATGAACGACCCGTCTTCCGAGAACAGACGTGACATGCCGGCGAAATCGGCGTTCTCCACGGCCATGTTCGCGTAGCGCTGCAGGAGCGCGGTGATTTCGGATCGCGCGATCGTGCGCGCGGCCGGGTCAGCGATGACGGAATCCTGAATGCTCATGCCGCCAGTCTCGAGGAGCGCTCACCGAACGACAAGTACATTCTGGCCAGGAGAATCACCGGTGTTCCGTTTACCAGTAGGTGGCTGGGCGAGTGTCCTCGACCGTGCCCAGCTCGTGACGGGTCGCAGACATCAGCCGCTCATGGAGCTTGGAGAAGATCTTCTCCGGATGCCATACCAGCGCGAGGCGCTCTCGCACATCGAACCCCGGAATATTGACGATCGCAAGGTCAGCAGCCGCCACCTCCTGCTCCACTGCGTATCTCGGGAGGATCGCTGCCCATCCGTGCTCGATGACGGCGCGGGTCGTCGACAGCGCGTGGCCGAGACTGATCACATACTCGGGTTCGACATCGCTGATTCTGCGCAGCTGTGCCGTCAGGCTGCGCTGGGCGGCGACGGCTCGGGGCGCCCCCACGAGCGGCAACCGCAAGGCGTCGTCCAGGTGCAGCGTCCCGCCGGGAGGGCGCTTGTCGTAACGGACCACGAGTACCAGCGGTTCGTCCCGCAACACCTCTGAGCGGACGTCAGGGAGAATCTCATCCGAATCCCACGATGTGACCGCGAAATCGGCCTCCCCCGTTTCGATCTGTCGCAGCGTCTCTTGAGGCGGGACGATGTTGAGGGTGATGTCTGCTCCTGGGTTGCGCTCACGGAACCGGGTGAGAACCCGGGGGAGCAGGTAGCTGCCGACGCCCATGCT
Source organism: Microbacterium sp. GCM10027623 (assembly GCF_042666935.1). Classification (NCBI taxonomy): domain Bacteria; kingdom Bacillati; phylum Actinomycetota; class Actinomycetes; order Micrococcales; family Microbacteriaceae; genus Microbacterium; species Microbacterium sp. GCM10027623. The sequence goes on from NZ_JBHTHE010000003.1 coordinate 178,451, forward strand.
TGCAGCCACCACCACGCTGCCGGACTGTCCGGACTCGGTGCCCTCGACGTCGCGCCGCACCTCCGTGGCGCTGGCAAGAACACGTTTCGCCCACGCATCGACGCGTCGACCTGCTTCTGTGAGGAACAACTGGTTGCCTCGACGGACGAACAGCTTGGCGCCGGCCCATTCCTCGAGGGAGCGCAACTGACTGGACACAGCGGGCTGCGCGATCATGAGCTGCGCTGCGGCGCGGGTCACGCTGCGCTTGTCGACGATGAGGCGGAAGATCTCCAGCCGCCGCAGAGTCAATTGGGGTTCCATGACACCTCATAACGGTTCTTCAATGAACCTATCGCTGAACCTGTTCTTGAACTTATATCACGCTCGTGTCGAGAATGGAACAGGCGCTCTCGGGGACGGGAGCAACCGACACATCGTTCGGCAACGAGGCTGAGATCGGATAACGCGCCCGGGCAGGTCTTAGGTGGCGCGGTCGACCGTGGAGCAGCGCTCGGCCGGACCCGGAAGCACTGGAGGACCCATGCAGGGCCTAATGCAGGAATTCCCGTTGACAGTGGGATCCATCTGGGAACGAGGGATCTCCCACTATCCCCAGAGTCGCGTGGTGACCAGGACCGCGACCGGTATCGTACGGACGGACTATCGTGACCTGGGGGCGGAAGCTCGTCGGCTCGCTGGTGCGCTGGATCGACTCGGCTTGTCTGCGGACGCGCGGGTGGGCTCATTCGCGTGGAACACGGCGCGACATCTCGCGCTGTACTTCGCCGTGCCCGGAACAGGCCGGGTCCTGCACACCATCAACATCAGGTACTTCGCCGAGCAGATCCGGTACTCGATCGACCACGCAGAAGACGAGGCCATCTTCGTGGACTCCTCCCTGCTGAACCGTCTGCTGCCGCATCTTCCCCATCTCCGCAGTGTTCGTCACGTCATCGTCATGGACGATGCCGGGGGAGACGCGGAGCTTCCCGATGACCCCAGAATCATCCGCTGGGAGCAACTGCTCGCGGGCTCTCACGAAGCGGGCTTCAACGATCGTGTGCGCGATGAGCACCGCGCGGCGGCACTCTGCTACACATCCGGGACTACGGGAAATCCGAAGGGAGTCCTATACTCACACCGCTCAATCTGGTTGCACTCGAACGCGGGTGTGTCCGCGGCCGTGTCTGCCGTGACCGACAGAGATGTCGTCATGCCTGTCGTGCCGATGTTCCACGCCATGGCGTGGGGGTTGCCGTACACCGCCGTCCAGGCGGGCGCGGACATTGTGATGCCCGGCCCGGACCTCTCGCCGCCGGCGATCCTGCAGCTGATGAGCCAGGAGCGGGTCACATACACCGCCGGCGTGCCGAGCATCTGGATGGGCGCTCTTCCTTTGCTCGACGACTACGATCTCTCCTCACTGAACCGAATTCTCGGCGGTGGCTCGGCCGTTCCCGTCGCGCTCTCAGAGGGCTATCACCAGGCGCTGGGCTTCCCCATAACCCAGGCTTGGGGCATGACCGAGGTCTCGCCGCTGGGCTCGATCGCACGTCTGCGCCCAGAGATGGATGGGATGGATGACGAGGAGAAGGCGCACTGGCGCAGCACTGCCGGTATGACATTGCACGGCGTGCAGGCGCGCATTGTCGACCCCGACAGCAGGCAGGTTCTCCCCTGGGACGACACTCATCAGGGTGAGCTGGAGGTGCGCGGGCCGTGGATCGCCCGACAGTACTATCGCCTGGAAGATGAGCAGGAGCAGTTCTCGCCCGATGGCTGGCTGCGCACCGGGGATGTGGCATGCATCTCGCCGTTGGGGTTCATCCGGCTCGTCGATCGCACCAAGGATCTGGTCAAATCAGGTGGGGAGTGGATCAGCTCGGTCGATCTGGAGAACTCGATCATGGGTCATCCCTCGGTAGCTGAGGCGGCCGTCGTGGCCGTGGCGCATCCGCGTTGGATGGAACGACCCCTCGCATGCGTGGTCCTCAAAGACGGGCACGATCTGAGCAAGGAGGATCTGCTGACCTTCCTGCGGGCCCGGTTGGACCGCTGGCAGCTGCCGGACGACGTGATCTTCATGGCGGAGATCCCCAAGACGAGCGTTGGCAAATTCAGCAAGAAGACATTGCGCGATCAGTTCGCTGACCATGTCTTGCCGACAACCTGACGCGCCCCGGAACCGGGAGCATGGACAACAGAGAACAGAGAGGTTCGAAATGAACACGTGGCAAGTAGGCGACTTCAAGATCACCAAGGTCCTCGAATTTCCCATCGAGGTCGGAATGATGGACGGACTCATTCCGGAGCTGACGCCGGAGGCGGTGACGGAGATCGACTGGCTGTACCCCGCCTACATCGACGAGAAGGCGCGGATCCGCGCTGAGGTGCATTCGTTCGTCATCGACACAGGTGAGCACGTGATTCTCGCCGATACGGGATGCGGTAACGGCAAGAACTATCCCATGCAGCCTGCGTGGAGCAACTTGGAGACGTCTTTTCTGGACAGGCTCAGCGAGGCGGGCTACGCCCGCGAGGACATCGACATCGTACTCTGCACCCACGCACACCTGGATCACGTGGGATGGTGCAGCATGCGCAATGAGGCGGGCGCATGGGTTCCGACCTTCCCGAACGCCCGCCTCGTCATGGTGCGCGATGAATACGAGCGTCACCTGAGCCAGATCATCGTGGCAGGTGCCGCAACGGATGACTCGTCCGACGACGAGGCCAGTTCGCTCGACCGGGCATTCCTACCGGATAGCCACGCGCTGTCCGAACAGACCCGGCTCATCCAGGAGGAATCGTTCCAGCCGATTGTCGACGCAGGCCGACTGGACCTGGTGCCGATCAACGGTCAGGTGATCCCAGGTGTGCGCTACGAGCTGACGCCGGGCCATACCGCTGCACACCACAGCATCCGGGTGGAGTCCGCTGGGTCATCTGCATTGGTGACCGGCGACGCCTTCCACCACCCGGTACAGATCGCCCGCCCCGAATGGAGCTCTCAGGGTGACTGGGACGGCGAAGTCTCAGCCCGCACCCGGCGCAAGCTGCTGGAGGAATTCGCCGGCACCGACACTCTGCTGCTGGGCACGCACTTCGCGGACGACGTCGCCGGATATATCGTCTCGGACGGCGACGGCTTCCGACTGGTCGCGACACTCGCTGAATAGTCTCCAACGCAGTCAGCCTGTGACCCTTCGGGAGAGCTCTCTGCTTCTCACGCGTACGAAGTCAAGATGGTGACCCCTCGTCACATTGTCGACCCTGCCGGCGTGCTCGGCCGTGTTGCTGAATCGGGGACGGAGTTTCGGGCCGACCCCGCCCCGGGTCAGCGTCAGGGTACGCGGACCGGATGTCCCGTCTCGCCCGCCGCGGGTCAGAGGTACGGCTGGGTGATCAGCTCGAGATAGTGCCCTGAGGGATCGAGGAGATAGACGCCTCGGCCGCCGTGTTCGTGGTTGATCTCTCCGGGCTTGGATCGCTGAGGGTCTGCCCAATGATCCAAGCCGTGATCGGTGATCTTGGCGTAAGCGCGGTCGAAGTGGGCATCATCGAGCAGATACGCATAGTGCTGCGGCGGGAACTCCATCGGCGGGGCCGCGAACTGCAGCAAGACGCCGCCGCCGATCTGTACGTTGACGTACGGGCCCCACGCGGGCGCGTCGTCGGCTTCGAGCAGGTCACGATAGAACTCCGCCATTTTCGGCAGCGTCGATCGAGGCGATGATTGTGTGGTTGAAGTGTGCTGTCATGGTTCTCCTTGTGCTGTCTGGGTGAGTTCGGGTCACCCACGCAAGGAGGAGCGCGGATCAGCGCACGACCAGATCGCCGTTCCGGGAGCGGCCAACATGGGCCTGGCTGGTCATCATCCTCACCAGGATACCGTGACCGCGAGCTGCTCGGCCTTACTGAACCCGAGGATCGGCATGCTGCCGAGACACTGCGTGAGGTTGCTGGAACACCGCTCGGGGATCGTCGCGGCGATCCCGCGTGCACGCGGCCAGGTCCGGTTCGACTTCGCAGGGTAGCCGTTGTCCGGCGAGCAGTCCGCGCAGGCAGTTCTTCCAGGCAGGCTACTCATACCCGGGCAATTTCCGGGTCAGGCGTTCGAGCCGCCGTCGACAGTCAGCGCCGTGCCCGTGATGTTCGTCGCGCGCGCGCTTGCCAAGAATGTCACCGCGTCTGCGATCTCTCGGGTGGAGGCGTGACGGCCGAGGGCGCTCATCGAGCGTGCCAGTTCGCCGGTGGGGCCGTCCTCGGGATTCATGTCAGTATTGGTCGGCCCTGGCTGGATCAGATTGACCGTGATGCCTCGATCACCGACCTCGCGCGCCAGGGCCTTGGTCAAGCCGAGAAGCGCAGCCTTGCTCATGGTGTACAGGGTCAGCCCGGAGAACGGCACCCGATCGGCGAGATTGCTTCCGATGGAGATGATTCGCCCGCCCTCGGGCATGTGCCGCAGCGCCGCTTGCGCGGCCAGGTACACGCCTCGGGTATTCGTCGCCAAGGTGCGATCGACTTCCTCGAGTGGCACCACTTCGATTGGCGCGCGGCGATTGATGCCTGCGCAGTTCACGAGAATGTCCAGTCCACCAAGCTGATCGAACGTCTGGTCGACGGCGCCGATCACCTCGGTCGCGTCAGCACTGTCAGCTCTGATCGCCAGAGCACGCCGGCCACCAGATCCGATCGTCGCGGCGACGTGATCGGCGGAATCCTTCGAGCGTGAGTAGGTGAACGCCACATCGGCACCCAAGTCGGCGAGGCTCACAGCGATGGCCGCGCCTATCCCTCGACTGCCACCTGTGACCAGTGCCACTTTTCCCGATAGTTCTTTTTCACGCATTTGCGTTCAACCTCCCAATAGACAGGCGAGCGATCCCGAACCCGTTCGTCGTGGCACGCGGCATTCACCGTCGTCCTGTTGCTCGACGGGCGGGTCTGCGCGCGTTTACGGGACAGGGGGGCGCGGCGTGACCGTCAGCCTAGAACGGCCGGAGAGAGGCCAGGGTGCAATTCTGTCACCAAGAATCCTGTAGCGGGGAGCGCAATGCGGCGCCTGCAGCTGGGTCCGGTTCGGAGACCCGTCATCGCCTGGACCAAGAACTATCAACCATGTCCCACGCCTTGCTTGAGCACAAGGCGGTTCTGCTTGAAGGAATCGTGTGGACACGAGGCGCTCATCCCAACCACACTTGCGATGAGCCTCGTTGAATTCTTGACACGCGATGGGCGGGGCCATGGGGTACGTCGAAATGCGGCGCCGATGATGGTTGGCCAAAGGAGGTCAAGACATGGGCGACATTACTGGTGATTCGTCGCAGGAGCCGGCAGCTCGCAAATTCTCTGGGCTGACCGAGCGATTCAGCGGAGCGAAATTCTGCACGCCGATGAGTTTGGACGCACCTCCGGGCAGCACCACACAAAATCGGCCGGCTCGTCGCCATAGGTGAGTATCGGACTTTCAACAAGAACAATGACGTTTTTCAACGTATGAACATGGAGGACACTGCAATGAATATCACCATCACCAGCGGGGGCAGCAGGCGCCGGCCCCGCGCACTTCTCTTGACAGCGGTCGCAGTGGCCTCGGCACTGACACTGGCGGCGTGCTCCGGCGGGTCGAGTGACAGCAGTAGCACCAGTGAAGGTCCCGGCGAAGCATCTGCGGTGGTGACGGACGCCATGGGGCCGGTCACCGAGATCGATGCTCCCGCCGACTCGTTCACCCCACCGACCGGCAAACACATCCTGATCATGCCGTGCAGCAGTGCCGGCCAAGGCTGCGTCGACGAGGCGGAGGAGGAGAAGAGGGTGGCCGAGTCGCTCGGCTGGACTGTGGACGTCGTCGACGGCAAGTTCGATCCCACCGTCTACAACCAGACAATCAAGAACGCAGTCGCTTCCGGCGTCGACGGCATCATTGCCATCTCCGCAGACCCGAATCTCTATGGTGATGCCATGACATCGGTGGTAGCCAAGCGCGTTCCGTTCGTGCTCACCCAGCAGACTCCCGGCGCCAACGATGTCGAAGGAATCGATACCTACATCGCGCCGGATCCTCTGGTCGGTGGCGAGGATGTCGCCGAATGGCTCATGGCTGATTCCGCCGGCAAGGCGCACGTTCTCCTACTCGACGTCCCGGGCGTACCGAACGTCCAGCAGCGAACGGCTGCGATCGCCGCAAAACTCAAGAGCGACTGCGCGGATTGCGTCGTCTACTCGTCAGACATCACTACTGCGACTCTGGGAACGAGTCTTGCACCACTCGTGACAACACAGCTTCAACAGCATCCCGACATTGACTATGTCTGGGGTTCGGACGACGCCACTGCGAGCTTTATCCAGCAGGGTATTCAGTTGGCCGGCAAGAGTGGCAGTGTCAAATTGTTGTCGATGACCGGTCTGCCGCAGCAGATGTCCCAGATCAAGACAGGTCAGGTCGCATTGGAGTTGGCCTCGCCTACCCCATACTCTGCCTGGGCAGCCGTCGACAGTCTCGCTCGCCTGATGGCGGACCAGTCTGTGAGCAAGTTCCAGGTTGTACCCCAGCGCATTTGGACCGAGGCGAACATCGACGACGCACCCGAAGAGATCTTCACGCGCGGTTGGGACATCGAGTTCGACTACCGGGACGCCTACCACACACTTTGGGGGACCAAATGACTGGTAAAGACACGGTAGTGAGAGCGCGGACGCGGATCGTCGGCACCGCCGACCCGACGTTCGCGCCCCCCTCCGGGACTCAAGGTGCGCGAAGGGAGGCGTCCAGAGGCAGCGGGCTGCTTTCGTACGTCGTGTCCAAGTTCGCTCTCGTCGGCGTCTTGGCGCTTCTCTGGGTGGTTTTCAGCATCAACAACCCTCAGGTCTTCGCCACGGTATCGAATCTCCAGACGATTCTGTCGGTGCAGGCGACGACGGGACTGCTGGCGCTCGCGGTAGTGGTTCCGCTCGTCGCCGGGCACTTCGACCTCTCCACCGGCTTTCAACTCGGTCTCGCACAGAGCCTCTGCGCGGTGCTGGTGATTCGGAACCAGTGGCCGCCGATGCTGGCGCTGGCCGCGGTGATCGTGGTGGGAATCGCTATCGGGATAATCAACGGCCAGTTGGTCACGCGGCTCGGTCTACCGTCGTTCACCACGACGCTCGGAACGGGAATGCTGATCCTTGGCCTCACCGAGTGGTTGACGCAGAACCACGTGATCACAGGCCCCGCCCCTGCCTGGTTCCTAGATCTGGGCCGACAGCGAATCGCGGGCATCCCGCTGCCGTTCCTCTACCTCGCCTTGGCAGCCGTGTTGTTGTTCGTACTCCTCGAACTGACGGTATGGGGGCGCCGATCCTACGCGGTCGGTGCGAACCCCACCGCGGCGAGACTGTCGGGCATCAACGCTGACCGTCAAGTACGTCAGAGCTTCATCATCGGCGGATTCCTGTGCTCAGTGGCGGGGACCGTTTCAATGATGAGCCTGGGAGGATCGTCGCCGGTCATCGGTCTGGGCTCGCTGCTGCCTGCATTCGCCGCAGCGTTCCTCGGAGCCACGTGTTTCAGACCGGGACGCTACAACGTCGCCGGGACAGTGATAGCCGTCTATGTGATAGGCGTCGGCATCACCGGGCTCAACCAGTTGGGTGCTGCGGTCTATATCCAGGACGTGTTCAACGGTGCGGCGTTGTTGATAGCGGTGATCATCTCCACGATCACCCGCCGCCGAAGAACCGCATGATTCGGACCGGGCTCCTTCTGCCGCGTGCTCTTGGGGGCGCGGCAGAAGGAGCGCGCCCGCTGGGGTGAGGTCGCTGCCTCTCGCCCCCAGAACGGCGATATCGACCGCATGCAGCAGACTGCCGTACGATCCGGCGACGCGTCGGGCAATGCTTCGGTTCTGAGCGCGGCCGTCCGTGATTCCGCTAGCTAGAACTTGTCTCTGGTCGCTCCTGCTTCGTGATTGATTCGTATTTCACACGATGCTCCGATGCGAGAAACTCCCGCTTCCATCCCCGGATCGAGGATGAGCCTGAACCCTGTGTGAAAGGGAAGACGATGAATGCAGTGCACGACGAGTTGATGCTGATCGATGGAGATCTTGTCGGATCATCTTCTGGAGCGAGGTTCGATGATCTCAACCCCGCCACAGAAGAGGTGATCGGGCAGGTCGCCGACGGCACACTCGACGACGTCGACCGCGCGATCTCGGCTGCACGCACCGCGTTCGATACGACGGACTGGTCGACGAACCGGGAGCTGCGCGAGCGTTCTCTCTTGCAACTGCAGGCTGCGCTGGAAGGGGAGCGGGAACTCTTCCGCCAGGAGATCATCGACGAGACCGGTATGCCGCGATCGCTCGTCCAGCTCGCGCACCTGGATCCGACGCTCGATGACGCGTTGACCTATCCTGCTCGCCTCGTCCGGGAGTTCCCCTGGGAACGCGACCTGGGCGACGTGCAGAAGTTCGGTCAGACTGTGCGCAGGGTCGTGCAGAAGGAGGCAGTCGGCGTCGTCGGGGCGATTGTCCCGTGGAATGTTCCGGTCGAGATCACGCTGCACAAGCTGGGCCAAGCGCTGGCGACAGGCAACACCGTGGTGCTCAAGCCAGCGCCGGACACGCCGTTCAACGCGACCCGGTTGGCGCGGCTGGTCGCTCAGCACACCGACATCCCCCGGGGCGTGCTCAACATCGTCACATCATCCGATCACCGGGCGGGAGAGAGACTCGTCACCGATCCCCGGGTAGACATGATCTCGTTCACCGGATCGACAGCCACCGGTCGAAGGATCGCCGCGCAGGCGGCTCCGACTCTGAAACGCCTCTTCTTGGAACTGGGCGGCAAGTCGGCCAACATCCTTCTGGACGACGCCGATCTGGATGTGCACCTTCCGATGGCGGCATTCTTCGTCACCGCCCACGCCGGACAGGGCTGCCATCTTCCGACGAGGCTGCTGGCTCCGCGGTCGTCGTATGAGGAGATCGTCGAGCGCACTGCCGCAGAGATGGCCAAGATTCCCTACGGCGATCCGAATGACCCCGACGTGCACATGGGACCCGTGATCAGCGCACGACAGCGCGAGCGCGTGCTGGGATATCTGGCTCTCGGAACGGCAGAAGGCGCGAGGATCGTCACCGGTGGTGGCCGCCCGGAGCACCTGGAGAAGGGGTACTTCATCCAACCGACGCTCTTCGCCGATGTCGACAACCGGATGAGAATCGCGCAGGAGGAGATCTTCGGGCCCGTGCTGACCGTGATCCCTTACGACGATGAAGAGGACGCGGTGCGCATCGCGAATGACTCTCCGTACGGACTCGGCGCGAACGTCACCTCAGAAGACCCCCTGCGCGCACGAGCTGTCGCCGATCGGCTGCGCGCCGGAGTCGTGCGCATCAACAGCAGCGATCCGTATGCCGCCGATGCGCCCTTCGGCGGGTACAAGCAGAGCGGTCTGGGCCGGCAGAACGGCCTCGAGGGCTTTGAGCAGTATCTGCAGACCAAGACCATCGGGCTCCCCGCCGCATAGCGACGCGGACGGACTCCATCCACCCCACGTCAAGGAAGACAGAGGTATCGACATGACGATCTCACAAGAGCCGATCGGCTCGCCCTTCGGCCCGGCATCGACGAGCAGTGAAGTCATCGCGGGGATCGACCTGACCGGACGGAACGCGCTGGTCACGGGCGGGAACTCCGGCCTCGGCCTGGAGACGGCGCGAACGCTGGCGGGCGCCGGTGCGCACGTCATCATCGCGGACCGCGAACTCGATGCCGCCCGAGCCGAGCTCGGCCCGTCTGATGCTGAGTTCGTGCGGGTGGACCTGACCGATCCGAAGACGATCGATGATCTCTGCGCATCAGTGACGGGGCGCGAGCTTCCGTTGCACATCCTGATCAATGCAGCGGGCATCATGGCGCCGCCGCTCTCGCGTGATTCTCGGGGGAACGAGCGACAGCTCTCCACCAACCATCTGGGGCACTTCCAGCTGACTGCGGGCCTGTGGCCTGCACTCAGCCGTGCCGGTGGCGCCCGGGTCGTGCTCTACTCGTCGCTGGCCCATCAGTACGCTCCCGTTGATTTCGATGATCCCAACTACGATCGGCGTGAATACGACCCGTTGCAGGCTTACGGCCAATCGAAGACCGCCGTTGCGCTCTTCGCGGTGGAATTGGATCAACGGGCCGCGGCGCACGGTGTTCGCGCATTCGCCGTGCATCCCGGCAACATCGCCTCGACGGGGCTGGGAACCTATCTGAAGAGAGAGGACATGATCGCGGCCGGGCTGCTGGATGCCGACGGCAATCCAGTAGTGGACCCCGAACGGCGCTTGAAGACGCCCAGCCAGGGTGCGGCCACCGGAGTCTGGTGCGCGACGAGCATCCAACTGGCAGACCGCGGGGGCGTCTACTGCGAGGACTGCGACATCGCGACTCTGGTGAGTTCAGACGCACCACTGGACTTCTTCGAGTCCGGCGCCGGTCGCGGTGTCATGCGATACGCCGTGGACACGGTGAATGCCGCGCGGAACTGGGCCCTCAGCGAAGAGCTGACGGGAGTCCGGTTCCTGTCGTAGCCCCGACGCTTCACGGCGCGACCGACCACTCACGTTCGAAGGAGAACGCACATGCCCCAACCTCTTGCCGGCAAGACCGCACTCATCACCGGTGGATCGCGAGGACTCGGTGCGACACTTGCCGTCGCACTCGCACAGATGGGCGCCGATGTCGCCATCAGCTATGCGAGCTCTGCTGACAAGGCTGCGGCCGTCGTCCGGCGCGTGGAGCGGCTCGGCCGCCGCGCGGTCGCGATTCAAAGCGACCAGGCAGACACCTCCGCAGCGAGCCGGCTGATTTCGCAGGTGATCTCCGAACTCGGAGCCCTGGACATCCTCATCAACAACGCCGCGGTTGTCGCGAAGGGCCAGCGGGTCGACGACCCCGCTCTTGACGTCGACGCTCTCGATCATCAATGGCAGGTGAATGTGGCGGGCGTGGTCGCCACGACGCGAGCGGCAGCCAGAGTCTTGTCGGACGAAGGTCGCATCGTCTTCATCGGGTCGAGGAACGGCACCCTGGCTCTGACCCCCGGCGTCGCCGACTACGCCGGGGGCAAAGCGGCGCTGATCGGGTACGCGCGCGGGGTCGCCCGTGATCTCGGGTACCGCGGCATCACCGCCAATATCGTTCAACCCGGCGCGATGCCGACGGACATGATGGTCGAAGCACTGGGCAGTACAGTCGCTCCAGACGAGTATCTCGACATGGTTCCTATCCGTCGGATCGCAACCCTAGAGGAAGTCGCCGCCGTCGTCGGCTTCCTCGCCGGCCCCCACGGCGGATACATCACCGGCGCTGTCATCGACATCGCCGGTGGCATAGGCATCTGAGCAAGGAGCAGCGTCATGGAGAATTCACACACTGGGCTCGTGCAGGGAGCAGCACCTGCGCTGCGTTTTTCACGGGTCGTCAAGACGTTCGGTCAGAGCACGGTTCTGGATGATGTGTCCTTCGATGTCGAGCCGGGCGAGATACACGCGCTTCTCGGCGCCAACGGGGCAGGCAAGTCCACGATCATCAAGATCCTCGCCGGTGTGCATCGAATGGATTCCGGGGTCATCGAGGTCAATGGGACAGCACTGCCGCCGAATCACAGCCCCCACGACACAAGGGATGCCGGCGTCGCGTTCGTCCATCAGGATCTCGGTCTCGTCGACGACCTGAGCGTCTCCGACAACATCGCACTTCAGCTGGGATTCGACAAACGGTTCGGTCTCGTTGACGACAGGGCGACATCGATCCGAGCCGTCGAAGCCTTGGCCTCTGTCGGGGCGGACTTCGCCCCGGACCGTCTGGTCAGCTCGCTCTCCCGTGACGAGCAGGTGCTGTGCGCACTGGCGCGCGCGCTGGCGCAGCATCCGCGCATCGTCGTACTCGATGAGGTGAGCGCCAGCCTGCCGAAGCCTGAGGTCGAGCGCCTCACGAATGCGCTCAAGGGCATGAGACGCGGCGGCGCAGCGTTCATCTATGTGACCCACCGGCTGGATGAGCTCGACGGCCTCGTCGACAAGGTGACGGTTCTGCGTAACGGCAAGAACGTCTGCACGACTCCTATGTCGGGCATCGCACACGATGAACTCGTACGACACATCGTCGGCGCCGAGGCCGCAGGCTCGCAGCCCCGTGGTCGCTCGCGCAGCACGGCAGGCGGCGACGGTGCACCTCACCTCATCGTCAGAGACCTGACGACCGAGAGAGTCATGGAACCGATTTCCTTCGAGGTGCAGGCCGGGGAGGTGCTCGGTGTCTGCGGGCTGGTGGGAAGCGGAACGCGCGAACTCGCTCAGGCACTGGCTGGTGCGACGAAGCCTACTGGTGGCTCGGTACATCTCAAGGGCGAACCCCTTCCACTCGGCCGGCCCGATGCGATGACGAGAAGCGGATGCGCGGTGGTGCCCGGAGACCGACAGCGTGAAGGAGTGGTCACCGGACTGGCGATCCGCGAGAACATGCTGCCCAGTCGGCGTCGGTTCGGCGGGTGGACACGTGCCGGGTTCAGAAATCCGTGGCGTGAGACGCGGGAGGTGCTCTCAACCGCGGACACGTTCGACGTGATGCCGCGAGGCAGTGCCGACCGCGATATGTCGGAGCTGAGCGGTGGGAACCAGCAGAAGGTCATCTTCGCACGCGCGCTCGCGGATCGACCTGCCGTGGTGGTTCTGGAAGACCCCACAGCCGGTGTGGACATCGGCTCTCGAGCAATTCTCTACGACCTGCTGCATGAGGCCGCAGAGTCCGGCACGGCTATCGTCCTGATCAGTACGGACTTCGAGGAGGTCGCCGCGCAATCGCATCGCGTCCTCGTCCTCTCGCACGGGAGGATCGTGGCCGAGTTCACGCAGACGAGTGCTCTGAGTGCGGATGTACTCGCCGAGGCGAGTTACGCAGTCGCACCATAGGCCGCAGGGCAGGACGATCTCTGACCTGCCTCAGATGCTGCCCAGCGACGTTGGTTGATTGCGCGACTCGCTGGAGTCGTCGGGGGTGTGAAGAGGCAATACTCCTAGATCTCGCGCCACGGGATCTACGAGTATCGCCTAAGCGAGTGTGCGGTCGAAGATCTCCTGGTTGCCGCGCTGCCAATGCACGAACTGCTCGACCTTCGTGATCTGCCAGCCCATCTTCGGCTCGCGCACCAGGTGGTACTCGTAGTACCCCACCTGTTGGTGGAAGTCGCCGCCGGGCGCTCCGACGAGGTGGTGCGTGGCGTTGAGGGTGGACAGGGCCACTGCCTCGTCTCCAGTGATCGTGATCTGATGGTTCGCACTGATGTGCTGCGTCGCCGTGTACATCTCGAATGCGCGTTGAAGAGTGTCGATGAGCTCGGCGCGCCCGGATCGAACCCAACGCCCAGACCTGATCGTATTGAACTCGATCTCGTCCGCGAAGCAGCTTGCAAGATCGTCCCAGCGGCGCCGGTCGATGCTGACCGCGAACTTGCCCACGATGTCGATGATGCGCGCACGATCCTCCAACCCGCGGATCCGCTTCAGAACAGACTCATCAGACATCTCAATCTCCTTCGATTCCCACTGACGACGTGCTCCAGGCCACCGTCCGGTCTCTGAGGACATGCTAGGTGGGCGCGTTCGGGACGGAGAGTGAGGTTCTGCTGGCGAGAACTGCGGCGATCCCGGGTGACGGATGGGGAATACTACGAGTCATCCATAGGAGGCGACGATGAGCGCAATCGACGATTCGACAACCAGCTTCAGGGCCAGGCTGGACAGCTTCTACGAAGCGGAGCAACGCTATGTCGAGGCCGGCGGCGCGAAGGCAGGCGCAGACTTCAGCGAGATGGCGTCGCATCTGCATCCCCAGGTGGTCGGTCGGCAGGGCCCCTCCCTGCCATACCCCGGCGAGTGGCGCGGTGTTGCGGGGTTCGAGCGCTTCTTCGCGCTGTTCAGTGCTACCTGGTCGTCCCTGGAGCTGTCGCAGACACAGTACTTCGAAGGGGAAGCGGGGCTGGCGATCCAGATGCGCATGCGTGCGACCTCCGTAGCCACCGGCAAGGTCATTGACACCCTGGTCGGGCATTTCATCACCTTCGAGAACGGCTTGATCCGGGAGATCAACGTCTACTACGCCGACCCGGTTCAGGTCGGGAGGGCGACCCGACCGTGAGCTGCAGGCGATTCGCTGACACGGAGGCGGAACGAGCAAGCGGAACGCGGGCGCCGCAGCGGTGAGTCGCGGGGAACAGACGACCCACAGAAGGGAGCACCGCCTGTGGGGCGGTGTCGTCTCGTTGGGACTGGGGATATTCTCCATCGCCATGTCGCAGTTCCTGCCCACGAGCCTGCTGCCGCTCATTGCAGAGGGCCTGCAGGTGAGCATCGGTGCTGCCGGTCAGAGCTTCACCGCTACCGCAATCGCTGCGACGCTGTCGGCGCTGTTCATACCGGTGATGCTGTCGCGCTCCGATCGCCGTCGCGTTATGCTCGGGCTCACTGCTCTTGCCGTGATCGGAAATGTGCTGACCGCGCTGACCCCCGGTCTGGCGGTGCTCCTGCTGGCGAGGTGCGTCCTCGGAGTGGCGCTGGGAGGGTTCTGGGCGATGGGGATCGCTGTGACCGCACAACTCGTTCCCCCGTCTCGCCTCGGATCCGCGCTCGCGGTGGTCAATGCCGGTGTTCCGGTCGCTACGGGAGTGGCCATCCCGCTCGGCGCGTGGCTGGGCGACATCTGGGGGTGGCGAGGAGTGTTCGCTCTCGCTGCCGCGTGCGCTGTGGTCGCATTGATGGTGCAGGCAGCGACTCTTCCGTCATTGCCCGCGAGACACGTTCGCGGCTTGAGCGCGCTGGGCGCCGCACTGCGATCACGGATAGTGCGGCTCGGTCTGGTGGCGACCATGTTGATCTATGCCGGCCATTTCGTGGGATACCCGTTCTTCCGTCCCATCGTCGTGAGCCTGGCACGCATCGATACGGGGGCAGTCGCGACGCTGCTGCTCGTATTCGGCATCACGAATTTCGTCGGAACCGCGCTCGCGGGACCCCTCGCTGATCGCACCAGGCGCGCAGGGGTACTCCTGTATCCAGCGGTGCTGGGCGCAGGCATGCTTCTCATGCTCGTGGTCGGCAACTCGCTGCCGGGGCTGCTCGTCACGGCGATGCTGTGGGGTTTCGGGTTCGGCGGAGTCGCCACTTCCCTGCAGATCTGGGGGGCCAGGACGGAACCAGTCCGACTGGAGCAGATCGGAAGCCTGCTGGTCATGGCGGCGAACGCGGCCGTCGCAGTGGGCGCTGCCGTGGGCGGAATACTCATCGACACGACGTCGGGTGGGAGCTTGTTGCTGGTCGGTGGCGTTGTTGCAGTCCTGGGTGGACTGTTGGTCTCCGCGCCCCGCAGAAGGGCCCGCCCATGACGCGAACTTGTCTGCGGGCGACAGCGTGAATACGGTGATCAAGGCGGTTCGCGCATCCGGTGCGACGGCCGACAGACACGCAGGAGAGCACCGTGACGCAGATCACCACTTTCGAGCCCGACGGCCGCGCGGTCCCGTTCGCCGACGAGGGGGAGGGGCCGGTCACTCTGACGCTGGTCACGCACCGCGACCTGCAGGCGGACGGTCTGGGCGTGGTCTCGCACTATCTGGCCGAAGAAGCCGGCTTCCGGGTCGTCCGGATCGGCGCACGCGCTCAGTCGGATGAACTCGCCCTCGGCGATCGCGCAGCCGATGCCCTCGCCGTGATCGACCACCTCGGGATCGCCGACACCTGGATCGGAGGGCATGGCGCCGGCGGCACGATCGCCCGGGTGTTCGCGAGCGAGCACCACGAACGCGTGAACGGCCTGCTGCTGCTGGGCGTCGAGGATGCGCAGATCGACCTGGCCCCGGGCGTCCCCGTGCTCATCATCCAGGCATCGGACGACGACGTGACCCCGGCCGTGAACGCCGAGACGCTGCACGCCACCGCACCCGAGCGCGCGAGCATCATGCGCATTCCGCACGCGGACCACTTCTTCCCGGCGACGCACCCCATCGAGACCGCCGTCGTCATCGAGGAGTACCTCGACTGGGACTGACAGGGTCGCGGTGCTGACCTCGCTTCACGCGGCGCGCGGATTGCGCGCGATACTGGAACGGACGGTGGACGCCGTCGGGGCATCCGGAGGTGACAGGCGATGAGCGCAACGGCCGCCGCCGAGCAGGACGCCTCGTCTCCGGTCCGCCATGCCGTCGCACACCTGTCGCCGGGATACTTCGCGGCGGTCATGGGCACGGGGATCGTGTCCATCGGACTGCACGCCGCCGGCATCCGCCCGCTTTCGTTTGCCCTGCTGTGCGCGGCTGCGGCCCTGTACGTCGTGCTCTGGGTGCTGTTCGTGTGGCGTGCGTTCGCGTTCTGGGAGCGTGTCGTCGCCGATCTGCGCGATCCGGAGACCGCGTTCGCCTTCTTCACCGTGGTCGCAGCGACCGATGTGCTCGGCGTGCGCCTCGCGCAGGAGGGGCTCGACGTCCTCGCGATACCGCTGTTCCTCGTCGCCGCGTTCATCTGGTTCGTGTTCGGCTACGCACTGCCCTGGCAGGTGATGATGCGGCGCGACGGAAGGCCGATCCTGGCACGCGCGAACGGAACCTGGTTCATCTGGGCGGTCGCCAGTCAGTCGCTGGCGATCGGCATGGCGCAGCTGCATCCGCGCGTCGACAGCGCCGTCGCCTCCTGGGTAGGGCTGCTGGCCGTGCTGGCGTGGTCGGTGGGCGTGGTCCTGTATGCGGCGATGGCCATGCTCGTGCTGCTGCGCGTGGTGCACCACGGCGTCACACCGCAGCAGTTCGATCCGGCGTACTGGGTTGCGATGGGCGCGCTGGCGATCGCCGTGGTAGCCGGGGCCGCGATCGTTCGCATGGACCACACCCCGCTGGTCGACGCCGTCCGTCCGCTGATCGCGGCCACGGTGGTCGTGTTCTGGGTGTTCTGTCTGTGGCTGATCCCGCTGCTGGTCGGTGCCGGGGTCTGGCGGCACGCGCTGCATCGTGTGCCTCTGCGCTACGTGCCGTCGCTGTGGTCGATGGTCTTCCCGGTCGGCATGTTCGCCGTCGCGTCGCTCTCGCTCGGCTAGGCCGATGCCCTGCCTGCCGCCGGTTCTGTCGGCAGCGTGGCGCTGCTCGTCGCCGTCATCGTCTGGGCGGTCGTGTCGACGGGGATGCTGCACCACCTGCTGACGCTTCTCGCGGATGCGCTGCGCAGACGCTCACGGGCTGCCCGGACGTAGCGGGCCGCCGCGTCAGTCCCCGGCGTCCTCGTCGCGCAGCCGCGGCTCCACGCGGTGCTCCGGACGCAGTCCGGCCTTGTCTGCATAGAATGCCCGGATGTGGTCCATGTCGGAGGCGACGTCTCCGGTCAGATCGATGGTCGGGCCGAGTCCCGCTGTCATCGTGGTGCGGTCGACGAAGCCGAGCGTCACCGGCATCCCGGCCTCGCGCGCGATCCGGTAGAAGCCCGACTTCCAGTACGAGTGGCCCTTGCGGGTGCCGTCGGGTGTGACGACCAGTCCGAACATCTCGCCTGAGCGCACCGCGGCGACTGCGTCGTCGACCACGCGGCCCGGGTCTTCGCGATCCACCGGGATGCCGCCGAGGCGCCGCATGATCGCGCCGCGCCATCCGGCGAAGAGGCTCTTCTTGCCCAGCCAGCGCAGGTCGACGCCGAGGCGCCAGGCGATGGCGAGCATGAGCACGAAGTCCCAGTTCGAGGTGTGCGGAGCACCGACGAGCACGGTCGGACGGGTCGGGGCGGGCTCGGTGCGGAGCGTCCAGCGACTGAACGTCCAGAACAGGCGCGAGAGAAGGCGGCGCAGCATCCCCTCACGCTAGGTCAGATCGCATGCGCGACCCGGCATACGAAAAGCCGCCGTCCGATGTGGCGGACGACGGCTCTTCGCGCTGATGGCCTGGCGGACTGCAGCGTCAGGCCGGCTGGGGGAGCAGGGTGAACGAGACGGCACCCTCCTCGTCGACAGAGGCATCGAGCACCTTGTCGTCCAGGGCTTCCGCGACGGCCTGCTCCAGGAACACGCGGATGTCCTCATCGCCGATGACCGCGTCACCGGGTTCCGGTGTGGTGGCGATGGTCACCGCGAAGCGCGGCTCTGCGGCAGTGCCCGACGAATGGATGCGCAGTCCCGCATCCGGCGTCGTGCTCTGCTGTGCGACGATCGTCGCGGCGATGGTGTTTGCGTTGTCGGTCAGGGTGAGCATGCTGCTCTCCTTCCGGTTGCGGGCACCGCACCGTTCAGCGCGGTGTCCGGGCCACGATTCCGCACTCCGTCCGGTGATTCAACCTCAGCGGCGTACTCGCAGGCCATTCACATGTGCGACGTCTCTTCTTCCTCCACGTCGGGCTCTCCTCGCGGTCGTCGGCGCAGCAACGGAGGCAGACCCACCCACAGCACCAGGATCACGATCACGCCGATGACAGCCACGACGATCGCGGTGGTGCGGTCCAGGGCGACGTCGAGGATCAGCGCCACCACGCCGACGGTCACCGCGCCGATCACGATCAGGTTCACCTTGACCAGCCGGTCCGTCGCCCGGACGAGCTGGATCTTGCGCCGCTCCTGGAACAGCATCCGGTGCAACCCGACCGGCGTGAGCGCGAGGACGGTCGCCGTCGCGGCGAGCAGCACCAGGGTGACGTAGAGCGCCCGCTGGAGGTCGTCCAGCTCGGCGAAGCGGGGCTGGAAGGCGACGGCGAGCAGGAAGCCACTGAGAATCTGCGTGCCGGTCTGCATGACCCGCAGCTCCTGCATCAGCTCATTCCAGTTGCGGTCCGCGCGCTCCGACGGAGTCTCGCCTGGACGAACGGCCTCTGTGTTCATGATTCCGCACAGTATCGGCTGGAGGACGGCAGCGGAAGCGGGTTGATCCGTGCCGGCGAGCTCGGCCCCGATCCGGCGGCGGTGCCAGTGCCTGCGGCAAGGCGTACCATCGAGGGATGGCTGAGAAGCAGGTTCCTGTCACAGAGACTTCGGCGCCCTCCGCGCCCCCGTCGCTGCAGCTGATCGAGTCGGACGCGGCTGCGGGGATGTGCGTGGACGGATACTGCGTGCTGCCCACCGTGACGAAGGCGCCGTCTGGCGGCTGAGCACCCGCGGGCTGCTATGGCATCGCGTCGGCGGCAGGGCGTTCGCGCGCACGACGAAGAGGCTGCGTCCGCCTCACCGGCGCTCGGCCCGGGTGCGCAGAGCCGCAGCCAGATCGGCCGGCAGCAGCGGATCCTCGTCCAGAGGAACCGCCAGAGCGAGCAGAGACCGGCTGAAATGATTGCGCAGGCCGGCCGCGAGAGTGATGTCGACGATCTGCCGGTCGCTGAAGCCGTACGCGCGCAATTCGGCGGAGTCCGCGTCGCTCATGGTCGCCGGTGCGGTCGAGAGCTTCTCCGCGAAGCGGATCACCGCCTGCTCGGCGGCGTCGAACCCCTCGTCCTCGTCCGCGGCGAACGCCCGCAGCCCCGCCTCGTCGGTGTGCCTGCTTTCAGTGACTTGCGCGCGTGCGCGGTCAGGCAGTGCACTGATCCGATCGCGCGTGCCGCCCCCAGCGTCGCGGCCTCGTAGACGCGGACGCCGATCGACGGCAGGACTGCCCTGACCAGAGCCCTGAATGCCTCGTCGGCCTCGGGGTTCAGCGCCATCGCGGCCGTGTAGGTGTGCACGAAGCCGTCTTCGACCACATCGTTCTGGTACATCCGCGCAACAGGTCCGCTCGCGTCCTCCTGCGCCGGGGGAGTGATGATCATGCCACTGGACGGTACTCCGCCGCTGCCCGGAGCGGAAGGACCTGCCGCTCAGTGGCCGGCGTGCGGTGCGGACCCCTCGCCGTCGTCCTCCGGCTTGCGGATCAGGAAGGCTCCCACGATCGTGATCGTGGCGATGATCGCGCCGATGGTCAGCGATGTGCGGGTGCCCGCCGCCACGGCCTGCGGAACCTCGGTGCCGCCCCCGGCGTTCACGATCGACGTGAAGATCGCCATCATCACCGCGATGCCTGCGGCGCCCGCCACCTGCTGCACGGTTCCGATCACGGCGCTGCCGTACGAGTAGAACTTCGGCTTCAGCGACGCCAGCGCTGCGGTGAACAGCGGGGTGAACGAGAGCGCGAGCCCCACGGAGAGCAGCGTCTGCGCGGTGATGACGAACCAGATCGAGCTGTCGACCGTCAGCGTGGTGAACAGCCACAGCGTGGCGGCGGCCAGGATCGAACCCGGGATGAGCAGGATCCGCGTGCCGTGACTGTCGTAGATGCGGCCGATCACCGGACCGAGCAGGCCCATCGCCAGTGCGCCCGGCAGCACGATCAGTCCGGCATCGAGCGCCTTGAGTTCCAGGGCGTCCTGCAGGTACAGCGGGACGACGGTGATGCTGCCGAAGAAAGCCAGCGACAGCAGGAACATCTGGGTCATCGACAGCGAGAAGTCCCGCGAGGCGAACACCCGCAGGTCCAGCAGCGCGTCATCCGACTTCTGCAGGATGACCTGTCGCCACAGGAACAGACCCAGACCGGCGACTCCCACCACGAGGGCGATCGCCATCGGCGCCCAGCTGGCACCCTGACCGAGTCCGCCGATCTGGCTGAGCCCGTACACGAGCCCGCCGAAGCCGAACGCCGACAGCACGATCGACAGCGGGTCGATCGGCGCACGGGTGGTCTCGCCGACATTCGTCAGCCAGCGCCATCCGATGAGCATCGCCACCAGCGCGATCGGCAGCACCACGACGAAGATGGCCCGCCAGCCGAAGTGGTCCAGCAGGAAGCCCGACATGGTGGGACCGATGGCGGGGGCCAGCGCGATGACGATGCTGACGCGCCCCATCATGCGGCCGCGCGAAGCCGCCGGGACGAGGTTCATGATCGTGGTCATCAGGAGCGGCATCATGACAGCGGTGCCGGACGCCTGCACGATGCGCGCTCCCAGCAGCATCGGGAAACCCGCTGCCAGGGCGGCGAGCAGCGTGCCCGCCGAGAACAGCGCGATCGCGGCGAGGAACATCTGCCGGGTCGTGAAGCGACGCAGCAGGAAGCCCGTGATCGGAATGACGACCGCCATGGTGAGCATGAAGGCACTGGTGACCCACTGCGCGGCGATCGGGGTGATCCCGAGGTCCGAGATCAGATGCGGGATTGCCATCCCCATCGTCGTCTCGTTGAGGATCGCGACGAAGGCGGCCGCCAGCAGGACCCAGATGACCGCCATGTCCTTGGCGGGGATGAAGCCCGGCGTCGTGCGCTGCACGGGGACGGCTCCGGTGTGGACGGCAGACATGGGACTCCTTGACAGGTGGCGTGTGCAGGGCGACCCATGCGAGGGGCGCACCCCGTGCCGGTGGATCAGCGCGGTGGTGGATCAGCGTTACAGCGTAACCGGTCGCACCGACGTTTCATTCCGACGTCCGAGGCGCGCACTAACCTGAGGGGATGAGCATGGGTGGACGCGGCGGAGGCTTCCGCGGTGTGGACGAGGCGGCGCAGCGCAGGCTCAACGCATCGGCTCCCGCCGTCGCGGGACTGGGGCGGCGCGTCGTCGAGCTGTTCATCCCCTACCGGTCACGATTGCTGCTGACCGCCCTGCTCGTCGTGGTCGGCGCGGGGCTCGCCGTCATCCCGCCGCTGCTCGTGCAGCGCATCTTCGATGACGCGCTCTTCCCGCTCGACGGCGGAGGGCCGCACATCCCGCTGCTGTCAGCCCTGGTGGGCATCATGATCGGACTGTTCCTGCTCTCGGCCGTGCTGGGCGTCGTGCAGACCTGGCTCACCTCCACCGTCGGCAACGAGGTCACCGGCGACCTGCGGGTGAAGCTGTTCGAGCACCTGCAGGCCATGGAGCTGGCCTTCTTCACCCGCACCAAGACGGGCGTCATCCAGTCGAGGCTGCAGAACGATGTCGGCGGGGTCTCCGGCGTGCTGACGAACACCGTGACGAGCATCCTCGGCAACACGGTCACGGTGATCGCATCGCTGGTCGCCATGATCGTCATCGACGTGCGCCTCACCCTGATCGCGGTGGTGATGATGCCCGTCCTCGTCCTGATCCAGCGGCGGGTCGGTCAGATCCGAGCACGCATCGCCGGTGAGACGCAGGAGTCGCTCTCGGAGCTCACCAGCATCACGCAGGAGACACTCAGCGTCTCGGGCATCCTGCTGTCGAAGTCCTTCAACCGCCAGCGCACGGAGTCCGCTCGCTACCAGGACGAGAACCGCAACCAGGTGCGTCTGCAGGTGCGGCGTGCCATGAGCGGCCAGGGTTTCTTCGCGGTCGTGCAGGTGCTCATGTCGAGCGTGCCTGCGGTGATCTACCTCGTCGCCGGTCTGTTCATCGGCGGCGGCGCACCGGAGATCACCGCGGGGGCGATCGTGGCGTTCACGACTGTCCAGGCACGGCTGCTGATGCCGTTGATGGGTCTCATGCGCGTCGCGCTGGACCTGCAGACCTCCAAGGCGCTCTTCGCGCGCATCTTCGAGTACCTCGACCTCGTGCCGCAGATCAGCGATGCTCCGAACGCCATCGGCATGGCATCCGCGCCCGGCCCGCGCGGCCGTGTCGAGTTCGAGGACGTCGTCTTCCGCTACCCGGATGCCGCGGACGATTCCCGCGCGACACTCGACGGCGTCTCCTTCGTCGCCGAACCCGGCAGCCACGTCGCGTTCGTCGGCCCGTCGGGCGCGGGCAAGACAACGATCCTGTACCTCGCACCCCGGCTCTACGAGGCCAGCGCAGGCACCGTGCGCTTCGCCGGTGCGGACGTCCGCGACCTCCGCCAGGACGCGATCATCGACGACATCGGCATCGTCTCGCAGGAGACGTATCTGTTCCACTCCACGATCCGCGAGAACCTGCGGTACGCGAAGCCGGACGCCACCGACGCCGAGATCGAGGCGGCGTGCCGCGCGGCCAACATCCACCACATCATCGCCGGCTTCGAGGCAGGCTACGACACCGTCGTCGGCGAGCGCGGCTACCGTCTCTCGGGCGGAGAGAAGCAGCGCATCGCCATCGCCCGCGTGCTGCTGAAGGACCCGCCGGTGCTGCTGCTCGACGAGGCGACCTCCGCGCTCGACACGGTCTCCGAGCGCGTCGTGCAGGAGGCGCTGGATGAAGCCGCCAAGGGGCGCACCGTGATCTCCATCGCGCACCGGCTGTCGACGGTGATGGGTGCCGACGCCATCCATGTGCTGGAAGCGGGAAGGATCATCGAGTCCGGCACGCACGCCGAACTGCTCGCGGCCGGTGGGCTGTACGCCGAACTGGCCGCGCAGCAGGTGGCCGCTGCGCGCATCGAGCCCCACGTCGCCCTCGATCCGTCGCTGCACCCGGACTCGAGTCTCCGCGACGCGTGGCCGCCGACGGGCCATTGACCGCACGGCCGGGGATGCGAACGTCGCCGATCGGCATCAGTGAGCGGACAGCCCGCCGTCCACGAACAGCGAGTGCCCGGTGACGTACGCCGAGCCGGCGCCGGCGAGGAAGACCGCCGCCGACGCGAAGTCCTCGGGCAGACCGTTGCGACCGATCATGGTGCGCGCGGCGAGCTCCGCCACCTTCGCGGTGTCGTCCTGCAGTCGCGCGTTCAGCGGCGTGAGGACGAAACCCGGCACCAACGTGTTGCTCGTCACGCCGGTGCCGCCCCATGCCTCGGCCTCGGAGCGCATGAGCGATTCGACCGCGCCCTTCGAGACGCCGTAGACCCCGCTGGAGACGAAAGCGCGGTGCGCCTGCTGGGAGCTGATGTGGATCAGGCGCCCGAACCCGCGCCGCGCCATCCCTGGCGCGTAGCGCTGGCCGAGCAGAAACGGCGCGAGCGTGTTGACGGTCAGCGTCAGATCCCAGTCCCGCTCCGTGATCTCCGAGATCGGAGGACGGATGTTGACGCCCGCCGAATTCACCAGGATGTCGGGTTCGCCGAACGGTTCCGCGGCCGCCTCCGCGACCTCGCCGATGCCTGCTCGCGTGCTGAGATCGCCGACCACGCCGGCAGCGCGGCATCCGTCATCGGTCAGCGCGCGTACGGCGTCGGCGATGCGTGACTCGCCGCGCGCGACGATCACCGTCGCGGCTCCCGCTCGGGCCAGCGCGGAGGCGATCGCCCGGCCGATGCCCGACGACCCACCGGTGACGACGGCGGTTCGTCCCTGCAGCGAGAACAGCGATTCCAGGTAGGTGCTCACCGTCGTCACCAGGCGAGGGCGGCGGCAAGAGCCGGGTCGGGGTGAGCGGATGCGAACTCGGGAAGGGCGCGCAGCTCGTGTTCGAACCCGTCCAGCATCGCGGTATACGCCGGGTCGGGGTGCTCCCGCGCGATCTCGCGCAGCGGGGGCAGATCCATGGCGAAGATCAGGTCCAGGCGGGTGACGACGGCTTCGACCACACCGGCATCGTGCAGCACTCGGATACCGCCGCGCAGCGCCGTGAGGTAGTCGTGCAGCACAGGCAGACGTGCCTTCCCCTGGGTGATCGAGGTGCCGTCGGCACGCAGACGCCAGCGCACCACCACGTCGGGCAGGACGTCGAAGGCGCGTGCCCGCGTGTACATGCGCTGCGCCACGATCTGATCCTCGTACGCCACGTTCTCCGGGAAGCGCAGGTCGTCCCAGACGTGCGCGCGACTGAGCTTGGACCAGGCGACGATGTTGCCGGACGCGTGCGGATGCTCGGCGAGCGTGACGCCCAGCCGACGCGGCGAGGTGGCCCTCGCCACCCAGGGCTGCACCCGGCCCGAGGTGTAGCCGCCGTCGACGGCTCTCGCGCGCACGTAGGCGCCCGCGGCGAAGTCGCTGCCGGACTCGTCGAGTGCACTCAGCCAGAGCCTCAGCGCGTCCCGTGCGAGTTCGTCGTCGGCATCCAGGAATCCCACGAAAGGCGTGTCGACACGATCCAGTCCGATGTTGCGGGCGGCGCCGAGACCGCGCGCCTCCCGGTGATGGAGCAGCTCGAAACGGCGGTCCGATGCCGCGGCGGCCGCGAACACCGCGCCGGTGTCGTCGAGCGAGCCGTCGTCGATGAGCAGCGCACGCCAGCGCACTTCGCTCTGCGCCTGCAGCGACGCGATCGCGGCCGGGGCGAAGGCGGCGACGTCGCGCCCTGGGACGATCATGGTGACCAGCGGATGCACGTCACCGATCCTACGGCGGGCGAGGCTTCCGGATGGAGGAGGGGCGGCGTAACGTGCGGAAGATGACTTCGCTGACGAAGGACATCACGAACTGGTTGCTCGATTCGGATCCGTCGCTGCGATGGCAGCTCGAGCGCGACCTGCTGGGTGCGCCCGAGGCGTCATGGCAGGCGACACGGTCGCGCGTCGGCACCGAGGGGTTCGGCGCGGTGATCCTCGCCCACCAGGATCCGGACGGGCAATGGGCCGGCGGCGCGTACTTCCCCTCGAAGGACTTCGACGGCGCGGGCGTGATCGAGCGCACCGCGGGTGAACAGCCCTGGATCGCCACGACCTGGGCACTGAGGGACCTGCGCGTGCTCGGACTGGATGCGCGCGCGTTGGCCGGGACGGCGGAGAAGCTCGCCGAGAACAGCCGTTGGGAGTACGACGACCTGCCGTACTGGGGAGGGGAGGTCGACGTCTGCATCAACGCGTTCACCCTGGCGACCGGCGCCTGGCTGGGCGCCGACGTGTCGGCGCTGGCGGACTGGTTCCCCGCCCACCGGCTGGCCGACGGCGGGTGGAACTGCGAAGCAGAGGAGGGGAACTCCGTGCGTTCGTCGTTCCATTCCACGCTCAACGCCGTCGTCGAGATGCTCGCCTACGAGGACATCACCGGCGACACCGCGCTGCGTGAGGCGCGGCACGGCGGTGAGGGGTATCTGCTGGAGCGCGGCCTGATGCGACGCCTGTCCGACGGCGAGATCGTGGGACCATGGGTCACCGATTTCATCGCACCGAGCAGGTGGCAGTACAGCGCACTCGCCGCACTGGACCATTTCCGCGCCGTCGCCCGGCTGGAGCAGTCCGAGCCCGACCCGCGCCTCGCCGAGGCTGCGGAGGTCGTGCGCGCGGCGCGCAGGCCCGACGGCACCTGGTTGCAGGGCGGGCGCCCGGGTGGTGCGGTCTGGGTGGAGATCGACGCACCGCAGGGCGAGCCGTCCAAGTGGCTCACTCTCACCGGCACCCGGGTGCTGGATTGGTGGGATGCCGCGAACCCGGCGTGACCGGGGTGCGGATCGGCGCGCACGCGTTCAGCCGACGACGCCCGCCACCGCGGCGGCGACCAGTGCGGCCAGGTGCTGTCCCGACCCCTCGGGCAGGGGAGCACGATCGAAGGTGAAGCGTACCGAGGTCTGCGCGATCTCGGGGGCGACTCCACAGGCCAGCAGCACGTGCGAGGGTTCATCGCTCCCCGCGGCGCACGCCGAGCCGCTGGAGGAGATCACGCCGCGGCGCTCGAGCTCCAGCAGGATCGCCTCGCCGCTCGTGCCGGCGAACGTGAAGCTCGCCAGGTTCGGCAGTCGGTGATCGGGCGAACCGGTCAACGCCGCCTGAGGCACGGCATGAAGCACGCCGGCGATGAAGGCGTCCCTCGTCGCGGCGATCGCCGCGGTGCGCTGCTCGCGCTCGTGCTCGGTCAGTTCGAGGGCGAGCGCCAGGGCGACGGCACCGGCGACGTTCTCCGTGCCGCTGCGACGTCCCCGCTCCTGGCCGCCGCCGTGCAGCAGGGGTTCGAGCGGGATGCGCGAGCGGACGGCGAGCGCGCCGGTGCCCTTGGGGGCGCCCAGCTTGTGGCCGGCGATCGAGATCGCCGCGATTCCGGCGTCCGCTCCGAGCTGGCGCAGGTCCAGCCAGCCTGCGGACTGCACGGCGTCCACATGCACCGGCACGCGCCGCTCGCGGGCGACGGCCGCCAGCGCCGCGGCGTCCTGCACCGTGCCGATCTCGTTGTTGGCGTGCGCGAAGCTGACCAGGGCGGTCTCGTCCCGCAGCGCCGCGGCCAGATCGTCGGGCCGCAGGGAACCCTGCCCGTCGACAGGCAGGCGGGTGACGTCCACGCCGTGCAGGCGATGCAGATGCTCGGCCGACTCCAGCACCGATTCGTGCTCCAGGGGGGTGGTGATGAGGTGTCGTCGTCCGGGCGGGGACGGCAGGGTGCCGAGCACGATGCCCTTCACCGCGAGATTGTTCGCCTCGGTGCCTCCGGAGGTGAAGACGATGTCGGAGGGCCGCATGCCGAGGCGGGCGGCGACGCGCTCCCGTGCCTGCTGCAGCGCGGACGATGCGGCCTCGCCTGCCGTGTGGTGGCTCGACGGGTTGCCGTACACGTCCGTCAGGTACGGACGCATCGCCTCGAGGACCTCGGGACGCACCGGCGAGGTCGCCGCGTGATCGAGATAGAGCACTAGTCGATCCGCAGATCGAGCCCGAGGTCCAGCGCGCGGGCGGAGTGCGTCAGGGCCCCGACCGAGATCACCTGCACGCCGGTCTCGGCGATGGCACGCACGGTGTCGAGGTTCACCCCGCCGGAGGCCTCGGCGGTCGCCCGCCCGGCGAGCAGATCGACTGCCGCGCGCAGCTCGTCGAGGGAGAAGTTGTCCAGCAGCACGGTGTCGGCGCCGCCGTCGAGCACCGCGGGGATCTGGTCGAGCCGGTCCACCTCCACCACGACATGCGTGGTGTGCGGCAGTCGGGAGAGTGCCTCGCGCAGGGCTGACGCGAGGTCTCGTCCGCCCTGGCGCAGCACGGCGAGGTGGTTGTCCTTGGCCATCACGGCGTCCGACAGCGACCGGCGGTGATTGCTGCCGCCGCCTGAGAGCACAGCGTGCCGCTCGAATTCCCGAAGCCCCGGCGTGGTCTTGCGGGTGTCGGCGATGCGCACGCCGGTGCCGGTCACGGCATCCGTGTACGCGGCGGTGAGCGTCGCGATGCCGCTCATCCGTTGGGTGAAGTTCAGCGCGACGCGCTCGGCGGTGAGGAGACTGCGTGCTCTGCCTGACACCGAGGCGAGAGCGTCGCCGGCGTCGAACCGGTCGCCGTCCCCCACATGCAGGTCGATCTGCACGGCAGGATCCGTGAGTGCGAAGGCGGCGGCGAAGACCTCGCCACCGCTGAACACGCCCGCTTCCCGGGCGATGAGGTCGGCTGTGGCGTGGGCGTGGTCGGGCAGCAGGGCGGTGCTGGTGATGTCACCCCAGGGGGCGTCCTCCTCCAGTGCGGCGCGCACGGTGCGGTGCAGGGTGGCCGGGGTGATCATCGAGCTCCGATCAGAGCGGGGGCGAGGCGGAAGTGCGCGCCGAGCGAGTCGGCGCGCGCCAGCGCGGCGGCTGTCACGGCACGGGCGGTGACGAGCAGGTTCGCATCCTCCTGTTCGCACGAAGTGCGCGGCTGCGGTGCGACCCAGGAACTCAGCGTTCGGGCGGCGTGGGAGAGGCCGGCATCATCTCGCCGCAGTCCCACGTTCTCCCACATCAGCCGCTGCAGGGCCAGACGCGAGAAGCGCGGAGCATCGTCCCCGGGTCCCGGAGGGTCGCCTTCCGTCCGGCGAGATGGTGCGCCCCGCCCGGGGAACGTGGTGGGCGACGTGGCGGCGAGGGAGTCCGCGGCGCGCGCGCCGAAGACCGCGCCCTCCAGCAGCGAGTTGGATGCCAGCCGGTTCGCGCCGTGCACACCGGTGCGGGAGGTCTCTCCCACGGCCCACAGGCCGGGCAGCGACGTGCGTCCCTCGGTGTCGGTGGCGACGCCGCCCATCAGGTAGTGCGCGGCGGGAGAGACGGGCACGGGCTCCTCGGACCAGTCGTATCCGCGTCGCCGCAGCTCGGCGTCGATGGTGGGGAAGCGCTGGGCCAGCCGGTCGCGGCCCAGGCGCGTCGCGTCCAGCCGCACCGGCGAGCCCTGAGCGATCGCCTGCCCGGCCACGGCACGCGCGACCACATCGCGCGGGGCCAGCTCGCCGTCGGGGTGCTCGTCGAGCAGGAATCGCCGGCCCTCGGCATCCAGCAGCGTCGCGCCCGCTCCGCGCACGGCCTCCGAGAGGAGGAACGCGCCGTCGCCATCGATGAGCACGGTCGGGTGGAACTGCACGAACTCCAGATCGGCCACTGACGCCCCGGCGCGCAGCGCCATCGCGATGCCGTCGCCGGTGGTGCCGACCGGATTGGTCGTGAAGGGATACAGGTGCCCGGCACCGCCCGTGGCGAGGATCACGGCATCCGCATCGACGCGCGTGTGGTCCAGCAGCCGGATGCCGCGCACCCGCCCGCCCTCGACCAGCAGGTCCGAGGCGAACGCCCGCTCGCGCACCGTCGCGCCGCTCGCCCGCAGGCGGTGCGTGAGGGCGTCCGAGATCGCGCGACCCGTGGCGTCTCCGCCCGCGTGGGCGATGCGCGGCAGCGAATGCGCGGCTTCCAGGCCCCGGGCGATGGATCCGTCGGCAGCGAGATCGAAGCGCACACCGGCGTCGATCAATGCCTCCAGCGCGGACGCGGCGCCATCCACGAGGGCGCCGATCGCCGCAGGATCGCCGTGGCCGTCTCCGGCGTGCACGGTGTCCAGCGCGTGCAGTGCCGCCGAGTCTCCTGGACCGTACTGACCGGCGATGCCGCCCTGGGCGTGCGTGGTGCTTCCCTCGCCGAGGCGCCCCTTCACGAGCACCTCGACGTCGTGACCGAGGGCGTCCGCGCGCAGGG
Source organism: Microbacterium sp. GCM10027623 (assembly GCF_042666935.1). Classification (NCBI taxonomy): domain Bacteria; kingdom Bacillati; phylum Actinomycetota; class Actinomycetes; order Micrococcales; family Microbacteriaceae; genus Microbacterium; species Microbacterium sp. GCM10027623. The sequence goes on from NZ_JBHTHE010000003.1 coordinate 208,111, forward strand.
CCGCGGTGAGTCCCGCGATGCCCGCGCCGACGACGAGGACCCTCATCGCGGCTTCGCCGCCAGCATCCGCTCCAGCGCGAGCCGGCCCGGGGCGGCGACGTCATCCGCGACGCGGATCCGGTTCTGCACGGTCCCGGTGACCAGCTCCTCCAGCACCCAGGCGAGGTAACCGGGGTGGATGCGGTACATGGTCGAGCACGGGCAGACGACCGGATCGAGGCAGAAGATCTCGTGCTGCGGATACTGCGCGGCCAGGCGTCTCACCAGATTGATCTCCGTGCCGATGGCGAAGGTGGTGGGTTCGGTCGCGTCGGCGATCGCGCGGCGGATGTACTCGGTGGAGCCCGCTTCGTCGGCGGCATCCACGACCTCCATCGGGCACTCCGGATGCACGATCACGCGCACGCCGGGGTGCTCGGCACGGGCCTGGTCGATCTGGGCGACGCTGAAGCGGCGGTGCACCGAGCAGAATCCGTGCCAGAGGATCACGCGGCTGTCCTGCAGCTCTGCGACCGTCGAACCGCCCAGGGGCCGACGCGGGTTCCACATCGGCATCTGCTCCAGCGGCACGCCCATCGCCTTGGCGGTGTTGCGGCCCAGGTGCTGGTCGGGGAAGAACAGCACGCGCCGGCCGCGGGCGAACGCCCATTCCAGCACCGTCGTCGCGTTCGACGACGTGCACACGATCCCGCCGTGACGGCCGACGAAGCCCTTGATCGCCGCGGAGGAGTTCATGTAGGTGACCGGGATGACGGGCACGAGGCCGTCGGCATCCGGCTGGTCCAGTGGTCCGTAGACGTCGGCGAGCTGCTCCCAGCAGTCCTCCACCTGGTCGATGTCGGCCATATCCGCCATCGAGCAGCCCGCCGCGAGGTTCGGCAGGATCACGGACTGCTCGGGACGGGAGAGCAGGTCGGCGGTCTCGGCCATGAAGTGCACGCCGCAGAACACGATGGCCTCGGCTTCGGGATGTTCCAGCGCGGCGTTCGCGAGCTGGAACGAGTCGCCCACGTAGTCGGCGTGCCGGACCACCTCTTCCCGCTGGTAGAAGTGCCCGAGCACGACGACGCGATCGCCGAGGGTCTGCTTGGCGGCGTCGATGCGCGCGTGCAGCTCGGCCTCGTCGGCGTCGCGGTACTCCTGCGGCAGCTCTCCCTGGCGCGGGGCCCCGGTGGGAATGACGTCGCCCATCGAGGAGCCCGGACCGTAGCCGGGGCGGCTGTCGAAGTCCCACGGGCCCGCCGCGAGGTCGGTGGTGCAGGTGGACTCGGTCGAGGAGCCCGAGATGATCGCCTGCAGAGCGTGGTCGACCGAGGGGTCGATTTCGGGGGAGAGGAGGGGGGTGGACATCGGGCGCCGCCTTATAGTCACTTCGACACTTACTGTGCGAGTCACAGATTATGTCGATATGACCAGAAGTGCAATCCGAGGTCATCCGTGTGACGTCGCGCACACCTCGGGCCAGCGGCGGACGGGGCGGTCAGTCGGCGTGGTAGCGGTACAGGCGCGCCGGCCGGTGCTTGCCGGTGCGGAACGACTCCGTGGGAACCAGCTCGTCGGATCCCTCCAGCAGACGGCGGAAGTTCGAGGGGTCCAGCCGCCTGCCGAGCACGGCCTCGTACACCTCGCGCAGCTCGGTGAGCGTGAACTCATCCGGCAGCAGCCCCGCGGCGATGCGGCTGTACGCGACCTTGTTGCGCAGACGGTCCAGCGCGTACTCCGCGATGCGATTGTGGTCGAACGCCAGCGGCGGGATGGCGTCGACGTCGAACCACTCGACATTCTCGGGGGCGTCGCTCGCCGAGCGCTGCGCGTCGACGAGGTCCGACCGCAGCAGCGCCCAGTACACGATGGAGATCGCCCGGGTCGGCGCGCGATCGACGTCGCCGAACGTGTACAGCTGCTCCAGGTAGCTCGGCTTGAGCGCGGTCGTCTCAGCAAGGGTGCGGGATGCCGCGGCGTCCAGGTCCTCGGCGGGGTCCAGCCAGCCTCCCGGCAGCGCCCATGCGCCGCGGTGCGGTTCGCGTGTGCGTCGGACCAGCGGCAGCATCAGGCGATCGCCCTCGGCGGCGCTGCGCAGGGAGAAGATGACGGTCGACACCGCCACGCGGATCGCGTCGTTCTCAGCTGTCGTTACGGTCACGATGACGAGCCTAGAGGAGTGCCGCGCGCGGCCGATGAGCTCGCGAATCCGGCCACGTGCGCACGGCCGGGTGCCGCTATGCTGGAGCTCTAACTGAACACAGGCCGATGACCTGTGCGGGAGAGCCCGGTGAGCGCAGCCGGGCACCGAAGGAGCAAGCCTCCCCGCCAATCTCTCAGGTATCCCTACCGTTCCGGTCCGGCCGCTCTGGAAAGCGATGCTCACGCATCCGCCGACGGTGAAAGCCACTCCTGGCATGGGTCCCCGGGCCCGTCGAAGGACGGGCGAAGCTCTCAGGCCCGATGACAGAGGGGGAGTTCCGAGGACGACCAAGACGGCGTCCCGCCCGACCAGACCGGGAGAGCTCCGTGACCGAAACCCCTCCATCCGATTCCGCGGCAGAGCCGCGGTTCACCCCGCTCCGACCACGCCATGAGGCGCTCGGGGCGTCCTTCACCGACTTCGGCGGCTGGCAGATGCCGGTGCGCTACACCTCCGACCTCGCCGAGCACCACGCGGTGCGCACAGCGGCCGGGGTCTTCGACATCTCGCACATGGCCGAGTTCACCGTACGGGGTGCGGACGCCCCGGCCTACCTCGACTACGCGCTCGCCGGACGGCTCTCCGCGATGACGGTCGGCAAGGCGAAGTACTCGCTGCTGCTCGCGGAGGACGGCGGCATCGTCGACGACGTCATCGTCTACCGCCTGCAGGACGACGACTTCCTGATCATCTCGAATGCGGGCAACCGGGATGCCGTGCGCGAGGGCCTGCAGGCCCGGGTGACCGGCTTCGCCGTGGCCGTCGAGGACGTCTCCGACGACTACGCGCTGATCGCCGTACAGGGTCCTGCCTCCGAGCAGATCCTCACCGAGGTCGCAGGCATCGACGACGTCAGCATCCCCTGGGCCGAGCAGAAGTACTACTCCTGGGCCACCGCGACCTTCGCCGGCAAGCCGCTGCTGCTGGCCCGCACGGGCTACACCGGCGAGGACGGCTTCGAGCTGCTCGTCGCGGCAGCCGACGCGGAGGCGCTCTGGGATGCCGTGCTCGACGCCGGCGAACCGCACGGACTCGTTCCCGCCGGACTCGCTGCCCGCGACACGCTGCGTCTGGAGGCGGGAATGCCGCTCTACGGGCATGAGCTCTCCCGCGAGACCAGGCCCGCGCAGGCGGGACTGGGTCGCGTCGTCGTCGCCGACAAGGAGCGCTTCGTCGGCAAGGACGCCATCACTCCCGCCGCGGACGCCCGCGTGCTCGTCGGCCTCACCGCCGAGGGCCGACGCGCCGGCCGCGCCGGCTACGCCGTGGTCTCCGAAGACGGCAGCGTCCTCGGAGAGATCACCAGCGGCGCCCTCAGCCCGACGCTCGGCCACCCCATCGCGATGGCCTTCGTCGATCCCTCTTCCGCCGACGAGGGAACCGCAGTATTCCTTGATGTGCGTGGGACCAAGATCCCCGCGACCGTGACAGCCCTGCCTTTCTACCGGAGGAAGAAATGACCGATCTCACCACCCTCAAGTACAGCGAAGAGCACGAATGGGTCGCCGTCGACGGCCAGACCGCGACGATCGGCATCACCGACTTCGCCGCCGACGCCCTCGGCGACATCGTCTTCGTCGAGCTTCCCGCGGTGGGCACCGAACTCACCCGCGGAGACGTGTTCGGCGAGGCCGAGTCGACCAAGTCGGTCTCCGAGCTGTACGCGCCCGTCACCGGCACCGTCACCGAGGTCAATGAGGCGGTCGTCGACGACCCCGCGCTGCTGAACGCCTCGCCGTTCGAGGACGCCTGGCTGATCAAGGTCGCCGTCGCCGACGGCGCGCTGGACGGTCTGCTCGACCGCGACGCCTACACCGCGATCACGAAGGGCTGAGAGTGGTCTCCTTCGCCGATCGTCATATCGGGGTCACCTCCGACGCCCAGCGGCAGATGCTCGACGTCCTCGGCGTCTCGGGCACGGGCGACGAGTCCGTCGAGACGCTGATGCGCCAGGCGGTGCCCGCATCCATCTATACAGACGCTGGTGACTCGAGCATCCCCGTGGCCGCGTCCGAGGCCGAGGCGCTCGCCGAGCTGCGCGCGCTCGCCGACCGCAACACGGTGAACCGCGCCATGATCGGCCAGGGCTACTACGGCACCTTCACGCCGTCGGTGATCCAGCGCAACGTGCTCGAGAACCCGTCCTGGTACACCGCCTACACGCCGTACCAGCCGGAGATCTCCCAGGGCCGGCTCGAGGCTCTGATCAACTTCCAGACCATGGTCTCCGACCTCACCGGACTCTCCACCGCCAACGCGTCGATGCTCGACGAGTCGACCGCCGTGGCCGAGGGGATGCTGCTCGCGCGGCGCGCCTCGAAGGCGAAGACCGATGTCTTCGTCGTCGACGCCGACGCCCTTCCGCAGACGAAGGCCGTGCTGAAGACACGGGCGGATGCCGTCGGGGTGGAGCTCGTGGAACGGGACCTCGCCGGCGGCGAGGAGCTGCCCGAAGCCCTGTTCGGTGTCTTCCTGCAGTACCCGGGGGCCTCCGGTCGCGTCTGGGACCCGAGCGCCGTCATCGACGCCGCGCACGTGGCCGGCGGCATCGCCGTCGTCGCGGCGGACCTGCTCGGTCTCACCCTGCTGCGCTCGCCGGGCTCGCTCGGCGCGGACGTCGCCGTGGGCACGACCCAGCGCTTCGGCGTGCCGATGGCCTTCGGCGGACCGCACGCCGGGTACATGGCCGTGCGTGCGGGCCTCGAGCGCCAGCTGCCGGGACGCCTGGTCGGCGTCTCGGTCGACGCGAGCGGGTACCCCGCCTATCGTCTGTCGCTGCAGACGCGCGAGCAGCACATCCGTCGCGAGAAGGCGACCTCGAACATCTGCACCGCTCAGGTGCTGCTGGCCGTGATGGCCTCCATGTATGCGGTGTACCACGGGCCGGACGGTCTTCGTGCGATCGCCTCCGAGGTTGCCTCCCAGACCGCAGTCCTGCGGGACTGGCTCGTCGAGGCCGGAGCGGATGTCGTACACGACGCCTTCTTCGACACCCTGAACGTCCGGGTCGCGGGCGGTGCCGAGGCAATGGTCGCGAAGGCGCACGCCGCCGGCATCCTGCTGCGTCTGGCGGATGCCGACACCGTCGGCATCTCGGTGGACGAGACCAGCACCCTCGCCGATCTGCACCGCGTCGCGCTGCTCTTCGGAGGCAGGGAGGAGCGCGTCTTCGGCTTCGTCGCAGGCTCCGAGAACGCGCTTCCCGCCGCCCTGCACCGGGATGACGAGTACCTCACGCACCCGGTCTTCCACGTGCACCGCTCCGAGACGGCCATGATGCGCTACCTCAAGCAGCTCGCCGATCGCGACTATGCGCTCGACCGCGGCATGATCCCGCTGGGCTCGTGCACGATGAAGCTCAACGCCGCCACCGAGATGGCGGCCATCACCTGGCCGGAGTTCGCCCAGCTGCATCCGTTCGCCCCTCGCGAGGACGTCGAGGGCTCGCTCGCGATGATCGATCAGCTGGAGGGATGGCTCGCGGAGGTCACCGGCTACGACGCCGTCTCGCTGCAGCCGAACGCCGGTTCCCAGGGTGAGCTGGCGGGCCTGCTCGCCATCCGCGGTCACCACCACGCCAACGGCGAGGAGCACCGCACGGTGTGCCTGATCCCGTCGTCGGCGCATGGCACGAACGCGGCATCCGCCGTGCTCGCCGGCATGAAGGTCGTCGTGGTCGCCACCGACGATCTCGGCAACGTCGATCTGGACGACCTGCACGCCAAGATCTCCCAGCATGCCGAGAACCTCGCGGCGCTCATGATCACCTACCCGTCCACGCACGGCGTGTACGAGGAGCAGGTGGTCCAGATCACCTCCGCCGTGCACGATGCGGGCGGCCAGGTGTACGTGGACGGCGCGAACCTCAACGCGCTGCTCGGCTACGCCCGGTTCGGCGACCTCGGCGGCGACGTCTCGCACCTCAACCTGCACAAGACCTTCGCCATCCCGCACGGCGGTGGCGGACCCGGAATCGGCCCGGTCGCGGCCAAGGCGCACCTCGCGCCTTTCCTGCCCGGTCACCCGCAGGAGCAGAAGGCGAAGCACGCCGGCGGCCACGTGTTCGAGGGCGGGCCCGTCTCGGGCGCGCCCTACGGCTCGGCGGGCGTGCTGCCGATCTCGTGGGCGTACGTGCGCATGATGGGCGCGGACGGTCTGCGCGATGCCACGGCGGCGGCCGTGCTGTCCGCCAACTACATCGCCGCGCGGCTGGCCGACCACTTCCCGGTGCTGTACACCGGCGAGCAGGGGCGTGTCGCGCACGAGTGCATCCTGGATCTGCGTCCGCTCAAGGAGGCCACCGGCATCACCGTCGACGACGTCGCCAAGCGCCTGATCGACTACGGCTTCCATGCCCCGACCATGTCGTTCCCGGTCCCGGGCACGCTGATGGTCGAGCCGACGGAGTCCGAGGACCTCGGCGAGATCGACCGGTTCATCGAGGCGATGACGCTGATCAAGGCCGAGGCGGATGCCGTCGCCGCGGGCCGCTGGCCCGCCGACGACAACCCCCTGGTGCATGCGCCGCACACCGCGGCGTCGCTGATCTCGGGGGAGTGGACGCACGCGTACACCCGCGAAGAGGCCGCGTACCCGGTGCGCTCGCTGGTCGCGACCAAGTACTGGCCGCCGGTGCGCCGCATCGATCAGGCCTACGGCGACCGCAACCTCGTGTGCGCCTGCCCGCCGATCGAGGCCTTCGCGTAAGCGGCCAGGGTCGCCCCGCCATGGACACCACGGCGGGGCGACTTCGGTTAAGGGTGAGTAACAGTTAGGCCCTCGGCCGTCTCCCGCGGTTGAACCCGATCTAGGATCGGGGTTATGCGCCGCCTTCTCACACGGAAGGCGGTTATCGCTCCAACGTCCATAGGAGGACACAAGTGAAGCGCAATCGGATCGCACTTGCGAGTGCGGCACTTCTGGTGGCGGGCGTCACGGCGCTCGCCGGATGCTCGTCAGGCTCGACACCGCAGCCGAGTGGTGACACGGGCGGCGGCGATGTCGATGCCACCGCCATCATCACGACCAACGGCTCCGAGCCCGAGAACGCACTCATCCCGACGAACACGAACGAGGTCGGCGGCGGCAAGATCCTCGACGCGATCTTCGCCGGCCTGGCCTTCTACGACGGCGACGGCAAGCTCGTCAACGACATGGCCGAGGACATCAAGGTCGACAGCCCGACCACACTGACCGTGACCCTCAAGAAGGGTCAGAAGTTCACGGACGGCACGGAAGTGAAGGCCGACAACTTCATCAAGGCCTGGAACTGGGGCGCTCAGCTGTCGAACAAGCAGCTGAACCAGTCCTGGTTCTCGGACATCGTGGGCTTCAAGGCCGACGCCGACTCCGAGCTCACCGGCCTGAAGAAGACCGATGACCACACCTTCACGATCGAGCTGACCTCGCCCGTCGCCAACGACTTCGCGACGCGCCTCGGCTACTCGGCCTTCTACCCGCTGCCCGACGTCGCCTTCGACGACATGGCGGCGTTCGGCGAGAACCCGATCGGCAACGGCCCCTACAAGCTCGCCGGTGACGGCGCCTGGCAGCACGACGTCAAGATCGACCTGGTCAAGAACGAGGACTACCAGGGCGACCGCAAGGTGATGAACGGCGGTCTGACGATCACGTTCTACGCCTCCTTCGACGCGGCCTACGCGGACCTGCAAGGCGGGAACGTCGACGTGATCGACCAGATCCCGGAGTCGTCGCTCGCCATCTATCAGGACGAGCTGGGCGACCGCGCGGTCAACCAGCCGGCAGCGATCTTCCAGTCGTTCACGATCGGCGAGCAGGTCGCTCACTTCGCCGGCGAAGAGGGCAAGCTGCGCCGTGCGGCACTCTCGATGGCGATCAACCGCGATGAGATCACCGACAAGGTGTTCAACGGCACCCGCACCCCGGCAACGGACTTCACCTCTCCCGTCATCGACGGGGGCGGCGAGGCGCTCGACGGCGGCGACGTGCTGAAGTTCAACCCGGACGAGGCGAAGAAGCTGTGGGCCGAGGCCGACAAGATCGCCCCGTGGTCCGGCACCTTCGAGATCGCGTACAACTCCGACGGACCGCACCAGGTGTGGGTCGACGCGGTGTCCAACTCGATCAAGAACACCCTGGGAATCGAGGCGGCCGGCAAGGCCTACGTCGACTTCGCCACGCTCCGTGCCGACGTCAACAAGCGCGACGCCAGCGGCAAGCGCACCATCCAGACCGCGAACCGCTCGGGCTGGCAGGCGGACTACCCGTCGCTGTACAACTTCCTGTTCCCGCTGTACGCGACCGGTGCCTCCTCGAACGATGGCGACTACTCCAACCCCGAGGTCGACTCGCTGCTCGCCGACGGCGCGGCCGCGACCGACGAGAAGGCTGCGCAGGCCGACTACAAGAAGGCCCAGGAGATCCTCCTCGAGGACCTTCCGGCCATCCCGCTCTGGTACCAGAACGTGAACGGCGGTTTCGGCGAGGACGTCCAGAACGTGACGTTCGGCTGGAACTCCGTCCCGCTGTACTACGAGATCACCAAGTCGAAGAAGTAACGCAGCTCATACCCTGAGGCGGCGACGCTCCTGTCGCCGCCTCCTGGTATGCGTCCTGCACCCTCACCTCCACGGAAGGAGAGTGGATGCTCGCCTATATCCTGCGCCGGCTTCTTCAGCTGATCCCGGTCTTCTTCGGCTCCACCCTGCTCATCTACGCCATGGTCTTCCTCATGCCGGGAGACCCCATCCTCGCGCTGTTCGGCGACAAGCCGCCCAGCGAAGCTCTGCTCGCCGCCGTGCGAGCCCAGTACCACCTCGACCAGCCCTTCCTGGTGCAGTACTACTACTACATGCTCGGCATCTTCCAGGGCGACATGGGCACCACCTTCTCCGGACAGTCCGTCAACGCGGTGCTCGAGCGCACCCTTCCGGTCACCGGACGCCTCGCCGTCATGGCCATCGGGCTCGAGTTCGTCCTGTCGATCATCATCGGCGCGATCTCGGCGCTGCGGAAGGGCAAGTTCTCCGACCACCTGAACCTGGTCGTGTCGCTGATCTTCCTGTCGATGCCCATCTTCGTGATGTGCTTCATCGCGCAGTACTTCTTCGCCCTCCAGCTGGGCTGGTTCCGGCCGACGGTCGGCGCGCAGAACGACTGGGGCGACCTGTGGCTTCCCGCCATCGTGCTCGGCCTGAGCCTGTACGCCACCAGCATGCGGCTGATGCGCGGCTCGGTGCTGGACACGCTCAATCAGGACTGGGTGCGCACCGCGTACAGCAAGGGGCTGCCCGGCTATCGCGTGCTGCCCGTGCACGTGCTGCGCAACTCCCTGATCCCCGTGATCACCAACTCGGCCACCAACTTCGGCGTGCTGCTGGTCGGCGCCACCGTGACCGAGTACATCTTCAACATCCCTGGCGTCGGCAACACCCTGTTCGCCGCGACGCTGAAGCACGAGGGGCCGACGATCGTGTCGTTCGTCACGGTCTTCGTCATCCTCTACGTGCTCGTGAACCTGGTCGTCGACCTGCTCTACGGTCTGCTCGACCCGAGGATCCGCTATGCCTGAACCCGCCAAGCCCCAACGGCGCATCCCGCACTACGTCGCGTCGGTCGTCGAGGAGCAGCCGCCCACCGACGCCGTGCGCGTCAGCGGCAAGCCATCCAACCTGTGGCGCGACGCCTGGTACGACCTGCGCCGCCGCCCGCTGTTCTGGATCTCGGTCGGCATCGTCGGCGTCATCCTGCTCATGGCGGTGTGGCCGACGCTGTTCACGCAGACGCCGCCGAACAACAACTGCCAGCTCGCCAATTCCAACGGGCTGCCCGAGGCGGGCCACCCCCTCGGCTTCACCTTCCAGGGGTGCGACATCTATGCCCGCATCATCTGGGGCGCGCGCACCTCGCTCACGGTCGGACTGCTCTCGACGATCATCGGGTCGAGCATCGGACTGGTCATGGGGGCCCTGGCCGGATACTACGGCGGCTGGCTGGACGCGCTGCTGTCCCGTGTCGGCGACATCTTCTTCTCGATCCCGTACATCCTCGCCGCGGTCGTCGTGATGACCGTGTTCGCGCAGTACCGCAACGTGCTGACCATGTCGATCGCCATCGGCGGTTTCGCCTGGGCATCGACCGCGCGCGTGGTGCGGGCGGAGATCCTGCGCGTCCGTCAGGCCGAGTTCGTCACCGCGTCCACGGCGCTGGGACTCGGCCGGTTCAAGATCCTCACCTCGCACGTCCTGCCGAACGCGCTCGCACCGCTCCTGGTGCTGGCGACCCTTGCGATGGCGGGCGCCATCGTCGCCGAGGCGACGCTGACCTTCCTCGGCGTCGGGATGGGCGGCGACGTGATGTCGTGGGGCCGTGACATCAGCGATGCACAGCGCAGCCTGCGCATCGCGCCGATGTCGCTGATCTATCCGTCGATCGCGCTGACGATCACCGTGCTGGCGTTCATCATGCTGGGCGAACTCGTCCGCGACGCCATGGACCCGAGGGCGAGGGCGACGCGATGAGCGCCATGATCGACGACACCCCGCTGCTGAGCGTCCGCGACCTGAAGGTCGAGTTCCGAGGGCAGGGCGGCGTGCGCGAAGTCCTGCACGGCATCGACTTCGATGTGTTCCCGGGCGAGACCGTCGCGATCGTGGGCGAATCCGGATCCGGCAAGTCCACGACCGCGAGCGCGATCGTGAACCTGCTGCCCGGCACCGGTCGCATCTCCGGCGGCTCGATCACGCTGGAGGGCCGGGAGCTCACCGCCATGCGCAGGAGCGAGATGGAGCAGGTGCGCGGACGAGACATCGGCTTCGTCCCGCAGGACCCCATGTCCAACCTCAATCCGGTGTGGAGCGTCGGATTCCAGGTCAAGGAGGCCATCCGGGCGAACGGCCTGGCCCAGGGGCGCGCCGAGATCAGACGTCGCGCGATCGATGTGCTCCAGCAGGCAGGGCTCGCCGACGCCGAGAAGCGTCTGCACCAGTTCCCGCACCAGTTCTCCGGAGGGATGCGCCAGCGGGCCCTGATCGGCATCGGTCTGGCCGCGGACCCGCGTCTGCTCATCGCCGACGAGCCGACCTCGGCACTCGACGTGACCGTGCAGCGCGTGATCCTGGATCACATGGCCGAGCTGACGCGCGAGCGCGGAACCTCCATGCTGCTGATCACGCATGATCTCGGCCTCGCCGCCGAGCGCGCCGAGAAGATCATCGTGATGAATCAGGGATACATCGTCGAGTCCGGTCCGAGCAGGCAGATCCTCGAGGACCCGCAGCACCCGTACACACGGCGTCTGGTGGGGGCAGCCCCCAGCATCGCTTCGCACCGCATCCAGGCGGTGGTCGAGGACCGCGGCATCGAGACCGGCGACGACACCGATGTCCCGGACATGGTGCGCGTCGAGGGGCTGACGAAGGACTTCAAGATCCGCATGGGCGGATTCCGCAGCGAGGACTTCCGGGCCGTCGACGACGTCAGTTTCTCGATCCCTCGCGGCAAGACCCTCGCCCTGGTGGGGGAGTCCGGCTCGGGCAAGACGACGGTCGCGCGGATGGTGCTCAAGCTCGAGCAGCCCACATCGGGACGCATCGAGGTCGCCGGCGAGGAGGTGTCGGGTCTCTCCGCGGCGCAGTCCTTCGCACTGCGCCGTCGCATGCAGCCGGTGTTCCAGGACCCGTACGGCTCCATGGACCCCTTGCGCAACATCGGCAACACCATCGCCGAGCCGCTGAACATCCACGGTGTCGGCGATCAGGCCTCTCGTCGCGAGCGGGTGCTGGAGCTGCTCGACCAGGTGGCGCTGCCGCGTGAGGTGGCGGCCCGCTACCCCAACGAGCTCTCCGGCGGTCAGCGTCAGCGCGTGGCGATCGCCCGTGCCCTCGCCCTGAAGCCCGAGGTCGTCGTGCTCGACGAAGCCGTCTCGGCCCTGGACGTGCTGGTGCAGGCGCAGATCCTGCGGCTGCTGGCCGAGCTGCAGAGCGAGCTGAAGCTCACCTACCTGTTCATCACGCACGATCTGGCGGTGGTGCGCGTCTCCAGCGACCTGGTCGCCGTGATGGAGAAGGGAAAGCTGGTCGAGAAGGGGTCGGTCGACGAGATCTTCGCGAACCCGCAGAAGGAGTACACCGAGCGCCTGCTCGATGCCATCCCTGGTGCCTCGATCCCGCTCGGCGGGGGAGGCTGGTGAGCTCTCCTCACCAGGAGACGAGCGATTCCCGTCCGCGCACGTTCCGTCCGTGGACGGGGATCGTCCTGCTTGCGGTCACCGCCCTCGCGGCGGTGTACCTGCTCGGCGATGCGGTGGTCAGGGCGGGCTTCGCGCAGATGATGCTGCTGGCGCCCTGGGTGCTGTTCGCGCTGTGGGTCATGTACGCCGCGTCCGCCGCATCGATGCTGCGCGTCTCCGATCGCGGCGCGGTGGTGCAGAACCTGCTGCGGCGCACCACGTTCGGCTGGGCGCATGTCCGGGACGTCGACTTCCGCTGGCAGATGGAGTTCCACCTCGACGATGGGACGAAGATCACCGCGATGGGCGGTCCGGCGCGGTCCCGTCCCCGCAGGCAGACGCCGCAGGAGCGCGAGGTCGAGGGCATCAGGCCGCCGACGGGGGTGCGCGAGCTGGAGGGCGTGCGCGAGCGATGGCGGGCTGCGTCGGCGGATGCCGATGCGCCGATCCGCCGCGGCTGGGACTGGCCGGCGCTGGCCGTCCTGCTCGCCCTCATCGTGTGGGCGGCGACCGCCGTGGCACTGACCCGCTGAGCCGGGGCATCCCGCCTCCGGATGTCCTGACCTGCTGCGCCCGGCGGACTGTCAGCCGGGCAACCCGAACAACGTCGGCCACATGGCCGCCGCCCAGGGGTATCCCACGAAGGCGACCGCGTCGATGAGGAAGTGCGCGACCAGGAACGGCAGCAGCCGGCCGCTGCGGGCGAACAGCCAGCCGAACAGCATCCCCATCGCGAAGTTGCCGACGAAGGCACCGGGCCCCTGGTACAGGTGGTAGCAGGCGCGGAGCAGACTCGTCGCCACGATGATCGGCCACGGCCCCCAGCCGAGCCGCCGCAGGCGCGCGAACAGGTAACCGAGCACCACGAACTCCTCCTGAATCGAGGCGCGCGCTGCCGAGAGCAGCAGAATCGGCACCGTCCACCAGTGCGCGTCGAGACCGCCGGGGTTCACCGCGACGAACCAGCCCAGGGAGCGACCCAGCAGGTACAGCCCGATACCGGGGATGCCGATCGCCAGCACCAGGATCACGCCCGAGCCGACGTCGCGCCCGTGGTCTCGCCCGCTCAGCCCCAGCGCGGAGAGGTGCGGCCGCCGCGAACGCCAGAGCAGGAAGCAGACCAGCAGGACGGGGACGATCCCGAAGCCGATCGAGAGCAGCTGATAGACGAGGTCGAAGATCTCGCGATCGCTGCGCGGCGGGTTGAGCGTCGTCGTCTGCTCGGCCAGCGGCGTGGAGTCGGTGAGCCGATAGGCCAGTTGGACGACCGAGTAGACGGCGGACTGTCCGAGACCGAGGGCGAGGACGATGGCGATCTCCCACCACAGGCGGGCGCGGGAGGGCGTGGCGGTCACGCCACCGATGGTATCCGGTGCTCCTCAGCGGCCGGTCAGCGTGCATACGGTATCCTGGAACGTCGGCCCTTCGACAGGCTCAGGAACCGACGCCTTACATTTCCCCGAAATCCTCTTAGGACACCTGCATGGCGCACGCCCTCCGTTCTGATCTCCGCAACGTCGCTATCGTCGCGCACGTCGACCATGGAAAGACGACTCTCGTCGATGCGATGCTCCGGCAGACGGGCTCCTTCGGTGAGCACGCCCACGTCGAAGAGCGTTCCATGGACTCCGGTGATCTCGAACGCGAGAAGGGCATCACCATCCTCGCGAAGAACACCGCCATCACCTACCAGGGTGTGCACACCGATTCCCCGATCACCATCAACGTGATCGACACTCCTGGCCACGCCGACTTCGGCGGCGAGGTCGAGCGCGGCCTGTCCATGGTGGATGGCGTGGTGCTGCTCGTGGACGCCTCGGAGGGTCCGCTGCCGCAGACCCGCTTCGTGCTGCGCAAGGCACTCGAGGCGAAGCTTCCGGTCATTCTTCTCGTCAACAAGACCGACCGCGCCGACGCGCGCATCGCCGAGGTGGAGGCGGAGGCGCAGGACCTGCTGCTCGGCCTGGCGTCCGACCTGGTCGACGACGTGCCGGACCTCGACGTCGACGCGTTGCTCGACGTCCCGGTCGTGTACGCCTCGGGTCGCGCCGGCGCAGCATCCCGCAACCGGCCGATCAACGGCGAGCTGCCCGACAACGATGACCTCGAGCCGCTGTTCGAAGCCATCCTCGAGCACATCCCCGCCCCGTCGTACGACGACGAGGCGCCTCTGCAGGCCTGGGTCACCAACCTCGATTCCAGCCCGTTCCTCGGTCGCCTCGCCCTGCTGCGCGTCTTCAACGGCACGTTGAAGAAGGGCCAGACGGTCGCATGGGTGCGTGCTGACGGCACGCACGCGAACGCGCGCATCACCGAGCTGCTCAAGACCCGCGCGCTGGAGCGCTACCCCGCCGACTCCGCCGGCCCCGGCGACATCGTGGCCATCGCCGGCTTCCCCGACATCACCATCGGCGAGACCATCGCCGACCCGGACGACGTCCGTCCGCTGCCGCAGATCCACGTCGACGATCCCGCGATCTCGATGACGATCGGCACCAACACGTCGCCGCTGATGGGCAAGGTCAAGGGCCACAAGCTCACCGCGCGCATGGTCAAGGATCGTCTGGACCGCGAGCTGATCGGAAACGTCTCGCTCAAGGTCGTCGACATCGGGCGGCCGGACGCCTGGGAGGTGCAGGGTCGCGGCGAGCTCGCACTCGCCATCCTGGTCGAGAACATGCGTCGCGAGGGCTTCGAGCTCACCGTCGGCAAGCCCCAGGTCGTCACGAAGCAGGTCAACGGCAAGACCCACGAACCGTACGAGCACCTCACCATCGACGCGCCCGAGGAGTACCTCGGCGCCATCACGCAGCTGCTCGCAAACCGCAAGGGCCGCATGGACGGCATGACCAACCACGGCACCGGCTGGGTGCGCATGGAGTTCATCGTCCCCTCGCGCGGCCTGATCGGCTTCCGCACCGAGTTCATGACCACCACGCGCGGTACCGGCATCGCCAACGCGATCTCGCACGGCTACGACGTCTGGGCCGGTCACATCACGACCCGCCAGAACGGATCCATCGTCGCTGATCGCATGGGAGTCGTCACGCCCTTCGCGATGATCGCCCTGCAGGAGCGGATGTCGTTCTTCGTGCAGCCGACGCAGGAGGTGTACGAGGGCATGGTCATCGGCGAGAACTCGCGCGCGGATGACATGGACGTGAACATCACCAAGGAGAAGAAGCTGACCAACATGCGTGCGGCCAGCTCGGATTCCTTCGAGTCGATGACCCCGCCGCGCCTGCTGACGCTCGAGGAGAGCCTGGAGTTCGCCCGTGACGACGAATGCGTCGAGGTGACGCCCGAGGCGGTCCGCATCCGCAAGGTGATCCTGGACCAGACCGTCCGCGGTCGCGAGGCGTCGCGCCAGAAGCGCCAGGACGTCAACGCCTGACCCAGCAGCTGCGAGCGAGGACCCCGGCCACCGGCCGGGGTCCTCGTCGTTTCCGAACCGGAAAGATAACGAACGCATAACACATCTTCTTGGGAGGGCGAGACCGGAACTCCCACCCGGCGGCCACGGAACATCCAGGTCGGAGAGGGGTTCCGTCCAGGTCCGGGCGGCAGACTCGATCCCCGTGCCCGGCAATGCGCTCCCGATGAGCAGCCCCGCCCAGGGGTCGGGCACGACGACGACCCGAAAGTCGAACCCACCCCATGCATCATTCCCCCCGCACCCGTGCGTCCGAACGCGTGTCGCGCGCGGCATCCGCGCACTCGGCCCTGCGCCGTCCCGTGATCGGACTCGCCGTCGGCGCGGTCCTTGCGGCAGCAGCGGCCACAGGCTTCGTGGCAGCGCCGGCACTGGCAGCACCGTCCGATGTCGACATGCATCGAGCGTCTGTCGCCGAGGACGCCGGACGGATCGCTCTGACCAACGCGGTCGCCCTGAACCACGTCGTGGAGGTGTCCGACGTCCGGGTCGAGGCGCTGCTGACGACCATCGACGTGCGAGCCCTCACGCGTGACGTGACCGCCATCGAGTCATCGGACGGACTCACCGGCGAGCAGCTCGGCGATCTGACCGATGACGTGGTCCGCGGCACCGTCGGCGTGCAGCAGCAGACCGCGGCACTGCAGGACGCCCTGACAGCCGCGAAGGAGGCCAAAGCGGCGGAGGAGGCGCGTCTGCGCGCCGAGGCCAAGCGCATCGCGGCCGAGAAGGCGGCGGAGGCCGAGCGCCGGGCTGCGGCGGCTCTGGCTGCGGCCAACACCCCGGCAGGAGCGAAGGCGACGGCCAGCCGGATGGCCGCTGAGCGCTACGGCTGGGGCGCAGGGCAGTTCTCCTGCCTCTCGAGCCTCTGGAACAAGGAGTCCGGCTGGAATTACCAGGCGTACAACCGCAACGGCGGAGCCACCGGCATCCCGCAGGCCCTCCCCGGCAGCAAGATGGCGACCGCCGGAGCGGACTGGCGCACCAACGCCGCCACGCAGATCTCCTGGGGTCTGGACTACATCAAGCGGGCCTACGGCTCGCCCTGCGCCGCATGGTCGCACTCGCAGGCGGTGAACTGGTACTGATCACCGACGCTGTCAGCGCAGCTCGGTGACCAGCACGGCGCTGGTTCCGGCTCGCCGGGCTTCGAAGACGTGCGGCGCATCTCCGGCGTAGGAGAGGTAATCGCCCGGGTTCAGCAGCTGCGGATCGTCCGCGGGGCCGATCATCGCCTCGCCGGACAGCAGCACGACGTGCTCGGTGGTGCCGACATGATGGGGCAGTGACCGGCGCGGCTCGCCGGGTTCCGCCTGGATCAGGTAGATGTCGCGTCGCGTGCCGGGGGCTGCGGCCGAGAGCAGGGTCGCGAGGTAGGGAGACGCTGCCGACGGCACACCGGCGTGGTCGCCCAGGCGGATCAGACGGGGTGCTGTGGAGCGCTCGTCGACCAGGGTCGAGAACGGCACGCCCAGAGCGTCGCCGATCGCCCAGAGCGTCTCGACGCTGGGGTTGCCGACGCCGCTCTCCAGCTGCGACACCGTCGCCTTGGAGATACCCGCACGACGCGCCAGTTCGGACACGGAGATCCGGGCCGCCTCCCGCTCGTGGCGCAGCGAGTGGGCGATGCGTTCGCGCAGTTCCATGTCGTTCAGTATGGCAAACGATCGTTCGGCTTGACCTGAACGCACCGCGCGTTCAGAATGTTGGTCATGCGTTCAATCGATCGAACATCCGAATCGGCGCGGGTCTCGCCCACGCGGGAGGTCTGGCGAGAGGGGCTCGGCGTCGCGATCGCGACCAGTGCGTACGGCGTCTCTTTCGGCGCGCTCGCAGTGGCGTCCGGTCTCGACATCTTGCAGACCAGCGTGCTCAGCCTTCTGATGTTCACCGGCGGGTCGCAGTTCGCGTTCATCGGCGTCCTCGGCTCCGGCGGTGTCGCTGCCCTTCCCTCGGCCATCGCCTCCGCGGTGCTGCTGGGCGTGCGCAATCTCGCCTACGGCATCCGGATGTCGCCGCTCATCGGAGACGGCTTCTGGCGACGGACCGCTGCCGCGCAGGTGACGATCGATGAGTCCACGGCCGTCGCGATCTCGCAGGCGACGCCGTCGTTGAGCAGGTTGGGGTTCTGGATCACCGGGCTGGGCGTCTTCGTCGGCTGGAATCTCACCACGTTGGCCGGTGCTCTGCTGGGCGATGTGCTGGGAGACCCGAAGTCCTGGGGTCTGGACGCGGCGGCCGCGGCTGCCTTCCTGGCCCTCCTCTGGCCGCGCTTGAAGCAGCGCCAGGCGATCGTGGTCGGTGTGGCCGCGGCCGTCGTCGCGGCGGCGCTCACGCCCGTGCTGATGCCCGGTCTGCCGGTGCTCGTCGCGGCTGTCGTCGCGATCGTCGTCGGCTGGTTCAACTGGCTCGGCCGGAAGGACGTCGCCTCGGCCGCGGAGGTGCTGTCGTGAGTGTGTGGAGTGCGGTGCTTCTCGCCGCGTGCATCTGTGCCGCGCTGAAGGCCTTCGGCTACCTGATCCCCGCATCCGTGCTCGAGGCGGAGCGTCCGGCGCGGATCTCGGACCTGCTGACCGTCGCGCTGCTGGCGGCTCTGGTCGCGGTGCAGAGCCTCGGTGCGGGGCAGGCGATCCTGGTGGACGCCAGGGTGCCGGCCGTGCTGGTCGCGGCAGGGCTGCTGTGGATGAGGCAGTCCTTTCTCGTCGTGGTGGTCGCCGCCGCTGCCGTGGCAGCGCTGCTGCGGTTGATCGGGTGGGGGGCGTGAACCCTGCGCCGTCGCGGCGTCCCGTGCGAACCGGCAGACCGACAGGCGGGATCGGTAGGCTGATCCGGTGCGATTCCTGATCACCCGCGGCGTCTCGTGGCTGGCCGCGTTCGTCATCGGCGCCGTCTACGGCGTCGCTGCCACGATCGCGCACAGCTACACGCTCGGCCCCCTGCCCGTGGGGCTCATCCTCGGCGCGATCGCGTGCGGGGCACTGCTCGTCGCCCTGCGGGCGCTCACCGGCGATCGGTGGGCGGCTCTCGCCGCAGGGATCGGGATGATGGTGCTGATCCTCGTCATCTCGCAACGCGGCCCCGGCGGTTCGGTCGTCGTGCCCAACACGCCGCTCGGCAACATCTGGATGTACGTCGCCGCCGGCCTGGTCGCCGTCATCGTCGCCTGGCCGGACCTGTCGAAGCTGCGGGATCTCTCGGCGCGCACGGCCGCCGGCGGTCGCCGAGGTCCTGACGCGTCGTAGACTGGTGCTGTGACGTATGTGATCGCCCTTCCCTGCGTCGACGTGAAGGATCGCGCCTGCGTCGACGAATGTCCCGTGGACTGCATCTACGAGGGTGATCGGATGCTGTACATCCACCCCGACGAATGCGTCGACTGCGGCGCCTGTGAACCCGTCTGCCCCGTCGAGGCGATCTTCTACGAGGACGACCTCCCCGAGGAGTGGGCAGACTACTACAAGGCCAACGTCGAGTTCTTCAACGAGCTGGGTTCGCCCGGCGGTGCGGCCAAGGTGGGTGTGCTGCCCTACGATCACGCGGTCGTGTCCGCGCTGCCTCCGCAGGGGGAGTGAGTGGGCGTCCGCGACCTCGCGAACTATCCCTGGGATGCGGTGGAGCCCTATCGGGACCGCGCCGCATCGCACCCCGACGGGATCGTCGATCTCTCCATCGGCTCGCCCGTCGACGCGACCCCCGCCGTGATCCGTGCGGCTCTCGCCGAGTCGACGGACGCTCATTCCTACCCGCAGACCGTCGGCACTCCGGCGCTGCGTGAGGCGATCGTGGACTGGTACGCGCGCCGCCGCGGCGTGCCGGGCCTGACGAGCGCGAACGTGCTGCCCACGATCGGCTCCAAGGAGCTGGTGGCGCTGCTTCCGACACTGCTGGATCTGGGCGAGGGCGACATCGTGGTGCATCCGCGAGTCGCCTACCCGACCTACGCCGTCGGCGCGACCGTCGCAGGCGCCACCGCGCTGGCGGCGGATGATCCCGCCGAGTGGCCCGACGGCACCCGGCTCATCTGGATCAACAGCCCCGGCAACCCGGACGGACGCACCTGGACGGTCCAGGAGCTCAGCGCCGCCGTGCGCCGCGCCCGCGAGCTCGGGGCTGTGCTCGCCAGCGACGAGTGCTATGCGGAGCTCGGCTGGGACGGTGCGTGGGCATCGGAGTCGATTCCCTCGGTGCTCGACCCGCGCGTCACCGGCGGCACCCGCTCGGGCCTGCTCAGCGTCTACTCGCTCAGCAAGCAGTCCAACCTCGCCGGCTACCGCGCAGCGTTCGTCGCCGGGTGCGCTCGGGTCGTCGGCGAGCTGCTGACGGCACGAAAGCATCTCGGTCTCATGCCGCCCGCGCCCGTCCAGCACGCGATGGCCGTGGCGCTCCGCGACGACGAGCACGTCGCGACGCAGAAGGAGCTCTACCGTCAGCGGCGCGATCTGCTCCTTCCCGCGGTGATCACCGCGGGCTTCCGCATCGACGGATCCGAGGCGGGACTCTACCTCTGGGCCACCGAGGGGCGGGATGCGTGGGAGTCCATGCAGCGGCTCGCGGAGCTCGGGATCCTCGCAGGACCGGGTCACTTCTACGGCGAGCACTCCGCCGATCATGTGCGGTTGTCGCTGACCGCTCCGCTCGAGCGCGTCGCACAGGCGGCTGCTCGACTGACGGCATCCGGCCGCTGACAGGGACGGGGCGGAATTCCGCCCGTCTTTGTCGGAAAGATATGCCGCTCCCGGTGATCTCTTGGCGGTTGTCACAGTAGGCCGAACGCGCCGGTAGGCTGTAAAGGCGATGCGGCCGATCATCGGCAGGCGCTCGGCGCCGCACATCGTCCACGACGACACAGGCGCAACAGGAGGTTGGCGTGAGCTCAGCTCAGCCCGATAAGGCGACTCTCTCGATCGGAGACACGACCGCGGAGTTCCCGCTGCTGCAATCCAGCGGCGGTGCCGGCAGCATCGACTTCTCGACGCTGACCCGTCAGACCGGCTACACGGGCCTGGACTACGGGTTCGTCAACACGGCGTCGACGAAGTCGGAGATCACCTTCATCGACGGCGACAAGGGCATCCTGCGCTACCGCGGATACCCGATCGAGCAGGTCGCGAAGAACTGCAGCTACCTCGAGGTGGCCTGGCTGCTCATCTATGGCGAGCTGCCGACTCCCGATGAGCTCGCCGACTTCGACGAGCGCATCCGCCGTCACACGCTGCTGCACGAGGATCTCAAGCACTTCTTCACGGCGCTGCCGCACACCGCGCACCCCATGTCGGTGCTGTCGTCCGCGGTGGCGGCCCTGTCGACCTACTATGAGGGGCAGACCGACCCGAACAATCCGGATCACGTCGAGCTGAACATGGTGCGGATGCTCGCCAAGCTGCCGGTGATCGCGGCCTATGCGCACAAGAAGAGCATCGGGCAGGCGTTCCTCTACCCGGACAACTCGTTGAGCTTCGTCGACAACTTCCTCAAGCTCAACTTCGGTGTCAACTCCGAGCCCTACGAGATCAACCCGGTGATGTCCCAGGCGCTCGAGCTGCTGCTCATCCTGCACGAGGACCACGAGCAGAACGCCTCCACTTCCACCGTGCGACTGGTCGGCTCGACCGGCGCCAACCAGTTCGCATCGATCTCGGCCGGGATCCAGGCTCTGTCCGGTCCGCTGCACGGCGGTGCGAACGAAGCCGTGCTGACGATGCTGGGACAGATCCGCGAGTCCGGTCAGAGCGTGCAGCGCTTCGTGGAGAGCGTCAAGAACAAGGAGCAGGGCGTCAAGCTGATGGGCTTCGGTCACCGGGTCTACAAGAATTACGACCCGCGCGCCAAACTCGTCAAGGACGCTGCCGACCAGGTGCTCGCCTCTCTCGGGGTCAGCGACCCGCTGCTGGACCTGGCCAAGGAACTCGAGGAGATCGCCCTCGCGGACGATTACTTCAAGGAGCGCCGCCTCTACCCGAACGTCGACTTCTACACCGGCGTGATCTACAAGGCGATGGGATTCCCCACGCGCATGTTCACCGTGCTGTTCGCGATCGGACGACTTCCCGGCTGGCTCGCGCAGTGGCGGGAACTCAACCGCGACCCGCAGACCAAGATCGGTCGGCCCCAGCAGCTGTACATCGGCTCACCGGAGCGGGAGTTCCCCCGCCGCTGACCCTCAGCCCGAGCCGTCCGTCATAGGATGCGCTCATGGATGATGTCTTGTTCGATGCCGGGCCCGACTTCAGTGCGGTGTTCGTCCTCTTCGGCCTGCTGTTCGCGGGGGTGGTGATCTTCACGGTCGTCGTCGCGGTGCGCAAGTGGAACGTCGCCAAGCAGGCCGGTTACGATCCGCTCACCATGGACACGCAGATCGCCGCACAGGTCGGCCGGAGCGCCCTGCTGCGCGCCTCCGATGCGGTGCCCGAGCCCCCGTCGATCGAGCAGCGACTCTCCGTGCTCGACGATCTCCATGCACGCGGTGTGATCTCGGACGACGAGCACGTCGCCGCGCGCGCCAAGGCGCTCGAGGGCTGACGTCACAGCGCTCGCGAGGCTGCGCCCGCGAGGCTGCGCCCGCGAGGCTGCGCCCGCACTGCTCCCGTCGCGGCGCGATACGAGAACGGCCCGCCGGAACCGAGAGGTTCGCGGCGGGCCGTGCTGCGTGTGCGTGCTCAGTCGCCCTGGGGGCGGCTGGCGCGGCGCGAACCGGTGCGGGGACGCCCCTGGGTGGCTGCGGGAGCACCGGTGGAGGTGCTGTAGACCTGCGCGGTGCGACGGGACTGACCCTGACCGGCGTTGCGCTGACGGGGCTGAGCCACATCGCGCTGTGCGCCGCCGGACTGGCTCGGAGCGCCAGCACGTCCACCGCGGCCGCGGCCACGGCCTGCGGCCTGCGCGTTGCCACGGCCCTGGCCGGGCTTGGCCTTCGGCTTGCCCTGCGGCTGAACGGGCGCGGGAACGTGCTTCACCTTCGCGGCGCGCTCGCCCACGAGCTCGGCGACGATCGCTGGGGTGACGTCCTCCAGGCCGACGGCGATCTGCGCCTTGCGGAGGATGTCCTTCACATCGCGACGCTGCTCCGGCAGCGTCAGCGTCACGACCGTCCCCGCGGCACCCGCGCGGGCGGTGCGGCCCGAACGGTGCAGATACGCCTTGTGCTCCACCGGCGGGTCGACGTGCACGACGAGCTCCACGTCGTCGACGTGCACACCGCGGGCGGCCACGTCGGTGGCGACCAGCACGCGTACGCCGCCCGCGGCAGGATCGGCGCTGAACGCCGCGAGGTTGCGCTCACGGGCGTTCTGTCCGAGGTTGCCGTGCAGATCGACCGAGGGGATGCCGGCGGAGGTCAGCTGCTTCGCGAGCTTCTTCGCGTGGTGCTTGGTGCGGGTGAAGAGGATGCGGCGCCCGACGCCGGACGCGAGGTCCTCGACGAGGCGCTTCTTGGCATCCGCATCGGCCGCGACCAGCACGCGGTGAGTCATCTCGCCGACCGGCACGCTGGCCTCATCGACCTCGTGACTGACCGGGTTGTGCAGGAAGCGCTTGGCCAGCGCATCGATGCCGCGGTCGAGTGTGGCGCTGAACAGCAGGCGCTGGCCGCGTGCCGGAGTGGCATTGAGGATGCGGGTGACACCCGGCAGGAACCCGAGGTCGGCCATGTGATCGGCCTCGTCGAGCACGGCGATCTCGACGGAGTCCAGCGAGACGACGCCCTGCTTCATGAGGTCTTCGAGGCGACCGGGGCAGGCCACGACGATGTCGGCACCGGCGCGCAGCGCCTGCTCCTGTGGGCGCTGGCTGACGCCGCCGAACACGGTGGTGACGCGCATGCCCGCGGCCGCGGCGAGCGGGGCCACGGTGGCGGCGATCTGCGAGGCGAGCTCGCGGGTGGGCGCGAGGACGAGTCCACGCGGGTGGCTCGGGCGGCGCTTCGCGTCGGAGGCGGCCAGGCGCGCCACGAGGGGAAGGGCGAAGGCGATGGTCTTGCCGCTGCCGGTGCGGCCGCGGCCGAGCACATCGCGGCCGGCCAGGGAGTCGGGCAGCGTGTCGCGCTGAATGGCGAACGCGTCGGTCTTGCCGTCGGCTGCGAGCACGTCGGCGAGAACGGCGGGCACGCCGAGATCGAGGAAGGAAGGCATAGGAATATCTCCGTGAAGGCGCAGGGAATCTGCGGAAGTGGGCGACGGCGCGGGATCGCGCATCGTTTCGCCGCTCGATAAGACCGCTGCCGTGTGGCTGTGCGGAAGTGTTTCGACGACGCAGACGTCTCGCTTCGCGAGGGGCGTCAGGGCTCAGGCTATCAGTCCTGGCTGGACGATCCGTTCAGGCGCGCGAGACCCGTCCGTCAGGCGTGCAGGGCGTCGTTGAGCGTCACCCCGACGCCGGAGCGCCGCACGACCTCGACGGCGCCTGTGAGGGAGTGGCGCCGGAACAGCAGACCGTCCCGGCCGGACAGGTCGGCGGCCTTCGCACTCGGCCTTCCGCCCTCGGGGAGAGGGGCGGCATCCGCGAACACGACCTTCGTTCCCGCCGTGATGTACAGACCGGCCTCCACGATGCAGTCATCGCCCAAGGAGATGCCGATGCCGGCGTTCGCACCGAGCAGCGTGCGTGCGCCGATGGAGATGCGGTGCGAGCCGCCGCCGGACAGCGTACCCATGATCGATGAGCCGCCGCCGACGTCGCTGCCGTCCCCCACGACGACACCCTGCGAGATCCGGCCCTCGACCATCGAGGCGCCGAGAGTCCCGGCGTTGAAGTTCACGAAGCCCTCGTGCATGACGGTCGTCCCCGGTGAGAGGTGCGCGCCCAACCGCACCCGTGAGGCGTCGGCGATGCGCACGCCCTCGGGCTGGACGTAGTCGGTGAGCCGCGGGAACTTGTCCAGCCCCTGCACCTGGATCCCGTGACGCTGCAGGACCGGTCGCAGCCGCGCCGCAGCGGCGGGCAGCATCGGGCCCGCATTGGTCCACGCGACCGTCGGCAGGTGTCCGAAGATGCCGTCGAGATTCAGCTCGTTCGGTCGCACCAGCAGACGCGAGAGGGTCTGCAGGCGCAGGTAGGCGTCCTCGGTGGAGGCGACGGGGGCGTCGAGATCGGCGCTCTGCTGCACGAGTTCCACGGTGACTTCGCGCCGGTCATCGGGCGCACCCTGCGCGCCCCAGGTCGCGGCGGCGGCGGACGAGACGGCGGCATCGGGCTCGCCGAGGCCGATCTCGGGGTACCAGGCGTCGAGGACGGTGCCGTCCGATGCGCGCGTGCGCAGGCCGATGCCCCAGGCTGTGCGTGCGGTGCTCATCCGACAACGCTATCGCCTGCGGACTCGCGGATGCTGCGCGTGTGACGCAGCGTTTAGGCTGGGGCCATGGTGATCGATCTGAGTGCGTCCGCCGCCGACATCACCCGCGTCATCTGCGACATCCCCAGCGTCTCCGGCGACGAGGCCCGCCTCGCCGACCAGATCGAGCAGACCATGCGCGTGTACGAGCATCTCGAGGTGAGCCGGTTCGGCAACACCGTGATCGCGCGCACCGCACTGGGCCGCCCGCAGCGGGTGGTGATCGCCGGGCACATCGACACCGTCCCGATCAACGACAACGTCCCCAGCCGCGACGTCGAGATCGACGGCGACCGGTACATCTGGGGTCGGGGCACGGTGGACATGAAGGCCGGCGTCGCGGTGCAGCTCAAGCTGGCTGCGGAGCTGACCGAACCGCAGGCCGACATCACCTGGATGTGGTATGACAACGAAGAGGTGGACGAGTCCCGCAACGGGCTGTTCCTGCTCGCATCCGCTCGTCCCGATCTGTTCGAAGCGGACTTCGCGATCCTCGGCGAGCCGTCCGACGGGCGCGTGGAGGGCGGGTGCAACGGCACGATGCGCGCCACCGTCCGCGTCCACGGCGTGCGCGCGCACAGCGCGCGCTCGTGGGTCGGGGAGAACGCCATCCATGGTGCCGCGCCCATCCTGGCGCGCCTGGCCGAGTACCGGGCACGTGAGATCGCCGTCGAGGGGCTCGGCTACCGCGAGGGGCTGAACGCGGTCAGCATCCGCGGTGGTGTCGCGGGCAACGTCATCCCCGACCTCTGCGAGGTCGAGGTGAACTACCGCTTCGCCCCGAGCAAGAGCGTGGCGGATGCCGAAGCGCATGTGCGCGCGGCGTTCGCCGGTTTCGAGGTCGAGATCACGGATGCCGCCGCCGGCGCCCGTCCTGGGCTGGACGCACCCATCGCCCAGCGCTTCCTGGCCGCGGTCGGCGGCGAGGCGCACGCCAAATACGGCTGGACCGATGTGGCGCGGTTCTCGGCCATGGGCGTCCCCGCCGTCAACTTCGGCCCCGGTGACCCGCACCTCGCACATCACGACGAGGAACGGGTACCCCTCGCTCAGATCGAAGAGGTCGAACGCGGGCTGCGCTCGTGGCTCACCGGCTCCTGACCTCGGGAGCGCGTCACTGGGCGCGCCTCCCGGTCGTCGGGCGGATCGCCATCATCTACGTGCTCGCACGACTGGTGACGACCGGCTTCCTGCTGTCGGCCGCGCACCGGTCGAGTCCGGGCTCGCGGTTCGGGCCGGCGCCCGGGCTGCAGGACTTCGTGGTCGGCTGGGACGGACAGTGGTACTGGTGGGTCGCGGTGAACGGCTACCCGTCCGCGCTGCCGCTGACCGCATCGGGCGACGTGGCGGAGAACGCCTGGGCGTTCATGCCGGTCTACGCATACCTGTCGCAATGGGTCGGAATCGGCGACTGGGCCGCCGGCGCGCTGCTGGTGTCTCTGACGGCGGGGTTCCTCGCCTGCCTCGTGCTGCATCGGCTGCTGCGCAAGCGCATCGGCTCCGCGGCGGCGATGTGGGCGGTGGCGTTCTTCGCCAGCGGTCCGCTGGCCGCGCTGTTCCAGGTCGGGTACGCCGAGGCTCTGTTCGTACTGCTGCTGCTCATCGCCCTCGACCTCGTCGCCGGGCGCCGCTACCGGGGGCTGTATCTCGTGCTGCCGTTGATGGGCTTCACCCGGCCCGGCATCCTCGCCTTCGCGCTGTTCCTGGCACTGCACGGCATCGTCCGGTGGGTGCGACGGGACAAGGAGGCGCTGCCGACGGTGCAGATCGTGCACATCGTCGCGCTGGGCCTGCTGAGCGCGACCGTCGGATTCTCCTGGCAGATCATCGCGTCGGTGGTCACCGGAGATCCCACGGCGTACCTGAGGACCGAGCTGGCGTGGCGGCGCAACTGGCTGCCGGATGCGAGCGCGGACTTCATCCCGTTCGAGGGGTTCGTGCGCGGCGCGGAGTTCTGGGTGGGACAGGCGGGGCTGCCCGGCTGGTCGGGGTGGATCCTGTTCGCTGCGCTGGTGGCCGGTGCCGCGTGGATGCTGCTGCGTTCGCGCGCGGTGCGCCGGCTGGGATCCGACATCCGCCTGTGGAGCGCGAGCTACCTGCTCTACCTGCTGGCGGTGTTCTTCCCGCAGTCCAGCACGTTGCGGCTTCTCATGCC
Source organism: Microbacterium sp. GCM10027623 (assembly GCF_042666935.1). Classification (NCBI taxonomy): domain Bacteria; kingdom Bacillati; phylum Actinomycetota; class Actinomycetes; order Micrococcales; family Microbacteriaceae; genus Microbacterium; species Microbacterium sp. GCM10027623. Next base: position 235,419 of record NZ_JBHTHE010000003.1, read on the forward strand.
GTTGACGCCGCTGTGGGGTGCACTGGCCGTGCCGCGCGCGCGCGGCTACCGGTGGGGAATGCTCGGGTTGTGCCTGTTGGCGCAGTGGCTGTGGATCCTTTCGATGTACGGCCTTGCACAGACGTTCTGGCAGGTTCCATAGTCGTTTCAGGGCCGCCGCACAGAGGCGCGCCGTTCCTTTGTGTCCTCGTGACACGCCCGCGGCGTCCGCTGACGATAAACTCGACGTATACCACCGAGGGAAAGGTAGCCACGATGGCAGCGATGAAGCCGAGGACCGGCGACGGACCGATGGAGGCCGTGAAGGAGGGGCGACTCATCATCGTGCGGGTTCCGCTCGAAGGCGGCGGGCGCCTGGTCGTCTCCGTGAACGATGCCGAGGCGAAGGAACTTCACGACGTGCTTGCAGCAGTCGTGAACCCGGCCTGAGCCACGACCGGACGCAGAAGGGCGATGGAGTGATCCATCGCCCTTTTTCGGTGTTCGGGCGCGCTATTCCGAGATGCGCGAGAGCTGCAGCAGTCCCTCACCCGTCGTGGACAGGGCGGCGAGCACGGCCGGTGACTCCTGCGTCTCCTGGACGAGCGAGCGGAACGCCGAGGTGACGGCATCGCGCTGCACGGGGTCGGCGGTCCTTCCGCCGGCGAGCACCCGCGGTACGAGCACCAGGCCGCCGGTGCGCACGAGCCGCAGCCCGTGCTCGACGTACTCGATGACGTTCTCGGGATCGGCGTCGACGAGGACGATGTCGTAGGAGCTCTCGTTCATGCGGGGGAGCACGTCGGCTGCCCTGCCCGTGATGAAGCGCGACTTCGCCGGCGGGATCCTGGCGTCGGCGAATGCCTGACGGGCGGCCGCGAGATGCTCGGGTTCGTTGTCGATCGTGGTCAGCACGGCCTGCGGCGCGCCGCGCAGCAGCCACAACCCGGACACGCCGGCACCCGTGCCGATCTCGACCATCGAGCGTGCGCCGGACGCCGCGGCGAGAACCGCCAGCTGCGCGCCCACAGCGGGGCTGAGCGGGGAGGCGCCGAGTTCCAGGGCGTGCGTGCGCGCGCGGGAGATGGCTGCCGGCTCCACGATGGTCTCGCGGGCGAATCGGGCGTTCGCGTCGTGTTCGCTCATGGTCCTTCTCCTGTGACTAGGGTCACTGACAGGGTATGCGCCGCGGGTGCATCCGGAGGGGAGGCGCGACGGGTAGCCTGGGGGGATGAATTGGGGCCTGGACATGGACAAGCTGCTGCTGATCGGCATTGTCGCTGTGCTCATCATCGGTCCTGAGCGGCTGCCCAAGGCGGCAGAGGCCTTCAGAAGGTTCACCCGGCGCGCAGGGGAGTACCTGCGCGACACCAAGAGCAAGATGAAGGACGAGCTCGGGCCGGAGGTCGACGAGGTGGACTGGCGCAAGCTCGACCCGCGTCAGTACGACCCTCGTCGCATCATCCGCGACGCCCTGTTCGAGGAGCCCGCGTTCGACAGCGCCCCCGCGGTGCCGACGTCGGTCGCCACCGACCCGGTGGCGCCGGCTCGCCCGCCCAGGACGCGCACCACCTTCACCCGCAGCACGCCTCCGCCCTTCGACGTCGAGGCGACCTGACTGCAGCGTCACGAGCCTTTCAGCTGAGATGCATCGGCAGCGTCCGGCGCGCCAGCCCCCGGCCACGGTGCGCGATCGTGTCGGCGAGTCGGATGATCGCCTGCGCGGCGGCGTCCTCCGGCTGGTCCAGCACCACCGGATGTCCGCTGTCGCCACCCAGACGCAGCGCCGGGCTGAGCGGGATGGATGCCAGAAGCGGTACGTCCTCGCCTGGCGTGCCGTGCTCGCCGGGTTCGCTGAGCACGCGGGCGACCTCGGCACCACCGCCTGAGCCGAACAGGTCGATCACCGTGCCATCGGGCAGCGTGTACGGCGCCATGTTCTCCACCACACCGATCACGCGCTGACCGGTGCGGCGGGCGACGAGTCCGCTGCGGATCGCCACGTCGGACGCCGCCGGCTGCGGCGTCGTGACCACGAGCACCTCGGCATGGGGCAGGATCTGACCGATCGAGATGGCGATGTCGCCGGTGCCGGGCGGCATGTCGATCAGAAGCACGTCGAGGTCGCCGAAGAAGACGTCGGTGAGGAACTGCTGCACGGTGCGGTGCAGCATGGGGCCGCGCCAGGCCACGACCGACTCGCCCTCGCGAAGGAACATGCCGATCGACACGGTCTTCACATCGTGCGCGACGGGCGGCAGCATGAGGTCGTCGATGCGGGTGGGCTGCGTGCCCGGAGCGATCCCCAGCAGGCCGGGGATCGAGAACCCGTGCACGTCGGCATCCACCAGTCCCACCTGCAGTCCCCGCTGCGCGAGCGCGACGGCGAGGTTCGCGGTGACCGTGGACTTGCCCACTCCGCCCTTCCCGCTGGAGACGAGGATCACCCGGGTGAGCGAATCCGGCCCGAACGGCATCTGCCTGACCGGCCGGCCGTCGCGCAGCTTCTCGGTCAGCGCCCGGCGCTCGGCCGGGGTCATCACGCCCACATCCACGTGCACGTCGGTGATGTCGGGCACGGATGCGGCGGCCTGGCGGACGTCCTCTTCGATGCGCTGCGCCATCGGGCAGCCGACGATGGTGAGCACGATCGACACGTGTGCCGTCGTCCCGTCCACGGTGATCTCCCGCACCATGTCGAGGTCGCCGATGGGGCGACGCAGTTCAGGGTCGGTGACGGCGCTGACCGCCGCCCGCACGTGGTCGGGAGCCGTCACGGAGTGCTCTCGTCGATCGTGGTCGGCTCCCGTTCGAGTTCATGCAGCAGCGTCCTGAGCTCCTGGCGCAGCACGTCACGGGTGATGGTCTGCGAACTGCGCTCCTCGAGCGCGAGTCGCAGGGCGACCACCTCACGGGCCAGGTACTCGGTGTCGGCGAGGTTGCGCTCCGAGCGCTGCCGGTCCTGCTCGATCTGCACGCGGTCCCGGTCGTCCTGACGGTTCTGCGCGAGCAGGATCAGGGGCGCGGCGTACGAGGCCTGCAGAGACAGCATCAACGTCAGGGCGGTGAAGCCGAGGGCGGCGTCGTCGAAACGCAGTGCATCGGGCATGAGCGTGTTCCAGACGATCCAGGCCGCGCAGAACAGGGTGAGGATGACCAGGAAGGCCGGCGTGCCCATCGCACGCGCGACCCACTCGGTGAAACGACCGAACCGGTCCCGGGACGGCGCTGACGAGCGCAGCGCCCCCGTGCGCCCGCGTGGCGTGTCCAGCCGGGAGGGACGGGCCATCATCGTGCACCACCCGTCTCTGCCGTGGCACCGTCGTGCGGGGCCGTGGCACCGTCGTGCGGGGCCGTGGCACCGTCGTGCGGGGCCTCTTCCACGTCGTGCGTGCGCCAGTCGTCGGGAAGCAGGTAGTCCAGCACGTCGTCGACGCTGATCGCGCCGACCAGGCGGTGCGTGGCATCGACCACCGGGAGAGAGACCAGGTCGTAGCTGGCGAGCAGTCGCGCGACCTCTGCCGCGGATGCGGTGACGGATACCGGTTCCAGGTTGTCGTCGAGGATCGCGCCGAGCCGCTCGTGCGGGGGATAGCGCAGCATCCGCTGGAAGTGCACGACGCCCAGCAGGCGTCCCGTCGGCGTCTCGAACGGCGGAAGCGTGACGAACACCGCCGCAGCGAGTGCGGGATGCAGCTCGTGCCGCCGGATCAGGGCCAGAGCCTCCGCAACGGTCGCATCGGCGGAGAGGATGATCGGCTCGGTGGTCATCAGACCGCCGGCGGTGTCGGGGCCGTAACGCAGCAGCGTGCGCACGTCTTCGGCCTCGTCGGGCTCCATCAGGGCGAGAAGCTGCTCGAGCCGATCCGGCGGCAGCTGCGCCAGCAGGTCGGCGGCGTCGTCCGGCTCCATCTCGTCGAGGATGTCGGCGGCGCGCTCGTCGCCGAGACGGTCGAGGATGCCGACCTGGTCGTCTTCCGGCATCTCCTCGAGTGCGTCGGCGAGGCGCTCGTCGGGCAGCTCCTCGGCGACCTCGATGAGGCGCTGCTCGGGCAGATCGAGCAGGGTGGTGGCGAGGTCGGCGGCGTGCAGCTCCGAGTAGGTGGCGACCAGCTGCTCGGCGGACTGGGCCTCGCCCGGGTGCTGCTGCTCGGTGACCTCGGACCAGCTCGCGAACGTCGTCGGACCCTTCGCGAACGGTGAGGCGCTGGTGCGCGGCTTGCGCAGGAAGAGCTGTGTGATCGCCCATTCACCGTGACGGTCCTGCTCGATCGCGACGTCCTCCACGACGGCGCTGCCGCTCCCGTCGGCGAGCATGACCCGTCGGCCGAGGTACTCGGCGAGAACGCGTACTTCACCGGGGCGGGGCTGGAAGCGGCGCACGTTGATCAGGCCGGTGCTGATCACCTGGCCGGAGCGGATGGAGGTGACGCGGCCGATGGAGAGGAACACATGTCGGCGGCCGGGGATCTCGACGACCAGGCCGATCACGCGCGGCGCGGCGGTCTTGCGGTAGACGATGATGACATCGCGCACCTTGCCGAGCCGGTCGCCGACGGGGTCGAAGACCGCGCAGCCGGCCAGGCGCGCCGCGAATACCCGTTGTGTGCTCACGTGCTCCAGCGTAGTCGTGGCCGTGACGCGCGGACGGTCGGATGATCACCAGCAGGTCGTCTGGGACAATAGGACGATGAGCATGATGAATCGTACGGCCAAGGGCAGCGACCTCGGCGAGGTGGTGGCTTCGACGCGCGACTACGAGGTTGCTCAGAAGACCGTGTCCAAGCTGATCGCCGGTGAGATCCCCGCCCGCGAGATCGCGATCGTGGGGCAGGGCGTGCGCACGGTGGAGCGGGTCACCGGCCGGCTCGGCTATGCCGCGGCAGCCCGCTCGGGTGCGATCAACGGCGTGCTCATCGGCCTGGTCCTCTCGGCGATCATGCTGTTCGGCAACCCGGATGCGCCCATCTCGCTCTTTCTCGGTTTCATCCTGGTCGGCGTCGCGCTGGGCATGATCATGAGCCTGATCACGTACTCCATCGTGCGCCGTCGGCGAGACTTCGCCAGCATGACGCAGATGCTGGCCGACCACTACGAAGTGCGCGTGCAGGCGGCGTCACTGGCGAAGGCGCGTCAGGTGATGGGCTCCGCGCGTGCCGTGACGACGCGTCCCCGCGTGGACCTGAGCAAGCCGCCGCAGTTCGGGGAGCGGATCCCGGCTCCCGGGGAGGGGTCCGGGTCGGATGACGTGAGTGCACCGGAACCGCCGACGCCGGTCGAGCCCGGCGGGCCGACCGTGCCTGATTCCACCGGCACGGGTGAGCCCGTCTCGCCGACGGACCCGCCCGTGCCCGAGGAGCCCGGCTCCGGCGATGAGGGCGGGCCCGCTCTTCCCCAGACGCGATGACGCCTCCCGGCAGCACCGCCACGGGCGTCTCCGCCTGGGCTCTGGGCCTATTGATCCTGCTGCCCGTGCCGATGCTGGGCTCGCTGGCCGCGGGGGGCGCGATGGTCGCCGCTTACGGCTCGCTGTCCAGGCAGGGGGCGCTGGCGAAGGCCAACGCCGCATCGGCACGCAGCTGGGGTGCCGTGTTCCTGGTGGTCTCCACCGGACTGCTGGTGCTGCAGCTGGCGCTCTCCGTCCCGCGCCTGTTCGGCACGCCGCAACCGGTGGGGTTCCTGCCGCTCGGCATCCCGATCGTGCTGTACGCACTGGTGTGCGTCGTGCACCTCGTGGTCGTCGTGCGGGGTACGCTGCAGGCGCGGCGGGGGGAGTTCGTGCGCCCGCCGTTCCGGAGGCGCACGCCGTGACCCTGGCTGTCGAGCTTCCCGCCGGGCCGGTCGCGGTGTCGGTGGCGTGGGAGGAACCCGCGCAGCAGTCCCGCGGCGTCGTCGCGATCGCGCACGGCGCCGGCGCCGGGATGGATCATCCGTTCCTCGTCGGCTTCGCCGACGCCCTGCGCGAGGACGGCTTCACGACCGTGCGCTTCAACTTCCCCTACGTCGAGGCGGGCAGGCGGATGCCGGGGCCCGCCGCGCACGCGATCCTCACCTGGCGTGCGATGGTCGCGCGCATCCGCGAGGACGCGGCCGACGCGCCGGTGTGGGCGTGCGGCAAGTCGTACGGCGGACGGATGGCGTCGATGGCGGCGGCCGAGGGTCTCGAAGTGGACGGGCTCGTGTATCTCGGCTATCCGCTGCATCCACCGGGCAGACCCGACAAGCCGCGCGTCGAGCATCTGCCGGCTGTGCGTGCGCCGCAGCTGTTCGTCGAGGGCACGAATGATCCTTTCGTGCAGCCGCTGTCGCAGGTGGAAGAAGCAGTGGCGTCGTGTCGGGATGCGCGGATCGCCTGGATCGAGGGTGGTGGCCACTCGTTCGAGGTGAAGGGCCGCAAACGTGCCGCGGCTGATGTGGGCGCCTCGGTGGCTCCGGTGGTCGCCGAGTTCATCTCGCAGGTGAGCGCGCGGTCCTGATCGTCCGGTCCCTCACTCTCGGGGGCCGGCGGCGGTCTGCCACGCTCCGGACAGCCGGGACTGCACCGTGCGCAGCGCGGAGAGGATCTTCAGCACCGGGGCCTCACCGAAACGGTGCTCGGCGCCGCGGACCAGGCGGTCGGCAAGATCGGGGCGCTGCTGTCGGAGGATCTGGCGGCCCAGTTGGCCGTGCGGCGCGTGGGAGACGATCTTGATCGTGGTGGCGTGCTCGATGAATGGGATCGCGTTGGCGATGTTCTCCCAGGTGGCGCGGCTGGCGGTGTCGAGGGCGATGCGGCCGTCGAAGCCGAGCCGGCTGCGGGCGTATCGCTCCATGAGGGTCGCCTCGGGGATCTCGCCGCCGACGGCTCCGCCGCAGAGCACCAGAACGCTGTCTGCGGCATCCGGATCGAGCGAACGGATTCCGGCGCGCACCCGGAACCTGTTCACGGCGTTGGCGCGTGCGCCGCGGTTCCGGTAGCCGAGCACGACCACCGCATCGCGACGCGGCCCGGGGTGCGCGTCGATCCCGGCGGGCGGGGTGTTCGGCCCGGTCGCCGAAGCGCCATGATCGCTCCGACTGGCGAGCTCGTCGACCACCTCCGCCCACAGCCACAGCCCGATGGCGGCAAGCGGGAAGCTCGCGATCAGAGCGGTGCGTGGGAAGGTCACGTGAGCCACCTTAGACACGGTCAGCCCTCATCCAGATCCCGCACGGTCATCGGCAGGTCGTCGACGCACACGCCGTCACTGAGCAGGTCGGTCGGTGCGGTGACCTGATCCCGACGCTCCGCTGTCGTCTGCTCCGTCGGAGTAGACGACATCCGCGGCACGCCGGGGTGCGAACCTCGCGTCGAAGTCGCGGTCGTTCGGAGTCCAGACCTCTTCCCACAGCCGTGCATGGTCGTGTCCCGCGGCGGCGTCCCGTGCCATCCCTCGCCGTTGCGCGGTCGCGAGATCCAGGTCGCACCAGATCCGGAGGTCGAGGGATCCGGCGGTGTCGGGATGGAACAGTGCGATGAGGTCGACGATCAGCGCGGGCCCGGTGGGGACCGGCTCCGGTGCGCTCAACCGCCGCGCGGTCCAGTCGTATCGCCGGAAGCTCCCCGGGGTGCCCTCCCGGAACGGCTTCAGCACCTCGGCGACCAGTCGAGTGCGTTCCACGCCATCCCAGTCCGTCGAACGCCGGTGGGAGCGGGTCGGATCGAGGAAGTCGTCGCCGCGCATGCGGATCGAGCCGGGGATCCGGGCCACCAGTTCGCGCGCGAGCGTGCTCTTGCCCGACCCGGCATACCCGGAGATGCCGATGACGATCGGATGGTCGGCATCGGCGATGCACTGCGAGACCGCAGCGGTCACACCGTCCAGGTCCATCGCTCCACGGTACCGGGCGACGCTGCTCCGGCCTCCGAGTCCGGCCGAAGCCGGGCGAGGTGCGGAGTCCCGTAGGCTCGGATGTCCTAGGACCGGTCGGCGAGGAAGAGAGTGATCCGTGATCGAACGTTTGGGTCTCCCGTTCTCAGCCAGAGCGCGAGACATGACGCTCGCCATCCGCAGAGCGACGCGCGACGACCTGGATTCGATCATCCGGCTCCTCTCGGACGACCCGATCAGTGCCGGTCGTGGGGACGTCGCGAGTGCCGAGGATGCCGAGGCCTACGCCTGCGCACTGGATCGGATCATCGGCGATCCGAGCAATGAGATCGTCGTGGCGGTGGACCAGGACGACGCCGTCCTCGGGACGCTGCAGCTGACGGTCATCCCCGGCATGACGCGGCGGGGGAGCACCCGGCTGCTGGTCGAGGCCGTCCGCGTCGCGAGCACGAAGCGCTCGAGCGGAATCGGGACCGCCCTGATGCGCTGGGTGATGGAACGGGCCGCGATCGAGCTGGATGCGCCGCTGGTGCAGCTCACCTCCGACGCCGCCCGCGCAGACGCTCACCGTTTCTACACACGTCTCGGGTTCGCGGACTCCCACGTCGGGTTCAAGTACAGCGCTGCCCTGGCCGTCTCGCGCTGAGGCGGGCGACGCCCACGCCGCCCGCCTCAGGAGCGACGTGAACGCCGCGTCTCGGCCGGGGTCTCGTCTCCGCCCGTGCTCGCGCCGGCGTTCGCGATGTTCTTGCTCGTGCTCTCGCGATCCTCGAGTCCCACGGCGTCTCGCAGCTCTGCGGCGTCCTTCTGATGGCCTTCCTCATGCATGAGGTCGGACAGCGCATCGGCGATCGCGTTCAGCTTGTGCTGAACCGCCAGGTCCGCTCGCGTCTGACTGTTCTGCAGCAGAGCCACCATCAGGAACGTCACGATGGTGGTCAGCGTGTTGATGATCAGCTGCCAGGTGTCGATGTTCCGGATGAGGAGGATCGACGGCGCCCAGAGCACCACCAGCAGAACGCAGAAGCAGAAGAACCACGCGCGGCTGGCGAGTCGCGAGGCGGATTCGGCGAATCGGTCGAAGACGCCGAGCTTGTCGGACACCTCGCTCGGCATGACAGGACTGGCGCTCATCGTGATCTCCTTCGTGAGGTCGCGCCCCCGTGGCGGCGCGAGCTGTGCTCATGACAAGCAGGTCACAGCAGCAGCGGATCGACCAGTCCCTTGACGCCGAGCCCTTTCCGGCATGAGGAAGCTGACGCAGGCCGACCTGCGTCAGCGCCTCAGCCGTGCGATCCAGGCTTCGACGTCTCCGGCGGTGCGCGGGATCGCGGCCGAGAGGTTCACCGGACCGTCCTTCGTCATGAGGATGTCGTCCTCGATGCGCACGCCGATGCCCCGCAGCTCCTCCGGAACCGTGAGGTCGTCGATCTGGAAGTACAGGCCGGGCTCGATGGTGAACACCATGCCGGGCGCCAGGATGCCGTCGTAGTACATCTCGCGCCTCGCCTGCGCGCAGTCGTGCACATCGATGCCCAGGTGGTGGCTGGTGCCGTGCACCATGTACCTCCGCTGCTGGCCGCCCTTGTCGGCGTCCAGCGCCTCCTCGGCGGTGACCGGCAGCAGTCCCCATTCGGCGGTGCGGCGGGCGATGACCGCCATCGCGGCCTCGTGCACGCTGCGGAACCGGACGCCGGGCCTGGCGGCGGCGAAAGCGGCGTCCGCAGCCTCCAGGACGACGTCGTAGACCCGGCGCTGCACCTCGGTGAACGTGCCGTCGACCGGCAGGGTGCGCGTGATGTCGGCGGTGTACTGGCTGTCGACCTCCACACCCGCGTCGATGAGGATCAGGTCACCGGGTACGACGGCGCCGTCGTTGCGGGTCCAGTGCAGGTAGCAGGCGTGCGGCCCTGAGGCCGCGATGGTGTCGTAGCCCTCCCAGTTGCCGTCGCTGCGGGCGCGCTGGTGGAAGATCCCCTCTACGATGCGCTCGCCGCGGGGGTGCGCGATCGCGCGATCCAGGTCGCGGATGATGTCGTCGAATCCGGACGCCGTGACGGCGACAGCGGTGCGCATCTCCGCGATCTCGAACTCGTCCTTGACCAGGCGCAGCTCGGACACGAAGCGGGTGAGATCGGCATCCGCGTCGACGACGAGGTCAGCGTCGCCGGCGACGAACGTGTCGATGTGCGCGGTCTCGACGGCCAGGTCGGCGGCGACGCCGGCGAGCGAGGGGCGCGGGCCGATCCAGAACTCGCCGATCGTGGCATCCGAGTAGAACTCGCTGGTGGTGCGGTCGGCGCGCTCGCGGAAGTACAGCATCACCTCATGACCGGCATCGGTCGGCTCGAAGACCAGCAGCGAGTCGGGCTGGGCGTCGGTCTCCCAACCGGTGAGGTGCAGGAAGGCGGAGTGCGCGCGGAACGGGTAGTCCGTGTCGTTGCTGCGCTGTTTGAACGAGCCGGCGGGCACGACGAGGCGCTTGCCAGGGAAGGCGGCAGAGACCTTGGCGCGGCGGGCCGCCGCGAACGCGGCGTGGGCTCGCGGTTCGGGCATGGATTCGGGGCGCTCGGCCCACCCGGTGGAGATGGTGTCCAGGAAACCCTGCGGGAAGGGCTGCCTGCGGGGGTTCTTCGCCTCTTCGACGGCCTCGGCGGGGATCTCGACGGCGGCGTCGTTGTCTGCGGTGCTCATGCTGTCCATTGTCTCATCCGGTCTCCGGGTCAGGTGAGCCCGGCCGCGGGGTCGGGTGAGTCCGGTCCCGGGGCGGGCGAGTCCGGTCCCGGGGCGGGTGGACTCACCGGGATCGGGGCACGACCCCGCCGGACACGGCGGTGGGTCAGCCGACCGGCTCCAGCTGTGCCACGAGGGCGCGGTGGTCGCTTCCCCCGGCATCGTCGAGCACGACCGAGCCCGTCGCACGCCAGTTCTCGCTGGCCATGACATGGTCGATCGGTGCGCCGAGCAGCGCGGGGACGGATGCCGGCCAGGTGCCCATCATGCCGTTGCCCGTGCTGCTCGCGACGTCGTGGCAGCGCCCCATGGTGCCGCCGCGGCTGCCGAAGGAGGCCATGTGGTCGAGTGTGGCGTTGAAGTCTCCGGCGAGGATGAAGTCGCCTTCCGGGCATTGGTCGGCGATCCAGGCCAGGTCCGAACGCCAGCGATCCATCGCGTTCTCGCGCGGAGCGACGGCATGCACGGCCACGATGGTCGGTCCCGTCCCGTCCACCGGCATCGCGACGGCGCTCGGCACGGAACTGGTGTTGCTGGATCCGTCCCGCGAGGAGGCGATCACCGAGTACTTGCCGAGCTTCGCCGAGATCAGGATCGTCGTCTGCCACGCCTGCGGCCCGTTGGCCACATCAGGACGGATGTTGACATGGTGCACCCACATCGGATCGCCCGCATCGCGCATCCGGATGGCGATCTGCTCACCGACCTGCTCGGACGTCTCCGGAAGTGCCACGATGTCGACGTCCTGCTCGGCGATGACGCTGGCGATCCGCTCCGCGGAGACGGCCGCGCCGTTCGTGTTCCACGTCAGCACGCGCAGTGCGGCATCCGTCTTCTGCGGGAGCGAACCCGTACCCAGCCCCCGCGTCGCGCCCACCAGCCCCGTCGCAGCGGCGCCGATCAGCGCGACGATGAGGATCGATGCGGCGAAGCCGCGCAGCGGCCGGGCGATCAGCATCAGCAGCGCGAGCACGACGACCGCCGCGAACCCGGCGAGGACGAGCGCGCGGGACGCGATGATCTGTGCGAGGGGGAACGTCGTCTCGAGCTGGAAGAACTGCGGCCAGACGAGCACGGCGGTCGCGATCGCGAAGAGCACGGTGATGAGGATTCCGACCAGGCGTAGCATCGCGAGAAGCCTAGAGGAATCTGCTGTGACGGCCCTGGCGGTACGCTCGGAGGATGACCCAGGGCGCGCTCTCACCGTTCACCGGGCCGAGTGATCTGCACCTGCACTCCAACCACTCGGATGGCACCGAGACCCCCGCCGAGGTCGTCCGTCAGGCGCACGCCCACGGCATCCGCACGCTCGCCCTCACCGATCATGACCGCACCACCGGCTGGGTGGAGGCGGGGGACGCCGCCGTCGGGCTGGGGATGACATTCCTGCCCGGCATCGAGTTCTCCGCCCGCCATGACTGGCGCAGCGTGCACGTGCTCGGGTACCTCTTCAACCCGACCGATCCGGCGCTCGTCGCGGAGACCGGCCGCATCCGCCGGGACCGGCTGGGACGCGCCGAACGGATCGTCCGCAACATCGGTCGCGACTACGAGCTCGACTGGGTCGATGTTCTCGCGCAGACGACATCGGATGCCACGGTCGGCCGCCCGCACATCGCCGATGCCCTGGTGGCTCGCGGCATCGTCCGCGACCGCACGGAGGCGTTCGACGGCATCCTGCATCCGCGCACGGGCTACTACGAACCCCATTACGCTCCGGATCCGCTCACGGCGGTGCGCCTGATCACGCGTGCGGGGGGAGTGGCCGTGATCGCGCACCCGGTCACCTCGGGACGGGACCGGATGATGCCCATCGCCTACCTGGAGCGGCTCATCGCAGAAGGCCTCGGCGGCCTGGAGATCGATCACCGGGAGAACACGGAGGACGGCAAGCGGCTCCTGCGCGAGATCGCCGACCGCCATGACCTGATCGTGACCGGATCCAGCGACTACCACGGCGCGGGAAAGCCGAATCGGCCGGGCGAGAACACCACGTCGGATGAGATGGTCGCCCGCATCATCGACCGGGCATCAGGAACGCCGGCGCGTTTCCCCTAGGTCCCCGAGGACGTCTGCTCCGCACACGCCTCCTCCGCATCGGGTCGTCTCCGCCGTGTGGGAAGGAGCGACATGCCGGTCATCAGGCCTCAGAACCGGCATCCGGCTCCCTGCGAAGGGCTCCGGGGTGCAGAACAGCCGCGCGACCGCACGCAGAAGGGCTCCCGGGTGCAGAACAGCCGCGCGACCGGGACGGCCGCGCGGCTGAAGTGAGCCGGGTCAGGCGCCGGTGGGCGCAGCACCACCCGAGCGGCGGCGACGGCGGCGGCGTTGCGGAGCCGGCTTCCCGTCGCGGTGCTCGCGTGTGGCGTCGCCGTCGTGCGTGCCGGCGCCCTCCGCGTCGCGGTCGACGGTCGTCGTCGATGCGCTCGATTCGGATGCCGACTGCTCGGCCCCCTCGATGAAGGTCGAGCCGACCTTCTCGGCACCGGAGCGGTTGCGACGACGACGACGGCGGGTCGTGCCGGAGTCGGAGCCCTCCGCAGCGACGTCGGCGGCCTTCTGCGGCTGACGCTGCTTGCGCTCGGAAGTCGGCTTCTCGGCCTTCGGCGCCGTGCGCAGACGCCCCTTCGTGCCCTCGGGGATGTCGAGGTCGGTGAACAGGTGCGGGCTCGAGGAGTACGTCTCGACGGGCTCGGGCTGACCGAAGTCCAGCGCGCGGTTGATCAGGGCCCACTTGTGCAGGTCCTCCCAGTCGACGAACGTGACGGCGATGCCCGTCTTGCCCGCGCGCCCGGTGCGGCCCACGCGGTGCAGGTACGTCTTGTCCTCGTCGGGGATCGTGTGGTTGATCACATGCGTGACGTCGTCCACGTCGATGCCGCGGGCGGCGACATCGGTGGCGACCAGCACGTCGCGCTTGCCGGCCTTGAACGCCGCCATCGAGCGCTCGCGCTGCTCCTGGCCCATGTCGCCGTGCACGCCGCCGACGTTGAAGCCGCGGTCGCCGAGTTCGTCGACGAGCCGCTGCGCCGCGCGCTTGGTGCGAGTGAAGATGACGGTCTTGCCGCGACCTTCGGCCTGCAGGATGCGGGCGATGATCTCGTCCTTGTCCAGAGAGTGCGCGCGGTACACGATGTGCTTGATGTTCGCCTGCGTCAGGCCCTCGTCGGGGTCGTTCGCGCGGATGTGGATCGGGTTGGTCATGAACCGGCGCGCGAGCGCGACGATCGGCCCGGGCATGGTCGCCGAGAACAGCTGGGTGTGACGCACCGGCGGAACCTTGGAGAAGATCTTCTCGATGTCCGCGAGGAAGCCCAGGTCCAGCATCTTGTCCGCCTCGTCGAGCACGACCTCGGTCGCGTTCGACAGGTCGAGCAGCCGCTGGTTCGCGAGGTCGATCAGGCGGCCCGGCGTGCCGACGACGATCTGCGCGCCGGCCTTGAGCTGGTCGATCTGCCCTTCGTACGCCTTGCCGCCGTAGATCGCGACGACGCTGGTCGGGCGGTTGGAGGCGAGCATGTCGATGTCCTCGAAGACCTGCACCGCCAGTTCGCGCGTCGGCACGACGACGAGGGCCTTCACGCCCGGTTCGGGATTCTGGCCGAGGCGCTGGACGAGCGGGATGCCGAACCCGAAGGTCTTGCCCGTGCCGGTCTTGGCCTGGCCGATGATGTCCTGGCCCGGCAGGCCCAGCGGAATGGTCTGCTCCTGGATGGGGAAGGCGTCGACGATGCCCTTGGCGGCGAGCGCGTCGACGATGTCCTGCTCGGTTCCGAGATCAGCGAATGTAGTCACAGTGGGTGTCTGCCTGTCCGGCGCGTGCACGGCAGTCTGCCGCGCGAGAGGCGCCTCGTATTGGATCCACGCCGTCACGTGTGCCACAGGCGCGGGGCCCTGCTCCGATGGCAGGACGGGACCAGCCTACCGGAGGCCCGTCGTCTGACCAGTAGTCTGGGCGGGTGGTCAACTGGTTCTGGAAGCGCAAGCCCCAGCGGCGCACCCTGACTCTGCGCAGCAAGGGAGACAGCACGGGCGCCACGCGCGTCGACTTCGCCGAGCTCGCCCCGGAGCTCAATCGTTTCCTCGGACAGGCCGCCTATCTGCAGCTGGGCTACTTCGAGACCCTCAGCCGCAGCATCCGCGGCACTCCGCAGCTCGCGCGCAAGGAGGCGCTCTCGCGCGCCGCCGGCGCAGCGCTCGACAAGCATCGCGGGATCGTGGAGGTCATCGCCGACCAGGGCGAGGACCCCACCCAGGTGATGCTGCCGTTCCGGGAGAACCTCGACGCCTTCCGGCGCAAGACGATCGGCGAACGGCAGGAGGAGACCCTGCTGTCGGTCTATCTCACCGCGGGGATGCTGGACGACTTCTACCTCGCGCTCGCCGCGAGTTACGGCGCGACGGGGGAGCGGGTCGCCGAGATCCTGCGTCGTGATGACGCCGGCAGCGGCATCGTCAGGATCATCCAGGAGACCATCGAGAGCGATGACGAGTGGCGCTCCCTGCTGTCGATGTGGGGGCGTCGCCTCGTCGGCGACACTCTGCTGGTGTGCCGTGGAGCGCTGCGCCCGGGACGGCTGGAGGCGGACGACGAGCGCATCGAGCCGGTCTACACCGAGCTGATGGGGGCGCACGCGCGCCGGATGGACGCCATGGGGCTCGCCTCGTAGCATCCGCTCCGGTGCGGCGGACCGGTCGAGGGCGGGTCAGATCCCGAGAGCCTGCTTCTCCGCGGCGTCATGGCGAGCGCGCTGCGCGCTGAGTGCGAGAGTCGCCAGGCTCGCGACGAGGATGCCACCGCCGATGCTCGCGACCCACAGCCAGACGACGTCCTCGCCCACGCCGCTCCACTGCAGGATCGTGTAGATCGCCGCGGCCGCGGCCGTCGTGATCGCAGGCGTCACGGCGACCCCGCGCAACTCGCGCCGGGGGAGGAGGTAGTGCAGCGCCACTCCCAGCGCGCAGGCCGCGATCAGCGCCAGCAGGATGTACATGTCAGGCGACGAAGCCGACCCGGCGCGACTCCTCGGTGCCCAGTTCGATGTAGGCGAGGTTCGCGGTGGGGACGATGTAGGAGCTGCCCTTCGCGTCGTTGAAGGTCAGGTGGCTGGCGTTCTGCTCGAGGGCGGCGGTGACCTGCTCCCGCACCTCGTCGGCGCTGGTGGAGGTGTCGAAGCTCAGCTCACGACCGGTGTTGACGATGCCGATGCGAATTTCCACGCGATCTCCTCAGATGTCTGCGAACACGGGCAACTCTACCGGCTGGCGCCCGGCGTCGAGCCGGGGCCGGGTCGATTTCGCCGTGGGCGCACAGGGCGCGTGTCGGTGCGCGCCGCTAGCGTGGAGGGCATGACAGAGGATGCCGCTCAGCACGCCATCGTGCACGCCGACGCGACGGCATCCGGTGTGGTCATCGGCGCGCCGGGAACCGGCAAGACGACCGCTCTCGTGGACCGCGTGGTGCATCTGCTCGCCGCGGGGATGCTGCCGGAGCAGGTGCTCGTGCTGACGCCCAGCAGGCAGGCGGCGACGGCGCTGCGCGACCGCGTGGGCGTGCGGGTCGCTCAGGCGACTCCCGGACCCCTGGTGCGTTCGCTGGCCTCGTTCGCCTTCCAGGTCGTGCGCGGAGCCACCGTGCACAACGGCCTGGAACCGCCGGCGCTGCTGACCGGAGCGGATCAGGACCGCATCTTCGCAGATCTGCTCACCGGCGACGCCGAGGACGGCAGCCGGCGCTGGCCGGAGGCGCTCAGTCCGGCGGTGCGGGCGTCGAAGGGGTTCCGCTCCGAGCTGCGCGCGTTCCTCGCGGAGTGCACCGAACTCGGTATCCTGCCCGGCGAGCTGGAGGCATCGGGGCGCGAGGTGTGGGCCGCCGCCGGCGACTTCCTCGACGAGTACCGCGAGGTGATGGGGGCGATGCGGGTGTCGCACCGCGACATCCCCGAGCTGCTGACCGAGGCCACCGGGATCCTGCAATCGGCGGATGCGGCCACGCTGGGGCCGCTCGCGGCGCTGCGGACCGTTCTCATCGACGACGCGCAGGAGCTCACCCGAGGCGGCATCCGTCTCGTGCGGGCGCTGCGCGCGCGAGGGGTCGCGGTTCTCGCGTTCGGCGACCCCGACATCTCTTCAGGAGCGTTCCGCGGGGCCAGTCCGCAGCTGTTCGCCGAGCTCGCGCAGGTGCTGGGAGACGTGCACGTCCTGGACGAGGCGCACCGCCAGAGCGATGCGCTGACCGCGCTCACCCGCACCATCACGCAGGCCATCGGGGTGGCAGGGCGGGTCGATCACCGGCGTCCTCCTGGAGAGGCATCCGACGCCGGCGTGCGCACGCTGATCGCGCCGTCTCCGCACGAGGAGATCGACCGGATCGCGGCGATCGTGCGCGACTGGCATCTCAGCGACGGCATCGCCTGGAGCGACATCGCGGTGATCGCCCACGACACCAGGCAGATCGTCATGCTCGAGGCGGAGCTCGCGGCGCGGGAGGTGCCGACCCGCGCCGCCGGAGTGCCCCGGCCGCTCGGCAGCGAGGCCACGGTCCGCTCGATCGTCGAGATCGTGCGGCTCGGGCTGACGGACGCAGCCGATCGCCAGGGCGATCTGCTCGCCGAGGCCCTCACCTCGCCGTTCGGAGGGCTGGATGCCGTGGGTCTGCGCCGGCTGCGTGCCCGATTGCGGCACGTGGAACTGGGCGAGGGCGGGTCGACGCCCGCGAGGGAGCTGCTGCGCGAGGCGATGGCGTATCCGCATCTGTTCGATCGTGTCGATGCACCCGAGGCGCGCGTCGCCCAGAGATTCGCGGAGACCCTCGCTCAGGTGCACGAGGCCGGAGCGGCGGGGGAGACGATCCACGAACTTCTCTGGCGGGTGTGGGAGCGCGCCCGCTCGATCGGCGGCGCCTCGCTGCAGACGGTGTGGCGCACGGCGGCGGACCACCCCGGGGGGGCGGAGATCGCCCGCTCACTGGACAGTCTGGTGGCGCTGTTCGACGCGGCCAAGCGTTTCGTGGAGCGCTCACCGCAGGAGAAGCCGGCGCTGTTCATCCGCGACATCCTCGACAGCGAGGTTCCGGAGGACACGCTGTCCGCGCCCGAGCGGCCAGGACTGGTCACTCTGATGACCCCGGCCACCGCACTCGGCGCGGAGTTCGAGGCCGTGGTGGTCTCCGGCGTGCAGGACGGCATCTGGCCCAACGTGCGTCTCCGCGGCGGGATGCTGGAGACCTGGCGTCTCGCGGACTGGCTCGCCGCCTCGCGCGACGGGCTGCCGGAGATCGTCCCCGGCGTGCTCGACCGTCGGCGCGCGGCGCTGCACGACGAGCTCCGGTTGTTCGTGCGGGCGCTGTCTCGGGCGAGAACCCGGCTGGTGGTGTCGGCGGTGGACGACGACGACCAGTCGCCCAGCCCCTTCTTCTCGTTTCTCCCGCCGGCTCCGCCCGCAGAGCAGGACGAGCTGCGCTTCGCCCACCCGATCACGCTGCGCGGACTCGTGGCGCGCCATCGCCGCGTGCTCACCACGGCTTTCGACGACGCCGAGCGGGCGGCATCCGCCGGCCAGCTGCGCATCCTCGCCGAGGCCGGCGTCGCGGGGGCCGCTCCCGACGAGTGGTACGGCGTCGCACCGCCTTCGAGCACGGCACCGCTGCGGGATCTGGCGGCAGCGCCGGTCAAGGTCTCGCCCTCACGGCTGGAGGCGTTCGAGGAGTGCGGTCTGAACTGGGTCGTCTCCTCCCTCGGCGGCGACACGGTCGCGCCGCCCTCGGCAGGGATCGGCACGATCGTGCACGACGCGATGGAGAAGGCGCCCGACGGCGACCTCGAGGCGATGCGCGCGATCGTCGACGAGCACTGGCCGGAGCTGGACTTCGAGACCGAATGGATCGGACGCAAGGAGCGCCGCCGTGCAGACCTGTACATCGAGCGGCTGCACTCCTACCTCGGCGCGAGCGCCGGCGACGGCGGGCGGGTGGTCGGAGCGGAGACCGACTTCCGTTTCGCCGTCGATCTGGAGGACGGAACCGTTCACCCCGCGGAATCGGAGACCGCCGACGCGGATGCGGCGCCGTCCGCCCGCGCCGTGGTCGGCGGCGTCATCGACCGCGTGGAGGTGTACCCGGCCGGAGCAGGGGAGCAC
This sequence comes from Microbacterium sp. GCM10027623, assembly GCF_042666935.1. Lineage (NCBI taxonomy): Bacteria > Bacillati > Actinomycetota > Actinomycetes > Micrococcales > Microbacteriaceae > Microbacterium > Microbacterium sp. GCM10027623. Next base: position 254,117 of record NZ_JBHTHE010000003.1, read on the forward strand.
GCGGCGGCCCGGGGTCAGAAATGGCAGCCGATGGGCGGCGGTGACGGAGAACGCGTCGTCGTCGTCGACCTGAAGACCGGCAAGTACGAACCCGACACCGAGGCGAACGTGCGCGAGCACGCCCAGCTCGCGGCGTATCAGATCGCCGTGCAGGAGGGGCTCATCGAGGGCGCTCCGCCGCAGGCGCTCACCGGCGCGCGCCTGCTGATCGTGTCGAAGACCGTCGGCAAGGCCGACTACCGCATCGCACACCAGCACACGCTGGACCGTGATCAGCGGGCGGCGTTCCTGCACCGCGTCATCGAGGCCGGGCGGGGCATGGCCGCCGGCACCTTCACCGCCCAGGTGGAATCGCACTGCGCCGACACTCAGGTGCGCGTCGCGCCGTGCCGCATCCACACGGTACCGGCGGTGAGCGCATGATCCCCGCGCAGGTGATCGCGGACCCGGAGACCTCGTCGGCGATCTCGGCCGAGGTCATCGCGCTCGCCCTCGGACTGCCCGTCCCCACCGGCGCCCAACAGGACGTCATCCAGGCGCCGCCCGAGCCGGCGCTCGTCGTGGCAGGCGCCGGCAGCGGCAAGACGGAGACCATGGCAGGACGGGTGGTCTGGCTCGTCGCCAACGGACACGTGCGACCGGACGAAGTGCTCGGTCTGACCTTCACGCGCAAGGCAGCCGGTGAGCTCGCGGAGCGCATCGGCACCCGGCTGGAGACCATCGGCCACTTCGCGCGGCGGGGACTGCTGCCGCACCTGCCGGAGCTGGTCGACTCCGGAGCCCTGCGTCGGGTGCACGACGCGGCACCGGGCGCGCAGCGGGACACCGTGCGCACCCAGGTGCTCGATGCCCTCGCCGAGAGGCTCGGCACCGGGTGGGACCCGCGCACGCCGCGCTCCGCCGACGACCTGCTGCTGCGTCCGCGCGTCTCGACCTACAACGCGTTCGCCGACGGAATCGTGCGCGAGCACGCGGCGCGCATCGGACGCGATCCGGAGGCGGCCATGCTCAGCCAGTCCGCCTCCTGGCTGATCGCGCGCACGGTGGTGCTGCGCGCCGACCTGCCCGGCATCGAGGACATCGACCGCGCGCTCGGCACCGTCATCGACGCCGTGCAGAAGCTCGCGGGAGAGGCACTCGACCACCGGGTGGATCTGGATGCCGTCGAGCGCATCGCCACCGAACAGGCGGCGGCATTCGGCCCGTACCGCGGCAACCGCGACGTCGACACCGCGGCACTGAACCTGCTGAGCATGCCGGTGCTGACCCGCCTCGTGCGCGAGTACATCGCCGAGAAGGAACGGCGTGGGGTGCTCGACTTCGCCGACCAGGTAGGCGGGGCGTTCGACATCGTCGAGACCGCACCCGACGTGCGCGCCGAGCTGCGCGAGCAGCACCGCGTCGTTCTGCTGGACGAGTATCAGGACACGTCCGTCATCCAGACCCGGTTCCTCGCCGCCCTGTTCCGTGACAGCGCGGTGATGGCGGTCGGCGACCCGCACCAGTCCATCTACGGCTGGCGCGGAGCGAGCGCCGACAACCTGTACGCCTTCGGACGGTCGTTCGCCGAGCAGCAGCCGGCGAGGACGTACAGCCTGATGACCAGCTGGCGCAACGACAGCAGCATCCTCGACGTCGCCAATCGCGTTCTGCAACCGCTCGAGCGTCCCGGACTCCAGGTGCCGGCCCTCGAACCGCGCCCCGGTGCCGGTCGGGGGCGGGTCGAGGTGGCGTTCCCCCTGACCGTCGACGAGGAGGCCGAGGCGGTCGCGGCATGGTTCCAGCAGCGCCGCGACGAGCACGCGTCGGCCGCAGAGCACAGCGCGCGGACGGCGCACACCGGTGCGATCCTGTTCCGCTCCAAGCGACACATGCAGACCTTCGCGGCTGCCCTGGCCCGCCGAGGCATCCCGCACCGCATCCTGGGGCTGGGCGGCCTGCTGTCCACCCCCGAGGTCGTCGACGTCGTCTCGATGCTGCGCGTCCTCCACGATCCCACTGCGGGCTCCGCGCTGATCCGCCTGCTGGTGGGTCCGCGGTTCGCCATCGGCGTGGCCGACATGGCGGCGCTGTACGAGCTGGCATCCGCTCTCGCTCGACGCGACGCATCGCTCGCGCCGCTCTCGGACGAGGTGCGCGACCGGCTGCGCTCCTCACGCGGCGCCGACGAAGCCGTCTCGATCGTCGATGCGGTGGACTTCTTGCGCGCGGCGCCCGATGATTACCGCCTCATCGCGGCGATCACCCCCGAAGGCCGCCGCCGACTGCGCACGGCGGGGGAGATCCTCGAGCGGCTTCGACGCTCGGTCGGGCTGCCGATCCCCGAGCTCATCCGCCTGATCGAACTCGAGCTGCGTCTGGACATCGAGCTCGCCGCCAACGAGTCCCGCGGTCCGGCACGCATCGCCGCGACCCAGTTGCGTGCCTTCGTCGACGAGGTGCGCGCCTTTCTCACCGCGGATGATCGGGGCACGATCTCGAGCCTGCTCGCCTGGCTCGACAAGGCCGAGAGCACGGACGAGCTGATGCCCCGACCCGAACCTCCCGAGCCGGGTGTCGTCCAGCTGCTCACGATCCATGGCTCGAAGGGGCTGGAGTGGGATTCCGTCGCCGTGGTGCGTCTCGTGGAGGACGAGCTGCCCGGTCGGGTCAGCGACACCTCGGGCTGGTTCGGATTCGGCGTGGTGCCGTTCGCGCTGCGCGGCGACCGGGACGCCCTGCCGGTGTTCCGCTGGGACCCGCGAGCCGAGATGGACGCCGCCGGCGAGGACCCGGCGAAACGGCACAAGGCCGCTCTGGATGCTCTGGCGGCCGGCGTGACCAAGGCGTACCCGCAGGGAGGAGCACTGCGCCGCTTCAAGAACGACTACCGCGACTACCAGCAGCAGGAGGAACGCCGTCTCGCCTACGTCGCCGTGACGCGTGCGCGACGTGATCTGCTGCTGTCCGGCGCGCACTGGGCCGGGCAGGTGAAGCCCCGCAAGGCGAGTCGCTTCCTGCTCGAGGCCATCGAGGTGCTCGGCCTGGAGCCGATCGGCGAGGTCGATCCCGACGAGAACCCCTATGCCGGTCCGGGACTGACCACCAGCTGGCCGATGGACCCGCTCGGTTCGCGTCGTGCCGTCGTCACCTCAGCGGCCGAGCATGTGCGCACCGCGATGTCCGCCACCGACGCGCCGGCCCCGACCGTGCAGCTGGAGCGGCTGCTCGCCGAGCGTGCTGAGCGGATGCGGGGAACTGCGGGCGAGGCTCCGACGCGCGTGCCCGCCTCGCGGTTCAAGGACTGGGTGAGCGACTACCGGGGCACGCTGCGCGACCTCGGTCGCCCCATGCCCGAGCGGCCGTACACGCAGACGCGGATCGGGACCCTGTTCCACGCGTGGGTCGAGCACCGCTCGGGCCTGGTCGGCGCGGGCTCCTCCGCGGAAGCCGCCCTGTGGGAGCTCGACGAGGAGACACCCGAAGCCGGCGGCCTCGCCTCGACGACGGGCGATGACGAGCAGGCGCTCGCCGCGCTGCGGGCGATCTTCGAGCGCAGCGAATGGGCGGCGCTGCAGCCGATCGCCGTCGAGATCGAGATCGACTTCGCGTTCGCCGACGGGCACATCGTGATCTGCAAGCTCGATGCGGTCTACCGCCGGGAGGATCGCGGTGGGCGCATCGAGATCGTGGACTGGAAGACGGGGCGGGCGCCGCGCACGGCCCAGGAGCGCGAGGAGCGGATGCTGCAGCTCGCCCTCTACCGCGTGGCCTACCACCGCCGCTTCGGCGTACCGCTCGAGCAGATCGACGTGGTGCTGTTCTACGTGGCGGACGACCTCGTCATCCGCGACGACCGGGTCTACTCCGAGGAGGAGTTGGTCCAGCGCTGGAGCGCCGCACGAGCTGCCCGCTGAGCCTCCTCCGCGGAGTCGATGTCGCTCGGCTGGTGCTCGGGCGGATCGGGCTCCGTCCGCGCCGCACCATCATGATTCGACCCGCGGACGCCGCTGATCCCTGTCAGGTCCTGCGTGATCTCCTCCGAGCCGGTACCCGGGTGGGCGGCGCCTGACACGTCGTGCGCACCCAGAGCGCCATGCGCACCGAGGGCGTCGTGCGTGTCACCGGCGTCCTCCGGATCGAGGTCGTCCCGATCGGTTCCGCCGCCGGGGTGCTCGGAGGAGGGGTCTTCGGTCTGCGGTGCGTCGTCCGCCTCGTCGCGCCAGAGATCCTCCGGACGATAGGCATCGGTCTGCATCGAGGTGTCCACCGCGGTCGCCGCGGTCTCCGGAGTGCGGTCCAGCACGTCCAGGGCCGAGTCGACGCCGCCCGTGTAGGCGGCGATCACCCGCAGGTCGTCGCTGCGCAGGCCGTCCGCGAGGGATTCCAGCAGCGCCGCGGCGTCGTCGACGATGTCCGGGCGGCGCTGCTCATCGCCGTGCACCAGCCAGCGCGCGAACTCGAGTTCGGCGTGCAGGCGGGCGCGTACGCGCAGGGCGTTGTCCGCAGCGCGGGACGACGCAGCGACGTACGCGGCGTGCACATCTCCGGCGGCATCCGGTGCCCCCGACAGCCAGCCGAGGTCTTCGGCGGGGTCTCCGACGGTCAGGCCGTGCCAACCGAGCACCCCGGTCACCTGCGGGCCATCGTCGGGGTCGTCCTCGAAGAGGAACGACTGCGCCTGCAGACCCGCCAGGGTGACCGTGGTCTCGAACCGCCAGAGGTCCCCGTCTCCGGTGGCATCCCGCCACCGGGCGGTGAGCCTGGCGGGCACCCGTCCCGTGGACGCCGCCCGGTCCACGAGTCGCTGGATCTCGGAGCGCACTCCTCCGGCGTCCCTGATCGTCAGTCCTGCTGCTCGCACCACCGAGGTGGGGAGAGCATGCACGGCAGCGGTGGCCTCGCCGATCGACGTCGCCGCTCCCCGGCCGCCCGGCACGTGCGCGGCGTCGATCTGGAAACCCGGCATGAGGTCGGTGACCAGTGCCCTGGCCTCGCCCACACGGGTCTCGCCGATGCAGGTCGGGACCCGGAACGGCAGCATCTCCCGCGCGCCGGCGGTGAGCGCTCGCAGAGCGAGGGACTCCTCGGCCAATTCGCGCTCGGCTGCATCGTCCTCGGCCACGCGGATGACGAGTTCGCGCCCGTCCGCGAGCGTCGCGACCGCGGAGTCGAACCTCCCGTCTCCGTCCGAGGTCAAGGCGCGAGCGCCGACGACCTCAGCCCCGGGCAATGCGGCCGTGACCGCCGCCACTAGAGTGAAAGGTGAGCGTGCCATGTCCTCCAGGTTAGGCGCGCACCCCAGCCGGTGCGCCCACGCCACGCCCTTGCTCCCGTTTACGATCGTGCGGAGCGGGTGAGCACACGACACGAGATCAGGAGGAGTGCATGACCTCGTTGCGGGACATCCTCGACCGGGCCGCGGACACGCGTGCCGACCCCGATCTTCTGGTCCGGCTGCGCGGTGACCCGAGCACGCGTGCGGTGGTCGTCCGGGAGGGCCGTCTGCGCGTGGCCGATGACGCCGTGGTGCGCGCAGAGGTGTCCAGCGTGGGCGAGGCGGAGTGGGCCCTGCTCGGCCGTGACCGGGACGGATCCGCGCTGCTGCTGGCCGCCGCACCCCCCGAGCCGGACAGCATCGACAGCGCCCCGGAGGAGACCTGGCTGGGGCTGCGGGATGCCGGTGGTCGTCTCGACGAGCACGAGAACGACCTGTTCGTCACGGCGATAGCGCTCGCCGCCTGGCTGGGCGACGCAGGCTACTGCGCGGCATGCGGCTCGGCGCTGGAGCTGCAGAACGCGGGCTGGTCGCGGCATTGCGCCACCTGCGGCGCCGAGCATTTCCCCCGCACCGACCCTGCCGTCATCGTCGCGGTCGTGAGCCCGGACGGGGAGCGGCTGCTGCTGGGCGCGAACGCGAACTGGCGCGGACGGATGCACTCCTGCTTCGCCGGATTCGTCGAGGCCGGCGAGTCGCTCGAGGACACCGTGCACCGTGAGCTCGCGGAGGAAGCGGGGGTGCGGGTGCGTGACATCCGTTACGTCTCCTCGCAGGCATGGCCCTACCCGCGGTCGCTGATGCTCGGATTCCGCGTCGTCGCGGTCGACGAGCAGACCGAGGCGGATGGCGAGGAGATCACCGAGGTGCGCTGGCTGACGCGTGACGAGATCGGCACCGCGCTGGCAGGCGACGGTCCGGTCGGTCTGCCCGGCCCCGCATCGATCGCGCGCCGCCTCATCGAGCAGTGGTACCGGGAGGGTCTGTAAGTGGGAGCTCTCGACGCTCTGGATGAGCGCCAGCGCGAGGCCGCATCGGTGCTCCGCGGACCGGTCGCCGTGCTCGCCGGTGCGGGCACCGGCAAGACCCGCGTGATCACGCACCGCATCGCGCATGGTGTGGACACGGGCGCATACTCCCCGTCTCGCGTGATGGCCCTCACCTTCACCGCGAAGGCGGCGGGAGAGCTGCGCGGCCGTCTGCGCGCACTCGGTGTCGGCGGGGTGTCCGCGCGCACCTTCCACAGCGCCGCCCTCGCCCAGCTGAACTTCTTCTGGCCGACGCTCGCGGGGGACACCGCCCCGAAGATCATCGACAACAAGGTGCGGATGCTCGGGCAGGCCGCAGACGGCATGCGCCTGAGGCCCACTACCGCCACCCTGCGCGACGTCGCCTCCGAGATCGAATGGCGCAAGGTCTCGATGATGTCCATCGAGCAGTACGCGGACCAGAACCGCCCGATCAGCGGCATCCGCCCGGAACAGCTCATCGAACTGCAGGTGGCCTACGAGGCGCTGAAGGACGAGCGGCGGCAGCTCGACTTCGAGGACGTGCTGCTCGCGTGCGCGGGCATGCTCGAGACGGAGAGCCGCGTCGCGGCGTCGGTGCACGAGCAGTACCGGCATTTCACGGTGGACGAGTATCAGGACGTCTCACCGCTGCAGAACCGTCTGCTGGAGCTGTGGCTCGGCGATCGCCGCGATCTCTGCGTGGTCGGTGACGCCAGCCAGACGATCTACTCGTTCGCGGGCGCTCAGCAGCGCTACCTGCTCGAGTTCGGGAAGCGCTACCCCGACGCCACGGTCGTGCGCCTGGAGACCAACTACCGGTCTCAGGAGCCCATCCTCACCGTCGCCAATGCGCTGATGAAGGGAAGGCCGGGGGCGCTCGACCTCGTCCCGTCGCATCCCGGCGCCGACAGCGAGACGCCCATCGTCACCGCCTTCGACAGCGAGCGAGACGAGGCCGACGGCATCGCCGCTGCCATTGCGGCGCGCATCGCGGCGGGCGAGTCGCCCTCCGACATCGCCGTGCTGTACCGGGCTCACGCGCAGTCCGCGGTGCTCCAGCAGGCGCTCGCGACCCGCGGCATCGCGACGAGCGTGCTGGGCGGAACGCGGTTCTTCGACATGCCCGAGGTGCGCCAGTCCGTCCTCGCCCTGCGCGGCGCCGCGGTCGCTCCGACGGATGTCGGGTTCCTGCCCACCGTGCGCGACGTGCTGCGCGGCCTGGGGCTCACCGATGAGCCGCCCGAGGCGGGTGGTGCTCAACGCGACGGCTGGGAGGCGCGGCGAGCGATCCTCCGGCTCGCCGAGGAAGCGCCCGAGGGCACGACGCTGCGGGCCTTCGCCGACGACCTGATGGCTCGCGCCAAGGATCAGCACGAGCCGACCCTGCGGACGGTCACGCTGTCGACCCTGCACGCGGCGAAGGGACTGGAGTGGCCGCATGTGCTGCTGGCCGGCTGGGCTGAAGGAGCGCTGCCGATCTCGTACGCCACCACGTTCGCGCAGGTCGACGAGGAGCGGCGACTGGCCTACGTGGGCATCACGCGGGCCGCGCGTACGCTGGCGATCTCGTGGTCTCGGAGCGCAGGTCGGGGGGAGCGGAGTCCCTCGCGCTTCCTGGCAGAGATCGGGACGACGGCTCGAGGCACCGGCATCCTTCGTGATGTCGCACCGAGCGCCAGGCGACCCGCCCGTCAGGGCTGACCCGCACCATCAGACCGCCGGACCGCACGGGTGCGCGCAGCACGCGGGCCGTCAGACCTGCCGCGTGCGCGATCCTCGCCGCCGTGGTCGCGGCCGGTCGGCCGACGAGCTGCGCATGCAGCATCGGCCAGGCGGGATCGCGCTGCTGCTCGTGCGCATCGCGACACGACAGGCAGGGGGTTCTCCCGGGAAGCACGAGCGGCCCGATCACCGCCGCCTGATGCTCGAAGGCGACGGGCAGGTGCGGCACATCCTCGCGCAGGTACGAGGCGAACTGCAGTGCGGCGGCTGCGCCCTCCACGACGACGACGGCGACCGCGCCTGTCTGGCGGCCCTGCGCCTCCTCGATCCCCTCGTCGGCGAGCGCCTGTCGCATCCGCTCCTGCGTGCGGCTGTCCGCGACGTTCAGTCCCTCGACCCACACCGGAGGCGCAGCGGGCTGCTCGCCCACCAGCAGCGGCCGCAGCCGGGCCAGCAGTTCACGGGCGGCCTCGCGCGGGGCGCCGACGCTGTGCGCGACGACGTCGAAGGTCGACAGGCGGATGCCGCTGCGCAGCCGCAGCAGCAGCGGCTCCGCCCACGGCTCCGTGACGTCGACGGACGCCACCGCCTCCAAGCCGAACTGCACCGTGTGCTCGTCGCGCCACAGCAGCGGATATCGCGGATCGAGGCGCGTGATCGTCGAGGCGGTCCGGGGGCTCATACCCCGATTGTGTGCGTTTCCCGCCAGGCGTGGGGAGCGCACACGCGATCCGTGGACAACTTCTCCGGCATCGATGCCTGTGCAGGGGCACGCCTGTCAGACCGGGCGGTCGCCCTCGGGACGGTCATCCTCCGGACGGTCGGCATCACGAGCAGGGGAGCCGTCGTCGCCGGGGTTCTCGGTTCCGTTCTCGTCGGAGGAGGTCGAGCCGCCCTCGCCGGGCGCGTCCGAGAAGTCCTCGCCGTCCAGCAGGCGCGTCAGCGCCTCGTCGAACTCGTCGGCAGCCGGAGCCTCGCCGCGCTGCGCCGCCTGCAGCCGGGCGATCAGAGCCGTGGGGTCGTCGGTGTCGCCGGCCGCGGGCATGAGATCCGGGTAGTCCCACAGCGAATCGCGGGCCGCGACGCCCACGGCATCCGTGACCGCCTGCCACATCGCCGAGGCCTCCCGCAGCCGCCGCGGACGCAGCTTCAGCCCGACCAGGGCGCCCAGTGCGTCCTCGGCGGGGCCGCCCACCGCACGACGGCGCCTGGCCGCTTCGGCCAGGCGCGCGCCGTCGGGAAGGCGCGCGATCGCGTGTCCGGTGACCACATCGACCCATCCGTCGATCGTGGCGATGAGGTTCTCCAGCCGGGTGAGCGCCTCGCGCTGCGCATCCGTCTGCGTCGGCAGCAGGGCGCCGCCTTCGATGGCCGCGCGCAGCTCCTCCGGGTCGCTCGGGTCCAGGCGGGATGCCAGGTCCTCCAGCGCGTCGATGTCCACCGTCACCCCGCGTGCGAAGTCGGTGATCTGCGAGAGCACGTGCAGGTGCAGCCATTTCGCGTGCCGGTACAGCCGTGCGTACGCGAGCTCGCGCACCGCGAGGTACAGGGCGATCTGGTCTTCGGGGATCTCGAGTCCCTCGCCGAAGGCGGCGATGTTCTGAGGAATGACCGCCGCTGTGCCGGCGGGAAGCACGGGGATGCCGACATCACCACCGGAGACGACCTCCAGGGAGAGCCGCCCGAGCACCTGACCGAACTGCGCGGCGAAGAGCGACCCGCCCAGGCCTCGCATGAGCTCGCCCGCGCCCTGCACCATGCCCTGCATCTCCTCGGGCACCTGCGTCTGCAGCGCACCGGTCAACGCATCGGCGATGGAGGTCGACACCGGGGAGGCGATCTCCTTCCACACCGGCAGGGTCTTCTGCACCCAGTCCCCGCGCGTCATCGCCTGCGGCGGCGACGCCAGCTCGGAGATGGTGGTGGCCTCGCTCAGCCAGAGGTCGGCCAGGCCGAAGGCATCCACCAGCGACGTCTGGGCGCCGGTGGTGATGCCGAGTCCGTCCCGATTGGCGATGTGCAGCGCCTGTCGCTCGGCGTTCTGCCACGGATCCTGCGCGAACATGCCCTGCATCTGCGCCATCAGTCCGGACATCTGGCCGGGGTCGAAGGACGCACCGTTCATGTTCGAGAGCGCTTCACGCAGAGTCTCGGGGTCGATCTGCCCACCCGACATCATGCGGCGCAGCATCTCCTCGAAATCGGAAGGATCCTGTTCGTCGTCTGCCATGCGAATCGCCCTCTCAGCATGCCCGTAGCGTGTGCGCTCTACGCTAGTCACACGATCCTGTGCCCGTGCCCTGCGGGCCCCGGATATCTGTACGCCGCTCGCGAACGCTCCGGAGGTCCCGTGTCATCACGCCGCATCAACGGCACGGTTGCCGGGGTCATCGCCCTGAGCGTCTCGCTCGTCGCGCTGGTCGGTCTGACGTTCGTGCCGACGCAGTACGTGATCCAGCGTCCGGGGCCGGTGTTCGACACCCTCGGGACGGCGCGAGGCACGGACGGCAAGGAAGTCCCGCTGATCGAGGTGTCGGATGCGAAGACGTATCCGACCGGCGGGAACCTCGACCTCACGACCGTGCAGGTGATCGGCAACCGGGACCGCACCCCCACCTGGTTCGAACTCGCGCTGACCTGGTTCGACCCGACCCGGGCGGTCGTCCCCATCGACACGGTCTTCCCCGAGGGCGTCACCAGCGATGAGCGCGACGAGCGCAACGCCGCGCTCATGGTGGACTCCCAGCACGAGGCGACGGCCGCGGCGCTCACGGCGCTCGGATACGACGTCGGCGCGCAGGTCGAGGTCGTCAGCGTGCTGGACGGGTCGGCGGCCGAGGGACATCTGGAGGACGGCGACCGGATCCTCCAGGTGGACGGCGTCGACGTCGACTCCGCGACTCTGCTCCGCGACCGCATACAGGATGCGAAGGGCGCCGAGGTGGAGCTGAGCGTGCTGCGGGGCGACGAGGTCAAGACGGTGTCGGTGACACCGCAGGAGACCACGGATGCCGATGGCACGACCCTCTGGCTGATCGGCATCTCCCTGACCACCGACTACGACTTCCCGATCGACGTGAAGCTGCAGCTCGACAACGTGGGCGGTCCGAGCGCCGGCATGATGTTCGCGCTCGGGATCATCGACACCCTCACCCCGGGGGAGCTCAACGGCGGCAAGCGGGTCGCCGGCACCGGCACCATCGATGCGGCGGGGAACGTGGGACCGATCGGCGGCATCCGGCAGAAGCTGTATGGCGCCAGGGATGCCGGCGCGACCGTGTTCCTCGCCCCGGAGAGCAACTGCGACGAGGTCGTCGGCCACGTGCCGGACGGGCTGGATGTGTTCCGCACGGGGACGCTGGAGGAGTCGATGCGCATCCTCGGCGTCATCGCCGACGACGGTGACACGTCGACGCTGCCGGTCTGCACGACATCCGCGAAGTGACGGCACCCCTCTGACCCCTGAGCCTGTCGAAGGGTCCGCGCAGAGCGGAACACGGGGCGGGTGCATAGGTCGCCTGCATAGGATGGGATGGTGACCACCACCTCAGCCCGTCCGCCGGCCACACCCAGTGCCTCCCGCCGCATCCTCGCCGTCTCGGTGGGGATCATCGCCGCCCTGATCGCCGCGTTCTTCATCTTCGCGTCGCTCTTCACCGAGTACCTCTGGTTCGATCAGCTCGACTTCAGCACCGTTCTGACCACCCAGTGGATCGCGACGGTGTCGATGTTCGTGATCGGCTTCCTGGGCATGGCACTGCCGATCTTCCTGTGCATCCAGCTCGCCTACCGGTTGCGGCCGGTGTACGTGCGGCTGAGCTCGCAACTCGACCGCTACCAGGAGGTCATCGAGCCGCTGCGTCGCCTGGCGATGTGGGGCATGCCGGTGTTCTTCGGCCTGTTCGCGGGCTTCGCCGCCGCGGGCAACTGGAAGACCGTGTGGCTGTGGGCCAACGGCGTCACCACCGGGACGCTCGACCCGGAGTTCGGCGTCGACACGGGCTTCTACCTGTTCGCGATGCCGTTCTACTCGATGCTGCTGGCATTCGTCTCGGCGGTCCTGCTGCTGAGCCTGGTGATCACCGCGCTGGTGTCCTACCTGTACGGCTCGGTACGCATCGGCCAGCGCGAACTGCGCATCTCGAAGCCCGCCCGCATCCAGCTGGCGATCCTCGCCGGTCTCTACCTCGCCGTTCAGGCCGTGAGCCTGTGGCTGGACCGCTATCTGACTCTGGTGCAGCCGGAGGGCCGGATCACGGGCGCCGGGTACACCGGGGTGAACGCGACCATCCCGGGTCTCGCGATCCTGTCGATCATCGCCGCCGTCGTGGCCGTGCTGTTCCTGGTGACCGCCGTGATCGGCCGCTGGCGCTTCCCGCTTGCGGCGACCGCGCTGCTGATCGTCGCCTCTCTCGTGGTCGGGATGGGCTACCCCTGGGTGGTCACCACCTTCCAGGTGAAGCCGAACGAGAACGACTACCAGGCGCAGTTCTACGACCGCAACATCGCGGCCACCAAGGAGGCGTTCGGCGTCGCGGACATGGAGGTCACGCCGTTCAAGGCGACCACCGACACCGAGGCCGGTCAGCTCCGCGCGGATGCGGCCACCACGGCCTCCGTGCGCATCATGGACCCCGCCGTCATCGGACCGACCGTGCGCCAGTTGCAGCAGTACCGCTCGTACTACCAGTTCGCCGACGAGCTGGACGTGGACCGCTACACGATCGACGGCGAGTCGCAGGACACCGTGGTCTCGGTGCGCGACCTCGACATGGCCAAGCTCGGCGGCGGCGACAGCTGGAACAACCGCACCGCGGTGTACACGCACGGTTACGGCCTCGTCGCCATGGCCGGCAACGAGCGCACCTCCGACGGCGAGCCGGTCTTCCTCGAGCAGGGGATCCCCACGGCGGGCTTCCTCAGCGAGAGCGAGAAGTTCGAGCCGCGGGTCTACTTCGGTGAGTCCTCGCCGGAGTACTCGATCGTCGGGGCGCCCGAGGGCACCAAGCCGGTCGAGATCGACTACCCGCGCGGCCAGGACAGCGAGAGCAGCGACACCAAGACGACGTTCACGGGCAATGGTGGTCCCCGCATCGGGAACACCTTCATCAAGCTGCTGTACGCGCTGAAGTTCCAGTCCGAGCAGATCCTGTTCTCGAACCTCGTCAACTCCGAGTCGCAGATCCTGTACGACCGCAAGCCGCTCGACCGCGTGCAGAAGGTCGCCCCGTACCTGACGCTGGACCACGACCCCTATCCCAGCGTCGTGGACGGACGCATCGTGTGGATCGTCGACGGCTTCACCACGAGCGCGACCTACCCGTACTCCAAGACAGTGAGCATGCGGGACGCGATCGCCGATGCGAACACGCCGGCCTCCGCCGTCGCGTTCGACAACATCAACTACATCCGCAACTCGGTCAAGGCCACCGTGGACGCCTATGACGGGTCGGTCAACCTGTACGCCTGGGACGAGGAGGACCCGATCCTGAAGGCCTGGCAGAAGATCTACCCCTCGACGGTCAAGCCGATCAGCGACATGTCCGCCGATCTGATGAGCCACGTGCGCTACCCGACCGATCTGTTCAAGGTGCAGCGGGCCATGCTCGGTGTGTACCACATCGATGACGCCGGCTCCTTCGCGCAGGAGGACAACCGCTGGCAGACGCCCGCGGACCCGCGGGTGAAGACCGAACTGCAGCCGCCGTACTACCTGTCGATGAAGATGCCGGGGCAGGACGAGCCGCGCTTCTCGATGTTCTCGACCTTCATCCCGGCCGATGCGCAGGGTGAGAGCCGCGAGGTGCTGATGGGCTACCTGGCCGTCGATTCGGATGCCGGGTCGGAGAAGGGCGTGAAGTCGCCGGACTACGGCAAACTGCGGATGCTGGAGATCGACACCGCCAGCACGGTTCCGGGACCGGGCCAGGTGCAGAACACCTTCGACTCGGATGCCACGGTCGCCGAGAAGCTCAACGTGCTGACGATCGGTAAGTCCGAGGTCAAGTACGGCAACCTCCTGACCCTCCCGGTCGGCGGCGGTCTGCTCTACGTGCAGCCCGTGTTCGTGCAGTCCTCCGAGGGCACCAAGCTGCCCAACCTGCGCAAGATCCTCGTCGCCTTCGGTGACCGGGTCGCGTTCGAGGACACGCTCACGGAGGCGCTGGACGCACTGTTCGGCGGCGACGCCGGCGCGGTCGGCGGTGATGAGGGAGTGACACCCACCGATCCGGGCACCACCCCGCCGGATGAGGGCGACACCCCGCCGGATGAGGGCACGACCCCGCCGCCGCCGTCGGATGCGATGGCGCAGGCCCTGTCGGATGCCAAGGACGCGCTCACGGCCCGCGAGGCTGCTCTGAAGGCCGGTGACCTGTCGGAGTTCGCGACGCAGGACAAGAAGCTCACCGCCGCGATCGAGAAGCTGCTCGCTCTGGAGGGCCAGGCCGCGCAGTAGTCGCTCGCTCGCGCTCCCTCGCAGAAATGCACGACGTCGCAGAATCCACCCGGATATCTGCGACGTCGTGCATTTCTGCGGAGATATGCCCGCGACACGCCCGTGCGCATCGCTCCGGCCGCTCGATTCGCCCGCTGTTCCGGAGCGTGTTAGGCTTTAAGACGTGCCGCGGGGTGGAGCAGTTCGGTAGCTCGCCGGGCTCATAACCCGGAGGTCGCAGGTTCAAATCCTGTCCCCGCAACAAGAAGAAGAGGGCCCGATCCGCAAGGATCGGGCCCTCTTCTTATGTCACGCGTGAGCGTGACCGTGCACGGCATCCAGCGCGCTGAGCGCGACCACCGAGTGGGCATACGCACCGCCGGCGCGCATCTCGGCCGCGACCCAGATCGCCTCCATGATCTCCTCGTCCGCGGCGCCCTTTCGCGAGGCCTGCTTGGTGTGACCGTCGATGCAATAGGGGCACTGCGTCACGTGGGCCACCGCGACGGCGATCAGCTGCTTGGTCTTCTCGTCCAGCGCGCCCGCCGCGAACACCTGCTTGCTGAACGCCTCGAAGGCGGCGGACGTGTCCGGCACCAGCTCGCGGCGCCTGCGCGTCAACTCGGGGGTGCGTGTCGGATAGGGAGAATCTGCCATGGTGTTTCCTTCCTCAGTCATCCTCAGGCTATGCCCGCCGTCGTGCCCGGGTGCCAGGATGGGGGCATGGCCGCTTCCGCTCCCCTCGTCGCCGTCTGTCAGTTCGCGCCCTCGGCCTCCCGCGAGTCCAACCGCGCCCGCGTCGCCGAGCTCGTCGCCGAAGCGGCTGCCCGCGGAGCCCGCGTCGTGGTGCTCCCGGAGTACAGCAGCTTCTTCACCGACCCGATGGACGACTCCCTGGCGGGGAACGCCGAGACCCTCGACGGAGATTTCGTGCACTCCCTGCAGCAGCTCGCGCGTGCGCACGGCACGGCGATCGTCGCGGGCCTCGTGGAACGAGCCGATGCGGGGCGGGTGCACAACACCCTCGTCGCGGTGACGGATGCCGGTGTGCAGGCGGTGTATCGCAAGCAGCACCTGTACGACGCGTTCGGGCAGACCGAGTCCGACTGGATCGAGGCGGGGGAGCTCGATCAGAGCGCGGTGCTGGACGTGGACGGCATCCGCTTCGGTCTCATGACCTGCTACGACCTGCGTTTCCCCGAAGTGGCTCGCACGCTCGCGGATGCCGGAGCGGATGCCCTGGTGGTGCCGGCCGAATGGGTGCGCGGCCCCCTCAAGGAGCACCACTGGAACTCGCTCCTCGTCGCCAGGGCGATCGAGAACACCGCGTACGTGATTGCCGCCGATCACCCGGCGCCCGTCGGGGTGGGCCTATCTCAGGTGATCGATCCGCAGGGAGTGGTCGTCGCCGGCGTCAGCGCGGGCGAGGGGATCGCCCTGGCATCCGTCGACGCCGATCTGATCGCCCGAACCCGCGAGATCAACCCCGTGCTGCGACTGCGCCGCTACCGGGTGGTGCCCGCACCCTGAGCCGCACCCGCTCCGCGCGCGTCAGCGCAGAGCGGCCAACCGCCGCGCGGCCTCCTCGAGCACCTCGACGCGCTTGCACGCCGCGAAGCGCACCAGACCCGCGAAGTCGCCGTGATGTTCCGGCGCGACGAATGCCGTGATCGGGATCGCCACCACCCCCGCCCGCGCGGGCAGCGCACGGCAGAACTCCGCCGCATCCGACCCGCCGAGCGCCGTGGCGTCCGCCACCGTGAAGTACCCGCCCTGCGGGGTGTGCACCTCGAAGCCCGCCATGCGCAGCGCATCGCCCAGCAGTCCGTGCTTGCGCTGCAGCATAGAGCGCGCCTGGTCGAAGTACGCATCCGGTAGCCTCAGGCCGACGGCGATCGCGGGCTGGAACGGTGAGCCGTTCACATAGGTCAGGTACTGCTTCACGGTCAGCACGGCCGTGATGAGGGCGGCGGGCCCGTGCACCCAGCCGATCTTCCAGCCTGTCGCCGAGAACGTCTTGCCTCCGGAGGAGATCGTCAGCGTCCTCTCCGCCGCCCCGGGGAGCGTCGCCATCGGAACGTGCGCGGTGTCGAAGGACAAATGCTCGTACACCTCGTCCGTCACGATGACCGCGTCGTGCTTCTCCGCCAGCCGTACGATCTCGGCCTGCACCTCGGAGGCGAAGACGGCGCCGGTCGGGTTGTGCGGATCGTTCACGATGATGACCCGTGTCCGGTCGTTCACGGCGTCCGCCAGCTGTGCGAGGTCGGGCTGGAAGTCCGGCCGACGCAGGGGAACAGTGCGCAGGCGTGCTCCCGCCAGTGCGACCGCGGCAGCGTAGGAGTCGTAATAGGGTTCGAACACGACCACCTCGTCGTCGGGGGAGCCGAGGAGTGCCAGCAGCGTCGCCGTCAGCGCTTCGGTGGCACCGGCCGTGACCAGCACCTCGGTGTCGGGGTCGACGGTCAGGCCGTAGAAGCGCCGCTGGTGCTCGCTGATCGCCAGGCGCAGATCCGGGATGCCGCGACCGGGCGGATACTGGTTCGCGCCCTGCGCGATCGCCTCCCGTGCCGCTTCCAGAACCTCGGCGGGGCCGTCCTCGTCGGGGAACCCCTGCCCGAGGTTGATCGCGTCGAATCTCACCGCCGCGGCCGACATCTCTGCGAAGATGGTGGGCGCGACATCGCCGTGCGGGGAGAGAAGACCTGCGCCGACTGCGGTGCGGCGCCAGGCGCCGGGAATGACATCCATGCAGAACAGGCTAAGACCATAGGGGAAATCCATCCTCGCCATATGAAAAGCACAGACTCACTTGTCAGTCTGATGGTGCGCCTGGAAGGAGCAGATCATGAACGACGACAACACCCACGGTGAGACGCCCGCACCCGAGTCTTCGAGCGCCGGCTCCACGCCGACGACGCCTCAGGCTCCGGCGACCGGTCCCGCAGCGACCGCGCCGCCGCAGGGCGATCCCGGAGTCTCCGGCTCGCACGGCTCGCCGCAGCAGGCGCCGACCTGGCAGCCTCCCTACGCGGCTCCCACCCGGAACCCGTCGGATCAGGCGCAGCCCGCTGAGGCACAGGCCGCACCCCACCAGCAGCCCACAGGGTCGGGCGCCCCCGCGTACTCGCCCACCGCCCCGCACATCACGGGGGCGGCTTTCGGCGGCGCAGCGCAGCCTCGGACGGCACCGGCGGCCCAGACGCTGCCGCTCGACCCCGCACTGCTCGCCGCTCCGACCGATGCTGAGCACACGGGCGCGCAGCCCCCGCGCAAGAGCACCGGCACGCCGGCCAGGGTCGCCGGTCTCCTCCTCGCTGCGGCGCTCGTGGGCGGCGTCGCTGGCTTCGGCGGCAGCGCACTGGGCGGCGCCGTGTTCGACGGGCCCGTCTCGCAGTCGGCAGCCGGTCCGCAGACCGTCACCGTCAACAACCCCGGGTCGGTCAACGAGACCACCGCGATCGCCTCGAAGGTGCTGCCCTCGGTCGTCACGATCGAGGTCGCCGGGAACCAGGGATCGGGCAGCGGCTCGGGCGTGGTGCTCGACAAGGAGGGCCACGTGCTGACCAACACGCACGTCGTGACGCTGGGCGGGGCCGTCGCGGACCCGACGATCCGTGTCACGACCTCCGACGGGCGCATCTACTCCGCGACCGTGGTCGGCACCGACCCCGTATACGACCTCGCCGTCATCAAGCTCAAGGATGCGAAGGATCTGACTCCCATCACGTTCGCCGACTCGTCAGAGCTGAACGTCGGCGACACGGCCGTGGCCGTGGGCGCGCCCCTGGGTCTGTCCAACTCGGTGACGACCGGCATCGTGAGCGCGCTGAACCGCAGCATCCAGGTCGCCTCGTCGGCCCTTCCCGACAACGGTGCCCAGCAGGACCAGCAGCAGGGCGAGGGCGAGGGGAACGGAGAGGGTGGCCCCTTCCAGTTCGACATCCCCGGCATGGGCAGTCAGCAGGCCAAGCAGTCCATCTCGATCGCGGTGATCCAGACCGATGCCGCGATCAACCCCGGAAACTCCGGTGGCGCGCTGGTCGACAGCAAGGGCGGCCTGATCGGCATCAACGTGGCGATCGCGACGGCCGGTCAGTCCTCGTCGTCGTCCGGTGAGCCCGGCTCGATCGGCGTGGGCTTCGCTATCCCCTCCGACATCGCCCAGCGCGTGGCGAAGGAGATCATGGCCGACGGGTCGGCCACGCACGGACTGCTCGGCGCCACGGTGCGCGACGCATCCTCTCTGCAGGACGCGACTGTCGCCGGTGCCGTCATCGACACGCCCACCGCCGGGGGCGGAGCGGACAAGGCCGGTCTGCGGCGCGGCGACATCGTCACCGAGTTCAACGGCGTGCCGATCGCGAGCGCGAACGACCTCACGGCGCAGGTGCGCGCGGCTGCGGCGGGCAGCACGGCGAAGATCGTCTACGTGCGCTCGGGCAAGACGTACACGACGGAGGCGACGCTGGGAACGCTCAAGCTCTGACGGCCCGTCCGCGTTCAGAAGAGGGACGCCGCCCCGCGATAGGCTCGCGGGGTGGCGTCCTTCTCATTCGGAACCGGCAACGCGGCCAAGCTGCTCCGGCTGCCGCTGTATGCCGCAGGACGCATAGGCACGCTCCTCGTGCCGCGGGGGGACACGTGGGTTCTCGGGTGCGGAGCCGGAATCGGCGACGGCGCGCTCGCCATGCAGCGCGAGGCGCAGGCGGCCGGGCACCGGACGATCTGGCTGACGAGGTCGGACAGGGAGGATGCGGAGGCGAAGGCCCTCGGCATCCGGACCCGCCGTCGTGACAGCGTGCGCGGCTGGTGGGCCACGGTCCGCGCCGGCGTGCTGATCGTCACCCACGGACTCGGCGACGTCAACCGCTACGGCAGCACCGACGGATTCGTGGTGCAGCTCTGGCACGGCATCCCGCTCAAGCGGATCGGCCTGGACTCCCCGGTCACCGTGCAGGTTCCGGGGCGTCTTCCGGCGGCGGGGCTGCTGCGGCGTCTGCTGAGATTCGGTTATCGCAGTGCCGCGCAGCGCATCCGGGTGCTGCCCGCCGCCTCGCATCGGTCGCGCGGCCGGCTGGAATCGGCGTTCGGTCTGGGCGAGGACCGCGTGGTGGTCACCGGCGAGCCGCGGGTGGACGTGCTCTCGACCGCCAGTCTCGACGAGCGACGCGCCACGGCATCCGCTCTGCTCACCCGCACTGGGCCGCTGCTGTCCTCGCAGCGCGTGCTGCTGTATGCGCCGACCTGGCGCGACGGGGCGGCCGACCCGGCGATTCCGAGCGCGGAGCAGTGGGTGCGCATCGTGCGGATGCTGGAGCAGCGCGACGCGATCCTGTTCATCCGCTCGCACCCGCTGGGGGAGGGCGCGTACTCGCCCCCGTGGTCGAGCGGTCGGGTGCGGATCCTGAGCTCGGAGCTGCTCGCGGATGTCACTCCCGCACTGGCGCGCGTCGATGTGCTGATCACCGACTACTCGTCGATGGCGTACGACGTGGGACTGCTGGCGACGCCCGTGGTCTACCTCGCGCCCGATGTGGCCGAGTACGCCCGTGAGCGGGGTTTCTACGGCCGCTACGAAGACGTCGCCGGCGACGACTTCGCGCGCGACTGGGACGCGGCGATCGAGCAGGTCGATGCCGTCCTCTCCGATGACGCCGTCCGTGCCGAGCGGGCTGCACGATCGGCCGCGCTGAGCGCGGGAATGCACGCCTTCCGCGACGGGCGCAACGCCCGCCGCGTGTATCAGGCCATCCGTGCGCGGGGAGTCCCCGCGCCGAAAGGAGCACGATGACCACTGCCCGGATCGATGAGCAGGCGCAGGCGCTGATCATCGCGGGAACCGGACCGCGACCGGCATCCGCCGATCTGACCGGCGCGCGTGCGCGCGTGGCCGGGAGGGTCACCGGAGGCGGGAAGACGTGGAAGGCGACGTTCCCGTTGCGCGTGTCCCGCTGGGGCGGGGCAGAGCTGCCGCTGCCTTCCGGCTCCTATGTCCTCGACATCCCGGACGCCGACCTCGCCGCCGTCGACCTGGCCCCGACGCTGGTGCCGATCCTGCGCATCGAAGCGCACGGTGCGGATGTCCGGATCTCCGCGCCGCTCGACCCGATCTACGAGACCGCCGAGGGCCAGCGCACGCTCGAGGAGCGGTACGTCTCACACGTGGGAGGCGGCGAGAACGCGGTGTTCTTCGAGAGCTTCTACGGGCAGACATCGGGATGCAACCCGCGGGCGATCGACCGCGTGCTCGCCGAGCGTGCGCCCGCAGTGACGCGGTACTGGGCGGTGTCCGACCTGTCGGTGGAGGTGCCGGAGGGCGCGATCGCGGTCGTCGAGAGCAGCCCGGAGTGGTGGCGGGCGCGGGCGGAATCGCGGATGCTGATCGTCAACGACTGGCTGCGGCGTCGCTTCGTGCGCAAACCGGGCCAGCATGTGCTGCAGACCTGGCACGGAACGCCGCTGAAGCGCCTGGCGCTGCATCGTCCCGGCTTCGCCCCGAGGCGAATGGCCGCCGTCGTGAAGGAATCACGGCGCTGGGATGCCCTGCTGGCGCAGAACGTGTACGCCGCCCGAGTGCTCAAGAAAGCGTACGCGTTCTTCGGGAAGCCCGTCTGGGTGGATGGCTATCCGCGCAACGACCTGTTCGCGCACGGCGACCCCGCGCTCATCCGGGAGGCGCTCGGTATCGCACCCGACGCGCGGGTGCTGCTGTACGCGCCCACCTGGCGAGACGACCGCTCCGAGATCGTCGACTTCGTCGACCCCGAGGATCTGGCGGCACGCACCGATTCGGTCGTGCTGGTGCGCGGCCACTCCCGCACGCTCAAGCCGGGCCGCGACCACGCGGGCGCGCGCGTCATCGATGTGACCGGCTACCCGGAGACGGCGCGCCTGCTGCTGATCGCGGATGCGCTCATCACCGACTACTCCTCGGTGATGTTCGATTTCAGCGTGACCGGGCGTCCGATGTACTTCCTCGTGCCCGACCTCGAGCATTATCGGGGCGAGTTGCGCGGGTTCTACTTCGACCTGGGCGAGCGCGCGCCCGGCCCTGTGGTGCGCACCCAGGACGAGCTGGTGCGGGTGCTGTCCGATGCGGACGTAGCGGCCGCGTACCGCGATCGCTACGACGCCTGGACGGCGCAGTTCAACAGGCTCGACGACGGCGGCGCAGCCGACCGCGTGGTATCGCGCATTCTCGATCAGGGGTGGCTGACAGCCTGAGGCGTGCTCCGCCCGGACGGCTGGATTCAGGGCAGCGGTGTGTTGCGCGAGCCCAACCGGGACGCGTCGACCGTGTCGCGCGCGCCGTGCAGAACGCCGGCGAGGAACCCGAGGCCCCAGGAGAAATGCATGGTCGGCAGCACGACCAGGGTCCACAGTCGTTCGCGCAGACCGCGCGGAGCGCGCTCGATGCCTGCGCCACCCAGGCCGACCGCGACCACGAGCAGCGCGTAGGCGGCCAGCGGCAGATAGAGGACGCAGGCCAGCAGGGCGCCGATCCCGCGCAGCAGCCCGGTGAGCTGGAGGGCGCCGACGATCACCGCGAGCGCGGTGGCGATCACCAGAGCTGGTGGGGCGAAGAAGCGCAGCCCGTTGCGGCGGCCGTAGCGGCGCACGAGTTCGCCCCGCCAGGCGCCGGTGGCGCGGAACTGTCGTGCCAGGCGCCACCAGCTCTCTCGCGGCCAGTAGGTCACTGACAGGTCCGGATCGAACCAGACCAGGTGTCCGGCCTGACGGATGCGCAGATTCAGCTCCCAGTCCTCGCCGCGGCGGATGGTCTCATCGAACAGGCCGACCTCGTCCAGCACCTCGCGGCGCATGACACCGAGATAGGCGGACTCCGCCTCGCCCTCTCGCGCCCCGCCGTGATAGGCCCCGCCGCCCAGCCCGACGGGGGAGTTGTACAGGCGTGCCACGGCGCGCTGGAACGGCGTGCGCCCCTCGGCGCGCATGACACCGCCGACGTTCGCGGCACCCGTGCGGCGCAACGTCTGCAGGGCCCGTCTGGCGTATCCGGGGGACAGCTCGGAGTGGGCGTCGACGCGGATCACGGTCGCGTGCCTGCTGGCGCGGATCGCGGCATTCAGCCCGACGGGGATGTCCGCCTGCGGATTGTCGACCAGCCGCACACGCTCATCCTCCTCGGCGAGCCGTTGCGCGAGCGCCGTGGTGCCGTCGGTCGAAGGACCCAGCGCCAGGACGAGCTCGGTCGGCCCGTCGACATCCTGATCCAGCACCGATCGCACCGCATGGTCGAGGTAGTCGATCTCGTTCAGCACGGGCATGACGAACGAAACGCCCTCGGGCTCTGTCCGTTCGTCGTCGTGCACCCGTCGATCATGTCATGCGGCGAGTCGAGCCGCGCTCGGGGGGTTCGGAGGTTGCCGGTCTACCGTGTGCCGGATGGGCGCCATCACCGACGTGAAGAAGGCATATCGCCTGCTCACGCGGGTGCGGGCCGCACGCGCGGCGCACCGACGCGTGACCAGGCTGCTCGAGGAGCAGGGTCCTCATCCGCCGCACCGGTACCGCGTGGCCGTGTACTTCGCCGACACCGAAGTGAACATGTACCAGATCAGGCAGTGGTACCGTCTGCTGCAGGCGATCACCGACCGCTTTCCCGTGGTCGTCATCGCGCGCTCGCCACGAGGCGCCGCGGCGCTGCTGGACGACGGCGCTCTGCCCGTGGCCTTCGCTCCGGAGATCGGACAGCTCGAGGCGCTGCTGGACGAACAGGACATCCGCATCGTGCTGTACGTGAATCAGAACACGCGCAACTTCCAGATGTTCCGGTACGCGCGCCGCTGGCACGTGTTCATCAACCACGGCGAGTCCGACAAGGTGTACATGACCAGCAACCAGTACAAGGCGTACGACTGCGCCCTGATCGCCGGTCAGGCCGCGCACGATCGCCTCGCCGACGTTCTCTGGGACTACGACGTCGACCGTCGCACCATCCGGATCGGCCGCCCGCAGGCCGACCACTTCGCCGGTACCATGCCCTACGAGCCGGACGGCCGCGTCGTCGTGCTGTACGCGCCGACATGGGAGGGCGATCGGGCGTCGATGAGCTACGGGTCGGTGCTCAGCCACGGCATCACACTCGTGGAGAAGCTGCTCGCCACGGGACGGCACCGGGTGATCTACCGCCCGCATCCGCGCACCGGCGTGATGGACGGCGCCTACGGCGCGGCCAGCCGACGCATCGTCGCCATGCTCGCGGCCGCGAACGCCGCGGACCCGACCGCCGGGCACGTGCACGATGCCGGTCCGGACATCGGGTGGCAGCTCGTCGCCGCGGATGTGGCCATCCTCGACGTGTCCGCCATGATCTACGATCGGCTGGCCACGGGCCGGCCGCTCATCGTCACCCGGCCGATCGACGACGAGGCCGAGATCGACCGCTCCGGTTACCTCTCCGACTGCGAATGGCTGCACGTCGATGCCGCCGCCGATGTCGTCGCGGAGGTGGACCGGGTGCGTGATGACGGCGCGGCGGTCGCGCGGCTGGCGCGCTGGGCGACGCACTACTTCGGCGATACATCGCCGGGCGCCGCCACTGCCCGGTTCGAGGCGGCGATCCAGACGCTCTCCGACCGCTGGCAGGAGCACCGAGCGCGCGAGGACGCGCAGCACTGAGCGGTATTCTGGAACGATGGGCGCGCTCAGGGACGGAAAGAAGGCGTATCGGCTTCTGCGCAAGGCGCTCGCATCGCGCGGCGCCGTGCAGCGTGTGCGCCACATGCTCAAGACGCAGGGACCGCATCCGGAGAATCACTACAAGATCGCGGTGTACTTCGCCGACGGCGCGGTGAACATGTACCAGATGCGTCAGTGGTATCGGCCGTTGGAGCAGCTGGCGACGCGGTGGCCGGTGGTGGTCCTGTCGCGCAGTGCGGCAGGAGCGGAGAAGCTGCTGCAGGAGGACGCACCGCCGGTGGCGTTCGTGCCGACGGTTCGCAACCTGGAGAAGTTCCTGGCCCGGCAGGACATCCGCGTCGTGCTGTACGTGAACCAGAACACCCGCAACTTCCAGATGTTCCGCTACGGGCGCCGCTGGCACGTGTTCATCAACCACGGCGAGTCCGACAAGATGTACATGACCACCAACCAGTACAAGGCGTACGACTACGCCTTCATCGCCGGCCAGGCCGCTCGCGACCGCCTCAGCCGCACGCTCTGGGACTACGACATCGACCGCCGCGCCATCGAGATCGGTCGGCCGCAGGCCGACCACTACTCCGGCATGCTGCCCTACACCCCCGACGACCGCATGGTGGTGCTGTACGCGCCGACGTGGGAGGGAGACCGGCCCTCTGCGCACTACGGCTCCATCGCGTCGCACGGCGAGGAGCTGATGCGGGCGCTCCTGGCCAGCCCACGTCACCGCGTGATCTACCGACCGCATCCGCGCAGCGGCGTGGTGGACGAGAAGTACGCCGCCGCGCACCGCCGCATCCTGACGGCGATCTCCGAGTCCAACGCCGCCGACCCGGGTGCGCACCACGTGTACGACGACGGCCCGGAGCTGGGCTGGCAGCTCGCCGCCGCCGATGTGGCGATCGTCGACATCTCGGCCATGGTCTACGACCGTCTGGCGGCCGGCAAGCCGCTGCTGATCACGCGTCCGGTCGACGAGCGAGCATCCATCGACACGACCGGCTACCTGTCGGACTGCGAGTGGCTGAGTGCGACGGGTGCCCGTGACATCATCGCCGAAGCCGACCGGGTCAGCGCCGACGAGGAGGCCGTGGCGAGACTGCGCACCTGGGTCCGGCACTACTTCGGCGACACCACCCCGGGAGCCGCGACGGCGAAGTTCCACGCTGCGATCGAGCAGCTCATGCAGAAGTGGGACGAGTGGCACGCGAACGACGCCACGGTGACCCCGCCGGACGATGACGACGACGAAGACGACGAGGACTGAATGCAGCTGACGCGCGCGGCATCCGTCGCATCGGCGCTGGTCGTACTGCCGGAATGCGCATCGACCAACGCCGAGCTGCGTGAGCGCGCCGTGGATGGCGCGGCCTGGCCGCATCTGTCGGCACTTCTCACCGACACGCAGACCGCCGGACGCGGACGGCTCGATCGCACCTGGACCACGCCGCCGCATGCCGCGCTCGCCGTGTCGGTGCTGCTGCGCGATCTTCCGACCGACACCGGTGCGTGGGGTTGGATACCGCTGGCGGCGGGCGTGGCGATGACGGATGCCATCGCAGCCCAACTTCCCGGGCACGTCGTGGGGCTGAAATGGCCCAATGACGTGCTCGTCGACGGACGCAAGATCTGCGGCATCCTCGCCGAGGTGGCGGGCGGTGCTGTGATCGTGGGAACCGGCGTGAACACCGCGATGACGGTCGAGCAGCTGCCGGTGCCCTCGGCGACGTCGTTCGCCGCCCTGGGTGTCGATGCGGACCCCGATCGCCTTCTCGCCGACTACCTCATCGGACTCGGCGCCGCCATCGCCGGACTGACCCGGGCGGGGGACGCCCGCGCCTCCGGCCTGCACGCCGAGACCACGGCGCGCTGTCTCACCCTCGGACAGCCCGTGAACGTCTCGATGCCCGACGGGAGCACGCTGAACGGGAGAGCCACGCGACTCGCGGCCGACGGGCGGCTGGTCATCGACGACGGATCGGCGGAGCGCGAAGTGCTCTCGGGCGACGTCGTGCACGTGCGGCTCGCCGACCCTCCCGGTCGCTGAGCAGCCTCCGGTCCCTGAGTCTGTCGAAGAGCCCTGTGCCTGTCGAAGAGCCCTGTGCCTGTCGAAGGGCCGTGATCCGGGCCCGGCGCGGCATCCCGCGTTGTCAGCTGCCGCAGGCACAATGGAGGGGTGACCCAGCCCGTGACGCTCGGAGGACGGCCGATGATGCCGCCACCCGGCGTGCCCGCCGAAGAGCTGGTGGTGGCGCGGTTCCGCGGCCACGCGCGACGCCTGTTCTGGTCGGCGCTGGTGCTGATCGCGGCGTGCGGCGCCGGAGCGTTCTTCGCCGGCAACGTTCCTCCCGGTCTCGAGAGCTGGATGGTGCTGGCCGGGGCGGCCGGTGCGATCCTTCTGCTCGCCGTCGTGCCGTTCCTGCGATGGCTGTCCACCTCGTACACGATCACCACCCGCCGGGTGATCGTGCAGGACGGGATCGGCGCGCGGAACCGCCGGGAGCTCTCCCACGCGCGCGGATACTCGATCGCCGTCCGGCGAGGTCCCCTCCAGCGACTGTGGGGCGCGGGAACCATCACGCTGAACAACGGCGTCGACTCCCCGCTGAGGCTGGTGAACGTGCCCAGCGTGAACCTCGTGCACGAAGTGCTCGCGGATCAGATCGAGGTCAACCAGATCCTCGCGCACCGCGATGCTCAGGCCGGCTCCCTCCCCGGCCCCCTGTCCGGAAGCTGAGCGACCCGTCGCGCAGTGGCGGGTCGCGCACCTGCGGATGCGCGAGAATGGTCCTCGACGAGAGGAGTCCCGGATGACGGTGCGCGTGGGAGTGATCGGTGGAGGCCAGCTGGCGAGGATGATGATCGCGCCTGCGGTGGAGCTCGGGATCGACCTGCGCGTCCTCGCCGAGGACGAGGGCATGTCCGCGCAGCTCGCGGCGACCGCCGTCGGCGACTACCGTGACCTCGAGACCGTGCGGGCCTTCGTGGACGACGTCGACGTCGTCACCTTCGATCATGAGCACGTGCCGCAGGATGTGCTCCGGGCGCTGGTCGCCGATGGCGTGCGGGTGCATCCGGGACCGGATGCTCTGCAGTTCGCGCAGGACAAGCTGGTCATGCGCGCGCGCCTCGCCGAACTCGGCGTGCCCCAGCCTGACTGGGCGGCCGTGCACGACGCGGACGAACTGCAGCGCTTCATCGACGACCACGGCGGGGGAGCAGTGGTGAAGACCCCGCGTGGCGGGTATGACGGCAAGGGGGTGCGCGTCGTGCGCGTCGGCGCCGATGCGGCGGACTGGTTCGCCGGACTGTCCGACGGCGATGCGCTGCTCGCCGAGGAACTGGTGCCGTTCACGCGCGAACTGGCCCAGCAGGTCGCGCGACGGCCCAGCGGGGAGATCGTGAGCTACCCGGTCGTGGAGACCGTGCAGCGCGACGGCGTGTGCGCGGAGGTCATCGCGCCCGCCCCGGGAGCCAGTGCGCGTCTCGTCGAGATGGCCGAGCAGATCGGCCGCGCCATCGCCGACGGAGTCGGGGTCACCGGGATGCTGGCGGTCGAGCTGTTCGAGACCGATGACGAGCGGATCCTTGTCAACGAGCTGGCCATGCGTCCGCACAACAGCGGTCACTGGAGCCAGGACGGGTCCGTCACCGGGCAGTTCGAGCAGCACCTGCGGGCGGTCGCCGACCTTCCTCTGGGACGCACGCAGCCGCGCACACCCTGGACGGTGATGGTGAACATCCTCGGCGGGCCTGCGGAGGGTGCGCTCGAGGATCGCTTCGCGCAGGCGATGACCGAGCACCCCGAGGCGAAGATCCACACCTACGGCAAGTCGCCGCGCCCCGGCCGCAAGGTCGGCCACGTGAACGTCACAGGGGATGATCTCGACGACGTCGTGTATGTCGCCCGGGCCGCGGCGGCGGCCTTCCTCTGAGCCGCGCACGCTCTGGGCCGCGCACGCGCTGAACCGCGCACGCGTGCCGTTGCGCGGATCTCACAGGGGCGCACCGTAGCCTGTCATGGTGACTGAGCCGCTGCATTCCTCGAGTTCGCCCCTGGTCGGCGTCGTGATGGGTTCCGACTCCGACTGGCGCGTGATGAGTGACGCATCCCAGGCGCTCACCGATTTCGGCGTCCCGCACGAGGTCGAGGTCGTCTCGGCGCACCGCACCCCGGACAAGCTGATGACCTACGCGCGGGACGCGCGCGGCCGCGGCATCCGTGTGATCATCGCCGGAGCCGGGGGAGCCGCGCACCTGCCGGGCATGCTCGCATCCATGACGGCACTGCCGGTGGTGGGCGTGCCCGTACCGCTCGCGTACCTCGACGGCATGGATTCGCTGCTCTCGATCGTGCAGATGCCCGCCGGCATCCCCGTCGCCACCGTGTCGATCGGCGGAGCGCGCAACGCCGGCATCCTCGCCGCTCGGATCCTGGGCACCGCCGACGCGGATCTCGCCGATCGCGTCGAGGCGTACGCCCGCGACCTCGAGGGTCAGGTCGAGCAGAAGAATCAGCGGCTGAAGGACTCCCTGTGACCCTTGCGGCTCCGCGTCCCTCGGCACGAGGCGCGCGCCCGCTGATCGAGTCCGAGCCGATCCGCTATCCCGATGCGCAGGACGCGGCGGGCATGGGACGGCGCGCCTGGTGGCTGGTCGTCATGAACGTGCTCGTGCCGGGCTCGGCGCAGGTGCTCGCCGGCAACCGGCGGCTGGGGCGCTTCGGGCTGGGTGCGACTCTGCTCGGCTGGTTCCTCCTGGTCGTCGCCGCCGGCCTCGGACTGTTCGCCCAGGGGGTGATGGTCTGGTTCGCCACCGGGCCGCTCTCGTGGTTCCTGCTCACCCTGGCCCAGATGCTGCTGCTCGGGTACGTCGTGCTGTGGGTGGTCCTCACGATCGACACGCTGCGCCTCGTGCGGCTGGTGAAGGTGCCGTCGATCACGCGGTGGGCGGCGCCGATCGCATCCGTCCTCGTCCTCGCTCTGGCCAGCTCCGCCGCCGTGTACGCGTCGGATGCCGTGGCGTCGGGGCGGGGGGCGATCAGCACGATCTTCGGCAACAGCGGGCCGAGTCTCCCGCCCAGCGACGGCTACTACAACATCCTGCTGCTCGGTGCTGACAGCGGCGACGGGCGCGACTCCATGCGTTTCGACAGCATCTCGGTCGTGTCGGTGAACGCCGAAACGGGTGCGATGACGATCACCGGGATTCCGCGGGAACTACCGCACCCGCCGTTCAGCAAGGGCAGCCCGATGCACGAGCTCTACCCGGACGGCTTCCAGTCGCATGGGGATCAGACGTGCGGCTGGAACGCCTGGATGAATCAGATCCGCAATGCCGCGGAGGTCTGTCGCAAGGACGACGGCAAGGCGCTGTACCCGGATGCCGCGGCACAGGGCTCGTCGCCGGGGATCGAAGCCACCAAGGACGCTGCCGAGGGCGTGCTGGGAATCGAGATCCCGTATTACGTCTTCCTCGACATGAACGGCTTCGCGGCACTGGTGGACGCGTTGGGCGGCGTGGACATCGACGTGAAGGAACGGCTGCCGAAGGGCGGTGGCCCGAAGTACAAGGGTCAGTCAGCCCAGGACTGGGCGATCGGCTGGATCGAGCCGGGCCAGCAGCACATGAACGGCGACACGGCGCAGTGGTACGCGCGCTCGCGGTACACGACGAGCGACTACGACCGCATGAAGCGCCAGCGCGAGCTGCAGGAGGCGATCCTCGCGCAGTTCACGCCCCAGAACGTGCTGTCGCGGTTCAGCTCCATCGCCGATGCGGGCGCGGACCTGGCATCGACGGATCTGCCGCAGGACAAGCTGCCGGAGTTCTTCGACCTGATGCTCAAGGCGAAGAAGAAGCCGGTGACGCGCATCGAGCTCACTCCCGAGAACGGCATCGAGGAGAAGGATCCCGACTTCGCGCTCGTCCGGCAGATGGTGCAGGAGGCTCTGCATCCGCCGAAGAAGGAGACGCCGGCGAGTTGAGTCGCGGCGCAGGTCCCTGAGCTTGTCGAAGGGCGGCCCCGCCTCGGGAGTTCGCGGAGCGACGCGCTTAGGCTGTTTTCATGAGTGTGCAGTTGCGGGTCGTGCTGGATCAGGCGTCGCAGGTCGTGGACGCCGATGAGGCTCGTGCGGCCCTGTCGCTGACGGCAGGACTCGTCGCCACCGCACCGCGGGGATGCGTCGTCTCGGCCCTCGTGCCGAGGGGCGCCGAGGCGACCACGCCCGGCCTGCAGAACGTGCGAGCCCTGCCGCTCGGGCGTGCGGAGCTGGCGGCGACCTGGCAGATGGGCATCGCGCCCGGCATCGGGGGAGGACTCATCCATGCGCCGAGTCTGATGGCGCCTCTCGTGCGGCACGATCGCACCCACGACCACGACCAGATCACCGTGACGATGTGGGACCTGTGCGCGTGGGAGGCGCCCGAGTCGCTGTCGAAGGCGAACGTCGTGTGGCAGCGAGCGATGCTCAAGCGCGCTGTCAGGCATGCGGATGCCGTGATCGTCCCTTCGCACGCGATCGGAGTGAGGCTGGCCGAGATCGCGAAGCTGGGGGATCGTATCCGCGTGATCGCGGGTGCGGCGCCGGACGGCTTCGGGGTGCCGTCGGATGCCGAGGCACGGCGCGAGAGGCTGCGGCTGCCCGACCGCTACATCGTGATCACGGGGGAGCGGGATTCGCTGGTCACCGGCTTCCGTGCCGCCGCCCGGGCGGGAGTGGATGCCGTGATGCTGGACGCTGCCGAGGGAGCTGAGCCGATGATCGTCGACGTCGCAGCGGCGGCAGGACTGCCCGAGCGCCGTGCGCACGTGCGAGGAGAGCTGGAGGAGGCCGATCGCGCGGCAGTGCTGGGCGGGGCTGACGCGCTGGTCGCGACCTCGGAGCGATCGGCCTGGCCGTGGCGCGCGATCGAGGCCATGGCGCTCTCGATCCCGGTGATCGCCCGCGATTCCGGCGTGCACAGGGATGTGATCGCCGACGGGGGTGCGGTGGTGGCGGCTGAGGATCTCGCTGAGGCACTCCTCGACGGGCTGGGCGCCGGCGCGAAGCGGCTGCGTGTGCTGGCGTCCGACCGGGCCCGGGCGTTCTCCTGGGCGAGCAGCGCGGAACGTGTCTGGGCGCTGCACGCCGAACTCTGAAAGCCAGCTCTGAGGATCGCGACACGCCGAGATCAAACAAGCGATATACCGCCCCACTGGCATCATTCGTGAACTTCAGTCACACTATTCACATGCATTCACGCGGCAACCGCTCTCTGGGACTCTCTCGAACGGCGCGCTGGTCGACCACTCTGCTGGCCCTCCTCGCGCTCGTCTTCAGCACAGCGGCGCCGGCTCAGGCGGCCACCGTGCCGGTCGTCCCGGCAGCTGCCGGCGTCGTCGAGACGCTGGCGGGCGGCCCCGCGAAGACCTCGCTCGCCGGGTTCGCCGCGGGGAACATCATCAGCGACGCGGTGTTCACCGACAAGTCGACGATGACCGAGGCGCAGATCCAGTCCTTCTTCAACTCGAAGGTGAAGACCTGCCGCGGCGGGTCTGATGAGTACGGTCCGATCATCTGCCTCAAGGACTTCAAGTACACGAGCGTGAACCGCCCGGCCGACGCGTACTGCAAGGGGTACACCGGCGCTGCCAACGAATCCGCCGCGCGGATCATCCACAAGGTCTCGCAGTCGTGTGGGATCAACCCGCAGGTGCTGATCGTCATGCTGCAGAAGGAGCAGAGTCTCGTCACCCACACCTGGCCCAGCTACTGGCGCTACGACAAGGCGCTCGGGCAAGGGTGTCCCGACACGGCCCCCTGCGACCCGAAGTACGTCGGGTTCTTCCACCAGATCTACGGTGCGGCACGTCAGATGCAGACCTACCTGGAGGGCAGGTACTTCACCTGGTACGCGCCGGGCAAGACCTGGAACATCCTGTACCACCCCAACAAGGCCTGCGGCACCGCGCCCGTCAAGATCGCCAACAAGGCCACCTCTGCGCTCTACTACTACACCCCGTATCAGCCCAACGCCGCGGCGATGAAGGCGGGCTACGGCTCGGGTGACTCATGCTCGAGCTACGGCAACCGGAACTTCTACAACTACTTCACCGACTGGTTCGGGTCGACCCAGTCGCCGGCCAGCACGGCCCCCGCGGTCAGCGGCGCGATCGCCACCGAGTGGAAGCGGATGGGCGGGGCGTCCGGAGCGCTGGGCAAGCCGGTGGCGGCCGTCCAGTCCGTGACTGATCCGAACGGCAACGGGCAGGCCCAGCAGTTCGAGGGCGGCTGGATTCACTCGTCGTCCGCAGGAACCTACAGTTCCCTGACGTCCATCATGACGGCGTACAGCGCCGCGGGCTGGGTGCGAGGCGAACTCGGCTGGCCCGTCGGCCCCCTGACCTGCACCGGCGGCGACTGCACGCAGCCGTTCGCCGGCGGGATCATCTCCTACGCGAGCGGAAAGAGCGCGGTCGCCACCGTGGGGGTCTCGCAGCGAGCGATAGACGAGGAGCACCGCGCCCGCGGCGGCAATGCCGGCGCCCTGGGTAAGGCTGCTGCTGCGGTGCAGGTGGTGTCCGATTCGAATGGGAATGGTCTGGCTCGGAAGTATGCGGGCGGGTGGGTGCACTCGTCTGCGAAGGGGACGTTCTCCTCGTCGTCGAAGATCATGACCGGGTACAGTGCGGCGGGTTGGCTGCGTGGGTTCCTGGGGTGGCCGATTGCTGCTGAGCAGAAGATCACCGATGCGAACGGCAACGGGACTGCGCAGGAGTTCGCGGGTGGGTGGATTCATTCGTCTGCGAAGGGTTCGTTCGCTTCGTCGTCGACGGTGATGAAGGCGTACAGCGCGGCCGGTTGGGTTCGCGGCAAGCTGGGCTGGCCGGTGGGTGCGGAGTTCTGCACCGGATCCGCGTGTGTGCAGCAGCTCGCCGGTGGTGTGATCAGTTACGTCAAGGGGAAGGCAGCTGTCGCCGCGCCTGGCGTGACCCCCGCGGCGATCACGGCGGCCGTGAAGGCGCAGACGAGTGTGACCGACGGGTTGGGCGGGGCGCAGGCGGCGGTGCAGGTGGTGGCCGATGCGAATGGCGGTGGTCTGGCCCGGAAGTTCGCCAAGGGATGGGTGCATTCCTCGGATCGTGGCACGTTCGTCTCGTCGGCGACGGTGATGACCGCGTACAGCAAGGCCGGTTGGGTTCGCGGCAAGCTGGGCTGGCCCACGGGCATCGAGACGTGCTCGGGCACGGTGTGCGCACAGTCCTTCGAGGGCGGCACCATCTCGTACACCCCCGGCAAGGCGGCCATCACCCTGCTGGGCATGGCAGCGGACAAGGTCACTGCTGTCCGGGCCGCACAGCACGGCGCCCTGGGTAAGGCTGCTGCTGCGGTGCAGGTGGTGTCCGATTCGAATGGGAATGGTCTGGCTCGGAAGTATGCGGGCGGGTGGGTGCACTCGTCTGCGAAGGGGACGTTCTCCTCGTCGTCGAAGATCATGACCGGGTACAGTGCGGCGGGTTGGCTGCGTGGGTTCCTGGGGTGGCCGATTGCTGCTGAGCAGAAGATCACCGATGCGAACGGCAACGGGACTGCGCAGGAGTTCGCGGGTGGGTGGATTCATTCATCTGCGAAGGGTTCGTTCGCGTCGTCGTCGACGGTGATGAAGGCGTACAGCGCGGCCGGTTGGGTTCGCGGCAAGCTGGGCTGGCCGGTGGGTGCGGAGTTCTGCACGGGATCCGCGTGTGTGCAGCAGTTCGCCGGTGGTGTGATCAGTTACGTCAAGGGGAAGGCAGCTGTCGCCGCGCCTGGCGTGACCCCCGCGGCGATCACGGCGGCCGTGAAGGCGCAGACGAGTGTGACCGACGGGTTGGGCGGGGCGCAGGCGGCGGTGCAGGTGGTGGCCGATGCGAATGGCGGTGGTCTGGCCCGGAAGTTCGCCAAGGGATGGGTGCATTCCTCGGATCGTGGCACGTTCGTCTCGTCGGCGACGGTGATGACCGCGTACAGCAAGGCCGGTTGGGTTCGCGGCAAGCTGGGCTGGCCCACGGGCATCGAGACGTGCTCGGGCACGGTGTGCGCACAGTCCTTCGAGGGCGGCACCATCTCGTACACCCCCGGCGAGGCAGCCACCACGACGCTCAACTGACGCGCAGGGCGGGCCGACTAAAGTAGAGAGCATGAGAGTACTGCTCACAGGAGCTGACGGATTCATCGGATCGCACCTCGCGGAGCAGCTGGTCAGGGACGGCCACGACGTGCGTGCGCTCGTGCTCTACAACTCGTTCGACTCCCGGGGCTGGCTCGACGGAATCGCGCCCGAAGTGGCCCGCGAGATCGAGTTCCTGCCCGGCGACGTGCGCGACCCTGCGCTGATGATGTCCGCCGTCCACGACCGGGATGCCGTGCTGCACCTCGCGGCGCTGATCGCCATCCCCTACTCGTACGCCGCGCCGGATCTGTACGTGCAGACCAACATCCAGGGCACCGTCAATCTGCTGAACGCGGCCCGCGCCGCGGGAGTGTCGCGATTCATCCACACGTCGACCAGCGAGGTGTACGGCACGGCACGGTACGTTCCGATGGACGAGGGGCACCCGCTTCAGGGCCAGTCACCGTATTCGGCGTCGAAGATCGCCGCCGACCAGATGGTCAACTCGTTCCACACGTCATTCGAGCTCCCCACCGTCACGATCCGGCCGTTCAACACCTTCGGGCCGCGTCAGTCGGCTCGTGCGGTGATCCCGACGATCATCAGCCAGCTGGCGGCAGGCAAGCGCGAAGTGCAACTCGGGGCGCTGACGCCGACTCGTGATTTCACCTATGTGCCGGACACGGTGTCGGGCTTCACGGCCGCGTTGACGAGTGACGCCGGGATCGGCGAGGTCATCAACCTGGGCGTCGGCTTCGAAGTGTCGATCGCGGAGACGTTCGATCTCATCGCCGAAGCGATGGGCGTCGACGCCGTCGCGACCGAGGACTCCGCGCGTCTACGTCCGACCAACTCCGAAGTGGAGCGCCTCTTCTCCGACAATTCGAAGGCTCGCGAGCTGCTGGGGTGGATGCCGCTCTACGACGGCGTCGACGGGTTCCGCAAGGGACTCGGGGAGACCGCGGAGTGGTTCACGGATCCCGCCAACCTCGCCCGCTACCGCACGGACGCCTACGTCGTATGATCTCCGCCCAGAAGTTCGTGCAGGTCGTGCGGGACGTCGTCGGCGACGAACCCTTCGTCGGGCTGCACATCCCGGACATCGGTGACCGCGAGAAGGCGCGTGTGATGGAGTGTCTCGATTCGACCTTCGTCTCCAGCGTCGGTGAGTTCGTGAACGCGTTCGAGCGCGGCATCGCCGAGTTCACGGGATCCGCTCACGCGATAGCGGTGTCGAACGGCACGTCCGCACTGCAGGTGGCCCTGCTGCTGGCAGGTGTCCGCCCGGGCGATGAGGTGCTCGTCCCGGCTCTGTCGTTCATCGCGACGGCCAATGCTGTGGCACATGCGAACGCGACGCCGTATTTCGTCGACAGCGACCCTGAGACGCTGGGGATGTCTGCGGAGTCGGTCGACCGAGTTCTCGCTGCCGCAACGCCGTCGACGTCCGGACTGATCAATGCGGCGACAGGTCGCAGGATCGGCGCGATCGTCCCTATGCACACGCTGGGCCACCCCGCGGCGATCGAGAAGATCGTCTCGATCGCAGACTCGTACGGCGTCCCCGTCGTCGAGGACGCGGCCGAATCTCTCGGCAGCCGTGTCGGGGGCAAGCACACCGGAACCTTCGGGCTTCTCGGCATCATCAGCTTCAACGGGAACAAGACGATCACCACGGGCGGTGGCGGAATGATCCTCACCGACGACGACGATCTCGCCATCCGCGCACGACACCTCACGACCACCGCGAAGCTGCCCCACCGGTGGGAGTTCGAGCATGACGAGGTCGCCTTCAACTACCGGATGCCCAACCTCAACGCGGCGCTGGGGGTGGCGCAGCTGGAACGTCTGTCGGACTTCCTCGCGGACAAGCGCAGCCTCGCGACGCGGTATCAGCAGGCGTTCGCCGACGTCTCCGGCGTGACGTTCCTTGCTGAGCCGAATGGAACCGAGAGCAACTACTGGCTGTGCGCTGTACAGGTCGACGGCGGGCTGCGCGCGCGGGACGAATTCCTGGAGGCCGCGAACGACGGCGGGCTGCAGTGCCGTCCGTTCTGGAACCTGTTGAGCGCGCAGGCTCCGTATCGCGACCTTCCGCACGCTCCGCTCCCCGTTGCGGAGCGGTTGCACGCGAGCGTCGTGTGCCTGCCGAGTTCGCCCGCGCTGGCGGCGTCGTGACACGCAGGATCACAGTGCTCACCGGCACACGCGCGGACTACGGGCTGCTGAGAGGGCTGCTGCGGGCGATCGACGCGGACGAGGCGCTCGAGCTGCAGCTTCTGGTCACCGGCACCCACCTGAGCGACCGCTTCGGACACACCGTGGATGAGATCCGGCGCGACGGGTTCGAGATCGCCGCGACCGTCCCCATCTGGTCGGACAGCGACACGCGGAGCGCCGTTGCAGAGGACGTCGGGCAAGCGCTGCCGCTGTACGTAGCCGCTCTGGAGCGATTGGCGCCTGACGCCATCGTCATCCTCGGTGACCGACTCGAGGCCTTCACCGCCGCGACCGCCGCGACGATCCTCTCGCTGCCCATCGCACACATTCACGGCGGGGAGATCACCGAGGGCGCGATGGACGACGCGCTGCGGCACTCGATCACGAAGATGTCCTATCTTCATTTCGTGTCGACCGCCGATCACCGTCGCCGGGTGATCCAGCTCGGTGAGGATGCGGACCGGGTCTTCTTCCACGGCGCCCCGATCGTGGATGCGCTCGCGGCGCTCGAACTGATGACGCCGGATGCCGTGGAGCAGCGCTTCGATGTGAGTCTGACCTCTCCGGTGGCATTGGTGACTTTTCATCCGGCGGTGATGGACGCCGCCGAGCCGGAGATCCTTCTGGAGGAGATGCTCGCCGGAATGCTCGCCGTCGACGGGCTGCGCATGGTGATCACCGGGTCGAACTCGGACATCGGCACGTCGAGCGTGCGGGATCGGATCGCCCGCTTCGTCCAGGAGCAGGCGGACCGGGTCGACTTCGTCGAGTCGTTCGGTCAGCGCGGGTATCTCAGTGCCATGGCGGCCGCGAGCGTGGTCGTCGGCAACTCGTCCTCCACCGTGCTCGAAGCCCCGGTGCTGGGCATCCCCTCGGTGCTCATCGGTGACCGGCAGAAGGGGCGCCCGCTCGCCCCGACCGTGGCTGTGCCTGTCGTTGATCGCGTCGCCATCGCCGACGCGATCCGCAACGCGGTCCACAGTGCGCACGCGACGGGGGCCACGGACGTGTTCGGCTCTCCGGGTTTCGCCGAGCGCACCGCGCGCACCCTCCGGGAGGCGACGCTGCCGCACCCCGCGCGCAAGAGATTCCACGATCTGAGACCAGGAGACGACAATGACCGATGACCGTGTCTTCGTGATCGCAGAGGCGGGCGTGAACCATAACGGCTCGCTCGGCGTGGCGCGCGACCTCGTCGACCTCGCCGTGTCCGCGGGGGCCGATGCCGTGAAGTTCCAGACCTTCTCCGCCGATTCCCTGGCGCTGGAATCCGCCGAACTGGCGGACTATCAACGACTCTCCCAGGAAGACGCGCGTACCCAGCACGACCTGCTGAAGGGACTGGAGCTCAGCCGCGACGAGTTCCGCGAACTGCGCGATCACTGCGACAGGCAGGGGATCCAGTTCCTGTCGACCGCCTTCGACCTCGATGGCCTCGACTTCCTCATCGATGAACTCGGCATACCCGTCGTCAAGATCGCCTCGGGTGACCTCACCTTCGCCCCGCTGCTGGTGAAGGCCGGGCGCAGCGGGTTGCCGGTGATCCTCTCCACCGGTATGGCCGCCCTCGACGAGATCGCTGCGGCGCTGCGGTTCCTGGCGGCTGGACTCGCCCAGGCGAACGGTCTCCTGGAGCGCGGAGCGCGCCTGGACGCCGCGACGGTGGAGCACGCCTGGCGGCTCCGCGATGAGCAGGTCGATTTCTCCGAGCACGTGACGATCCTGCATTGCACGACCGAGTACCCGGCCGCAGACGCGCATCTCAATCTGCGTGCGATGCGGACGATCGCCGACGCGTACGGGCACCGGGTCGGCTATTCCGATCACTCGATGGGATCGCTGGCATCCGTCCTCGCCGTCGGGATGGGCGCGAGCGTCGTCGAGAAGCATTTCACCTTCGACACAGCGGCCGATGGACCTGACCACGCCGCTTCCCTGGATCCTGACGGGTTGCGCAGTTACGTCGCCGATCTGCGACGCGTTCCGGTGATTCTCGGCTCCACCGAGAAGCGCACGCAGCCCGTCGAAGTCGGCAACAGGGAAGTCGTCCGCCGCAGTCTGGTCGCCACCCGTGACATCGCTGCCGCAGAGCTGATCGGAGAGGCCGACATCGCCTGCCTCCGTCCTGCGACCGGGCGCACCTCGTTCGATTTCTGGGAGGTCGTGGGGGCGCCGGCGGCGCGCGCGTACCGGCGGGGGGAACTGATCGATGACTGAGCTCATCCTGCTCGGCAGCGGGGGACACGCCCGCTCCGTGCTCGCGGCTCTCTCCCGTCAAGGTGCCCCGGTACGCGGGTACCTTGCGCCGGAACCGGGACGTCTGTCGGCGCATCTCGCGCATCTCGGAGACGATGACGCGCTCGAACAGATGGACCCTGCTCAGGTGAGGGTGGTCAACGGTCTCGGCTCGGCGGGCTCGACGCGCGCGCGTCGAGCCCTTTACGAGCGCGTGAGATCGCTCGGGTTCGACTTCGCGTCGGTCATCCACCCTCAGGCTTTCGTGGATCCGGGTGCAAGTCTCGGCGAGGGCGTACAGGTGCTGGCTGGGGCGGTCGTCAATGTCGGTGCGGTGATCGCGGACGACGTCATCGTCAACTCGAGCGCGGTCGTCGAACACGATACGGTCATCGGCGCCCACAGTCACGTGTCGCCGGGAGCGGTCATCGCGGGCGGTGTGGATGTCGGTGAGGGCGTGCACCTCGGGCTCGGTGCGCGTGTCATCCAGGGAATTCGGATCGGCGCGGAGAGCATCATCGGAGCGGGAGCGGTCGTGGTCCGCGATGTGCCCGTCCGCACGGTGGTCGTCGGAGTACCCGCACGGAAGATCCGCAGCGCAGGACAGGAGAGCGCATGAGGGAGTCCTCGGATCCGCCGATCACCCCCGACGTCAGCATCCATGACGTTCTGGCGAGACTGGACCGCAGTCGTCGCCAGGTCGTGTTCGTCGAGGACGGCGAAGGGAGGCTCGTCGGAGCGATCAGCGATGGCGACATCCGCCGCGGATTGCTGGGAGGGGCCACGCTCGAGGGTCGCGCCGGCGATGTGATGAACCGGCATCCCGCCGCTGTACCGCCGACGGCGACCCAGCAGACCGTCGACGCACTGCGCGCGGAGCGCGGCATCCGGGTCATCGCGGTCGTCGATGATGAGGGCCGGCTGATCGACGTGGTGGGGGAGGGGGAGCGCATCTCGACGGCGCTCACTTCTCCTGTGGTGCTCATGGCCGGTGGCCGGGGGCAACGGCTCTATCCGATCACGAAGGACATCCCCAAGCCGCTCGTACCGCTGGGCGACGTACCGATCATCGACGTGATCCTCAGCCGGTTGCACAGTCAGGGGTTCCGTCGTGTGCACGTGTCGGTCAACCACCTCGGGCACCTCATCGAGCAGCATCTGCAGGACGGACGTGCGCACGGACTCGAGATCACCTACCTGCATGAGCCCATGCCGCTCGGCACGGCGGGCGCGATGGCGCAACTGCAGGACGAGGTCGACGAGCCGTTCGTGGTCATGAACGCCGACCTGCTCACGGAGGTCGACCTGCGGCAGATGCTGTCCTTCCACGCCGAATCCGATTCGGCGGCCACCATCGGCGCTCGTGAGTATGGTTTCGAGATCCCCTACGGGGTCATTCGTCGCGACGGCCACCGGGTGACGGGGTTGGCTGAGAAGCCGTACCACAGCGAATTGGTCAGCGCGGGGATCTACGTGATGGACCCCGCGGCGCTGGCGATGCTGGAACGGGACGAGTACTGCGACATGCCGACGCTGTTGTCGCGAATGATGGAGGACGGCCGGCCGGTATCGGCCTTCGAGATCCGCGAGGAATGGATCGACGTCGGCCGCCCTGAGGACCTGGAGCGCGCCCGCACGGCGTGGGAGCGGAGTCGACGATGAGGATCTGCAGCATCACGGTGCGGGCGGGATCGAAGGGCGTGCCCGGTAAGAACCTGCGCGTCGTCGCGGGGAAACCGCTCTTCGGCCACTCGGTGGCACAGGCTGTGGCTACGGGCCTGTTCGACGAGGTCGTCGTCTCGAGCGACTCGGAGGAGATTCTCGAGCTCGCGCCCTCGTTCGGTGCGACCGGGGTCATCCGTCGTCCCGCTGAGATGGCGACGGACACCGCGGGCAAGGTGCCCGCCATCGCGCACGCGGTGCGGTCGACCGAGGAACGCACTGGACAGCGCTATGACGTGTGCGTCGATCTCGATGCCACCAGTCCCTTGCGGACGGTGGACGACATCCGTGCCGCCGTCGAGATGTTCGAGAGCGCGGAGGTGGAATCGCTCATCACCGGTACCGAGGCGCGGCGGAATCCGTACTTCAATCTCGTCGAGGAACAGCCCGACGGCACCGTCGCGGTCAGCAAGCAGCCGGGGGACGCCGTGCTGCGCCGTCAGGATGCGCCGCGCTGCTTCGACATGAACGGATCGATCTACGTGTGGCGCCGGGAATCGCTCCTCGAGGACCAGGTGGTGTTCTTCCCCTCCACCATCCTGTACGAGATGCCCCCCGAGCGTTCCACCGACGTCGACAGCGAGTACGACTTCCGCATCGTCGAATGGCTGATGACGCAGAGGGACGATCTGTGACGGCGACCGACGGCCTCGATGCTCGCACCTCCGACGCGATGCGTGCGCTGCTGGCGTTGGAGGACGATGCACCCGACGCTCTCTTCGAGGTGCTGCCGGGAACCACTGTCCCGTTCTGGGCCCAGGTGCGGGTCCAGATCGCCTGGGCTCTCTCCGCGCAGCAGACGGGCAGCGTCGCCGTCGAGTCGAAGAGCACCTGGAGCAGGTGGGGTGAACTCCGACGCGTCGCGAAGGGGTACTGGCCCAGCCGGTGGGATGCCGTGCGTCGTGCGCGCCCGCATGACGTCTGCTTCTATGTCTCCGGAGTGACGCTCTCAGCCGAGGAGGGGCGCGCACGCAACTGGCTCGTGGATGATTTCGCGGAGGCGACGGACGACGCGGTGGTCGTGCAGGCACGTCCACTGCCCTCGCCCATCGGCGCCCCCGTCTTCCGACCGACCCTGAGCCTGGAATCGGCGACCGCCCGTTCGCGCTGGCGGGCCCGAGGCAAGGCGCTCACACCCGGTTACGCGGCGGGGATGAGTGCACTTCTGGCGGATTTCGCGCGTCTGCTCGGCCAGCCGTCGGACGCCTTCACCGCATTAGGCAACAGGGTGCTCGCCTCGGAACGGCTTCGGCCGTTCCAGCAGGAGGAGTTGCAGAGGCTGATCGATCGCACCCGGCCGAGGATCGTCTTCTACGACAACGGTTCGTACACCTACAACTGCGAACCCATCGGACTCATGAAGGATGCGGGGGTGTACGTCGTCGAGCCGCAGCACGGGTGGATCGGGCCCTCGCACCCGGCCTACAACTTCGGGAAGCTCTTCGCGCGCCCCGAACTGCGCCGGGGTCTGCCGGACGAGGTGCTGACGTTCGGATCGTTCTGGACCGACGGCATCCGCCATCCTGGCCGCGTGACGAGCATCGGCAAGCCCCATCTTGAGCGTCAGGCCGCGCTCGCGTCGGGCGGGCGCCCGAACGGGATCCTGGTGGTGTCGTCGCGGACCGATCCAGCGGCGACGGACGCGTTCGTCATGCAGTTGCGGTCAGGACTGCCCGACTCGTGGTCGATCGTCTTCCGGCCGCACCCCGGGGAGCGGGAGCAGACCGCCGAGCGGTACCCGCGGCTTGCCGAGGCTGAGGGGGTGAGCGTCGATCTCGAACCCGACGTGTACGAATCGCTGAAGCGGTCCCGCGTCGTGCTCGGCGAGGCCAGCACCGTGCTGTTCGAGGCGACGGCTTTCGGGTGCCACGTGATCGCGCGTGACTCCGCGTTCGCCGACAACGTGATCGGCGACGCGTTCGGTGCCCGGGTGGCGGACGCGGCGGAGGCGGTGGTGCGACTGCAGCAGTTGATCTCCGTCACCGACCTCCCGTCGAGTGATGCAGCCATCTGGGCTCCGGGCGCGGTGGGCTCCTACCGGCAGTGGCTCGCCGGTCGTCGTGCTGAACTCGAATCTCTATGAGCCCCTGGCTCGCCGACGACCGGTCACAGCGGGTGTTTCAGCACGGTGCTCTAAACTGGCGGATATCCTGTGGCGGGCGCCGCCGCCGCACATCAGATGAGTGGGCCCGTGACTGACACCCGAGATCTTTTCGCCGCCGTCCCGCGCACCGAGTTCGAAGTTCCCGGCAAGAGCCATGGGCTGATCGATGTGGTGCGCTGGCGTTATCTGCTGCGCCTGCTCGTGCGCACCGGTGTGACCACCCGGTACCGCAACTCCGTGCTGGGCTGGCTGTGGTCGTACGTGCGGCCCGCCGCCCAGTTCCTGGTGTTCTGGGTCGTTCTCGGCATCTTCATGAACCTGGATCGGGTGCCGAACTACGCGGTCTACCTCTTCTCGGGCATCGTCGTCATCAATCTGTTCTCCGAGGGCTTCAAGAACGCGACGACTTCGATCGTCGGCAACGCCGCGCTGGTGCGGAAGGTGTTCCTCCCGAGACAGCTGTTCGCCGTCTCAGCCGTCCTCGTGTCGTTCGTGCATTTTCTTCCGCAGATGGGCCTGCTGCTCTTCGTCTGTCTGCTGATGGGGTGGGCCGGGCATGTCACCGTCCTCGGAGTACTCGGTGCGTTCGCCGGGATGGCCATCGTCATGGTCTTCTCGCTCGGGCTCGGGCTGTTCTTCGGTGCGGTGAACGTGCGCTTCCGCGATGCCGAGAACATCGTCGAGCTGCTGCTGCTGCTGGCCACCTGGGCGTCACCCGTGCTGTATGCCTGGACGATGGTGCATGATGCGGTGGTCGACAAGCTCGGCTGGCCGACCTGGGTGGTCCAGCTGTACATGCTCAACCCGATCACCCAGGGAGTCGAGTTGTTCCACTACGCCTTCTGGCGACCGGCGAGTCAGGGTGTGGTCGACGCCGTCGGCTATGCCGGCGAGGTGCTCACGCCGCTTCCGCCGAATCTGCTGATGAACTGCCTGTGGACCGGGCTGATCGCGATCGGCACGCTGCTGCTCGGTCAGCTCGTCTTCCGCCGTCTTGAAGGAAAGTTCGCCCAGGACCTATGACTCAGACCGCGAAGCGCCCGAGCATCATCATCGATGATGTGCGCAAGACGTTCACCCTCAACCACGCGTTCTCACTCAAGGACACCTTCGTGTCGTGGATCCGCCGGCGCAAGCTGACGTCGACGTTCGAAGCTCTCAAGGGCGTCGGACTGGTCGTCAACGAGGGCGAGTCCATCGCCATCCTGGGGATGAACGGCTCAGGAAAGTCGACGCTCCTGAAGCTGATCTCGGGAGT
This sequence comes from Microbacterium sp. GCM10027623, assembly GCF_042666935.1. NCBI lineage: Bacteria > Bacillati > Actinomycetota > Actinomycetes > Micrococcales > Microbacteriaceae > Microbacterium > Microbacterium sp. GCM10027623. The sequence continues at coordinate 297,878 of NZ_JBHTHE010000003.1, forward strand.
CATGGAACCGGACGCCGGTCAGGTGCTGACGCGTGGCCGGGTCGCGGGACTCATCGAGGTCGGCGCCGGTTTCCATCCCGAGCTGTCGGGGCGGGAGAACGTGTTCCTCAACGCAGCGATCCTGGGCATGAAGAAGCACGAGATCGAAGCCCGCTACGACGAGATCGTGGCCTTCAGCGAGATCGAGGAGTTCATCGACCAGGAGGTCAAGCACTACTCGTCGGGGATGTTCCTGCGCCTCGCATTCGCCGTCGCGATCCACGTCGAGCTCGACGTGCTCCTCATGGACGAGATCCTCTCCGTGGGCGACGTGCCGTTCCGCGAGAAATGCCGTCAGAAATTCGAAGAGCTCATCGCCCAGGGCAAGACGCTGGTCGTGGTCAGCCACGACATGGAGATGGTCCGTGAACTCTGCAGTCGAGGCGTGGTGATCAGCAAGGGCGAAGTCGTCTACGACGGAGACGTCGAAGGGGCGATCGCCCTGGTGGATGCGACATGATCCTCGACTGGGCCAGCCAGCTGCCCGTGCTCATCGCGACGATCGCCGTCGTGTATCTCCCGGGCGTGCTGGCATTCCGTCTCGCCGGGCTGCGCGGACTGCCGCTGCTCGCGTCGGCGCCGCTGTTCACCGTGGCCGGAACGGCAGTGGTCGCCCTGGCGCTCGGTGCCGTCGGTGTGCCGTGGACACCCATCGTCTGGACCGGGGCGATGATCGTTCTGGTCGCGTTCGCTGCGCTCATCGGCTGGTGGGCGAAGGGCCGGCTGTCCGATGCCGGTGCCGCGCCGACGCGCTGGCTGCTGCCGACGGCACTGGCGGCGGGCGTCGCGCTGTCGATCTGGCGGATCGTCGGCTACGTGCAGGATCCGTCGGGGATATCGCAGACGAATGACGCGGTCTTCCACATGAACGCGGTGCGCTTCATCCTGCAGACCGAGGACGCATCCTCGCTTCATGTGAATGCGGTCGTCGGCGGCCGCAGCTTCTATCCTGCGGCCTGGCATGCGCTGGTGTCTCTGGTCGTGCTGATGACCGGCGCCGAGATTTCGGTCGCCGCGAACATGCTCACGCTCGTCATCGCCGGGCTCATCTGGACTCTGGGTATCGCCTGGCTTGCTCGCGCCGTCACCGGATCCACCACGGTCACCGCGTACGCGGCCGTGCTCGCCGGCGCGCTGCAGACCTTTCCGCTGCTCATGTTCCAGTGGGGGGTGCTCTTCCCGAACGCGCTGTCGACGTCCCTGATACCCGCAGCGATCGCCGTGGTCATCACCATTCAGAAGTGGTCCGGTGTCACACGATCGATCGCCCATGTCGTGCGCGTCGCACTGCAGGTGCTCGTGGCGGTGGCTGCCATCCTGTTCGCGCAGCCGGCGGGCATCCTGCCGTGGGCGGCCGTGTGCGCGGTCTGGGTGACGGCTCGCGTGTGGGCCCGTCGCGCGGCGTGGGGCCGAGGACGCGGGATCCTCGCGATCGCGGTTCTCTGGATCCTTCTGGGTGCCGGCTGGCTATACCTCGCGCAGGGGACTTCGGGATCGCATTGGCCGCCGTTCCGGGGCAAGCTCGAGGTGTTCCTCGACGTTCTCCTGAACGGTCAGGTGCTGATCCCGTTCGCCTTCGGCACGAGTGTTCTCATGCTCGTCGGGCTGGTCGTCGCCGTCCGCACAGTCCGCCTGCGTTGGTTCGCGGTGTCCTGGGCGGGGATCTCCGCGCTGTACGTTCTGGTCGCCGCGATCGGCGCGCCGTTGATCCGCGTCGGGGTGCTCGGCGCCTGGTACGCCGATCCCTACCGCATCGCAGCGCTGGCGCCGATCGTCGTCATCCCGCTGGCGGCGATCGGTGCGGATGTCGTGCTGCGTGCCGTCGCCGCGCGGTTGGAGCGACCTGCCGAGTCGGCGTCTGCGCTCGCGACGGGTCTCGCTTCGACCGTCGTGTTCATGATTGTCCTGATCATCTTCCGGCCGGTTGCCATGCCGGCCTACACCCAGGGGACCTACGACCGGGAATCGCGATACGTCGCCGCAGCGGATGCATATCTCAATCCCGATGAGCGCGAGCTGCTGGAATCCCTCTCGGACGAGGTACCCGCCGACGCCCGGGTGCTCGGCAACCCCTCCACAGGGTCGGGCTTCGGCTACTTTCTCAGCGGTATCGACGTGTTTCCCCGCAATTGGGCGCCGCCGCGCGGCCCGCAATGGGAGGTCATCGCCCAGGGACTGCGTGATGCTGCCATCGACCCCGCCGTCTGCGCCGCGTTGACGGTGTACGGCGACCCGGGCTATGTGCTCGATTTCGGACCCGGCGAGGAGGGGCCCGGACGCTATCTCATGCCGGGCATGACCGACTTCGCCGGTCAACCCGGCTTCGAGCTCGTCGACTCGGTGGGCGACGACGCCTCGCTCTGGCGCATCACGGCGTGCGCTCAGTGAGCGGCACGGCCACCCGGCTAGGATCGAACGCGATGGGTGCGGCAGAGCAGAGCGTCCTCGTCGTTGTGCCGGCGTGGAACGAAGAGGAGTCCGTCGCGGACGTGGTGCGTGACATCGTCGCGTCCGTTCCCGGCGCCGTCTGCCTCGTCGTCGACGACGGCTCGTCGGATGCAACGTCTCAGCGTGCGCGGGATGCCGGTGCGATCGTTCTCCGCCTGCCGTTCAACCTCGGCGTCGGCGGCGCGATGAGGACAGGGTTTCGCTACGCGCGAGATCACGGCTTCGATGTGCTCGTTCAGGTCGACGCCGACGGCCAGCACGATGCGGCTGAGATCGCTGCCCTCGTAGCCGGACTCGACGAGGCTGACCTGGTGATCGGAGCGCGCTTCGCGGGCAAAGGCGACTATGGTGTTCGGGGGCCCCGCAAGTGGGCGATGCGGGTGCTCTCCACCGTACTCAGCCGCGTGGTGGGAGTCCGCCTCACCGACGTCACGAGCGGATTCAAGGCATCCGGGCCGCGGGCGGTCGCGTTGTTCGCTGAGAACCTGCCCGCGGAGTATCTCGGGGACACGATCGAGGCGCTGGTTATCGGTGCGCGAGCAGGGCTTCGTATCCGTCAGATACCGGTCGAGATGCGCCCGCGACAGGGCGGCGAGGCATCCCAGCATCCGCTCAGGGCCGCGATCTACCTCGCACGGGCGTGTGCGGCCTTCCTGCTGGCCATGATGCGACCACGCACCCGGCTGGAGGACGTGCTGTGAGCGGTATCACGTATGCGTTCGGCATCGTTGCCGCCGTCCTCCTGCTGGTGGCGATCATCGAGCTCATGCGCAAGGGCACGCTGCGTGAGCGCCATGCGGTCTGGTGGTTCATCGGCGGACTGCTCGCCCTCATCATCGCTGTGTTCCCGCAGACCCTCACGTGGGCGTCCAAGATCCTGGGCATCGCTGTTCCGACGAACCTCGTGTTCTTCGTGTCGATCGGACTGCTCTTCCTGGTGAGCCTTCAATACGGTGCCGAGCTGACCCGCCTCGAGTCGAGGGTCCGAGACCTCAGCGAGCAGTCCGCGTTCCTCGCTCGGCGCATTCACGTCCTCGAGGCGGCATCCGACGAGTCTTCTCCTTCTCTCGACAGCGAGACAGGCACGGATGAGCAACGAGAATGACGTGCGGCGGAGGTAGCACCTGTGACACGTGAAGGCCACGGCGGCGCGGAGACGCGGCGTCGGATCACCATCGTCTCCCGCATCTATACTCCCGAGCCGTCGGCGGGATCCATGCGTCTTCAGGCGCTTGTGAGTGAACTCGTCCGACGTGGGCATGATGTGCGCGTGATCACGACGAAGCCTCCTCGCCATATCCCGCTCACGCCGTCGGACGGCGAGGTCGTGCATCGCTGGCCGGTGCTGCGCGACCGTGCCGGGTATGTGCGGGGATACCTCCAGTACATGAGCTTCGATATTCCTGTGTTCCTTCGCCTGATTTTCGGTCGTCGGACCGATGTGTATGTGGTGGAACCGCCTCCCACGACGGGAGTCGTCGCTCGCGTGGCGGCTCGGATCAGACGACGGCCGTATGTCTACTACGCCGCCGATATATGGTCTGATGCTGCGCAGATGACCGGCGCCGCAGGTTGGGTCATCCGCGCTGTGCGCCAGATGGAGACGTTCGCGCTGCGCGGGGCGGCGGACAATCTGATCGTGTCTGATGGTGTCGTCAGGCGCATCACAGAACTCGCGCCGACGGCCGAGATGACCACAGTCGGGCACGGCGTCGACACCGCACTCTTCACACCGGAGGGACCGTCGATAGCTGAAGCGTGCGACGTCGTGTACGTGGGCACGATGAGCGAATGGCACGGGGCTGGCGTCGCGGTGGAGGCGCTCGCGCTGGTGATGCGGGATGATCCGGAGGTCACGGCGGCTTTCATCGGTCAAGGAGCGGACAAGCCGGCTCTGCAAGCCGCGGCTCGCAGACACGGGATCGCGGATCGCATTCGATTCCTCCCTCCCGTCCCCGCGGCGGTCGCAGCCTCATGGACTCGCTCCGCCCGCGTCGCGTTGGCCACACTCAAGCCGGGACAGGGGTACGATTTCGCGGTTCCGACCAAGCTGTATGCCGCAATGGCTGCAGGGACGCCGGTCGCGTTCGCCGGACCGGAACCGCTGCGCAGCGTCGTGCAGGAGGAGCGTTTGGGCGCGTCAGCGCCCTTCGAGGCGGAGGCATACGCAGACGCGATCCGCGCTCTGCTCGCCGCGAACGACGGGTCGCCGAGGACAGAGCTCGCGGAGTGGGCGGAAAGACATGTGTCGGCCAGGGCCGTGGCAGAACGTGCGGCTGATGCGGTACTGAGGGCGAGCGTCGGGCGCGTGGTCGAGGACGCTGGGCGGAGTCTTCAGGCGTGACCGATAGAATCCTCGATCGTCGGTTCGCCTCAGTCGAGCCGAGCTGAGGAGATCCCATGACTAGCGAAACCCCCGTGCGGATCGTCGACTCCGCGGACGTCTCCTCCGATGCCTCCATCGGCGCAGGCTCCTCCATCTGGCACCTGGCGCAGGTGCGTGAGGGCGTGCGGATGGGCGAGAACTGCATCGTCGGACGCGGTGCGTACATCGGCACCGGCGTTCAGATGGGCGACAACTGCAAGGTGCAGAACTATGCGCTGGTGTACGAGCCGGCGAAGCTCGGTGATGGCGTGTTCATCGGCCCCGCCGTCGTGCTCACCAACGACACCTACCCGCGTGCGATCAATGCCGACGGCACGCTGAAGAGTGCGCACGACTGGGAGCCGGTCGGCGTCACGATCGAGCGGGGCGCGGCCATCGGCGCGCGGGCCACATGTGTCGCGCCCGTCACGATCGGCGCCTGGGCCACCGTCGCCGCCGGTGCTGTCGTCGTGAAGGACGTGCCCGCCTACGCCCTCGTCGCGGGCGTGCCAGCGAAGCGCATCGCGTGGGTGGGCGAATCCGGCGTGCCGTTGATCGCGGGCGATGACATCATGACCTGGATCTGCCCGAACACGGGGGATCGATACCTTGAATCCAATGGAACCCTTACCAAGGAGGCCGCGTGAGCGAGTTCATTCCCCCGGCGAAACCGATCATCGGTGACGAGGAGCGGGAGGCGGTCGATCGGGTGCTGCGCAGTGGCATGGTCGCGCAGGGACCGGAGGTGGCGGCCTTCGAGGAGGAGTTCTCCGCGCATTTCGTTCCGGGGCGCGCGTCGGTGGCGGTGAACTCGGGTACGGCCGGTCTGCACCTGGGTCTGCTGGCTGCGGGGGTGGGCGCGGGTGACGAGGTGATCGTGCCGTCGTTCACCTTCGCCGCTACGGGGAACTCGGTGGCGCTGACCGGGGGGACGCCGGTGTTCGTGGACATCGAGCCGGACACGTTCAGCCTGGACCCGGACGCGGTCGCGGCCGCGATCACCCCGAAGACGAAGGGCATCCTTCCCGTGCACCTGTACGGGCACCCGGCGCGGATGCGCGAGTTGGAGAAGCTCGCGGCGGAGCGCGGTGTGGCTCTCTACGAGGATGCCGCGCAGGCTCACGGCGCATCGCTGGACGGTCGGCCGGTGGGTTCCTTCGGTGAGTTCGCGATGTTCAGCCTGTATCCGACGAAGAACATGACCAGCGGTGAGGGCGGGATGGTGACGGCCGCGACGGCCGAGATCGCCCGCCGCGTGAAGCTGCTGCGCAACCAGGGCATGGAACGGCAGTACGAGAACGAGCTGATCGGGTTCAACGCGCGGATGACGGACATCCATGCCGCCATCGGACGTGTGCAGCTGACCAAGGTGGATGCCTGGACGGCGACTCGTCAGTCGAACGCGGCGTTCCTGGACGCGAACCTGCACGGCGTGATCGTGCCGCCTGTCGCTGACGGGGCGGTGCACGTGTATCACCAGTACACGATCCGGGTTCCCGAGGACCGGGACGGGTTCGTGAAGGCGCTGAAGGAGGAGCATCAGGTGGGCGCGGGCGTGTATTACCCGATCCCGAACCACCGACTGCCCTCGCTTGCCCCGTACGCGCCCGGGCTGGATCTTCCGGAGACTGAGCGCGCGGCCCGCGAGGTGGCCTCGCTGCCGGTGCACCCGTCGCTGTCGCCGGCGGGCCTGGAGCGCATCGTCGCCGCCGTGAACGCCGTCGCGGGAGCGGGCGCCTGATGGCGGTGCTGAGGGCGGGTCTGCTGGGTGTGGGCATGATGGGCCGCCATCATGCGCGCGTGCTGCGGGAGCTGGAGGGCGTGGAGCTGGTCGCCATCGCCGACCCGGGCGGTGACCCGCACGGTGTCGCCGGCAGCCTTCAGGTGCTGCCGGACATCGACGCGCTGATCGGCGCGGGCATCGACATCGCTGTCGTCGCCGTTCCGACCCGATTCCACGAGGACGCCGCGCTCAAGCTGGCCGCCGCGGGGGTGCACACCCTCGTCGAGAAGCCGATCGCGCACACGGTGGAGGCCGGCCAGAGGATGGTCGATGCGTTCGCCGCCGCCGGACTCGTGGGCGCCGTGGGACACATCGAGCGCTTCAACCCGGCGCTGCAGGAGCTGCGCCGCCGCATCGAGGCAGGCGACCTGGGCGCGGTGTACCAGGTCGTCACCCGCCGCCAGGGCCCCTTCCCGTCGCGGATCGCCGACGTGGGCGTGGCGAAGGACCTCGCCTCGCACGACGTGGATCTGACCGCCTGGGTGGTGCAGTCCGATTACGAGCGGGTGTTCGCGCAGACCGCGTTCAAGTCGGGTCGCGAGTACGAGGACATGATCACCATCACCGGGCGCACGAAGTCCGGGGTGATCGTGAACAACATCGTCAACTGGCTGTCCCCGATGAAGGAGCGCGTGACCGTCGTCACGGGGGAGAAGGGTGCCTTCATCGCCGATACCGGCACCGGAGACCTCACCTTCTACGCCAACGGCACGATCCCGCTGGAGTGGGAGTCGGTGTCCTCCTTCCGCGGCGTGTCAGAAGGAGACGTCACCCGATACGCATTCGCGAAGCGGGAACCGCTCCGCGTCGAGCACGAGGCCTTCCGCGACGCCGTGCTCGGCAAGACCACCGACGTCGTGACCATGGAACAGGGACAGCGCACCCTCGCCGTCGTCGAAGCCGCCCTCGGATCTGCGCACACCGGTGCGGCCGTGCGACTCTGATCCATGGGCGACATCGTACGGATCCTTCGGCGGCTGCTTCCTCTGCTGCCGGCGTCAGCGAGCAGATTCCTGTTGGTCTTCGGCCTGATCTCAGCGGGATTGGCGATCGTCGATGTGACGGCCTTGATGTTGCTGGCGCTGACTCTGGCCGGCACCGTGGCTGGATCCGGGGCCTCGTTGCCGCTGGTCGGTCCGATACCAGAGGACCAGCTGGTCTGGCTGATATTGATCCTCGCCGCCGTGGTCATTGCGAAGTCCGCCGCTAACGTCTGGCTGCAGTGGATCGCGACAAGGCGATTCGCCAGCTATGAACTCGCGGTCGGTCAGGAGCTCTTCGGCGCCTACATACGGTCGTCTTGGACGGATCGAATGACGCGCAACAGTGCGCAGATCATCACGATGACCGATGGTGCCATCGCCAACGTCGTAGCCGGATTCCTCCTCCCCGTCACGACGGTTCCCGGGCTGGTCGTCACCTGCGTCGGAGTCGTCGGGGTGATCGTCGTCGCCCAGCCGATGACCGCGCTCATCACGATCATCTACCTCGGTGGAATCGCTCTTCTGCAGTACTTCGTGCTGAGCGGTAAGACTCGTCAGGCAGCACGTGTCGCACGCGACTCGGCGCTACGCGTCTCCGCGCTGATCTCAGGGATGATTGCCTCGCTCAAGGAGATCAGTCTGAGAGACAAAGTGGAGGAAGTCACCGAGGTGGTCGGCGCGACCCGTGCACGGACGTCCCAGGCACGCGCGAACTCCAGCTTCCTCTCCGCTGTGCCGCGGTTCGTCTTCGACGCAGCCATCATCGGCGGATTCGTGGTGGTGGGCGGTGGCGCGTATATCGCGAACAACGGCGACATGAGCGCGACCATATCTGCGGTCGCGGTCTTCGGTGTCGCCGGATTCCGCCTGGTGCCTTCGCTGACCGGATTTCAGACGGTGCTCACGCGCACGACCACCGCGACGCCCTATGTCGAACTGGTGATCAAGGAGATCGAGGAGTCCAAGCGTTTCCATGCCGGTCGAGAGACGCTCGGACGTGATCCGCTGCCGGAGGAGCCGAAAGCGCTTCGCTTGGACAGCGTCTCATTCACCTTCCCCGGCAGTGCGAACCCGGCAGTGCGGGACGCGAGCTTGGAGATTCCGCTCGGCAGCACGGTCGGCATTGCCGGCGCGTCCGGTGCGGGCAAGTCGACCCTCGTCGATCTGCTGCTGGGACTTCTCACGCCGACTTCAGGAACGATCCGAATCGATGAGAGGGACCTTTCCCAGGTCCTGCGGGCGTGGCGTACCCATGTGGGTTACGTGCCCCAGGAAGTGACTCTCTTCGACGGCACCATCGCCCAGAACATCGCACTTTCATGGAGTGATGACTTCGATCTCGAGCGGGTGGAACAGGCGGCGCGCAGGGCGCAGCTCTGGGATGTCATCGAGGCGCGAGCTGACGGCTTGAGCACTCGGGTGGGGGAGCGGGGCATGAGTCTCTCCGGCGGCCAGCGGCAGCGCCTGGGGATCGCCCGTGCTCTCTACAGCGACCCTCTCATCCTCGTGCTCGATGAGGCGACGAGCGCATTGGACACCAAGACCGAAGCGGACGTCGCAGACGCCATCCGAGAGTTGCGAGGAGACGTCACTGTCATCGCTGTGGCGCATCGCCTGAGCACCATCCGTGAGTTCGATCAGATCATCTTCATGCAGGGCGGAACGGTCGGTGCGCGGGGAACCTTCAGCGAGGTCGTTGCAGCGAGTCCGGCCTTCGCAGCGCAGGCGCAACTCGCAGGATTGGTCTGAGGAGCGGGATGGGCTTGCGCGATCGCGTTCTCGGCGTCACCCGAACAGCGCTCGGAATCTTCCCCGACCGCATGCTGTCCAGGGCCTTGCCCGGCGCGCTTGGTTGGAACGACGCCACGATGGTCACATCAGAGGTACCACCGGCGGGAGTGCGGCTGTTGATCGCGCCGGTGAACTCTGCGGGTCAGGCGTATCTCTGGGCACGCGCAGCCCGCGAGCATCTGGTGGGAGTCGAAGCAGTCAATCTGATGACGACCAACGCCCAGACGGAGCGCTTCGGATTCCCGTCAGATCTGTCGATCCCCGAATCGGGTTACATCTTCGCCCGGGGGTGGCAGCGTCGCCAGCGCCGCGCGATCATCGACGGCTTCACCCATATGGTCGTCGAGTCCGGGCGGCACCCCTACGGCTCTGTGCCGGGCCGGACTCCGCTCGACGCCGTACATGATCTGACAGCATCGGGCATCGCCCTCGCGCTTGTCTGGCACGGGTCGGATATCCGCATCCCGTCGGTTCATGCGCGCTGGGAGGCGGATTCGCCGTTCGGTGAACGCGGACACTACCCACCCGCGTCGACGGCGTTGTTGGAGCGAAACTCTCGCGAGCGGCGAAGCCTGATCTCGGAGACGAGCCTGCCGGTCTTCGTATCCACGCCCGGATTGCTCGATGTGCCCCGCGCCACGTGGCTCCCTGTCGTCGTGGACACAGACCGCTGGCGCTCGGACCAACAGCCGCTGCGAGAGAGTAGACCCACAGTGGCCTACGTCCCCAGCAACTCCCCGATGAAGGGGGATCCGGTGATCGACGAGCAGTTGTCACAGCTCGATGCTGAGGGGGCGATCCGATATGTTCGGCTCGAAGGTGTCCCCGCGGCGGAAATGCCCGGCGTTTATCGACAGGCAGACATCGTGCTCGACCAGTTCCGCCTCGGCGATTACGGTGTGGCTGCGTGTGAGGCGATGGCCGCGGGACGAGTCGTGGTCGGCCATGTGCACGACGATGTGCGGGCACGGGTCGTTGCGCGGACCGGATTGGTCCTGCCTATCGTCGAATCGAGATATGCCGACGTCGACGTGACGATCCGGGCCATCCTCAACGATCGAACGACTTTTCGCGACCGGGCAGCCGCGGGCGTCGAGTATGTCCGCGAGGTACACGACGGGCGGATGTCCGCCCGTGTACTCTCAGACTTTCTGGGGGCTGTCCCGGCGGCGCCCGGCGCGGAGGAGGATCCCTTTGTCTGATGCGTCGCGTACTCGCATCCTTTGCATCTCGTTCTCCGATATCACTGTGGACTCGCGGGTACTCCGACAGCTCGACGTGCTCGCAGACTTCGGCGACGTCACCACCCTGTCGTACGGGGATCGGCCCGCCCGCGCCACCGATCACATCGAGATTCCGAGTGACCTGCCCTCCCTGCCGCAGACGCCGTTCGGAGTGCTCAATCTTGCCCTTCGGCGCTTCCGCGCTGTCGAGATGATGGCACCCGCGCTTCGGACTGCGCATCAGCTGCTAGGCGACCGCGAGTTCGACATCGTGGTGGCGAACGAGGCGCGCGCCCTTCCCATCGCTTTCCGTGTTCCCGGCACACCGAAGGTGTGGTGCGATCTGCACGAGTGGGCGCCGGAGGAGCGCACCCACGTCCGTTCGTGGCGCCTGCTCGTGTCGCCGTATATGAGGTGGGTATGCGCACGCTATCTGCCGCGGGTCGACGCCGCCACGACGGTCAACGACTCGATTGCCCAGATGTACAGCAGCGAGTTCGGCGTCCTGCCCGATGTCGTGCGCAACGCGATCGCGTTTCGTGCCGATCTCCGACCGACGCCGCTCGTGGAAGGACGGATTCGTCTTGTACACAGTGGTGGTGCCGTTCCCGGCCGCAACATCGAAGCGATCATCGATGCGGTTGATCTCCTTGGTGATGATTATTCACTCGATCTCTACCTGCTCCCTTCGCGGCAGGGGGGCACGTACTGGCGCCAGCTTCAGGAGCGGATCGCACGCAGCCCGCAGACAACGCTTCACCCGCCTGTGGCGCCATCCGCGCTGCCTGGAGTGCTCAATGATCACGATCTCGGCGTGTTCATCCTGCCGCCGCTCACTCCGAACCACCGCTACATGCTGCCGAACAAGTTCTTCGACTTCGTCCAGGCGCGGCTGGGACTGGTGTTCGGGCCGTCGGTGGAGACGGATCGCCTGATTGCAGAGCACGGATTGGGCGCTGTCACCTCGGGGTATACCGGAGAAGAGGTGGCGATCACGATCCGTGCGCTCACTCGACAAGAAGTTGAGAACTTCAAAGCGGCGTCGCATGAGGCGGCGGAGCCGCTCTCTTCAGAAACGGACATCGCGGTCGAGCGCACCCTTCTCCGGAGATTGTCCGAGTGATCTCTCGGCCTGGTGGCGACTACTGCTCCTGGGCAGCGCGTAAAGCGGCGAGGACGGCACGTGCCGGAGCCAATCCGAACACGCCGCGGGCGTGAGGTTTCGACCATGAACGGAGTGCGGTCCAGGCGGCGAGGACCGCGTCCCTCTCCAGAGCAACAATGAGATCAGCCTCAGCAGCCGCAGAACGGAACTCATGTGAACGCCGCGCTCGCGCCGCGAAGCGGTGCCCGCCATCGAGTGGCGGCAGGCGCTTGATGTTTCGCCCGATCATCGTCCGGTCCAGAGCCTTCAGCAGCCGGCCCTCGGGCGCAAGCGCTGTGTCGCCCAGCCGGATAAGGGTTGCATCCGTCGGCAGGTCGACCGCGTGGGCGGCGACGAGCACCGTGCTGTACGTGGACTCACCATCCGCCAACGATTCCATCGCGGCCGCGAACGCACCCGAGGGAGACAGAAGCATGATCTTCACGAGGTCCTCCCCTGTGTGCCGTGTGATTCTCTGATTCGCTCGGTCCATTCAGCGATACGAGGGCCGAGTTGCGCCTTCCTCGAGTAGCGCTGCGCGTACGCGCGGGCTTCGTCCAGCGTTGCGTCAGACACCACCACGGCATCCTCCGCCGTGGCGATGAACGCGTCTGCGATCGACTCTGCGGTCATGTCCGCCGTCCCGTGCCATCCCGGATAGCCGGAAAGTGCTCGTGTCGTCTCGTTCGCGGGGTCGTGCACGGAGACGATCGGCAGGCCGGTCGAGGCGTATTCGTACACTTTCCCGCCCGTGATGAACCGTCCCGCGCCGAAGGTGAGGACCAGGGCGTCGAAGCTCGCATAGGTGGCGGCTATCTCGGCGCGACCGACTGGACCGAGGTAGCGGATATCATTCTCAGCGAAAGCATCCATTGCTTGGACCATGTTCTGCGCAGGCACGCCGAGGTGGTTGAGGTACCCGTACAGGTCCAGGCGTGCAGAGCGCATGAGTTCGCTCCGCCGTCGCGCGAGCGTCCAGCCCGCGACCAGTTCGCTGATGGGTACCGCGCCGGAGATCGTGCCGATGTAGCCGAAGACCAGGCCCTCGTTTTCGTCTCTGCTCCGCGCCGGGAAGGTCAGGCTCGTGTCGTAACCGTTCTCCACGACCAGGAACCTGTCCGCGGCGTCCGGATACTGCGTCGCGTACCAGTCTCTGATGGGACGATTCACGAACCAGACCTGCGCCGCATCGCTGACCAGACGACGCTCCCACGAACCCGCCTTGCTCCTTGCATCGAACGTGCGTCGGCCGGAGTAGATGTCCACGGACCAGGCATCACGGTGGTCCATGACAGCCGGGACACCGTACTCGGTGCTCAGCACATATCCGGGGATGAAGTCCACGTTCGGGTTTGCCGTTCCGATCGTCAGATCGACGGTGTGATCACGGTGGATGCGGCGAGCCGCGCCCTCGAGGATGGGGCGCCACCCTCCGTACGTTCGTTCAGGAAACGACCGCTGCACCTTCACCCCTTGGATCGCGTTCCACACCTCGGGGGCATGCGCGCGCAAACGCGACCACGTGCTCAGGTCGTTTTCGAATGTGCCCGAATGGAAGGGGACGCGCTCGATCCTGATCCGCGGGTGCACGCGCCTCTCGAGGGTGAGGTCGACGCCCGTCGACATCTCGAACACTTCACGCGGAACGGTCAGCACAGTGACATCCCAGCCGGCCTCCGCGAACGCGTTCGCTGTGGCCCAGGCCCGGTAGACGCCGCTTCCGCGAGAGGGCGGGTATCCCCATGCCACGTAGAGAAGATGAGGGCGCTGCCGCGTATTCAAGAGGTCTCCCCGCCTGGTTCGGTGACGACGGCGCGATCATCGCGAGTCGTTGTCGCGCCGGAAACGCCAGACGCCGCGCGGGCGCGCCTCTTCGCGACGAGCGCGTTCTGCCACGCGCGAAGGTGCCGCTCTATCGGATGCTCGACGAGCCTGTGAAGAGCCCATGCGCACACGATGGATGCTGTAAGCAGAACTATAATCCACCCGACTCCCCACAGACCGTGCTGACGGCCGAACAGGGCGAGCACCGCGTAGATGAGTGTGGCGTGGATCAGGTAGAACGCGTAGGACCACTCACCCAGGCGAACGAGGGGCGTGGAGCGGCTGAGTCGGGTTCGGCCCTCAAGATCGGCGACTGCGAATGCACAGATGAGTATCGCGAACAATGCAACCATGATCTCGCTGACGAACGGCGCTATCGCTGGGTCGATCCGGCTGCCGGTCATCCGATCGAGGGCCTTGGGGAGGAGCACATAAGCCGCGATGAGCGCGAACGGGATCCAGACCGGGATCCGCGGACGCCAGCCCGATCGAATGGCCCAGGCCAGGCACATGCCGATGAGGAACTCGTTGACACGCAGAACGGGCCAGGGCAGATCCGGTGCCACACCTGCCGGCTGCGCCACCATCACGAAACGCGCTGCCACGCTCGCGAGGAGTACACCCCCTGCTGCGATCATGGCGGTTCGGCCGCTGATCCTCCCCATTGCCTTCATGATGAATGGGTGCAGGGCGTAGAAGAAAGCCTCTACCGTGAGCGTCCATGACGCCGGATTCCCACTGAAGAGGATCGCGGGATCCCGTGACCAACCCTGCAGCAGCACGAAGCTCAGCCCGAGGACAGCGACGTCGAAAGGCTTGACCCAGGTGTGAGCGGGATCGGGGGCGAAGCTGTAGAAGACCGGGATCGCCAGGAGCAGAGTGATCAGATGAAGGGGGTAGATGCGAGCGAATCGTCGCCAGTAGAAGGTGCCGATCCCGACTTCTCGACGCCAAGACCATGTAAGGACGAATCCGGACAGCACGAAGAAGAATGCAACGCCGAAGTTCCCGTAGCGCGCCAGCTCGCCCACGACACCGGGCAGCGGCACCACGTTGCGGATGTGGAAGACGAACACTCCCAGCGCGGCCCACCACCGCAAACTGGTGAGTGAGTCCAGCCGAGGGGTCCTCGCCAAGTCTGCGGAAGGGCTGGCCATAGTGCACCATTCTAGGTGCGGGCTGCGGCGCTCACGCTGAGCGCTTCCCCCGATTCGCGACCGTAGAATGGTCCCCATGCGCATTGCCGTCGTGGCCCTCGGTAAGATCGGCCTTCCCCTCGCTGTCCAGTTCGCCTCTTCCGGTCACGATGTGATCGGTGTGGACGTGAATCAGAAGGCGGTCGACTCGATCAACGCGGCGGTGGAGCCCTTTCCCGGTGAGGCGGAGCTCCAGGAGCGCCTGGAGGAGCTGATCCCGGCGGGGCGTCTGCGTGCGACCACGGATTACGCTGAGGCGATCCCGGGTGCGGATGCGGTGGTGCTGGTCGCTCCGGTGTTCGTGAACGATGAGACCTGGGAGCCGGACTTCACGTACATGGACGCGGCGACGCGTTCGCTGGCCGAGCACCTGACTCCTGGCACGCTGGTGTCGTACGAGACCACGCTGCCGGTGGGGACGACCCGCGACAGGTGGAAGCCGATGCTGGAGGAGGGCTCCGGGCTGACCGAGGGCGTGGACTTCCATGTGGCGTATTCGCCGGAGCGGGTGCTGACCGGTCGGGTGTTCGCGGATCTGCGCAAGTACCCGAAGCTGATCGGCGCGCTCTCCCCGGAGGGCAGCCGTCGCGCGCGGGAGTTCTACGAGGCGGTGCTGCAGTTCGACGAGCGGCCGGACCTGCCCCGTCCCAATGGGGTGTGGGATCTGGGCACGACCGAGGCGTCGGAGATGGCGAAGCTGGCTGAGACGACGTACCGGGATGTGAACATCGGCCTGGCCAACCAGTTCGGCCTGTTCGCCGCATCGCACGGCATCGACGTGTACAAGGTGATCGAGGCGTGCAACTCTCAGCCGTACAGTCACATCCACCGGCCCGGTATCGCGGTCGGCGGGCACTGCATCCCGGTCTACCCGCGCCTGTACCTGTCCACGGATCCGGATGCGGACATCGTGCGGGTCGCGCGTCAGTTGAATGCGTCGATGCCGGAAAGGCTCGTCGCGCAGGCGGCGGACCTTCTGGGCGACCTGACGGGGCAGAAGGCCGTGGTCCTCGGTGCCGCCTACCGGGGCGGTGTGAAGGAGACGGCGTTCTCGGGCGTCTTCCCGACCGTGACCGCGCTGAAAGTGCGGGGCGCGCAGGTCGTCGTCCACGACCCGCTGTACAGCGACGACGAACTGCGGGGCCTCGGGTTCGAGCCGTACCGGATCGGCGAGGCAGCCGACCTGGCCGTCCTGCAGACCGACCACGCCGACTACAAGACCCTCGCGCCGGCCCAGATCCCCGGTGTGAAGCTCCTCGTCGACGGTCGCAACGCCTCCGACGCCGCGCTCTGGGCGGGCACGCCGCGCATCGTCGTCGGCACCGCATCCTGAGAGGACGGCACGCGCGACGGCATGGGCGGCTGAGTCTCCCAGCATCCCGCCGATACGATTGACTCATGGATCTTCTCGTCGTCGGGTCGGGTTTCTTCGGCCTCACCATCGCTGAGCGCGCCGCCGCGGCCGGCCGCAAGGTGACCGTCATCGACCGCCGCCCGCACATCGGCGGCAACGCCTACAGCGAGGCGGAGCCCGAGACCGGCATCGAGGTGCACCGCTACGGTGCGCACCTGTTCCACACCTCCAACCCCACCGTGTGGGAGTACGTCAACCGGTTCACCACCTTCACCGACTATGTGCACCGGGTCTACACGCGGCACAAGAACGTCGTGTACCCGATGCCCGTGAACCTCGGCACGATCAACCAGTTCTTCCAGGCGGCCTATTCGCCCAGTGAAGCCCGCGCGCTCATCAGGGATCAGGCGGGGGAGTTCGACGTCAAGACGGCCCAGAACTTCGAGGAGAAGGGGATCGCCCTGGTCGGACGTCCGCTGTTCGAGGCGTTCTTCCGCGACTACACCGCCAAGCAGTGGCAGACCGACCCTCACCAGCTCTCCGGCGACATCGTCAGTCGTCTTCCGGTTCGTTACACGTACGACAACCGCTACTTCAGCGATACGTGGGAGGGGCTGCCCACGGACGGCTACACGGCGTGGCTGGAGCGGATGGCGGACCACCCGAACATCGAGGTGAAACTCGACGTCGACTTCTTCGACGAGTCGCAGCCGCTGAACAAAGCGGCGACCGTCGGCCGGCTGCCGATCGTCTACACGGGGCCGGTCGACCGCTACTTCGACTACGCCGAGGGAGCGTTGAGCTGGCGGACGCTCGATTTCGAGCAGGAGGTGCTCGACGTCGGCGACTTCCAAGGCACGAGCGTGATGAACTATCCGGACCTGGATGTGCCGTTCACGCGCATCCACGAGTTCAAGCACTTCCATCCCGAGCGCAAGGACGTGTTCGACTCGGACCGGACGGTGATCATGCGCGAGTTCTCACGCTTCGCGAACCGCGAGGACGAGCCGTACTACCCGGTGAACACCGCAGCCGACCGCGACGGACTGCTGGCCTACCGGGAGCTCGCGAAGGGCGAGGACGACGTGCACTTCGGGGGACGTCTGGGCACGTACCAGTACCTCGACATGCACATGGCGATCGGCTCTGCGCTGTCGATGTGGCGCAACCAGCTCTCCGGTGAGAGCGACTGACGTGGCGACGACGGTGGGCGCGACGGGGACCCCCCGGCGCTACTTCCACTCGCTGTGGCTGCTGTCCGCGCGCGACCTCAAGGTGCGCTATTCGACGAGCGCGCTCGGATATCTCTGGTCGGTGCTCGACCCGCTCGTGATGAGCGCGATCTATTGGTTCGTCTTCACGCAGGTCTTCCAGCGCACCGTCGGCGCGCAGCCCTACATCATCTTCCTCATCTCGGCGCTGCTGCCCTGGGTCTGGTTCAACTCCGCGGTCGGCGATTTCACTCGGGCCTTCAAGAAGGATGCCCGACTGGTGCGGTCGACCTCGATCCCACGATCCATCTGGGTGAACCGGATCGTCCTCAGCAAGGGCATCGAGTTCCTCTTCTCGCTGCCGGTGCTCGCCATCTTCGTGGCCGTCAACCTGCTCACCGAGGCCGACCCTGACAAGGTCGTGCACATCGGCTGGGGCATCCTCTGGATGCCCGTCGCCGTGCTGCTGCAGGCGGTGCTGCTGATCGGCCTGGGACTGCTCGTCGCCCCACTGTGCGCGCTGTACACCGATCTCGAGCGCACCACGGCTCTCATCCTGCGCGCGCTGTTCTACGCGACGCCCATCATCTACAGCGTCAAGGATCTGCCCGGACCGTTCGAGACGCTCGGCATGTTCAACCCGCTGGCCGGGATCTTCTCCCTGTATCGCATGGCGTTCTTCCCCGATCAGTGGGATCCGCTGGTCGTCGGCGTCGGCGCGGCGATGAGCCTCGCGATCCTGGCCCTGGGCATCTGGGTGTTCCGCACGCTCGAGCGCCCTGTCCTGAAGGAGCTGTGATGACCGCTGCGATCGAGGTGCGTGGACTGGGCGTCCGGTTCCGCCGCAATCGGCGAGGCAACCGCACCCTCAAGGATCTGTTCGCCGGCGCGAGCCGACGCTCGCGGCCGGGCGAGTTCTGGGCTCTGCGCGATGTCTCCTTCTCGGTGGCGCCGGGGGAGTCGATCGGTGTGGTCGGGCGCAACGGACAGGGCAAGTCGACGCTGCTGCGCCTTGTCGCCGGTGTGCTGCTCGCCGACGAAGGGGATGTGCGCGTCAACGGGGGCGTGGCGCCCCTGATCGAGCTCACCGGCGGGTTCGTCGGCGATCTCACCGTGCGGGAGAACGTTCGGCTCACCGCAGGCCTGCACGGGATGTCGAAGGCCGAGGTCGCCTCGCGCTACGACGACATGATCGGGTTCGCCGAACTGGAGGAGTTCCAGGACATGCCGTACAAGCACCTCTCCAACGGGATGAAGGTGCGTCTCGCGTTCTCCGTGGTCTCCCAGCTCGACGAGCCCATCATGCTCGTCGATGAGGTGCTGGCCGTCGGAGACAAGGCGTTCCGCGAGAAGTGCTACAAGCGCATCGACGAGATGCTGGCCGACGGGCGCACGCTGTTCTTCGTGAGCCACAACGAACGCGACCTGCGCCGGTTCTGCAAGCGCGGTCTGTATCTGAACAAGGGCGAGCTCGTACTGGACGCGCCCATCGCCGATGTGCTCGACCGGTACAACGCCGACCACACCGCACGCTGAGCGGCAGCGATGCCCGTCGGCCTGATGCCGAGCGCGTCGGTCAGTCGACGACGCCGTTCAACGCATCCAGAGCGCGACGCGCGGCACTGAGCTCGCTCTCTGCGGAGCCGCCGCGCTCATACGCGGTGCGCAGG
This sequence comes from Microbacterium sp. GCM10027623, assembly GCF_042666935.1. Taxonomy (NCBI): domain Bacteria; kingdom Bacillati; phylum Actinomycetota; class Actinomycetes; order Micrococcales; family Microbacteriaceae; genus Microbacterium; species Microbacterium sp. GCM10027623. Next base: position 316,909 of record NZ_JBHTHE010000003.1, read on the forward strand.
CTCTGCAGCGATCGGGCGTAGGCGTCCAGGCTCGAGGTCCACTGCGAGGAGATCGAGGCCGGTGCGACGAAGTCCGACAGACGTCCGGCATCCTCCTGCAGGAATCCGACATTCTGCGCGGCCTCCTGGGGGTCGGACTCGGCGGCGAACTGCAGTCCGCGCTGAGCGTCCGACAGCACGGGCGTCACGTTCTGGCGGAAGGCGGAGATGTCCGGAGCGGTGGGCGGAGGCGGGGCCGCCGTCGGCTCCGCGCTGGGAACCGAGCTGGGGGACGGCGTGGGCGTCGATGTGGGCGTCGCAGACGGCGTCGACGACGGGGAAGGGGTGGCCGACGCCGAGACCGTGGGAGCGGGCGTCTGGACGGCACCCAGCGAGGGCCGGATGAACAGCCAGAAGACGGCGGCGGCGATGGCGACAGCCAGAACCACCAGTCCGACGATCAGCCACACACGGCCGCGCTTGGGCTTCTCCTCCGGGTAGGCCCAGACATACTCGGGCTGCGGCTCGGTCATCATGCCTCCAGTGCGGGCATCGGCTGCCAGCTGCGGTCGCGTCCGATCTTCCCGCCGTCGCGGATGCCACGGAACAGGTTGCTGGTACCCCGTGCGGTGCGCTCGACGAAGACCAGCCTGATGAGCTCCTTGAAGAACGTGGCCGTGGTCCCGAGCCCGAAGAGCACAGGGCTGTACGCGCCGTGCACGCGGTAGTACTGCTTGATGAACGCCCGGTTGCGCATGATGTAGTAGCGGTACGAGTTGCTGGACGCGTTCAAGTGCCGGATGCCCATGTCCCACTGCCTGATCTCACGCGTGCGCCTCAGCACGAACTCGTCGACGATCACGGCGGTGGTCAGGCGCGACGCCAGCCAGCCGTACATCTGGTCGTCCCAGTAGATGAAGAACCGCGGGTCCGGGAGGCCGATCTGCCGCACGATCGATCGGTGGATGAACATGCCCTCGAAGCAACCGCTGTTCATCTCCTTGAAACCCGACGCGTCGAACTTCGAGGGCGCGAAGGGGATCGGGATGCCCATGCGCTCGGCGATGCGGTACTGCCAGTAGAACTCGCTGCCGTCGTAGTCGTAGCGGCGCCCCTGGATGCTCTTGAACCGGTGCGACCAGCGGCCCATCCGCGCGAGTCCGTCGGGGATCACCTCGACGTCGTCATCCATCATCCAGATCCACTCGGCACCCAGATCGTACGCCGTGCGCATGCCTTCGCTGAACCCGCCCGAGCCGCCGGTGTTGGTCTCCAGGCGGCGGTACACGATCTCGGTGCCGATGTCCTCGCGGAACGACTCGACGACCTCCGTGGTGTCGTCGGCAGACGCGTTGTCGACGACGACGATCCGTCCGGGCTTCGGGTCCATGGAGCGGATGCTGGAGAGCAGCCCCTTCAGCAGATTGGAGCGGTTGAACGTGACGATCACGATCGCCGCGGACGCGGGGTCGAACTCGACTGCGGTCATGCCTGCTCCTCGAAGATCTTCTGCCAGGATGCGTCCGAGACGAGGTCGGGAAGCGCGCTCCGGTACTGCTGCTGCAGTTTCGCCCAGTTCCGGCGGAGCCGGCGGTGCAGCAGGATCGACTCGCGCAGCATGCGGCGGTACTGCGCGCGGTCCCGCGTGTAGACGTTCTTCCCCGATCCGTCGGCTGAACTCACCAGGGCGCTGTCGAAGAAGGGCACCCGCCACCACATGGCATCGTTCTTGCCGAACTCGACCTCCGGCTGGCGGATGTTCGCGGGGTCGGGGGTGCGCAGCCAGTGCGCGACCAGTGTGCGCAGGGTGAACCACCGCAGTCGCAGGCCGGTCGGGCTGTCGAAATCATGCAGTTTCGACTGCTTGTAGACCTGCCGCCCGTGCCGCGAATGCAGCACGGTGCTCGGGTCGCGGTGTACGACGGTCTCCGGGAAGCGCGCCGCCAGTCGTCTCGCCTCGGGCATCGCCGTGGCGAGGTTCTCGCGCAGGTGTTCGGGGCCGGACAGGACGTCGTGCAGGGCCTTGATGCGGAGGGCGACGGGGTAGTACTGCATCATCATCAGATGCTTCAGGTCCACGCGGAGGCTGTGCTTGAGCAGTCGACCGCCGTGCGGCACGTCGGAATGCAGCAGCCCTGCCACGATGCGGTTGCGCGCGTGGAAGTACGCCTGCCAGTCGATGGTGTCGTCCTTGTTGACCCAGGAGACGTGCCAGAGGGCGACGCCGGGCAGTGAGACGGTGGAGAAGCCCGCCTCACCGGCGCGCAGGCAGAATTCCGCGTCATCCCACTTGATGAACGCCGGCAGCGACAGGCCCACCTCGCGGATCGCATCGAGGGGGATGAGGCACATCCACCAGCCGTTGTAGTCGGCGTCCATGCGCATGTGCAGCAGCGGCGACTGGCGCAGGTTCGCGGCGCCGAAGTCGTGCGGCATCTTCTCCTGGTAGAGGTTGCGCCACATGAACGGAGCCTCGTCGACGACCTCGGCCCAGCCGTGCAGCTTGGGGCGATCGAGCAGATCGAACATGTGCCCGCCGACGAGGACCGGCGTCGTGGCGTACTGCGCGAAGACGATCGAGCGGCGCAGCGATTCCGGCTCCAAACGCACGTCGTCGTCGAGCAGCTGCACGAAGTCGCTCTCCGGGCGCTGCAGCGTCTCGTGCATCGAACGGGCGAAGCCGCCGGAACCGCCCAGGTTGGGCTGGCGGATCACCTGCAGCGTCTCGCCGAGCGCCGCCGCGGCGGCCTCGAAGCCGTCCTGGTCGGCGACGAGTTGCGTGCCCTGATCGATGAGGAAGATCCGGTCGACGAACTCGAGTGCGTCAGGCGACTCCGCCAGCGCCCGCAGCGTGTCGACGCAGTAGTCGGGCTTGTTGTAGGTCGTGATGCCCAGCGACGCCTTGCCCGTGCGGGCGGGCTCCTGCTCCGTCGTCCACTCGGCCCGCTCGAGCACCGCATGCTTCTCGTCGGCGACCACGTCGAACCAGATCCACCCGCCGTCGCTGTACTCCGTCAGCGACAGGTCGAACGAGGTCGAGGCCTCGCCGCTCACCTCACGGGTGTCGATCCGCTGACGGACGCCGGCCCCGTTGGACCGGTAGACCAGGACGGTTGCCGGACCGCTGGTGTGCACTGTCAGGGTGATCCGGCGCACGCTCGTCCAGTGCTGCCAGTACGACGCGGGGAAGGCATTGAAATAGGTGCCCAGCGAGACCCGGCGGCCCGACGTGATGCGTGCGCGATGGCGGCCGAGGATGTTGCCGAGATGTGCCCGGTTGGAGACGCGCACGGGCTCCTCGTCGATCACCGACCAGGTCTCGGGGTCGGCGTAGAGGGGGAGCAGATCGGGGTCCCGGTCGAGGGGGAAGACGACGTTCTGCAGCACGTGGGTCACGAGGTCAAAGCCTACCCGGCGACACCTTGGGAACCCTGGAAAGCGGGCGGCGCGGTGCCTGCGGGCCGTGCGGTCCGCTCACTCGTGCGGACCCAGGGTCGGTACCGCTCCGGTCTGGGCGTCATCGATGTTCTGCCGCCACGATCGGGCCTGCCCGGCACGCAGGGCGCACAGCACGAGCAGCACCCAGCCCGCGCCGGTGAGTGTGAAGCTCTCGAACATCGACTCGACCGCGAGTGTGACCAGCAGCAGGGGCGTCCACGCGTACACGACCGAGCGTCGTGCGCTCGCGACCAGCCACGATCGCACGATGGCCACCCCGCCCAGGATGAGGAACAGGGCGAGCCCCAGCCAGCCCAGCTGCAGCAGCACGTCGAAGTACGAGTTCAGAGCCGACTGGTGGTGATCGGAGAGCTGGTAGTTGATGTACGGGATCGGGTACTGGCCGCCGGCCCAGGAACCGAACCAGCCGTATCCGGTGGCCGCACGCTGGGCGACGTAGTCCAGGATCAGGTTCCACAGGTCGGCGCGCGTCGAGAAGTCCGAGCCGGCGTCGAGCAGGCGGATCACGAGATGCCGCAGCGCGAACGCCACGATCAGTGCGACGGTGACCAGAGCGCCCAGAGCCCATTGCACGCTCACCCTGTGACGGGCCGGCGTGTGCCGCACGATCGTGAGGGCGGTGGTGGCGACGCCGACTGCCGCGGCCAGGACGACCACAGTGGGAGAGGCCGACAGGAGCGCCAGGAAGCCGCCGAGCGCGATCGAGTACATCCCCACGACCCGGTCGATCGAATGCGTGCGCCACTCGATCGCGAACGTGATCAGCCCGACGACGGCCACGAAGCCCAGCATGTTGCGCGTGCCGAAGATGCCCTGGATCGGGCCGCCGAGCGCGAGGTTGCCCTCCACCCCCAGTACCGCGAGCGGCATGTCCAGCAGCACGCCGGACAGAAGCTCCAGTCCCAGCGAGATCGTCAGCAGCCAGCGCAGCGTGTCACCGAGGGCGCGCACGGTCTGCAGGGTGTCGCGCACGTGGCCGATGGTGACGGCGATGATCGTGAAGCCGAGCAGCGTCAGCCACCCGGTCAGCGTCCCGGTGCGGCTGGTCGTCCACACCAGGCTGAACAGCGCGAGTGAGAGGAAGCCGACCAGAGAAGTGGGCGCGAACCGCAGCAGCGACAGCTCGTCGCGGCGGGTGAGCAGCACGCCCACCCCGATCGCGGCGAGCACCGTGACGATGGTGACCAGCGTGATCGTCGACGTCAGGCGCTCGATGAGGAACACCCCGAACACCGCGGCGAGGCCCGCGATCGTGTACGCGCGGGCGAACCCGGCTGAAGCCAGCAGCGAGACGACGTACCGCCGCGGACTCATGGCACCTGCCGCGCCCGGGGGCCGTGCGAGATGACGGGAGTGCGTTCGCCGACGCCGACGCCGATCAGGGGAACCGCCTTCATCTTGAAGGACAGCAGGATCAGCAGCATCCAGCCCCACAGCATGATCGGGGCGGACTCGGCCAGCCCTTCGAAGAGCAGGGAGACCGTGAGCAGCAGCGGCAGCAGCGCGATCGGCGAGTACGGGCGCTTCGCATCCAGATCCCAGCGCGGTCGGTCGACCGCGAAGAACCAGGCGCGCCAGAGAAGCGCGAGCCAGGCGATCGCCATGATCACCACACCCACGGCGCCGAGCTGCAGGAAGACATCCAGCCACATGTCGTGGGCGTGGAAAACGGTCAGCCCGTGATTGAGGATCCAGCCTTGAAACGCCGGATCCCAGGGCACCCACGGCGAGGAGAAGCCGTTGCCGAACACGGGACGGGTGATCGCACGCTCCCACACCGCTTGCCAGATCTCCAGCCTTCCGGTGAGGTCGGAGCTCTTGCCGAACAGTCCGAGCAGCCGGTCTCGCAGCAGCAGTCCTCCGGCGGTGCCGGCCGCGGCGACGGCGGCGAAGACCATGTACCCCGTCCGACGCGCTCGCCGGGTCGATGCCACGCGCATGACGAGAGCTGCCGCGAGCACCAGCAGGACGACCGCGATGCCGAGGTACACGGTGGTCGATGCCGCTTTCACCAGCAGCACGACGGCCAGCGCCGCCCAGCCGATCAGTATCCCGCGTCGGCGGATCCGGGCGGCGTAGAGCACCCCGAAAACGATCAGCGCGAACAGGCACATCATCGCCATCGCGTGCGCGTTTCCCACCACCCCCTGGATCCGTCCGTCGTTGAAGAGGTTGCCGCGCACCCAGTACAGGTGCGGGTCGATCTCGCCCGGGGGCACGTCGGCGAAGTTCGGGAGGATGGGGTGGCGCAGCACCAGCGCCACCCACAGTTCGATGGCGAGGGAGAGTCCGAGGATGAGCTTCAGCGCAGTCGACAGCGCTCGTGCGATCTCCTGCCAGGTGAGCATCGTCGCCACCATCAGTGCGCTGGCGGTGACCGCCGCCAGCAGCACCCAGGTCAGCGCCGTCGCGCCCGGCCATCGCGACCACAGCACGGAGACCGCGGCCAGCGCGCCGTAGCCGAGCGCCACCCACGGCAGCCTTCGCCAGGGGAACCGGGTGGGGCGGCTCCTGGCCACTGCGGGCACCCAGATGCCGAGAGCGCCGAGAGTGAGCGCGGCGAGCACGACGGCGGCGCCGATCGGGCCCACGAGGTTGTACACGGCCGTGTGCGCGAACACACCGAACAGGCACAGCACGCTGTAGGCGCGCACCATGAGGTGCCCCGTCGTCTCGCGGGCGGGGGCGGCGGGCGGTGCCGCCACGGGATGTCTGGTGTACACGGCCATCGCGTTCAGGCTACCGCGCCGCACCGGCGTCGCCGCCGTGAGGCGCCGCGACACTCTGGGGCGGCGTGAGGCGCGGTTAGCCTGGATGCATGCTTCTGACTCTCACCAACGAACCACGGGACTATGCGTGGGGCTCGACGTCACTGCTCGCCGCCCTCGAGGGCCGCGAGCCGTCGGACGCCCCCGAGGCCGAGGTGTGGTTCGGCGACCACCCGGGGGACCCCGCGGACGTCGTCGGAGGCGGCACCCTCGACGCCGTCACGGGCGGGTCGCTGCCGTACCTGCTGAAGCTGCTCGCCGCGGCGCGCCCGCTGTCCATCCAGGTGCATCCCACGCGGGATCAGGCGCGGGACGGCTTCGCCCGGGAGAGCGGGATGGATGCCGACGACCCGAGCCGGAACTACCGCGACGCCAATCACAAGCCGGAGCTCATCGTCGCGCTCAGCGACCGGTTCGAGGCACTCGCCGGACTGCGTCCGGTGTCCGAGACGCTGCGGATGCTGGCGGCGTTCCCCGCCGTGCCGGGAGTGATCGAACTGCGCGACCGACTCGTTGCGGGCAGCGAGCAGGACGCGCTGCGCGACACCATCGCCTGGCTGCTCTCCGGCTCCGCCCAGGGCGCCGTCGACGACGTGATCGGCGCGCTCGGCAACGCCGAGTCGGGCGGCTTCGACGAGGCGCTCGCCGCCGCGCGCACCATCGCCGCACGCAACCCGGGCGACCCGGGCGTGGTGGTGGCTCTGCTGATGAACTTCATCGTGCTGCGTCCAGGCGAGGCGATCTTCCTGAGCGCCGGTCTCCTGCACGCCTACGTGTCGGGACTCGGCGTCGAGATCATGGCGGCCAGCGACAACGTGCTGCGCGGCGGACTGACCCCCAAGCACATCGACGTGCGGGAACTGCTCGCGATCGTCGACACGCGACCGGGTGAGGTGCCGGTGCAGAGCGCCACGGGGGCAGTGACCGCGTATGAGATTCCGGTGCCGGACTTCGCCCTGCGGCGCATCCGGCTGGATGGCGGCGAGCAATGGATCCGCGTGAGCGGTCCGGCCATGGCCCTGAGCACAGCGGGCACGATCCGTGTGGGGACGAGGGACGGCGAGTCCGCGGTCGCGCCGGTCGGCTCCGCCGTGTTCGCCCCTGCCGACGTCGAGGAGCTGGTGCTGACGGGTGCCGGTGAGGTCTTCATCGCGGAGCCCGGCGCCGCGACACGCCGGAGAACGTCCAATGAACTTTAAATGCGGCATTGAGGGTTTACGATCTGCGACTTGACCGAAGCGAATGACACGGGTGTAATTAGGGAAAGAACGGCCCGTCGGGGGGCACAAGCAGGGTTGGGAGATCGAGATGACGGGTTACCGCTCAGACGTTCCCGAGAATTGGTTCGTCGATCCGGTGAATCTCGGCGTACCGGGTGTGCGCCGAGCCGACGCAGAAGATGATGGCGCGCTCGCCTGGCAGGTCGATGCGCTCTGCGCGCAGACCGACCCGGAGGCGTTCTTCCCTGAGAAGGGCGGCTCGACGCGAGATGCCAAGCGCATCTGCACGTCCTGCGATGTCCGGGGGGAATGCCTCGAGTACGCGCTGAACAATGACGAGCGATTCGGGATCTGGGGCGGCCTCAGCGAGCGCGAGCGACGCAAGCTCAAGCGACGCGCGGGCTGACCAGCACCGCTGCGCGGAGTCGACCCGGCGGGGCATCGCATCCGCTCGGATGCGATGCCCCGCCGGTTTCTGCTGGGCGCGCCGGTGTGGTGACCGGAGAGGCGCGACCCCCTGCATAGGCTGACAGGTGCCATGCCAGCACGTGTCCACGCCCTCATCGTCGCGCGCTCCGGTGAATCCGGAAGCGTCCTGCTCAGTCGAACCCTCGACGCCCTGGCGGAGCAGAGTCTCCCGCCGGCCGCGGTCACCGTCGTGGTGCTCGGCGACGGGGAGCGCGTGCGGCGGATGCCCGGCATCGGCCGTCTGGTGGAAGGGATCATCGAGGCCCGCGCCGGAACGACCTTCACAGAGGCGATCGCGCTCGCCCAACCGCGCGTCGCGGTGAACAGCGCGGTCTGGCTCCTCGCAGACGACACCCTTCCCGAGCCGGACGCGCTGCAGCTGTTGGCCGGTGCCCTCGAGCGTTCGCCGTCGGCGGCGATCGCGGCTCCGAAGCTGGTTCGTCACGACGACTCCCGGGAGATCGTCTCGCTCGGCGTGAGCATGACCCGATGGGGTCGCTCGGTCGAGTTGGCGGCGGATGAGCTCGACCAGGGCCAGCACGACGATGCCGAGGACGCGCTCGGCGCCGATGTGCGCGGGATGCTCATCCGCGGGGAGGCTCCGCGTGTGCTGCGCCCCGACACCGCGCTTTCCGGTGCCGACGTCGGCCTCGACCTGGGGGTCCGTGCGCGTCTCGGCGGCGCCAGGATGGTGCTCGTGCCCCGTGCGCGCGTCGCCGTGCATCCGGGCGGCCCCGCCGCTCTGCCGCTGAGCCCCATCTCCCGCGCCTGGGCCAGCCGGCGCGCCCAGCTGCATCGTCGACTGACATACGCTCCGGCCGCCGCGGTGCCCCTGCACTGGCTGACCCTTCTGCCGTTGGCGCTGTGGCGCTCGATCACCCACCTCATCGCCAAGCGTCCCGCCGAGGTCGCGCCCGAGTGGGGGGCGGCGCTCGCGAGCATGCTGAGTCTGGCGGCGCTGGCGCGTTCACGACGCGCGCTGCGCTCGTTCCGCTCCGCATCCTGGTCGGACATCACGCCGCTGCGCGTCACACGCGCGCAGTTGAAGCAGCGACTGGATGACGGACACGGCAGCGAGCGGGGAGCCGTCAGCGAGCTGAACTTCTTCAGCGGCGGGGGCGCGTGGGCCGTGCTGGCGGCACTGGTGGTCAGCATCACCGCGTTCGGCACTCTGCTGGCCTGGCCGGTGCTGGGCGGCGGTGCTCTGCTCCCGCTGCGGCGTACGGTCTCGGCGCTCTGGGCCGATGCGGCGTGGGGGCTGCGCGATGTCGGACTCGGCGTGATCGGACCCGCCGACCCGTTCGCCGGCGTCGTCGCCGTGCTCGGCACGCTGTGGCCGGCCGCACCGTCGTTCTCCCTGGTGCTGCTGTGGCTGGTCGCGCTTCCGCTCGCCGTGCTCGGCGGATGGTTCGCCGCGACCCGCGTGACCGACCGCGCCGGGCTTCGCATCCTGGCCGGCGTGCTCTGGGCGCTCGCACCGACGTTCCTCACCGCCCTCGTGCAGGGACGCCCTGCCGCTGTCCTGCTGCACCTGGTGCTGCCGTGGCTGGTGCACACCGCCGTCGTCGCCCACCGGTCCTGGGGCGCGGCCGGAGCGGCATCCGTCCTCACCGCGGTCGCATTGGCCTGTGCACCGTCACTCGCGCCGGCTTTCGTGCTGCTGTGGGCGCTCTCGATCGTGCTCATGCTCGCCACCCGTCGGGTGCGCGGTGCGAGCCGACTGCTGTGGCTGCTGATCCCCAGCGCGGTGATGTTCGCCCCGCTGGTGGTGCGGCGCGTGCGCATGGGAGACCCTTGGGCTCTGCTCGCCGATCCCGGCGCCGTCGCCGCACTCGACCAGGCGGCCGCGGATGCGGCGGGGCGCGCCGAGATCGCGCTGGGCTTCCCCGCACCCGGCCGAGCCGGGTGGGACTGGCTCGCGGACGCTGCGGTGGCGGACTGGATTCCGCTGCTGCTGGCCCCGGTCGCGCTGCTCGCGCTGCTGTCGGCGCTGTCGCCGCGCTGGCGCGCCGGGTTCGCGCTCCTTCTGACCGCGCTGGCGGGACTGGCCACCGCGCTGTTCACCGCCGGGGTCGTGGTCTCGTTCGCCGACGGGGCGGGTGTGGCCGTCTGGCCGGGCACCGGCATCAGTCTCGCCTGGCTCGGCATGGCCGGTGCCGCGCTCGTCACGCTCGACAGCGTCGTGGTCCACGCCACCCTGCGTGCGAGCGCCGCGCTCGTGGCCGGGCTCACCGTGGCGGTCTGCGGAGTTCCCGCGCTGGTGTCGGTGCATGCGGACCACGCACTGCTGCAGAACGGTCCGGCCAGCACGCTGCCCGCCCTCGTCGCCGCACAAGCGGGAGACGAGGGAGAACGCGGGACGCTGGTCCTGACCCCGTTGAACGACGGCTCGCTGTCGGCCCAGACGGTGTGGGGCGCGAGTGCGACGCTCGGCGCCCAGAGCACACTTCTCACCGCGGCGACACAGCCTCAGGGCGTCGACATCTCCGCGACCGCCGTCGATCTGGTCTCCGGCCGGGACTTCGACGCCGCCGCCGATCTCGCCGATGACGCGATCGGCTTCGTTCTCCTCGCACCGGCCGCGGAGGAGAAGGACCGCGCTCGGACCATGCGCGAGGAGGCGACCACCGCCATCGATCAGCGTGCGGGTTTCGTCAAGGCGGGAGAGACTGCGCGAGGGATGCTGTGGCGCGTCGACACCGCCACCGCGACGCGGGAGCAGCCCGCCCTCGCAGACCAGGCGATAAGCCGCGCGGTGGTTCTCGGACAGCTGATCATCCTGCTGGCGGCTCTGCTGCTGGCCATGCCCACCAGGGCGTCGCGGCGCGCCGCCCGAGCGCGCTCGCGCATCGTCGGACGCCCGGATGGACCACGTCCTTCGTCGCGGGCGAGCGCGACCGTGGTGCATGCGGATCCCGCCCCCGCGCGGGAACCCGACCTGGAGCCGGAACCCGACCCGGCGTCGGAACCCGGCCCGGAGTCGGAACCCGGCCCGGCCTCATCGACCCCGGAGCAGGACGAGGAACGCGCTGTCAGCGCCCCGCCGGATGCGGAGAGCTCGCACGACCCGCGGGCAGCGAGTGCCGAGCAGGATGCGGGCGGGCGCGCAGAGGATGACCCGCCGACCAGCGGCGACGACGTGACGGAGGAGGCGCGATGAAGCAGCAGACGATCAGGTTCGCTGCGACAGGCGCGCGAGTCGCGACCGGCGCGGTCATCGCGGCAGCCTGCGTCCTGGGTGTCGTCGCTGCGGTCGCGGCGCCCTGGCCCGAGGTGCGGAGCGAGCCCGTCGGGAAGACGGTGACGCCGGTCCCGTCGGATGCGCTTCTGGTGTGCAACGGATCCTTCCGCGCGCTCGGACGCGATGCCGCCCGCGCCGACCTGATGGTCGCGGCGGCCACGCCCCGGGTGCGCGTCGACGGTGCTGCCGACGAAGCGGAGACGGTGCAGCTCGACATGTCGGATGTGACCGGGGGATCCGGTGCTCAGACGGTCACCGCACGCGTGAAGGACCGCACGGTACCGCAGGTCGCAGCCTCCGAGTCGATGAAGATCTCGGCCGAGGATGTCAGCGGCTTCGCGGCCGCTCCCTGCCGGGAGCCTTCTCTGAGCTCCTGGCTCGTGGGCGGAGACGTCTCGACCGGCGCGTCCGACGTCATCGTGCTCTCCAACCCGGGGGCCGTCACCGCGACGGTCGAACTCGATGTCTACGGCGAAGCCCGCAAGGCCTCGACCGTGGTCGTGCCGCCGATGACCCAGCTGGGCCTGCCTCTGGCCTCCGTCGCGGCGGGCGAGCGGAGTCCGGTGGTGCACGTCTCGTCCTCGGGCGCCCCGGTCCGCGCCTCGCTGCAGTCCGCCCTGGTGCGGACCCTGGACGCCGTGGGTATCGACGTGCAGGACGGCGTCAGCGGTCCGCAGAACGACCTTCAACTGCTCGGGGTCCGATCTGCGCCGGTCGCCGAGGGCGACGACGCGAACGGACTCGTGGTGCGGATGCTCGCTCCGGACGAGGGCGGCAGCGCGGTGGTCCGGGTGCGGTCCGCCTCGACCGGACAGGGCGTCGGCGAGTATCCCGTGGACCTGGTAGCCGCCACACCGACGGAGATTGCGCTGGCCGGGCTTGCAGCAGGGGCCTACGACATCGAGATCGAATCCGGCGCGCGCATCGTGGCCGGCGTGAGGCAGACGGCTCGTGCCGGCTCTCGCGAGGATTTCGCCTGGATGCTTCCTGCACCCGAGCTGGCGTCCGGCTCCGAGACGACGTTCTCCGTCCCCGGCGGGGCACCCGCGACCCTGTTCCTGCGCAACGCCGGGCAGGACGACGTCACGGTCGCGCTCGGCGGAGAGTCCGGCGAGCGGAGCGTGCAGCTGCCCGCCGGTGGCGCGACCGCCGTGCCCGTGAAGGCCGGCGGGCACACGCTCGTGCCGACCGGACGCCTGCATGCCGCCATCGGCATGGACGGCGGGGAGGAGTCATCCGCGATCGCCGGATGGCCGCTGTGGGGCGGGGCGGCCACGGGTCAGCCGATTCTCGTCAGACAGTGAGGTGACCGGCGGGTCGTCAGTAGTCGCGACCCTCGGAGCCCAGCTCCCAGGGCTCCCGTCCGACGTACTCGGCGGCGGCATGGAAGACCGCGCTCTCGATGGCCACCCGGCGGTGCAGGGCGTCGTCATGACCTTTGGGCAGCAGCCGCTCGATCGGCACCCGGAACAGGGCGACGCGGCGCGCGGCATGATCCACCCGCCAGCGGGGGATGCCGTCGTCGCGATCGTGCACGGGCATCGCCGCGATCTCGAAGTTCACGTCGCGCAGCTCCTCCCATGAGCTGCGCAGGTACTCCACCGCGCTGCCGACGGTGACCTCGAAGCGGTCCAGCCGTCCGTCCAAGGGAGGCAGCGGAGGACGCACGACCTCACTTCGCCCGAGCCGACCGTGGCGCCCGTGACGTGCGCCGCGGGGGGTGGCGGTGCGTGCGGTGCGACGACGAGGCATATCGAGAGTCTAGGCCGGATCCCGCCGCGCGGCTGCCGTGGATCCGGTCGTGGCGTCCTACGCTGGGATCGATGGATGACTCACTCCGCACCGACGAACGGCTCTGCTCCAAGGTGGCGTGCGCACGCGAGGCGGTCGCCACGCTGACCTTCGACTACGGCGATCAGATGGCCGCCCTGGGTCCTCTCGGTCCCGGTGGCGATCCGCATGCCCACGACCTCTGTGCGCAGCATGCCGACCGGCTGTCGGTCCCCGCGGGTTGGCTGGTCATCCGTCATGAGGCGTTGCGACACTGAGGCGTCGCGACACTGAGGCATCGCGACACTGAGGCATCGCGACACTGAGGCTCAGATGCGCACCCGTCGCCCGGTGAGCCGCTCCGCGCGGTCATCGGCGAGGATCAGCGCACGCTGCTCGCGCTGACGCCGCAGCGCCGTCACGCCGCGCAGCAGATCCTCGGCTGCCGCATGCGGCAGGGGGGAGACGAATCCGCTCACCTCGCGCGCGAGCTCCTGGGCGATCCGGGTGCGTGCTGCGGGGGAGAGCTGATCGGCCGATGACAGGAACTGCGACACGCGACGCGCAAGCCGGTCAGGCAGTCGTGCGACGTCGGCGACCCTCGCCCAGTCCGCCAGGGACGGCGGCAGGTACGGGCTGTGCTGCGGCAGGGCGGGCGTGCGCACCCGCTGCGCGTAGGTGCCGGCGACGAGGTCTCCCAGCCGCTGCGACCGCGCGGTGAGGGCGCCGGTGATGACCGCGCCCCCACCGAAGGTCACGTAGATCTCCAGCACGCCGATGAGCGCGCGGATGAAGGTGTGCCGGAACGTGATCGCTCCGCCGTCGACCCGCACGATGCGTCCGCCGACCGCGAGCTTGCCGACGCTGCGGCCCCGCAGGGCGGTCTCGATGGTGATGGGCAGAACGAGGAAGCTCAGCACCGATGCCCAGATGGTGAGGATGGGCAGTGTCTGCTCGTCCAGCAGGCCCTGGCTCAGCAGCCAGATCTGCAGCAGCACGAACGCGACGAAGACGGCGAAGCCGATGACCATGTCGATCAGCGCGCCCGCAGCACGGAGGATGAATCCGACCGGCTGCACGTCGATGGCGACGGCCTCTCCGGAGAGGATCTCCTGTTCCCCGGGGATCGCGCTCGACATGAGTCCAGTAAATCAGGTGTCGGTGTGAACGTCGTCGCCGCCGCGTATGCTCGCGGGCATGTGCGGACGATTCGCGATGGATGCGACCACAGACGAGCTGATCCAGCAGTTCGTCATCGAGGGCGGCAGGCCGGAGGACTGGTGGCGCGAATTCCACGGCTCCTATTCGATCGCCCCGACCGATGATGCGGTGATCGTCCGCGACCGGGGTGAAGGGCGTCTGCTGGAGCTCGTGCGATGGGACTGGCAGAAGCCGGCGAACCGACCGCAGGGGCCGCCGATGATCAATGCCCGGATCGAGAAGCTCGCCACGGGGTTCTGGGCGCCCGCCTTCACGGCGGCCCGGTGCGTCGTCCCGATGCGCGGCTACTTCGAGTGGACCGGCGAGAAGGGTGACAAGACACCGCATTTCCTGCACGGCGACGGTCTGCTCGCGGCGGCCGGGCTCACCTGGTCGATGCAGCTGCGGACGGGGGAGCACGTGCGCTGCTTCGTCGTCATCACCCGTCAGGCGCAGGACGCCGGTGGCGAGGTGCACGACAGGATGCCCGCGTTCCTCACCGAGGGTGCGGTCGACGAGTGGCTGGAGCCGGTCAAGCTCGATCGAGGCGGGCGCGAGGGGATGCTCGCCCTGCTCGAGGCGGCATCGACCGAGGTGGCCGCCACGATCACGCAGTACGTCGTGGACCGCAAGGTCAACAGCACGCGCAGCGTGGATCCGACCGATCCGACCGTGATCGAACCCGCGGCGTGAGGGTGGACGAGCTCGCGGATGTCGCGGCCGAGCTCTATGGCGCGCCCCTCAAAGGGTTCGTGACCGCGAGGGAGGCGCGTGCCGGAGCGGTGACCGACCGCGAGCTGGCGGCGCGGATCCGAGCACTTCGGAAGCCGTCGATCGCCGCCTGGATCGTCAATCTGTTCGCCCGCGAACGAACGGACCGGCTGGCGGAGGCGCTGCAGCTCGCCGAGGAGCTGCGGGAGGCGCAGGCCGATCTCGACGCGGTGACGCTGGCGCGACTCGGCCGGCAGCGCCGCGCTCTGACCGCCCAACTGGCACGCGAGGCCGTGTCGCTGGCGCAGGACCGGGGTGAGAGGGTGTCGGACGGGACCTCGCAGGCTGTGCAGCAGACGCTGTCGGCCGCGTTCTTCGATCCGGATGCGGCGGCGGCCGTCGCCTCCGGACGACTGGTGCGCGAGCTCGAGCCGACCGGCGAGTACGCCGGGCATCTCGATGAGATCGTCGCCGGGGGTCGACCAGAGGCGCCGAAGTCAGCCGCGCCCAGGAGGCCCGATGAGGTCCAGGCGCGCCGGGTGCGCCGCGAGGCCGAGCGAGCGGTGCTCGCCGCGGAGGGAGAGCTCGCGCGCGCGCAGCGCGACCAGCGCGAACAGGAGAGGGAGCAGCGTGAGCTGACGGAGCGCCTGCGGCATCTGAATGAGCGCGAAGCCGAGTTGAGGTCGGAGCTCGCACGCATCCGCGCGGAGTCCGAGAGTGCCGCAGACGCCCTCGATGCTCTCTCCGACAGGCGACTCGAGGCGGAGGAGCGGGTGGCGACCGCCGAGAGGGAGCTGGCGGATGCGCGCGCCGCCGTGGAGCAGCTGCTGCGCGAGGCAGGGGGCGTGACGGCGCGCGGGTGACACGGCCGACGCCGCTCGCGGGGGCGGGACGATTGCCCGTACAGTGATTCAGGTGGATGCCGATGCCCTCACCGACGCGCGCCGCCCCGAGTGGGAGCGCCTGGACGCGCTCAGCCGCCAGTGGCGCCTCAGCGGTGCCGAGGTCGACGAGCTCATCGTCCGGTACCGAGCCGCTTCCGCCGATCTCGCAGAGCTGAAGACCTCCGTCGGGGACTCTCCGCAGGGCGCGTACCTCTCCACGATCCTCGCCGCGGCGCGACTGCGCTTCACCGGTGCAGGGGAGAACATCCTCGCCCAGACCGCAAGATTCTTCGCGCTGCAGCTGCCGGCAGCGCTCTACCGCATCCGCTGGACCACCGCCGTGATCGCGCTCGCCTTCGTTCTCGTCGTCGTGATCAGTGCGGCCTGGATCGCGGCCGATCCGTCTCGTATCGCGGCGCTCGGCACTCCTGAGGCTCTGCGGCAGTACGCCGACGAGGACTTCGTCGACTACTACCGGCCGATGGCGTCCTTCGCCGGAATGGTCTGGTCGAACAACGCCTGGATCGCCCTGCAGTGCGTCCTGTTCGGCGTCACCGGTCTCTGGCCGGTGTGGATGCTCATGCAGAACGCCATCGCCCTGGGCGCGGCCGCCGCCGTGATGGCCGCTCACGGCCGACTGGACGTCATGCTGCTGCACATCCTGCCGCACGGCCTGCTGGAACTGACCTCGATCTTCGTCGCCGCAGCCGCGGGCCTGCACATCTTCTGGTCCTGGGCCGTGCCGGGACGGCGTACGCGCGCTGAGTCCTTGGCGGCCGGAGGGCGCGCACTGGCGACGGTCGCGATGGGCCTGGTGTTCGCGCTGCTTCTGTCGGGAGTCGTGGAGGGATTCGTGACCGGGTCGGGCCTGCCGTGGGCGGTCAAGATCGGCATCGGCGCGCTCGCCCTGGGGGCCTTCCTGCTCTACATGCTCCTCATAGGAGGCCGGGCGGCGCACCGCGGAGAGACCGGCGATCTCGTGGAGTACGAGGCCGGGACGCCGACGCTCACCGCGGGCTGAAGGACACCGCAGGCGCGCGTCGGCGCACCCGGGTCAGGACCGCGAGGTTCCCTCGAACAGTGCGCGGTAGGCGTATCCGGCCAGCAGGGCGCCGACGGCGGGGAAGACGATGAACACCCACAGCTGCCCCAGCGCTTCGGCTCCGCCGTAGATCGCCGCGGCCAGCGAACGGGCGGGGTTGACCGAGGTGTTGTCGACCGGGATGGCGATCAGGTGGATCAGGGTCAATGACAGGCCGATGGCGATGCCGGCATGCGCGGTGCCGCGGGTCGGATGCGTCGAGCCGAGGATGACCAGCAGGAAGAATCCGGTCAGGATGACCTCGATGATGATCGCGGCCATCATGCCGAATCCGGCGGGCGAATGGGCGCCCCAGCCGTTGGACGCGAAACCGCCGTCCTGCGCGGCCGTCAGCCAGCCCTCGGGGCCGAACAAGCCGATGAGCGTCAGTGCCGTAGTGGCCACGACGCCACCGACGATCTGCGCGATGATGTACGGCGCGACGTCGCGCCAGGCGAGCCGCCCCGCTGCGGCCGCACCCAGCGTGACGGCCGGGTTGAAGTGACCGCCGGACAGAGGACCGAACGCGTAGACGCCGACCAGGACGGTCAGGCCGAACGCGAGGGCGACCGCGACGTACACGGCCGAGTTCGCGCCCGGATCTGTGAAATGGTTCGAAGCGAACACCGCGGTGCCGACACCGCCGAACACGAGCAGGAACGTTCCGAAGCCTTCGGCCGCGAGTTTCGCGCCCAGTGATGCGGTGAGTGGTGCACCGGGCTCCGGCGCAGGTGTGATGGAGGATTCGCTCATGAGATTCCCTCTCTTCGGACCGATCGAGGCGATCGATTTCCCTGAGAACGATAGCGGGGTCGGATGCCGTAGCATCCGACCCCGCGCAGGAATCAGTGAATTACCTGATCACTCGCCGACGCCCACCGGCTCCTCCTCGTGCGCGGCGCCCGAGGCGACCGCGGCCCGGACGTCGTCCGCGACCTTCTGGTCGACCTGACCCCAGTACCAGAAGAAGCGCTCCTGGATGGCGGGGACGGTCAGCGCAGCGTACTGACCGGCCAGGGTCTCGATGAAGCGCTGACGCTCCTCGGGAGTGAACACGTCGTTGATGAGCGTGCGTGCCTGGCCGAAATCGTCGTCCTCGGCGTGCAGGGTGGCGGCGCTGCGGATGAGCGCGCCGTCGGACTCCCAGCTCGCCTCGATCCCGCGCTGCGGGTCGGCAACCGGCCCACCCGCCACGCCGTACGAGTTCGGCGTGTACACGCGGTGCTCGGCCCTGTTGTAGTGGTACTGCATGTTGCCCTCATGCATGTAGTTGCTCGTGTGGGCGGCATGCGGCTGGTTGACCGGCAACTGGTTGTAGTTGGTTCCGATGCGGTAGCGCTGGGCGTCCGGGTAGGCGAACACGCGAGCCATGAGCATCTTGTCCGGCGAGATGCCCGTGCCCGGAACCTGGTTGCCGGGCGAGAAGGCGGCCTGCTCGATCTCGGCGAAGAAGTTCTGCGGGTTGCGGTTCAGCGTGAACGTGCCGACCTTGATCCGCGGGTAGTCCTTCTTCGACCAGATCTTGGTCAGATCGAACGGGTTGAAACGGTAGTGCTTGGCCTCGTCGTACGGCATGACCTGCACATAGACATCCCACGACGGGAACTCGCCGTTCTCGATCGACTCGTACAGGTCACGACGGTAGTAGTCGGCGTCCTGGCCCGCGAGACGCTCGGCCTCATCGGCGAACATCGGCTCCACGCCCTGGCGGGACAGGAAGTGATACTGCACCCAGAAGCGCTCGCCGGCGGCGTTGATCCACTGATACGTGTGCGAGCCGTAGCCGTTCATGTGACGCCACGAGCGCGGCAGTCCCCGATCTCCCATCACGTAGGTGACCTGGTGGGCGGATTCCGGCGAGAGGGTCCAGAAGTCCCACTGCATGTCGGCGTCGCGCAGCGCTGAACCCGTCAGACGCTTCTGCGAGTGGATGAAGTCCGGGAACTTGATGCCGTCGCGCAGGAAGAACGTCGGGGTGTTGTTGCCGACGATGTCGAGGTTTCCCTCGGTGGTGTAGAAGCGCAGCGAGAATCCGCGCACGTCGCGCCAGGTGTCCGGGGAGCCCTGCTCGCCCGCGACCGACGAGAAGCGGATCAGCGTCTCGCTCTTCGCTCCCGGCTGGAAGACGGCGGCTCGCGTGTACTGCGACACGTCCTCCGTCACGACGAACTCGCCGAACGCGCCGCCGCCCTTCGCGTGCGGGTTGCGCTCCGGCACCCGCTCGCGGTTGAACGAGGCGAGCTTCTCGACCAGGTAGCGGTCGTGCAGCGCAGTGGTGCCGTCAGGGCCGCCGGTCAGCGAGTGTGCATCGCTGGCGACGGGCGTGCCGGTCTGGGTGGTGGTGAAGTTCTCTTCAGTCATTCACTTCGTCCTTTCGCAATCGGAACAGATGGCTCGGTAGGTCACGGCGGCCTCGAGGATGCGCATCCCGTGATCGTGTGACGGGTGCAGGCAGGGTGCCTCGCCGACGGCGCACGCGACGTCCTCGACGCGGCCGCACTCGACGCACTGCAGGTGATGGTGGTTGTCGAACTCGTGCTGCACCTCGTAGAGGGCGCTGGGAGCATCGGGCAGGCTCACCCGGCGCACGATGCCCGCGCCCGTCAGATCGCCCAGGATGCCGTGCACCGTGGGCAGCGCGATGCTGCTGTGGCGTTCACGCAGCTGCGAGAAGACCGTCTCCGCGGAGGCATGGGGCCGTGTCTGCAGCGCCTCGATCACGGCGACCCGCTGCAGCGTCACGCGCAGTCCCGCGGCGCGCAGACGCTCAGGCGGTGCAATGGGTCCCATGGCGCCAGTCTAGCAGTTGTTCTGAATGATTCTTAATAACGAATGGTTCAGGAAAAGGCGGAGCTCCGCCTCAGAGACGGCCGGCCGCCTTGAGTTCGAGGTAGCGGTCGGCGATGCGCGGCGGCAGCGAGTCGGGATCCGCCACGATGGCCTCGCCGCCGGCGCGACGCACGGCGTCCGCGACGACCTGGGCATCGCTGATCGTCTGTTCGGCTGCGGCGGCCAGGTAGATGTCGAGGCGCGAGTCGCGTCGGCGGGCCAGTTGCGAGATCGAATCGTCGGTCGCCGAGCCCACGAGCAGCGTCGTCGCGCGGGAGGCGTCGGGGAACGCGCCGAGGAAGCCACGTGCGGACTCCGCCGCGTCCTGTGCGGTCAGCACGACGATCAGAGACGGGCGCGTCGTCGCCGTGCGCACCGCGGCGAAAGCGCCCGCCCAGTCCGTGTCGACCAGCCGGGCGTGCACGGGCGCCATGGCATCCGTCAACGCCGGAAGCAGTGCCGCGCCGTCGACTCCGCTGACGCGAGCGCGGGTGACGCGGTCGTACATCAGCAGGTGCACGTGGTCGCCGGCGCGCGAGGCGAGCGCCGCCAGCAGCAGCGCGGCCTCCAAGGACGCGTCCAGCCGCGTGCCGTCTCCTACGCGGGCGGCGGCGGTGCGGCCGGTGTCGACGACGATCACGACGTGCCTGTCGCGCTCGGGACGCCACGTGCGCAGCATCGTCGTGCCCGCGCGTGCGGTGGCGCGCCAGTCGATCGACCGGATGTCGTCGCCGCGCACATACTCGCGCAGCGAGTCGAATTCGGTGCCCTGCCCGCGCACCTGGATGGAGGTGTTGCCGTCCAACTCGCGAAGCCGGGCGAGGCGTGAGGGCAGATGCTTGCGCGAGGTGAATGCGGGAAGCACCCGCAGCGCGCCCCGCACGTCGTGACGACCCTGCCGCCCGGCGAGACCGAGCGGACCTCGGGAGCGGATCACGACGAAGTCACTGGACAGTTCGCCGCGGCGGCGCGGAAGCAGGGGCATCTGCACCCGGCGGCGCTCCCCCGGCGGAATGTCGATCCACTCGCGTGCGAGCGGTGCACCCGCAGTCGGCTGCCAGGCGTCACGGAGCCAGCCGCGCAGCGCCCGCGACCCGACGTTCTGCACGGCGACGCTGGTCGCGACCGGCTCTCCGAGACGAGCCCGCGCGGGAAGTCGCCGCGTCACGACGAGGGCGCGAGGGCTGGCCGCGAGGGACACGTCGAGCGCCACCAGGGCGGCGCACAGCAGCAGCCACGCGCCGAACACCGCCCACGCCGACCAGCCGAGCGCGCTCAGCAGCGCGATCGGAGCGACGCCCAGCGCGATCAGCAGCGCCGGCAGAGCGGTGAGGAACATGTCAGATCGGACTCATCTCAGATAGGAACTCGGGTCTGCTGCACGACGGACTGCAGGACGGCATCCGGTGAGACGCCCTCCATCTGCGCGTCCGGCCGCAGTTGGAGCCGGTGCCGCCAGACGGGCATCAGCATGGTCTGCACGTGGTCGGGGGTGACGGCCGAGGAAGCGTTCAGCCACGCCCAGGCCTTGGCCGCCGCCAGCAGCGCGGTCGATGCGCGCGGGCTCGCCCCCAGTTCGACGGAGGGGGATGAGCGCGTGGCGCGAGCGAGATCCACGACGTAGCCGAGCACGTCATCGGTCACCTGCACCCGGGCGGCGGATTCCTGGGCGGCACGGATCTCGGCGGCGCTGATCACGGCCTGCACCCCGGTCAGCAGTCTCGGCGAGAACCCACCGGCGTGCAGCCGCAGCACCGACACCTCGGCGTCTCGCTCCGGCATCCCCACCACGAGCTTCATGAGGAAGCGGTCCAGCTGGGCCTCGGGCAGGGTGTAGGTGCCCTCGTGCTCGACGGGGTTCTGGGTCGCGGCGACGAGGAAGGGATCGGGCAACGGGCGGCTCAGCCCGTCGGCCGAGACCTGACGCTCCTCCATGGCCTCCAGGAGCGCCGCCTGGGTCTTCGGAGGAGTGCGGTTGATCTCGTCGGCGAGCAGGATGTTGGTGAACACCGGTCCGGCGCGGAACTCGAACTCGCCGGTGCGCGCGTCGTAGACCAGAGACCCGGTGACGTCGCCTGGCATGAGGTCGGGGGTGAACTGGACGCGCTTGGTGTCCAGACCGATCGCGCGGGCGAAACTGCGCACCACCAGCGTCTTGGCCACGCCGGGCACGCCTTCCAGCAGCACATGCCCACGGGCGAGCAGCGCGACCAGGAGACCGGTGACGGTGCCGGCCTGCCCGATCACGGCCTTGTCGACTTCTGTGCGCACGCGGTGCATCGCCTGCCGCAGTCCGTCGTCGCCGACGGAGGTGGCAGGGAAGGCGGGAGTGGCGGAGGGGGTGGACTCGTCGCTCACGGGCGGTTCCTTTCGGTGCGGACGGCGTCATCGACGGCTGTCTCGAGTTCGGCGAGACGGCGGGCGAGCTCGATCAGCTCATGATCGCTCTGCGGCGGCGGACCGCCGAGGAGGTCGTACAGCGAGGTGCGGGGAACGCGGAGGCGATCGGACGCCGCATCAGCGATCTCCGGGACGGAGGCGCGAGGACTCAGCGCCAGGCGTGCCGCGAGCCGCGTGAGCGTGCCCGCGCGAATGGCGGCGCCGGCGTGCGGCGCGTCCGCCGCCTTCGCCGTCAGACGTGCGCGGCCCTGCATCGTCTCTGCGGCTCGAACGGTGACGGGCAGCGACTCGGCGACCAGCGGACCGAATCGGCGTCCGCGCCAGACGACGGCTGCGATGCCGGCGATCAGGAGCAGCACGATGGCCGGGCTGAGCCAGTCGGGAGTGAGATCGCCGAGCGAATCGCCGTCGCCTGCGGAGATGTCGCTGTCGGCGAAGGTCGGCACATACCAGACGATGCGATCCTGCTGAGCCAGCAGCGCCAGCCCCAGGGCGGCGTTGCCCGCCTGTGCGAGTGCGTCGTTGGAGAGCAGCTGCGCGCCCTCGACGAGGGTGACCGTGCGCCCGCCGACGTCGCTGCGCAGCACGGCCGAGGCGCCGGATGCGGCGGTGAAGCATCCGTCCGCGCCGGCGGAGGGAAGGAACATCCGCTCAGCCTCGATGGGCCCGACCTGTGCGAACTCCGCCATCGCGCACCGGCCCTCGACGGACCCGCTCTCCCCGGGCGCATCCTCGCCGAGGTCGAGAAGCCGCAGCATTCTGGCGCTGCTGCTGAGCAGAACGACACGGTCGGCGCTGTCGACCAGTGTCCGCGCAGCCGCATCGGTGAGCGTGAACGGATCGGTGAGCACGAGCGTCGCCTCCGAATCGAGCGCAGCGGCGGCGCGGAGTCTGCTGCGGGTCACCTCGATGTCGACGCCCTGATCGCGCACCAGTTCAGCGAGGGCCTTCGCGCCGTGCGGACCGGGGCTTTCGGGGTTCAGCGTGCCGGTGAGGTCGGGGTCGGTCACCAGGAAGCGCATCGACAGCAGCCCGATTCCGAGCAGCAGCGCACTGACGAGCAGCCATCCGAGCACGCGCCGCCCGCGCCCGGCCGGGCGCGGAGCGGCCGTGGACGCGGCGACAGCGCCGTCATCCGGAACAGAACGGGCGGGGACGGGCGCCTCGACGATGCTCATGCCGGTGCCGCCTCGGCGAAGCGTGCGGCGGCGGGTGCGGCGCGCACCTCGTCGTCGGTGGCGGCCAGCGCGCGGTACTGCGTCTCATCAGCCGCGGTGCGCAGGTATCTGACCGCGTCGAACGCCGTCGCCGCACTGTGCAGGCGCTCACCGAAGGCCGGCAGGGGAACGCGGGCGTCGCGGGCGATGCCCTGCGCGGTGGCGCCAGGCGCGGGGTCGATGAGATCGCGCTCCATCAGGTCACGGGCCAGCGCGCGGAATCTCAGCACCACGGCGCCGTCCCAGTCCTGTTCGCGAGCTCGGCGCTCGGCTTCGGCGCGCAACTGGTCGGCGGTCCGATCGTCGCGCTCGCCGAGCAGATCCCGGGGCTGACGCACGGTCCGGGACGCCCGGGGCCGGCCCCACACCAGCAGCGCGACCACGAGCGCGGCGACGATCACGATCACGATCACCGTGACGACCACCGGAGCGACGCCGCCCGCGCCGCGCTCGGTGAACAGGCCGAGGAACCAGTTCACGATGCCCGCGATGAACTCGTCGAACCAGGTGGGCTTGGCCGCCTGATACTCCTGCTCGGCCAGCTCCTGCTCCGCCCAGCGTCTGGCTTCATCCCCGTCGGGGATGAAGACGTCGAAGGGCAGCGGGGTCATGCGCCGGAGCCGGGCGCCGCCCAGGGACTCGAGGCCTCGGAATTCTGCGTCGGCTCGGCCTCGGGCGCCGCATCCTCGGGCGCGGCGGATCGGGGCGCGGGCTGCGGGGCAGTGTCGGCACGGGGCGGGGGCGGAGCGGTGTAGCCGTTCGCCGCATACCCCGATTGGGCGGAGGGGGCGGGGGGCTGGCCGGGATACCCGGGTGCCGAGGCCTGGCCGGCCGGGTTCGGGTACCCGTAGGCCGGATACCCGGGCTGTGCCGGGTAGCTGGGCTGTGCCGGGTAGCTGGGCTGTGAAGGGTAGCCGGGCTGTGCAGGGTAGCCGTACCCGGGCTGAGGCTGCGGCGGCGTCTGCATGACCGGCGGCTGCTTCGAGACCGCGCGCGCCGGATCGACGAGGTAGGGGTCGTCGAGCTCGTCGGGCGCCGTGCCCTGCGACGTGAGCTCGACGTGCCTGACCAGTGCCTGGTCGAGGCCCTCGTACCGCATACGGCTGTCGAGGTAGATCAGCGTGGCTCCGGTGCCCTGCACGACGATGGCGATCGCCTGCACGGCCAGCACCAGCACCTGCGGGGCGACGTTCGCGACGATCACGCCGATCCACGCCGACACGTCTTCGGTCCCGGTCGGGGCGATCACGCCGGTCAGCAGCGACGACACGATCGACGCCGGGAACGCGACGACCTGCACGGCCAGGCCCATCACGAGTCCGATGATGACGGTCACGCCGAACGCCACCCAGAAGCGACCGCGGATCAGACGCCACGAGCGCACCAGTGCCGTGCGCAGCGGTGCGTGCTCGAGGACGAGCACGGAGGGCACCACGAGCAGTTTCGTGGTCAGCCAGACGTACAGCGGGATGCTGCCGAGGACCAGCACCAGCCCGATGCCCACCGCGAGGGCGATCGACCCCGCGGAGTCGAAGCCGCCCGCCGAGAGGATGCCGAAGACCACGCCGAACAGGAAGCCGATCCACAGCAGCGCCGCCAGCATCTGCAGCAGCGAGTAGGCGAACAGTCGCCAGAACGCCGGCCTCACTCGGCGCCACAGCAGCCTCAGCGGCGCCTTCTGCGACACGGCGGCATAGGACACGTCCGCCGCCACCAGGCCCTGGATGACCGAGATGAATGCGACGGTGGCGAGGGCCACGAGGACAGCCGCGACAAGGCCGAGCGCGACCGAACCGGCGACGATCGCCCCGTAGTCGGGGGAGTAGGTGGGAACCGACGCGATCCGGGTTGCGATGAACAAGCCGACCAGCAGCATCAGACCCGCGGTGACGATCCCCACCGCGAACTGCACGACCACGGCGAACCCGAACAGCACTTTCGGGTTGTGCCGCAGCGCGGCGAAAGCGCGTCCGAGGATGGTCCCGAACGTCATCGGATGCAGAGGGAACACCCCCTTCTTCGGGGCGGGCGTCCATGTCTGTCCGCTCATCTCGGCACTCCCTCCGCTGTGCCCTCCCATCGTGTCACACGGGTCGCCCGGAGACGGCACGCGCGGGCCACTGGGTCGTCCCCGGCATTGTCAAGTAGGCTGATCCGAGTTGCGGTCGCCCTGGGACTTCGCCGTCCGCATCGGAGAGAAAGATGAGGCTGGGCACAAGATGACCTCTCGAATCCTCGTGGTCGACGACGACACGGCCCTGGCCGAGATGATCGGCATCGTGTTGCGCACGGAGGGGTTCGACGTGCTGTTCTGCGCCGACGGCGCTCAGGCCGTCGAGGAGTGGCGCTCATCGCGACCGGACCTCGTCCTGCTGGATCTGATGCTGCCCGGCATGGACGGCATCGAGATCTGCACCCGCATCCGGGCCGAATCCGGGGTGCCCATCATCATGCTGACAGCCCGCACCGACACCGCCGACGTGGTCCGCGGGCTCGAGGTCGGCGCCGATGACTACATCGTCAAGCCCTTCAACCCGAAGGAACTCGTCGCCCGCATCCGCACGCGTCTGCGCCCCACGCCGCAGGCGACGGCCGAGGTGCTGCGCGTCGGAGATCTGACCATCGATGTCGATGCGCACGAGGTGCGTCGCGGCACCGCACCCATCGCGCTCACACCGTTGGAGTTCCAGCTGCTGGTCGCACTGTCCTCCAAGCCCCAGCAGGTCTTCTCGCGGGAGATGCTCCTGGAGCAGGTCTGGGGCTACCACTACAAGGCCGACACCCGTCTGGTCAACGTGCACGTGCAGCGGCTGCGCGCCAAGGTCGAGCTCGATCCGGACAACCCCAGGATCGTCATGACGGTGCGTGGTGTCGGTTACCGTGCCGGGAGCGTCGGCTAGGGGACTGCTGTGATCGCGACCACCGCGACGCGCGTACGCACGGCCTCCTGGCGCTCTCCGCGCACCTGGCCGGATGCCCTGGTCGCCGACTGGCGGCGCTCGATGCGCTTCCGCGCCACCGCCATCACGCTGGCGGCCACCTCACTCGCCATCCTCATCATCTGCACGATCATGGGGCTCGTCATCCGCAACGACCTGTTCGAGGCGCGCAAGGACGAGTCGCTGCACAACGCGCGCGCCGCCGTCGCCCAGGCGCAGAGCGTGCTCGACTCCGGGGTGGCGGGCGATGACCGCACCACCCTGTCCAGCCTCTGGCGGGAGGCGCAGGGAGAGCTGAGCCGCACAGCCTCGTCGGATCGCATCGTCGGCCAGCTCGCCGAGACTCTCGGCGACGGATACACGCCGCCGGGCTTCAGCAGACTGCAGTTCACGGCCTCGCAGATCAGCAACGAGCTGCACACACGGGTGCTGAAGGTGCCCGGACGTCAGGCCTGGCAGTCCATCGCGATCCCCGACGGCGAGGACGGGGAATCCGCCGGCATCGTCGTCGGACAGCTTCTGAAGATCCCCGGCGTGGCCACCTACGACGTGTACATCGCGTATGACTTCGCGGATGCCGACGAGACCCTGCTGTTCGTCCAGCGCACGCTCTGGTTCGCCGGTCTCACGCTCGTCGCCCTGATCGCCGGCATCTCATGGCTTGTGCTCCGGTCGGTGTCCGCTCCGATCATCGAGGCCGCCGAGACCAGCGCCCGACTGGCATCGGGTGAGCTCGGCGTGCGTCTGCCCGTGCGCGGCGAGGACGAGTTGGCGAGCCTGGGGATGTCCTTCAACGCCATGGCGGACAGCCTCGAACGACAGATCAAGGAACTGGCGGAACTGTCATTGGTGCAGCAGCGCTTCGTCTCCGACGTCTCGCACGAGCTGCGCACGCCCCTGACCACCATCCGGCTGGCGGCCGAGATGCTCAACGACCAGAGGGACGAGTTCGACCCGACCACGGGGCGCACGGCAGAGCTGCTGCACACCCAGGTGCAGCGCTTCGAGACCCTGCTGGCCGACCTGCTCGAGATCAGCCGTTACGACGCCGGATCCGTGCAGCTCGAGATCGAGGCCACCAGCCTGGCGCAACTCGCCGAGGAGATCGTCGAGCAGATGCGTCCGCTCGCCGAGACGCACCATACCGAGCTGCGCCTGGTCGCTCCCGGCGGCTATTCGCCGGTGGACATGGACCCGCGGCGCGTGCGGCGCGTGCTGCGCAACCTCGTGGGCAACGCCATCGAACACGGCGAGGGACAGCCGGTCGTGGTCACCGTCGACAGCAATCAATACGCCGTCGCCGTCGGGGTGAGGGATTTCGGCATGGGCATGCGGCCCGAGGATGCGGAGCACGTCTTCGACAGGTTCTGGCGCGCCGACCCGTCGCGCAAGCGCACCATCGGCGGAACGGGGCTGGGCCTGTCGATCGCACTGGGCGACGCGCACCTGCACGGCGGCTCCCTGCAGGTCTGGTCCGAGCTGGGCCTCGGCAGCAACTTCGTCCTCACCATCCCCCGCTCCGGCGGTGAGGTGGTCGGGCCGAGTCCGATTCCTGTCGAGCCGCAGGAGTCGGTCGCCGAGCTGGGCGGGGTCACCCAGCCGATCGTGCTCCGGCGTGCCGCAGGCAGTCAGGAGGGACTCACATGAGATGTCAGCGGGGCTTCCGTCTGGTCGCGGTCGCATCGGCCGTGCTTCTTCTCGCCGGATGCGCGGGACTGCCCACGTCCGGTGCGCCGAATCCGGGTCTCACGATCGGCGAGGAGGGGCAGGACGATCCGTTCGTGTTCTACGCCCAGGGCCCCAGACCCGGCGACGGTCCGGAGGAGATCGTGGCGGGCTTCCTGGAGGCCGCCATCTCCCCGGCGAGCAACTGGGAGACGGCGCACGAATTCCTCACCGACGACTTCCGTCAGGAGTGGAAGCCGGGCGCCGGTGTCACCATCGATGCATCGGCGACCGATCGCGACTTCGACCCCGCTGTGGATGCCGACGACGATTCGGCGAAGACGGCCGAGGTGCACGCCCAGTTCAACCAGGTCGCCAGCGTGGACGCCGATGGCGCCTACAACGCCCAATCCGGTCCGGCGAAGGCGACCTACCAGCTGGAGCGCGACGACGACGGCGAGTGGCGGATCGCCAAGTCCGATGACGGTATCGTGCTCGACGCCGAGACCTTCATGCGCGTGTACCAGAAGTACGCGCTCAAGTACTTCGATCCCAGCTGGGCGCACCTCGTGCCCGACGTGCGCTGGTTCCCCCGCCGACCCGCGATGGCGACCTCCATCGCCCGGGCGCTGATCTCGGGCCAGCCCAGCGGGTGGCTCGCCCCCGCAGTGCGCACGGCGTTCTCGGATGACGTGTCGCTGGCCGGTGACGCGGTCCAGGTGGACACCTCGCAGGTGGCCTCGGTCGCGTTGACGCGGACGGCCCTCGCCGCATCCTCCACCGATCTGGCGCGCATGCGCACCCAGCTGGAGGCGAGTCTCGCCGGGGTGGGTGTGAGCGAGGTGCGGTTCACGGTCGACGGCGTTCCCCTGGAGGCCGCCACGGTCGCGGTGGACCCCTCGATCATCGACCCCGGCGTGCTCGTGCTCAACGACGAGACGTTCGGGCGTGCGGTGACGGGCGACGCGCTCGAGCCCGTGGGAGATCTGACCGCGCAGATCGCGAAGATCACCGACCGGATCACCGCCATCGACGTCTCGCTGGATGCGACCCTCGCGGCGATGCAGCTGCGCGACGGACGGGTGTTCGCGGTGACGGCGGGCAACACGGTGGAGCTCGACGACACCGCCGGGCTCATCGAGCCTTCTCTGGATCCCTTCGGGTTCACCTGGACCGTGCAGCGCGACGTGCCGGAGGGCATGCGCGCCTGGAGCGATCAGCGGGTGCAGCAGCCGATCACCCGCGCCTGGCCGGGCGCGGAGAGCATCAGCCAGCTGCGCGTCTCCGCCGACGGCGCACGGGTGGCCGCGGTGGTCACCACAGGAGGCCAGCGCCGCGTCGTGGTCGCGGCGATACTGCGCGGCAAGGACTCCGAGCCCACCGAACTCGGAGAGATCCACGAGATCGGGCGTCTGGACGGGCCGGCTCGGGGGCTCGCCTGGGTGGGGGACGACTCGCTCGCCGTGCTCAGCAGCGCCCCCGACCCGCAGCTCACGACGTACGTGGTGGGCGGACCGGCCTCGTCCTCGTCGGCACCGGATGGAGCGGATGCCGTGGCGGGCGCCAAGACCTCCACAGGCGTGCGCGTGCTCTCCTCCGACGGGGCGGTCTATGCGCAGCGGGGCTCGTCCTGGCAGAGGTCGATCCAGAACGTCCTGGTGCTGGGTACACGCGCCGGATACTGAGCGGCATCCGCCCTTCCTGCGCATCCGTCCCCCCTGCACAATCCGCCGGACGCGACGGGTTGTGCACCGATGTCGTGATCCGAGCACGTCTCCGCTGCGCCGGCGCGCGAGGATCGTCACATGCACCGGCACCGAGCGTCCGAGGTCGTGCAGGAGGCGCTCGCGCTGCTGCTGGCATCCGTCTGCCCCGGCTGCGACCGTCCCGGCACTCTGCTGTGCGCAGACTGCCGGGGCGCGCTGATCGCCCGGCCGATCGAGCTCCGCACTCCTGACGGGCTGCCGGTGTACGCGGCGCTGGCCTACGACGGGGTCGCGGCACGGAGCATCCGCCGGGTCAAGGAGGAGGGTGCGACCATGCTCGCCCGTCCGCTCGGGACGGCACTGTCCGCAGTGCTCGCTGTGCGGGCGCGCGAAGACGCCCTGCTCGTCCCGGTGCCCACTAGCGGCCCGGCGTACCGTCGACGGGGTTACCGTGTTCCGGAGCTGCTCATCCGACGAGCGGGATTCCCCAGCCACCGGATGCTGCGTCTGATCCGGCGCACGCGCGATCAGCGCGACCTCGACCGGGACCAGCGCGCGCGCAATGTCGCCGGAAGCATGCGGGTGATCGGCACGCAGGGAGGGGGCCGGGCGGTCGTGATCGTCGATGACGTGGTGACCACGGGCGCCACCATCGATGAGGCGGCGAGGGCACTGCGTGCGGCGGGCTTCCGACCCGGGTGCGCTGTCGCACTGGCCGCCACGCCCGGTCGAGGCGGCAGGCGCGACTCGGTGTGAACGGATAGTGACATGTTCCGTCGCGGGGACTAGCGTAGGGGGTCACAAGGCGACCACGGTCCGCCCTTGGCCGGGAGGACCGGGACAAGGAGGCAGTGATGGAAACGAGCATCGTCGGTGTCGGAGTGAGCATCTCCGACCGGTTCCGGACAGTTGTCGAGGAGAAGACCGCACGTATCCAGACGCTCGCACCGCGAGCGCTCCGGCTCGAGGTCAAGGTCACGCACCGTGCCTATCGCAACGGGCGGATCCCCGACGAGACGGTGGAGCTCACGCTCCTCGGAAAGGGACCCGTCGTTCGCGCCGAGGCTGTCGACTCCGACAAGTTCGCGGCGATGGACATGGCACTCGACAAGCTCGCGGAGCAGCTGCGCCGGGCCAAGGAGAAGCGCATCGACGGGCGCAACCAGACCCGTGGTGCTCACTTCGAGAAGGGCAGCGGCTCCCTCGAGGGGATCGATGTGCAGCCGGCATCGGCCGACGTGCTGCGTGCTGTCGCCACGGGGGCGATCCCCATCGTCGAGGACGAGGAGGAGGCCTACTCGCCCGTCGTCATCCGCACGAAGAACTTCGACGCCGAGTGGATGACGGTCGAGGAGGCCGTCGACCGCATGGAGCTGGTCGGACATGACTTCTTCCTCTTCGTCGACGCGCGCACCGATCACCCGAGTGTCGTGTACCGACGCAAGGGCTGGGACTACGGCGTGATCTCGCTGACCACGCAGGCGCCGCCTTCCGAGGAGGCTCTGGCATCCTGACCGCGCAAGAGGCGCCCTCTCCGTCCGGGGAGGGCGCCTCTGCCGCGTTCACGGCATGTATGTCCCACAAGAGGCGGGTCAGCGGGCACCGGACCCGCCGCTTCTGAGACACGTCTCTCTGCGCGTCGCAGAACAGGTGAGTCAGCGGCCGCGGGACCCGCCGCTTCTGGGACACGCGCGGCCGGCAGGGCTGCTCGTACAGGCCGCGCTCAGTCGAAGATGCCGTCCAGGATGCTGCCGATGACCAGGCCGCCGAGCACACCGCCCATGAGGTCGCTGCCCCCGCTGCCGCGGCGTCCGCCGCCCCAGCCGCCATTGCCCCAGTTCTGATCCTGCGGTCGGGCCGAGTCGATGTCGCGCTGGGCGAGCTGCAGCGACTCCGCTGCCAGCTGAGCGACACGGCGGGCGGACGACAGCGCGAGCTCGCGGGTGTCCTCCGCCGGCAGCATCGCGGGAACGTCGATCCGCAGTCGCTCGGCCTCGGCGAGGCGGGTGCGCGCATCGGCGCCGATCCAGCCGCGATGGCCGGAGATCAGGCTGCGCGCGACGCCGAGCTGCCTGTCGGCGTCGTCGAGAGCGTGCTGCACCTGGTCGAGGGAGGGAAGCGGATGCTGCGCGCGGTACTGCGCCTTGTCGATCGCCGCGTCCAGCGCACTGTTGGCCGTGCGGAGCCGGGTGAGCTCCGCGAAGGGGTCGTTGCGGGTGCCGGAGGGCGCGAGCGCGTTCAGTGCGGCGTCCAGCTGCGCGGCTGCTTCGACGACCTCGCGAGTCTGCGGTGCGCTGCGCGCTGCGACGATGTCACCGCGTGAGTCCGCCACCACATCGGCGAGTGTCGACTCCGCCCGCAGCGCCTCGATCTCGAAGTCGTCGACCGTGTCGAGGATCGTCGCGGTGCGGCGGATGGCCTCGGTGGCGGTCTCGAGGGCGAGATTCGCCTCTTCGTTGCGGTGCGCCGCCCGGCGGCGCTCGGAGACATCGGCGCCGTGGAGCGCGAAGGCGATCAGCTGCTCGGCCTCCTCCGCGGAAGAGGCGATGCGGCGCATGGCGGTCTCCGCGTAGCGGGCGGCGAGTCTCTCGATGGTCGTTCTGGCCGGTGCGACGCGGGCGCTCAGGGCCTCGGCATCCCGGCGCACCTGAGCGATCATCTCGGGCGCGCGGCGGACCCGCGCGACATTCTCGGCGAGGACGGCGGTCTTCTCATCGAGCAGGTCCTCCGCCCAGTCGCACAGCTGGACGATGCGGGCGTTGCGGGTGCGGAGCTCCTCGACGGTGTCCGGGATCTCATCATGATTGAGCTGGTGCAGCTGGAACGCCTCGCGCAGGTGGGTGCGCACGGCTGTGAGTGCGGCCTTCAGATCGGCGGTCAGCGATTCGCCGAGCTCAGCCTGCGCGAACGCCAGCTCATCGGCGGTGGTGCGGATGCGCTCATCCGCGGACACGAGCGCCTGCTCCGCGCGCCGCGCCAGATCCGCGTCCTGCGCCGCGAGCGCTTCCTCGTCACGTTTGCGTCTGCCCCAGAATCCGGCCATGTCCTCGATCCTACGATCGTCGGCGATGCGCGTGCTGTGCATCGGATGCGCCTTGCGCGAACACGCCTTCGCGGTGACCCTGCGACGTCGCCCCTGCCTGTCGTCGTCGCCCCTGCTCAATCGCGTCAACCGGCGGGGCGAGGATGCTCAGCAGGGGCGGCGACCGGGAAGACCGGGGCTCACGCGATCGCTGTGCGGTGGGTGAGGTCGGGATGCGGGGGACGGATCAGCAGGGACACCAGCGCGATCACGCTGGGCAGGCCCACGGCGATGCCCAGCAGCCAGAGCACGGGCGCATCGCTCAGGCGGGATCCGGAGATCGCCTGGGTGAGAGCCCAGGCGCCCGCGAGGCCCAGCAGCACGCCGATCACGCACCCCACCCCGGCGATGATGATGGCCTGCCACGCCGCGACCCGACGCCTCAGCGCCGTCGTGGCGCCGACGGCGGCGAGAGTCGCATCATCCTCCCGCCGCTCGATGCGGGCCAGGCCCAGGCTGATCGTCGCGGCCGCGATGACGATGATGCTCAGGATGCCGAGCACCAGGGCCAGCCACGGCAGCGGCGAGTCCGGTCCGTTCTCCACGCGCACGTCGAACACCGCGCCGCCCGTGCTCGCGGTCTCGGCATCCGCCCGCAGCCGGTCCATCATGGCGTCCGAAGGCGGATCGTCGAACAGTGCGATCCAGCTGCTCACGTGCGACTCCACGCCGTACCGCTCTGCCGCGGCGGGGGAGAGGATCACCGGGTAGGCGGTGCTCGCGCCGACATGCACCTGTACAGGCAGAGTCTCGGTGCGCACCGGGTCCGGCAATTCCCCCGTGTAGACGTCCTTCGCCTCCCAGAAGGCCAGCTGTGCATTGTCATCGTCGTCGACGTACTCGGCGTACCCCTGCGGGGATTGGCGCTGCACGAACGCCGCGATCGTGCCGCCTTCCGC
The DNA here is from genome assembly GCF_042666935.1 of Microbacterium sp. GCM10027623. Taxonomy (NCBI): domain Bacteria; kingdom Bacillati; phylum Actinomycetota; class Actinomycetes; order Micrococcales; family Microbacteriaceae; genus Microbacterium; species Microbacterium sp. GCM10027623. Next base: position 350,427 of record NZ_JBHTHE010000003.1, read on the forward strand.
GAACGCCCGGCGCTCCGCATCGCTGAGAGCGAGACCGGTCAGAGCCTCGACGTCATCGGGTTCGACGATCGTCAGGGGCTGGCCCGGAATATTGATCCAGCCTCCCGTCTCCTCCGCCCACATCGAGGTGTAGGCGACTTCCCGGGCCTGCTCCGACGTGTCTTTGGTATCGACGACGGGTTCGACGGAGGTGGACACCGGGATGATCCGGTCCGGGTGGGCATAGGAGAGGAACGCCGGCGCCTGCGACTGCGATTCCTCCCCCCAGCTGGAGACGATGACGCCGCCCTTCGGTGCCGCCCAGGCCCAGTTGCGTGCCGACTGAGCCTGCGGGATGGCGATCGCGCACAGCACGAAGACCGCGACCGCGGTGCTGGCTGCGATGGAGACGAACGCGGGCACGGTCCGAGGCGAGTTGGCCACGGCATCCCTGGATGCGAGCCGGGCCGCCGAGCCGAACCGTGCCAGCATGCGGGCCAGGAGCGCGAGGATCCCCTGCCCGCTGAGCGTGACGCTCAGCAGCAACAGCAGCACCCCGATGATCGAGGCCCACAGCGCCGTCGTCTGCAGCCCTTGGTTCCACGCGTCCGTTGCGGCGAGAACGCCGAGGAGCACGCCCCCGGCCACGACCGTCCCACCGCCGATCAGACCGACCACGATTCCCACGACGGGGCGGCGCAGCGACATGCTGACCGGGCGCCTGGCACCGCGCAGGGCCGCGAGCGCATCGCCGCGGGTGGCGCCGTGCGCGGGGATGACGGATGCCGCGAGTCCCACGAGCACGGCGAAGGCGATCACCCCGGCGACCGACCACGGGACCTCCAGGCCCCATGACGACCAGAAGGTGTTCTTCACCCCGGGGTCCATCAGCGCGTTCAGTGCGGCCACCCCGCCGATGCCGATCGCGGCGCCGATGAGGCCGCCGGCCAGACCCAGCAGGGCTCCCTGCGTGAGCACCGTGCGGAACACGTCGCGTCGGCGCGCGCCGACCGTCGTCAGCACCGCCAGTGAGCGCTGCTGACGACGGGCGCTGACAGCCATCGCCGCCGCGGCCAGCAGACCGACGAGCAGGCCGCCGAACACCAGTCCGAGCGAGACCAGCATGATAGTCACCCATGCGGAGTCGGTCTGCCCCTGCATCATGGTCGCCTCGGTCTCGGCCCCGGCAGGCGGATCGAGTACGAGATCGCGGGCGTAGGCGACGTAGCCCGCGTGGTTCATGTCAGCGAGTTGGGTCAGGTCCGGCTGCCAGTCTGGCAGGAACCAGGTCGTGTCCGGGTGCGACGGCGGATCGGCCGCCAGCAGGGCGCTCGCCGGAAGGAAGAGCGGCATGCGGTAGGTGCCGCCGTCCATCGCGCGAAGGATCCCCACCACCCGCACGTTCACGCCGCGGTCGGGCAGCTCGATGTCGTCGCCTACCGCCGCGCCCAGGCGCTTCAGCAGTTCGGGGGAACTCATCGCCTCATCCGGGTCCTGCGGAGCACGACCGGAGATCAGCTCGAACCTCCCCGCCAGGCGTTCGTCCCAGGCGTTGCCGTAGATGACAGGGAACCCGGCTATCCCGGTCATCGTGGTCAGACGCTCGTAGCCCTCGGTGAGCGGGATCGTTTCGGTGCCCGCCGGCAGCTGCGCATCCCTCAGGTCGAGCGGGGGTGACAGCTCGGGGTTCGCCGCCGATCCGTCGTCCGCGCGTTCGATCCACGTCATGAACGGGGCATCGACCGCCTGCACTCTCGACGGATCCGCTCCGCCCTCGATCCTGATCCAGGACTGTGTCTCACCGAGTTCGAAGTGCACCGTCTGGGCCGTGCTCGGGGTGCGGCTCTCGATGGAGGTCAGAACGCCGGCGGCTCCCGCCACGGGAGCGGCGATCAGTGCTGCCACGAGCACCGACGATCCCTTCGTGCGCAGCAGCTGCCGCCAGGCCAGCTTCAGCGTCACGCCGGGCCGGGCATGCCTGCTCATCGTCGGGCCGCCAGCATCGCATCCGCGGAATCGCGTCGCGATTCGTCCACGATGCGCCCGTCGCGCAGGTAGACGATCCGGTCCGCCCAGGCGGCGTGGCGCGGGTCGTGCGTGACCAGGATGCCCGCCGCTCCGGCATCCACCCGTCCCCGGATCGTCTTCATGACCTGCTCGCCGGTGACCGAGTCCAGCGCGCCGGTGGGTTCGTCGGCCAGGATCAGCCGGCGCCCGCCGATTATCGCCCGTGCGATGGCCACTCGCTGCTGCTGACCACCGGACAGGTCGTCCGGGTAGGCGTCGCCGCGATCCGCGAGACCGACCAGCCCCAGCGCATCCCGGCCCGCGCGGCGCACCGTGCGCCGGCTCACGCCGTCCAGTTCCATCGGAAGCGTGACGTTCTCCATCGCCGTGAGCGTGGGGATGAGGTTGTAGTCCTGGAAGACGAAGCCGACGGCCCGGCGTCGCAGCGCCGCAAGCTGGTCGGGCTTCGCGGTACTGAGGTGCTCGCCGTCGATGACGACCTCGCCCGCGGTCGGGGTCTGCAGCCCGCCCGCGATCGACAGCAGCGTCGACTTGCCCGACCCCGAGGCGCCCATCACGGCCACGAGCTCGCCGGTGAGGACCTCCAGATCGATGCCGCTCAGCGCGAACACCGCGAGCTCACCGGCACCGTACTGCTGCGAGACGCCCACCAGTCGCAGCACGACCTCGCCGCTCATGCCTGAGCCTGCGCCTTAGCCGGGCGGCCGCGCTTGGGTCGCTCCGTGGACAGTTCGAGCTCCAGCGCTCGCCGCGGATGCAGGCTCAGCCGCTGCTCGGTGTGATCGAGCCAGCGCACCTCGGCTTCGGCGGCGAAGATCATGGAGTCGACCACCAGGCTCCACGCCAGCTCCTCCGGCCCGTCGGGGTCGGCGCCGGCGTACTTTGCGCGGTTCAGTTCCTGCAGCTGAGCCAGCGAAGCACGGCGCTGGCTCTGGATGACGGCGGTGACATCGACTCCTGGCAGCGTCGCGGCCACAGCCAGCTTGATCGCCAGCTCGTCTCGCGTGCCGGCGCTGCGCTGCACGGGGGAGTCCAGCCAATGGCGAACCTCTGCGCTCCCGGCATCCGTGATCCCGTAGTACACGTGCCCCTGCTCGTTGACCTCGCCCTTCTCGACCAGGCCGTCGCGCTCCAGGCGTTCGAGGGTGTTGTAGATCTGGCCGACGTTCAGTGGCCAGGTGGAGCCGGTGCGGCGGTCGAACTCGGCGCGCAGCTGGTACCCGTAGCAGGGGCCCTGGGCGAGAATGGCGAGCAGACTCTGGCGGACGGACATGTGATCTCCTGTCGGATTTCCCGGTATTGCGTTTCCGAGTATATGCATGTCGGGAAAGCCTCGATGGGAGCCCCTCCTCCGCGGGCCCGTTCGCGGTCAGCGTCACGAGGGTGCTCGCGCGCACAGCGCACGCATGTCACGGGCCGGTAACATGGCACGGTATGTTCGACGGCCACCCCCGTCGGAACCCGTGATCCAAGGGAGAAATCCGTGGCCAATCCTCTCGAGAAGCTGCTGCGTGCCGGTGAAGGACGCATCCTTCGTCGGCTGAAGCAGGTCGTCAAGGCGGTCAACGCGCTGGAGGACGACTTCGAGAAGCTCACCGACGAGGAGCTGCGCGGCGAGACCGCCGAGCTGCGTGCACGCTACGAGAAGGGCGAGACGCTCGACCAGCTGATGCCGGAGGCCTTCGCCGCCGTCCGCGAGGCGGCGCGGCGCACTCTGGGCATGCGCGCGTACGACGTGCAGATCATGGGCGGCGCGGCCCTGCACAACGGCAACATCGCAGAGATGAAGACCGGTGAGGGCAAGACCCTCGTCGCCGCCTTCCCGTCGTACCTGAACGCGATCGCCGGCAAGGGCGTGCACATCATCACGGTCAACGACTTCCTCGCGTCGTACCAGTCCGAGCTGATGGGACGCGTGCATCGTGCACTGGGCATGACGACGGGCACGATCGTCTCGGGCCAGAACCCCGAGGTACGTCGCGCGCAGTACGCCGCCGACATCACCTACGGTACGAACAACGAGTTCGGATTCGACTACCTGCGCGACAACATGGCGTGGCGCAAGGAGGATCTCGTCCAGCGCGAGCACTTCTACGCGATCGTCGACGAGGTGGACTCCATCCTCATCGACGAGGCGCGCACGCCGCTGATCATCTCCGGTCCGTCCTCGGGCGAGGCCAACCGCTGGTTCACCGAGTTCGCCAAGATCGCGCGCAGCCTCGAAGCCGGCGTCGACTACGAGGTCGACGAGAAGAAGCGCACCGTCGGCGTCCTGGAGCCCGGTATCGAGAAGGTCGAGGACCACCTCGGCATCGACAACCTCTACGAGTCGGCCAACACGCCGCTCATCTCGTTCCTGAACAATTCGATCAAGGCGATCTCGCTGTTCAAGAAGGACACCGACTATGTCGTGATGAACGACGAGGTCATGATCGTCGACGAGCACACCGGCCGCATCCTGGTCGGTCGTCGCTACAACGAGGGCATCCACCAGGCCATCGAGGCCAAGGAGGGCGTGCCGGTCAAGGCCGAGAACCAGACCCTCGCGACGGTGACGCTGCAGAACTACTTCCGGCTGTACGACAAGCTCGCCGGCATGACCGGCACCGCCGAGACCGAGGCCGCTGAGTTCATGTCGACCTATGAGCTGGGTGTCGTGCCGATCCCGACGAACAAGCCGATGATCCGCAAGGACCAGCCGGACCTGGTCTACAAGAACGAGCAGGCCAAGTTCGCCCAGGTCGTCGAGGACATCGCCGAGCGCCACGCGACCGGCCAGCCCGTGCTCGTCGGCACCGTCAGCGTCGAGAAGAGCGAGTACCTCTCCCGCCTGCTGGCGAAGAAGGGCATCAAGCACGAGGTCCTCAACGCCAAGAATCACGCACGCGAGGCCGAGATCGTCGCGCTCGCCGGAAAGCTCGGCGCGGTCACCGTGGCCACGAACATGGCCGGGCGCGGTACCGACATCATGCTCGGCGGTAACGCCGAGTTCCTCGCCGTCCAGGAGCTCAAGGCCCAGGGCCTGGACCCCGAGGAGACCCCGGACGAGTACGAGGCGGCGTGGGACGAGACCTACGAGGCCATGCAGAAGAAGGTGGCCGAGGACAGCGTCAAGGTCACCGAAGCCGGCGGCCTGTACGTGCTCGGCACCGAGCGCCACGAATCGCGGCGCATCGACAATCAGCTGCGCGGACGATCGGGTCGCCAGGGAGACCCCGGTGAGAGCCGCTTCTACCTGAGCCTCACCGACGACCTCATGCGTCTGTTCCAGTCGGGTGCGGCCGAGGCGATCCTGGCGCGCACGAACTTCCCCGACGACGTGCCGATCGAGTCCGGCCTGGTCAGCCGCGCCATCCGCAGCGCTCAGTCGCAGGTGGAGGCGCGCAACGCCGAGATGCGCAAGAACGTGCTGAAGTACGACGACGTCCTCAACCGTCAGCGTGAGGCGATCTACGCCGACCGCCGCCAGATCCTGCACGGCGATGACATCGCCGACCGTGTGCGCCACTTCATCGAGGACGCGATCGGAGGCGTGGTCGATGACCACACCTCGGAGGGGCACACCGAGAGCTGGGACTTCGATGCGCTCTGGACCGAGCTGAAGACCCTGTATCCGGTCGGGGTGACGATCGATGAGGTCGTCGCGGAGGCAGGCGATCGTCGCGGCGGCATCAGCGCCGAGGCGCTCAAGCGCGAGCTGCTCTCCGATGCCCTGATCGCGTACGAGAAGCGCGAGGAGTCGCTCGGCGAGGCCGCCACGCGCGAGCTCGAGCGACGCGTCGTGCTGCAGGTGCTGGATCGTCGCTGGCGCGACCACCTCTACGAGATGGACTACCTGAAGGACGGCATCGGCCTGCGGGCGATGGCGCAGCGCGACCCGCTGATCGAGTACCAGCGCGAGGGCTACGGCATGTTCCAGTCCATGATGGGGCAGATCAAGGAGGAGTCCGTCGGCTACCTCTACAACCTCGAGGTGGAAGTGCGCCGCGCGGGCACGGATCAGGCCGAGGTCGAGGCCAAGGGACTCGCCGATGGCCAGCCCGAGCAGAAGCTCGAGTACTCGGCGCCCAATGACTCCGGTGAGATCGAGGTGCGCAACGAGCGCGGTCAGGTGCAGCAGGCGGCGACCGCTCGACTGCGCAAGGCGGCCCAGGGCGCGCAGGCTCCTGCTGAGCCGGCGGCGCGCGGTGCGTTCGGACAGCGCACGGATGCCGAGGAGCCGCCTGCGGGCAACCGCGAGCAGCGTCGCGCTCAGAACCGCAAGAAGAAGTAGTACTCGAACGACGCAGAAGGCCGGCCCCGAGGGACCGGCCTTCTGCGTTCTCGGACCCGGAGGGGTTCCGATCCTGCCGGGGGTCAGGCGTTCAGCGTGCGGTACTCGGTCCAGATGGCCGCGCAGTCCTCCCGACCCTGGTCGAGGTGGACCAGGTCGAAGGTGGTGGTGTCGCTGCCGTCGAGGAACCGGCGCAGGTGCATGTCGCTGTACCCGTTCTCTGCAGCATCTTCACGCGTCGACGCGTAGTAGCAGGTCCGGATGCCCGCCCACATCATCACGCCGACGCACATCGGGCACGGCTCGCATGTCGCATACATGGTGTACTCCGACAGATCGAGCGTGTTCAGCATCCGGCACGCCTCTCGCACGGCGACCATCTCAGCGTGGCCGGAGATGTCCGTATCCCGCAGCACGGTGTTTCCGACGGCGACGACAATGTCGCCGTCGCCGTCGACGAGGGTGGCGCCGAACGGCCCGCCGGTGCCGGCGCGCATTCCCGCGAGGGTCGCCTGGACCGCGGGGGCGAAGAACGAGTCCAGGACATCGGGGGAGGGAAGGGTGCGACTCATGGTTGTCTCCTGTTCAGTGCATGGGGAGCCGTCAGACGCGACGGCGTGTGGTGAGAATGGTGAGGGTGTAACCGACGAAGCCGATGATCAGCCCGGAGAAGAACGCCAGATTGTTGACCTGGGCCAGGAGATCGACGGAGCTGATGCCGGGAACGCGTCCTGCCATCGTGATGAGGAAGCTCAGCAGCAGCACGCCCAGAGCACGCCAGTTGTACGCCGGGAGCGACCCGTTCTCGCCCCCGCGGTAGTCGGCGTAGATGCCCGCGAGATCCAGTGTGCGTCCGCGTTCGACGAAGTACGAGGCCAGCATGATGCCGACGATCGGCCCGAACATCGATCCGATGAACGAGTAGAACAGGAACAGCGCATCCGTGTTCTCCACGAACTGCCACGGCAGGATCAGCGTGCCGACGGCGGCCGCCAGGATCGCACCGCGCCTGACGGTGAACAGCTTCGGCAGCTGAGCGGTGAGCTGGAGTCCGGCGGGAAGCATGTTCCCGAACACTACGAATGCCACGGCGCCCACGTTCATCGCGATGACCAGCAGCACGACGACGAACGGGTTGCCGATCGAGTTGATCGCCTCGACGAAGACGCCGGGACGATTGATGTCGAAGTCGCCGCCGGTGGCGATCTGCAGGGAGGCGACGAACGAGACGGTGACGAGCGCGAACAACAGATAGGAGCCGATCACGCCGACGGGGAAGCCGATTGCGGGATCCTTCATCCGCTTCGCGTTGCGCGTGTAATCGCCGGTGTTGACGATGGGGCCGGCCCAGTTGGACACGAGCATCGACACGCAGGTGATGAACACCAGCGGGGTGACGGCCGAGTCGACCACGCGCATGGCCATGACCTCCCCGAACCCGCCGGCGTTGACCACCGCCAGGACGACGGCGATCACCACCAGGATGAACACCGCGGGGTTGGCCCAGGTGCTGAACCTGCCGAGGAAGGCCTGCCCGCCCAGGAACAGCCCGACCGTGAGGACCCAGGTCACCAGGTAGGAGATGGCGGTGGGGATCGGCAGCCCGAGGATGTCGGCACCGCCCCCGATATCCATGAATCCGGGGAAGACGGTCTCGAAGACGACGTCGAAGGCCTGCGCGGAGGAGACGCTCGTGATGCCGAAGAACACGAAGCCGGCGATGATGCCGCGGATCCAGGTGGGCACCAGCGCGCCCTTATGGCCGAAGGCCTCCCTCAGCTGCATGGCGAACGGCACGCCGTACTTCGCGGCAGCCTGGCCGTTCAGGATGTAGCCGAGCGAGACGATCACCGCGGCGGTCATGATGGCGCCGACCACCTGCCAGGCGTTCAGGCCCAGGGCGAAGAAGGTCATGACGGTGAAGTAGGACAGGATGTTGTGGATCGGTCCCATCCAGACGGTGATGAACTGCGGGATCTTCCAGCTGCGATCCCCCGGGCGGATCGGCAGGACGTCGTCGGCATAACCGCGGGTTCGGTACGCGTCGATCGCGGCTTGGCCCGGATCGATCAGATCCCGGACGGGGGTCTCAGACATGGCATCCGCTTTCTCTCAGCACCGAGAGGGTGGGGGTGTCGTGCCCGGGAGCGGTGCTCCTCCCGGGCACGACAGGTGTTGGCGTCGTCGCCGTCGCTCAGCGCAGCGCCGACATGGTGAGCTCCTCATGAGCGGCGAACGTGACCTGCTCCTTGGTCACACGATCCTGCACCCACTTCGCCAGGAAGAGCGCGGCGACCATCAGGTAGGCGACCAGGAACATGGTCGGCGTCTCGCCGCCGACCGTCGGCACCGGTGCATGGATGATGCCGAAGAAGGCGAGGATCGCCGCGAGGACACTGACGATCACGCCGTTGAGGGGCTTGTTGCGGATCGCGAAGATCGCGATCATGCCCCACAGCAGCGACGACAGCGGGGCGCCGTTCCCGAGGTTCGTGATGCCCGAGTAGTACGTGCCGGCCGCGTTGAGCACATCCGCGCCCACCTCACCCGCGTTGGTGCCCACGGACTTGAGGACGTTGTTCACGAGGCTGTTCGCCCAGTTGGCGATCCACGGGAACAATGCGACGAAGATCACCGGGATCTCGACCTTCGGCGTCTCGCGCACCACCTGGTTGGCGGTGACGATGCCGATGTAGATGAGGATGGGCGCGATGGCAGCCATCGGCACGATGGACAGCAGCAGCGCGCTCAACCCGAACAGGCCGACGGCGAACATGGTGATTCCGTTGGCGAGGGTGTAGCCCACGCCGGCGCCCATCTCCTTGTAGGCGGTGTGCCCGATGTACACGGTGACGGGGTACGGGTTGCCCATCAGCGCGCCGATCATCGTCGCTCCGCCGTTGACCAGCATCACGGGACGAGCCCGGTAGTGGTCGCCCGCGGCCTCGGCGGCCTCGATGTTCTCCAGGTCGAACACGTAGTTCGCCAGTGCCAGCGGGATCGCGGACGCCAGGTACGGGCCCGCGTGCGCGATCGCCTCGACGAAGCTGCCGATAGCGACCTGCGGCGGGTGGAACCCGGCGTTGGCCAGCGCGGCCTGCACCGCCTCGGGGCTCTGCAGTCCGAACGCCCACGCCGCGGCCGTGCCCACGACCAGCAGCAGCAGACCGGTGGGAACCTTCCCCAGGAACGGCGAACGACCGAACCAGTTGATGAACACGATCACGAGGACGATGAACGCGACGACCGGGAACTGGAACGCCTGCAGCATCGGGTTCATCGCCAGCAGCAGCAGGCCGAGACCCGCCAGGCACGCCAGCAGCACGGAGCGCGGCACGGCCCGGCGCAGCAGGTCGCCGAAGAACGACCCGACGAACAGGATCAGTCCCTCGAGGAAGCCCCAGACCAGGCCGATGCCGACGGCCAGCTCGGCGTTCTGCGTGCTGGAGTACACCGGCAGGATGACCAGGAACGTGACGGTGAAGATCGACGGGGCGCTCGGGCCGGACGGAAGCGCCACGACATCGCCGCGCCCTTCCTTGGCGGCCAGTCGCCTCGCGAACCACACGTACATCGACGAGGTGATCAGGATCGCCAGACCGAAAGCGGGCGCGATCCGCCCCACGACGATCTCGGCCGGAAGACCGGCCATCGTCAGCAGGGCCGTGAAGGTGATCAGGTTGGTGAGGTTGTTGGTGAACAGCGCGAAGAACGCCGCGATGTCACCGCGTTTCCACCAGTGCAGTTGAGCGGAGCTCGGAGGGGCGACGGCGGTCATCATGCGATCCGATCTGCGAGGGCGCGAAGCGCCTGTTGGAATGCCTCGACGGGCGGGTGGGTGATACCGGCACCGATCATGCCGATGCCGGGGTCCTTGTGGGCGATGGCGGTGTTGATCACCGGCAGGATGCCCGTCTCCATCACCTTGCGCACGTCGATGCCGCTGGGCACTCCCATGAAGTCGAGCGCCGGGATCGTGATGTTCGGGTTGTTGCCCGTGGTGATGTCGTTCATGGTGCGGGAGTAGTTCATCGCCTCATCGACGGTACCGCCCACGAGCGCCACGATCGCGGGCGCCGCGGCCATGGCGAAGCCGCCGATGCCGAACGTCTCGGTGATGGCCGAGTCGCCCATGTCCAGACCCGAATCGGCCTCGGTGTAGCCCGCGAACATGGGTCCGATGACCTGCTGGGCGGGCCCGGTGAACCACTGCTCACCGGTGCCGGAGACGCGGATGCCGAAGTCGACGCCGTTGCGCGCCATGGTGGTCACGATCGTGGAGTTCTCGACGCCGTTGGCCGCATCCATCGCCGCCTTCGCCGCGACCATCCAGGTCGGCCCGGAGAAGTAATCGGACGAGGCGACGAAGTCGAACACCTCGCGCTTCTCCTTCGTGGTGAAGTCGGTCTCCAGGATGTAGGGCGCGAGAGCCTGGATGAGCAGCGTGGTGCCGGCGACGTTCCGGTTGTGCGCCTCATCGCCCATGTGCAGCGCCTGCGACAGCATCAGTCGCAGGTCCAGCCCATCGGTGTTCAGTGCCATGGCTGCGGAGAGCACCGGGCCGAACACGTCGCGCATCCAGTTCAGGCGGTCGATGACCGACTGGTCGTTGGCTCCGAAGCGCAGGATCTTGGACAGCTGCTCGGAGAGGTTCGTGTAGGCGGTGTTGCCATGGGTGCGGTTGGTGACCTGGTGCATCCACATGCTGGCGCTGGTGACACCTGCCATCGACCCGACCGCCTGATGCTCGTGACACGGCGAGAAGACGATCTCGCCCGAGGCGGCGAGCTCGAAGGCCTCGTCCACGTCGGCGGCCAGACCCTCGAAGACCAGCGCGCCGGTGACGGCACCCTTCATCGGGCCGGACATGCGGGTGAACTCGATCGGGGGTCCTGCGTGCAGGATCGTCTTGGCGGTCATCCCGGGGACGACGTCGATCGCCTGACCGAACCCCTCGAGGAACGGCTGGGCGGTGAGGATGCGCTCGAGTGCGACCTCGTTGGCGGCATCGATCTTCTCGGCCACTGCGGCGTCCTCGAGGCGCGCCAGTGCGGCGATGACCTCCGGGTCGCCGCCGCCCGGCGGGGTCCAATCCATCAGCACGGGATCCACGCCCTGCGACTTCAGGTCGTCGGCGAACATGTCGAGGCCGAGGTTCACCGGCCTCAGGGGAGTCTGGAACAGGTCGTTGACGCTCATCAGTTGTCACCCTTCGCGACGAATTCGCGGGCCAGCAGCCCGAGGTTGGTGGAGGAGGAGGATATGGTCACGCCGGCTGCCTCGAGCTGGGCCACCTGCTCGGCGATCGCCGGGGTGTCCTGGTCCGTCCCGAGCACGTAGCCGAGGATCTCGAGGTGCTGACCGCGCGCCTCGGCCTTCGCCTGCGCCTCCCGGATCGCCGGGATCGTCACTCCGACGGGGTCCGCGTGCGCGCCGAAGCCCAGCACGAAGTCCAGCGCGATCACCCCGACCTCAGGATCGTCGGCCTCCTGCACGATGCGCTGGAGTCGCAGGGACGGGTCGATCATGGGGTGCGGGCGTCCGTTGGTGAAGTCGTCGTCGCCCATGTCGAGGAAGGTGTGCTCGCGCGAGTCGTCGCCGGGCCCGAGAACCCTGGCCGGATCCTTCTGGATGTTCGAGTACACGTTCTCGTACTTGTCCAGTGCGGCGAACATCGCCTCGTCGCACAGGGTGCCACCGCAGAACAGTCCGCGGATGTACTTCTGCTCCGGTGCGAGCTTGGCGCGGACCTCGTGGACGAGGGGGATGTTCAGCGCGCGCTTGTTCAGCGTCGATTCGTCGATGCCCGAGGCGACGACGGCCGCGATGGCGAGGGGCTTGGTGCCCTGCACCATCGTGACGTTCTCGTATCCGGAATCGGTGCGGTCCGAGCCCAGGAAGGTGACGAAGACGGGCTTGGAGGCGGAGCCGGCGGCAGCCAGCACCTTCTCGGCGACCTCGTCGGCCGGGGGCTTGGAGATGATCGCGATGACGGATGTCTCGGGGTCCGCGTCGAGGGCACGGATGCCGTCGATCATGGAGATGCCGCCGATCTCGGCGGACAGGTCGCGTCCACCGGTGCCGATCAGCTGCGACACGCCGCCACCGAAGTCGTGGACGCGCACGGCGAGCTCCTGGCTGCCGGTGCCCGATGCTCCGACGATGCCGATGCTCCCGCGGCGCACGGCGTTCGCGAAGGCGAGCCCGACGCCGTTGATGATGGCCGTCCCGCAGTCGGGACCCATCACGAGCAGGCCCTTCTCGTGCGCGAGCGTCTTCAGTGCGAGCTCGTCCTCGACCGACACGTTGTCGGAGAAGATCATCACGTGCTTGCCGGCGTTCAGCGCCTTGCGGGCCTCCCGGGCGGCGAACGCTCCGTTGACGGAGATGAGCACGAGGTTGCTGTCCACGACCTGGTCGAATGCGGCGTCGAGCGTCCGGTAGCGCACCTCGGCGGCGCCGCCGCCGCTCGTGGTCTTGCGTGCGAGGATGTCGTCGACGGCCTGGATCGCCGCGTCGATGGTGTCCTCGGAGGCGTCGATGACGATCATGAGATCGCTGGGCTTGGCCGCATCGACGGCGGGGTCGGAGACGCCCACGTTGCGAAGCACCTCCTTGTTCATCGGTGTGGCCATGCCCAGCAGGGCCTGGGTGACGCCGTCCACGGCGTTCGCCTTCGTGCTCATGGACATGAGCGAGACCGAGTCGACGTAGGTGTTCTTCCTGATTTCGATGTGTCTGGTCATCGTGATCCTTTCGGGAGGTCTCAGGCCTGGTGGCGCTCGAGGATGGCGACGATCTCGTCGAAGCCGCGCGTGCGCGCGAGTTCGACGGGAGGCACGCCCCACTCGTCGGTCATCCCCGGCTTGGCGCCGTGCGCGAGCAGGAGTTCGACGGTCTGCTGGCGCACCGGTCCGCCGTCACCGAGGATGATCGTCTCGATGAGGGCCGTCCAGCCGAGGTTGTTGGTGTGGTTGACGTTGATGCGGGTGTTCTCGAGCAGGTAGCGCACGACGTCGATGTGACCCTTCTCCGCTGCCGGCGTGAGGCCGTTGCCGCCCATGCGGGTCAGGCGCTTGAGGTCGGTGCCCGCCTCGACCATCATCTGCACGATCTCGAGGTCGTCGAAGATGCAGCCGTGGATGAACGGGTTGAAGCACGTCTGATCCTGGGCGTCGATGTCCACGCCTTCGGCGATCAGTGCGCGCATGACGTCGAGGTGGCGGCCGCGTGCTGCGAGCAGGATCGCGGTGGCCTCCTCGTGGTCGACGGCGTTCTTGTCCGCGCCGTCGGCCAGGGCGGCGCGGACGCCGTCGAGGTCACCGGCCGCGGCGCTGCCGAGGTAGCGCTCGTCGGGTGTGGGGGCCGTGCTCATCAGGGTTCTCCTTCTGTGTTTCGTTCAGAGTGCGTGTGCAGGGGCGCGAGTCCCTGCGAGGTCGAGGGCCAGCCGGATGCCGGTGAGGATGTCGTGCCCCGACGTGTGGCCGATCGCCGCCGTGGCGACGGCGGCGGTGAGGATCCGCTCGCTGCTGCCGTCGACGACCGCCGCGACCAGATCGTGCAGTCGGGCGCGCGCTCGTCCGGCGAGCGCGGCCTGGACGGTGACCGTGCTCAGCAGCGTCGTGGCGTCAAACCCGGCGCAGACGGCATCCGAGAGCGGTGCGATCAACCGCGTGAGTCCGAACCCGGGGTGGGCGGCGATGAAGGCGAGCCCAGTGAGGATGTCGTCCCCGGAGGGGGTCAGACCCTCGCCGAGACCGATGAGCCGCCGCGCGGCGTCGGTGACCGCGTTCTCCGCGGGGCTGCCCTGCAGCACCGCGGAGGCGGCGATGCGCATCCGGTCGATGCCCGCGGCGAGTGCCGGCGCGCTGGCGAGGCCGAAGGGCGTCATCGGTGGAGGAGGCGTCATGGCGGCCAGTGCGGCACGGGCGTCGCGCAAAGCCGCGACGGACGGTGCTCCCTGGATCGGTGCGGGGATCCAGCGATCGGCCGGGTGCAGGACGACGCGCACGTCCGTCCTGGCTGCATGCACGATCAGTCCGTCGACGGTGATCCTCGCAGGGTCTCCGACGCGCGCCGGCAGCAGGGGCCACTGCGCCGAGCGGATGCGGATGGTGAAGGGGGCATCATCGAGCCGGTCGTCGACGAGGGCGATGAGCCCGTCGCCGCAGCGGAGGTTGATGACGCGGTCGTGCACGGAGTGCACGGAGAGATCGCCGAGCATCCCGGCATGCGCCGAGCTTGAGAGCGTCTCCTCAAGCGCAGCATCCCAGGTGGTCGCGCGCAGCGCGACGGGGGGTGCGACGGGGGTCATCGTCTTCTCTCCGTGGCATTCGCCGGTCCCGGGGTGGCCGGGCAGCGGATGCTGTGAACGTATCGATACAGGTATACCATTTATAGAAATGGAATACCATTTAAATATCTGGCATACCAGAACCGAACCGATCAAGGGAGAGAACATGCGCGTCGTAGTGGCACTGGGAGGCAACGCCCTCGCACGTCGTGGCGAGCCGATGACCGCCGAGTACCTGCGGAGCAACGTGCGCTCTGCCTGCATGGCGCTGGCGTCGCTCGCGCGCGACAACGAGATGGTGATCACCCACGGCAACGGGCCGCAGGTCGGTCTGCTCGCTCTGCAGAACCTCGCGTACCAGGACGTCGCGGCGTACCCGCTGGACATCCTCGGCGCCGAGACCCAGGGGATGATCGGCTACGTCGTGCAGCAGGAACTCGCGAACGCCCTCGGCGGCGAACGCGAGGTGGCCGGCATCATCACCACCACCGTCGTCGACGAATCCGACCCGGCGTTCGAACGACCCACCAAGCTCATCGGGCCGCAGTACTCCGCGCACGACGCTGCTGAGGCGGCCGCCGAGTACCGCTGGACGATCGCGAAGGACGGCGACGCTTTCCGTCGTGTCGTGCCCTCACCGAACCCCGTCGCGATCGTGCAGGCCCCGCTGATCCGCCGCCTGCTGGAGGCCGGCAGCCTTGCGGTCTGCGTCGGCGGCGGCGGCGTGCCGGTGCGCACCGACTCGCAGGGGCGCCACATCGGCGTCCAGGCCGTCGTCGACAAGGACCTCGCGAGTGCCGCGCTCGCCGCGGACATCGGCGCCGACACGCTGATCATGCTCACCGATGGGGACTACGTCAGCGAGAACTGGGGCACGCCGGATCAGCGCGACATCCACACGGCATCGGCGGATGCGGTCGCCGCGATGAAGTTCGCCGAGGGGTCCATGCAGCCCAAGATCGATGCGGCGATCCGCGTCGCGCGCGCGGGCGGACGCACGCTGATCGGACCGCTGGACCGGCTGGACGATCTGCTCGCCCGCAAGATCGGCACCGAGATCGTCCCGACGCTTACCGAGGGCATCCGCTGGGTGGAGAAGACCCCCGCCGAGCGGGCTCCGGTCGAGAAGGCGCTCGCGAAGAAGGGATGAGCGGATCCGCCCGGACGAGATGGGAAGATGATCCTGTGACCGGAGCTGATGAACGCGAACTGGAGTCGAGTCGAGTCGCCACCTGGCTGCGCGACGCGATCCTCGACGGGGCCCGCCCACCGGGCAGCAAGCTGACCGAACGGGATCTGGCCGCCGAGTTCGGTGTGAGTCGGGTACCGGTGCGAGACGCGTTGAAGCTGCTCGACGGCGAGGGCCTGGTCGAGCTGCGCCCGCGCACCTGGGCGATCGTCCGGGAGTTCACCGCAGCCGATCTCGCCGACCTCGATGAGGTCAGGGAGGTCCTCGAGCCGATGACGTTCCGTCTCGCCGCGGAGCGACACCGGCGCGAGGACCTCGAACTGCTCAAGGCGGTTCTCGAGGCCGAGCAGGAGAGCGCTCGTCTCGATGACAGCGTGACCTCCCGCCGGAAGGCCGCCGACTTCCACGAAGTCGCCGTGCAACTGGCCGACAACCGGCTCCTGGGACATCTGATGGCCAGCATCCGCAGCCGTCTGCGCTGGTCGCTGGTCCAGCACGACGACCTCGAGCACATCGCCGATGAGCACGTCGCCCTGTACGAGGCGGTGCGCGATCGCGACGGCGATCGGGCGAGCGCGCTCGCGCGCGCCCACGTCGAGAGCAGCCGGCGCGAGCGTCAGGCCCACGCCGTGGGACGACGCCCCGACGGCGCGCGGGTCGCGGCGGGCTGAGCGCGGTCCCGGGCGGCGTCCCGCCCTGTCCGTGCCGGTATTCTGGGCGAATGACCCGGCGCACACTGGACCAGTCGTCCAAGCTCAAGAACGTTCTCTACGAGATCAGGGGCAAGGCATTGGTCGAGGCCGCCCGGCTCGAGTCCGAGGGGCACCAGATCCTCAAGCTGAACACCGGCAACCCCGCCATCTTCGGCTTCGAGGCGCCGCACCAGATCGTGCGGGACATGCTCGCCGCACTGCCCACCGCCCACGGCTACAGCGACAGCAAGGGCATCATCTCCGCTCGCCGCGCCGTGGTGAGCCGCTACGAGGAGATTCCGGGCTTTCCGCGGTTCGACCCCGACGACGTCTATCTCGGCAACGGTGTGTCCGAGCTGATCACGATGGTCATGCAGGCGCTCCTCGACGAGGGCGACGAGGTGCTCATCCCCGCACCCGACTATCCGCTGTGGACTGCGATGACCTCCCTTGCGGGCGGCACGCCCGTGCACTACCTGTGCGACGAGGAGAACGGCTGGCAGCCCGACCTCGAGGACATCCGCTCGAAGGTGACGCCGCAGACGAAGGCCATCGTCATCATCAACCCCAACAACCCGACGGGCGCGGTCTACTCCCGCGAGGTGCTGGAGGGCCTGGTCCAGATCGCCCGGGAGAATCAGCTGCTGCTGCTCTCGGACGAGATCTACGACCGGATCCTCTTCGACGATGCTACGCACATCCCCACCGCGACGCTCGCCCCCGACCTGCTGTGCCTGACGTTCAACGGGTTGTCGAAGACCTACCGCGTCGCCGGATTCCGCTCCGGCTGGCTGGTGATCACCGGACCCAGATCCCACGCGCACGGCTTCCTCGAGGGCATCACCCTGCTCGCGTCGACGCGACTGTGCCCGAACGTCCCCGCGCAGCACGCCGTGCAGGCGGCCCTCAGCGGCGTGCAGTCCATCGGATCGCTGATCGCTCCGTCGGGACGCCTGCACGAGCAGAGGGACATCGCCTGGCGCGGCCTGGACGCGATCCCCGGTGTGAGCTGCGTCAAGCCCGAGGGCGCGCTGTACGCCTTTCCGAAGCTGGATCCGAACGTCCACGACATCCGCGACGACGCGAAGCTGGTCTACGACCTGCTCGTGTCGGAGAAGATCCTGCTGGTGCAGGGCACCGGCTTCAACTGGCCGAATCCCGACCACCTGCGCGTCGTCACGCTGCCGGAGCCCCGGGTGCTCAGCGAAGCCGTCGAGCGGCTCGGGAACTTCCTCGCGAGCTACCGGCAGTGAGATCCTGGCGCGGTTGCAGGCTGGAGACCGTGCGACGCACGGCCGACACGAGAGGCGATCGCGGCGACACATCGGCGATCGCTCGCGCGTGCAGCGCAGCGGCGTCCGCCGCGCGCTGATCCTGGGGGAGGAAGGACACCTCGTCGACCCCGGCGAAGCGATCGAGCGTCCGACGGATCTGACCGCGGGCATCGATGCCCAGCGGACCGGGGCGCACCCGATTGGCGACGACCGTGATCGGGGTTCCTCCCACCAGGTGCCGCAGCTCGGCGTAGCCGCGCACGAAGCGGCTGACGCCCAGCGGGTGGGCGGAGAGCACGGCGATCACGGCATCGGCTTCCCGCAGCGCCGCGGTGGTCGACGCGTGCCTGGTGGGTGCCCCGGGGTCCAGGGGATCGTCGTCCTCGTCGAACTCGGCGGACACGTCGACGACGGTGTCATCGAGCCAGTTCCGGCACGCGGCGAGCGTGGTGCGCACGCGCGACGCTCCGAGCTCGGGCCAGCGACTCGGTCGATTCAAGCCCCCGAGCACCTCCAGCGTGCCACCTGACGTCTCGACGGGAACGGACAGGCGCGAGAGCTCTGCGACGTCGAGGCTGCCCAGCTCCGCGCGACGGCACGCGGCGGCGAGACCGGGAGCATCATCACCCAGGCCGAGCTGCAGAGCGATCGAGGGCGCGACGCTGTCGGCGTCGACCAGCGCTGTGCGCCGACCCGCTCGTGACAGCTCGACAGCGAGCTGGATCGCCACGGTCGAGCGTCCCGGTGCGCCCTGGGGGCCCCAGACCGCGAGCACTCGTGGACGCGGGGAAGGGCTGGCTTCCGCGGCGAGCGGCGCAGAGGCGAGCAGCTGCACGATCCGCCATGCCGGGGTCTCGAAAGGCAGCGGCGCACCCAGGCCGAACCGGGAGAGGATGCGGGAATCGGCATCGCCCACGGCGAGGATGCGCACGCCGGCGCGATCACAGGCGCTCACGAGGTCCGGCGTGAGCGTCCCCCTCGTCGGAGTGATCAGCAGAGCGTCCACCGCGGCCAGAGCGAGGTCCCGAACCTCGGAGGGATCGATGCGCCGCACATCCACGCCTTCGAGCTCGAGGTCGGATGCCATCATCGCGGCGCCTTCACCCGACACGGCGACGATCACGGAGGTCATGAGCCCGCGCCTGCCGGGACGATCGAGATGATCGACCCGCTGGAGACCGCCGCGAGCACATCCGCGACATCGGCGCGGTCGATGACGACCTCGACGTCCGTGCGGCTCTGGCTGAGCATGCCCTCGGACTCGGCGACGGCGGCGACGACGGCATCGCCGACGAGGATCCGCGGAGCATCGACGGTGCGGCCGTCCTTGTGCAGCGGCGAATGCCACAGCTCGACGACGGTGCCCGCCCGCACTCCCTCGGGCAGCGCGGTGCTGCTCACCACGACGGTGGTGGTGCGGGCGCTCTCCTGATCTCCCACCGCCGACAGCGGCACGAGCTCGCCCTTCGGAAGCGTCCGCGTCGCGATCGTCCCCTCCGCCATGTTCTGGGGAGCCAGGTAGGTCTCCGTCAGAGCGCCGAGTCCCACCTCCACGACCCGGAAGTCCGCCGAATCGATCGCCTCACCAGGAAGGATGGCGCGCGTCGTCTGCAGCATCGGCGTGGTCTGACGCGAGGACGACACCAGCAGCCACACGCCGGCGACGGAGACGACGACGAGGGCGAGACCGACCAGGAAGCGGAGGTCGCCGAAGAACGGACGGCGCGCTCGCGAGTGCATCATGCTGCCATGGTCACAGATTCCGAAGAAGTGCCTGAAAAGTTATCCACAGGGGGGATTCTCAGCGTTGTCGCGACCGCGCCCGGGAGAGAATGAGGACATGCCCGAACCATCCGAGATGGCTCCTCGCTTCCTCGCCCCCGCGCAGGTCGCCGAGCTTCTGAGCATCGAGATCGACGAAGTCGTGGACCTCGTGCATCAGGGCCGTCTGCGCGGCTCGCAGCTGGGTTCACCACCGCGCTGGCGGATCGAGGAGCGCAGTCTGTCGGACTATCTCTCCGAGCAGTCCGAAGAGGCCAGGCGGATGGCGCTGTGGCGTCAGGCGAACGAAGCGAGCTTCCCCGAGCTCTGGGGCACCACGCCGTACCACCGGGACTGACCGAGCCTCGGTCGGCCGCCTGTCAGAGTGCCGCGGTCGCGCCGCTCTCGACGCGCACCCAGGTGATGGTGCCGAAGGAGATGAGTCGGAATCCGCGCACCGAGCGGGCCCGCCGCGACTCACCGGGGTCGTGGAGGGCGAGATCGAGGTGGTCCGCACCGGCACGGTCGATCGTGCCGTGCTGAGGATCCGACCCGCGTCGAGCGATGGTGACCGGCGCACGGCGCCGCGCCAGGTCGCGCAGGATGAAGCCGAACGTCATCCGCTCCCGCAGACCCGTCGGGGCGGGATCCGAGCGCAGCCCGGCCAGGAGCGCGCCGTGGTCGGCGCCGACGGCCTGGACCGCCGTCAGGGGCACGACCCGCAGACGCGTGTCGCCGGCCGCTGCGACGGCGATCCAATCGGAGCCGACGGCGCGCAGCGTCGCGTCCCAGTGGTCGCCGTCGGCCAGCTCGACCAGGAGCCGCGGCGCGTCCGCACTCAGGGCACGGAGTCGATCACGAAGCGTCAACTTCGAGATGCGCAGGCGCTCGGACTCGGCATCCAGCGCCGCGCGCTCGGCCTCCCACTCCGCAGCGAGCTGACCCTCGAGGTCTTCGAAGAGGTGCTCCCATTCCACGCATCCGAGCGTAGGGGAGGGCTGACGTCGGGCGCCTGAGTTATCCACAGATCCCGCTGAGGGGGTTCCTCCCCGTGAGGAGCCATGGTTCACTGCAAGGGAATTCGTTACGCGCACACACTATCGATGAACTGTCAGGGCCGGGGGGAACGCGGGGATGAGGACGACGACGTCAAGTGAGTACTTCGAACCGCAGCCCACGTCGGCCGCACGCCTGCCGGATCCTGTCCCTCTCCTGAGGAGCCTCACCCAGGGCGCCCTCGAGGTGCTCGCTGGCGTGCGCGAAGTCGACCAGCTGGCGCGCTGGCTGAGCGAGGACGCGTTCCGCGCGCTCGCCGTGCGAGCGAACCTGTCCGCCCGTGCCCGCAGCGCACGCGGAGTGACGCCCACGCGGCCGACCTTCCACATCCTCTCCATCCGGGAGAGCGCACCCGTCGACGGCATCGTCGAGGCTGTCGTCGTCGTGGCCGGCCCGGGACGGACACGAGCCGTCGCGATCCGGCTGGAGGGCCTCGACAGCAGGTGGCGGGCCAGCTCGTTCGCCGTGCTCTGACACCTCGGGCGGCCCGTGGTCGGCGGACCGACCCCGGTAGGCTGGGCGAGTGTCAACGCTCAGTGATCTCGTTCACGCTCAAGGCCTCCTGACCGACGCCGACGTGGAGTGGCTCCATCGTCTCGCCGGAGACGGGCAGCTGCTCGCAGACCTCGCCTCGGCGGACATCGTCATGTGGATCGAGACCGCGGACGGCTCCTTCGTCGCCGTGACGCATTCACGCCCCAGCGGCGCGGCCACGCTGTTCTATCGGGACATCGTCGGGGAGAAGGTGCGCCCGCAGTGGCGCACGCAGGTGCAGTCGGCGTTCGAGTCCGGGACGATCGTCGACTCGTCCTCGCCCGACTGGTTCGAGGAGACGCCGACGCGGGTGCGCGCCGTGCCGATCATCCGCAACGACGAGGAGAGCGTCGTGCTCGGTGTGCTCACCCGGCATACGAACCTCGGTGAGGCGCGGATGCCGTCGCGTCAGCAGATCAGCTTCGACGAATGCGCGAACGATCTGTTCCGCATGATCACCTCGGGCGAGTTCCCCGACCTCTCCGCCCCCACGGCGCCTCGTCGGGGGGCGCCGCGCGCCTCGGACGGACTGATCCGGCTCGACGTGGACGGGATCACCACCTTCGCAAGCCCCAACGCGCTGTCCGCGTTCAACCGGATGGGCTTCGATGACGAGCTGGAGGGGGAGTCGCTCGCCGATGTGACCACCGACATCATCCCGCCCTCGCGCCAGGTCGACGAGTCCCTGCCCGTGGTCGTGACCGGTCGAGCGCCGTGGCGCACCGACATGGAGGCGCGCGGCGTGACGGTGTCGCTGCGCGCGATCCCCCTGAAGGATCACGGCACGCGGATCGGCGCGATCGTGCTGTGCCGCGACGTCTCCGAGCTCCGCCATCAGGAGCAGGAGCTGATCACGAAGGACGCGACCATCCGCGAGATCCACCATCGGGTCAAGAACAACCTGCAGACAGTCGGTTCACTGCTGCGCATCCAGGCGCGCCGCACCCACTCCGACGAGGCGCGGGAAGCGCTGACGCAGGCGATGCGGCGCGTGGAGGCCATTGCGGTCGTGCACGACACGCTGGCCAGCGGTCTGTCGCAGACCGTGGACTTCGACGAGGTCTTCGACCGTGTGCTCAAGCTCGTCGCCGAGGTCGCGGCCGCGCCGAACACGCGTGCGCGCACCCAGCTCGAGGGGCGCTTCGGTGTTCTTCCGAGCGAATACGCGACGCCGCTCGCCCTCGCACTCACCGAGGTCGTCACCAACGCCGTGGAGCACGGCCTGGCCGGTCAGGAGGGCATCGTGCGCATCGAGGCAGCCCGCACCTCCGAGCAGCTGCGGGTGAAGGTCATCGACACCGGCCACGGACTGGCCGAGGGCAGGGTCGGGCAGGGGCTGGGCACCCAGATCGTGCGCACCCTGATCCAGGGCGAGCTCAGCGGCACGATCGAGTGGCAGGGCCGCGAGGGGGAGGGCACCCAGGTGACCATCGACATCCCCATGCGGTGGATAGCGGTCTGACCGAGAACGCAGAGGCGCCGGTGGGGTTCTCCCCACCGGCGCCTCTGCGTTCGGATGCGGATCAGCCGGCGCGGCGCGCACGAGCGGCGCGACGCTTCAGCGCACGGCGCTCGTCTTCCGAGAGACCGCCCCACACGCCCGAATCCTGACCGGATTCCAGGGCGTACTGCAGGCAGATCTCCGTGACGGTGCACGTGGCGCAGACGGCCTTGGCCTTCTCGATCTGGTCGACGGCCGGACCCGTGTTCCCGACAGGGAAGAACAGTTCGGGGTCGACGGTCAGGCAGGCCGCTTTATCGCGCCAGTCCATTGAGGCTCCTCAGAAGTGGTGTTTTCGGTGTGGGGCCGCTGATGCGGCACGAGAGTTCAGGAGCGGATCGGGATTCCGCTAGCCTGGTCATGCGGGGAAAGTACCCGCCCCACTCCGATGTGGGAGCACATGGCTTTTACTATTTTGTTACAGAAACAATCTGAAATCAAGGGTTTTCTGACAACTCTTGGGAGGAGCGTGCCGATGGGCCGGTCTGGGGCCGCCACCCTCGCCGCGGGGGTTCTCGCACTGGAGGGTGCTGCCCTGGTCGCCATCGCGCTCATCGAGCTGTTCGCTCTCGGCGCCGGGGACGCGTCGTCGCCGGCCAGCGGCGTGGCGCTGATCGTGCTGACACTGCTCGGGGCCGCGGCTCTCATCGCCTTCGCCGCGGGAACACTGCGCCGCGCGTCCTGGGCGCGATCGGGGGGCATCCTCTTCCAGGTGCTCGCGATCGCCCTCGCACTGGCAGCCCTCAGCATCCAGCCTCCGCCCTGGCTCTTCGCCGTGATCGTCGGCGGTGCCGGTGTCATCGGGCTGACGCTGCTGATCGCGGCCGTCCGTCGCGACGGCGCTTCGGACTCCCGTCTTCAGGAGCGTGCGAGGGAAGAGCGCGACGACCGGTGACGACGCGCGTCAGGCGTCGATGCCGAGGGTCTTGCGCAGGCGCGCGACGTGGCCGGTGGCCTTGACGTTGTACTGGGCGATCTCGATCACGCCCTGCTCATCGAGGACGAAGGTGGAGCGGATGACGCCCTCGATGACCTTGCCGTAGTTCATCTTCTCGCCCCAGACGCCGTACGCCGAGTGCACCGAATGGTCGGGATCGCTGAGCAACCGGAAGGTGAGCGCGTCGCGTTCGCGGAACTCCCGCAGCTTCCGGGGTTCGTCGCGGGAGACGCCGATCACGCTGTAGCCGGCCCCCTGCAGGGAGGAGATGCTGTCGCGGAAGTCGCATGCCTGAGTCGTGCACCCCGGGGTCATCGCGGCGGGGTAGAAGTACAGGATCACCTTCTGACCGCGCAGATCAGCCAGCGAGACGGGGTTTCCGTCCTGGTCGGAGAGGGTGAAGTCGGGGGCAGGGGAACCGGGTTCCAGGCGCAGCGTGGTCACGCCCCTCAGCTTATCCGCCGGAGCAGATCATCCGCCGGAGCGAGGGGAGTCCCCGAAGGTCGTCAGCAGTCGCTGCAGGGATTCCAATCGGTCCCTGCCGGTTTCGTTCAGGCGTCCCTCGGCCGCAGCCTCGTTCAAGGCGCAGTCCGCGGCATCCGGCAGATGCGTGCAGCCCCGCGGGCATTCCTCCGCGATCTCGGCGAGCTCGGTGTACGCGGCCAGGATGTTCGCTGGATCGACGTGCCCGAGCCCGAAGGAGCGCACTCCGGGCGTGTCGATGACCCAGCCGCGCCCGTTCCGCGTCGTGTAGCGCAGCGACACCGTCGAAGAGGAGGTGTGGCGTCCGCGCCCGGTGACCTCGTTGACGTGCCCCGTCGCCCGCCCAGCACCCGGAACGAGCGCGTTCACGAGGGTCGACTTCCCGACTCCCGAGTGACCGACGAAGACCGTCGACCGGCCGATCAGCTCGGCGCCGATCTCGTCCACGGGCATCTCATCGCGTTCGCTCGTGAACACGGTGAGATCGAGTCCGTCGAAGTGGGTGAGGAAGGTCGCGGGGTCGGCCAGGTCGGTCTTGGTGACCACCAGGAGCGGGCGGATGCCGGCATCCAGCGCCGCGACCAGATAGCGATCGACGAGTCGTGCCCGTGGCTCGGGATCGGCGGCTGCGACGACGATGAGCATCTGATCGGCGTTCGCGACGATCACCCGTTCCACCTGGTCGGTGTCGTCGGCGCTGCGTCGCAGCAGCGAGGTGCGCTCGACGAGACCCACGATGCGTGAGAGGGTCCCGTCGTCGCCGGATGTGTCGCCCACGACGCGCGCGCGGTCGCCGGTCACGATCGCGGTGCGCCGGAGCTCGCGCGCCCTGGTGGCGGTCACCAGGCGCTCGTCCGGTTGATCCTCATCGATCAGGACGCTGTACCGGCCGCGGTCGACGCCGAGGATGCGCCCGATCCGGGCGTCCTCATGCGCGGGACGGCGCTTGGTACGCGGTCGGTTGGCCTTCGGGTTGGGGCGCGTCCGGATGCTGCTCTCGTCGAACTCCTCGAAGTCGTCGAGCGGGTCGTCGTCGCCCAGCCAGCTCACGCGGGGGCGCCCCTCAGCATCCGCTCCCACAGGAGCGTGAACTCGGGCAGCGTCTTCGTCGTGGTGCCGATGTCGTCGATCTCGACTCCCGGGACGCGCAGGCCGATCAGGACCCCGGTGGTCGCCATGCGGTGATCGTGATGGGCGGGCCAGGCGCCGCCGTGCAGCGGTCGGGGGATGATGCGCAGCCCGTCGGGCAGCTCCTCCGCCTCTCCGCCGAGTCCGCGCAGGTTGCCGATGAGCGCGGCGATGCGGTCGGTCTCGTGGGTGCGGATGTGCCCCACACCGCGGATGGTGGTCGGCCCGTCGGCGAACGCCGCGAGTCCCACGATGGTCGGGGTCAGTTCGCTCGCCGCCGACAGGTCCAGTTCGAGACCGCGGATGCCGTCGCCACCGCGGACCGTCAGCGCGCCGCCGTGGCGGGTGGTGTGCGCGCCCATGGCGTGCAGGATGTCCGGCAGCAGGGCGCCCGGCTGCGTGGAGTGCAGCGGCCAGCCGCCGATCGTCACCTCGCCGCCGGTGACGAGCGCTGCGGCGACGAAGGGCGCGGCATTGGAGAGGTCCGGCTCGATGGTGACATCCTTGGCGCGGGGGACGCCCGCTTCGACGAGCCACTCGCCGACCGCGGGCCGTTCGATCCGGATGCCGCGACGGCTGAGCGACTCGATGGTCATGTCGATGTGCGGCAGGCTCGGCAGGTGGTCGCCGGTGTGCACCAGGTGCAGGCCGACGTCGAAGCGGGGAGCGGCCAGCAGCAGTCCCGAGACGAACTGGCTCGAGCCCGACGCGTCGATCTCGATGCGCCCGCCTCGGATGCGGCCGTGCCCGCGGATGGTGAACGGCAGCGACCAGGTGCCCTCGTCGTCGACGTCGACGCCCAGGTCCCGCAGCCCGGTGATGAGGGCGCCCATCGGACGGTGCAGCGCGTTCTCCTCGGCGGTGACGTGCACGTCGTCGGACGCGAGGCCGGCGAGCGGGGCGATGAATCTCATCACCGTTCCGGCCTGGCCGCAGTCGATGGTGACGCCGCCCCGCAGCGGGGCGGGGGTGACCAGCAGGTCGGGTCCGAACTCGCCGTCGGACGGCACCTCCTCGATCCCGATGCCCAGTAGGCGCAGCGCGTCGACCATGCGACGCGAGTCGTCGGAGTGCAGCGGGCGCACCAGATGACCCGGGCCGTCGGCTATCGCCGCGATCATCAGCTCGCGGTTGGTGAGGGATTTCGACCCGGGGATGCTCACGGAGGCGTGCACGGGCGCGTCGCTGCCCGGTGCGAGGTACGCACCCCGAGGCGGGGAAGGGGAATACCGTTGAGTGCTCATCGGTTCTTAGCCTAGTGAAGCCCGCGACACACGGAGAGGGAGGTGACCGATGCAGGCCACGCTGATTCGCACCCGGACGGAGACGGCCGATGCCGAGGCGCTGTCGCGCCTAGACTGGCCGGTGATGGACGACACAGCATCCGGCGATCCTCGACGCGATTTCGAGGAGCAGGCGATCCCCTTCATGGACCAGCTCTATGCGGCGGCGATGCGCATGACGCGCAACCCCGCCGATGCGGCCGACCTGGTGCAGGAGACCTTCGTGAAGGCCTTCGCGGCCTGGTCGTCGTTCTCGCAGGGGACCAACCTCAAGGCGTGGCTGTACCGCATCCTCACCAACACGTACATCAACATCTATCGCAAGCGCCAGCGCGAGCCGTACCAGGGCACGATCGACGAGCTCGAGGACTGGCAGATGGGCGGGGCGGAATCCACCACCGCCACGCACAGCCGTTCGGCCGAGGCCGAGGCCATCGACCGCATGCCGGCATCCGTGGTCAAGGATGCTCTGCAGGAGGTGCCGGAGGACTTCCGTCTCGCCGTGTACCTCGCCGATGTCGAGGGCTTCTCCTACCAGGAGATCGCCGACATCATGAAGACACCCATCGGCACCGTCATGAGCCGTCTGCACAGGGGCAGACGGATGCTGCGGGAGCTGTTGGCGGACTATGCCGCCGAGCGAGGAATCGCCGGGGCTCGAACGAGGAGCGAGAAATGAGTGACTGCGGCTGTGAGAAGGCCCGCCGTGACCTGGAGGAGTACCTGCGCAACGAGGTGTGCAACACCGAGCACGCCGAGATCCGGGAGCACCTCGAGAACTGCCCGTCCTGCAAGGACGAGGCGCTCGTGGCCACGACGCTGACAGAGGTCATCGCGCGTGCATGCCGCGAGACAGCGCCCGAGGAGCTGCGCGAGCAGGTCTTCGCGCGGCTGAGGGTCGCGCAGGCCGCCTCCCACTGAGCGCTCGGCCCCGACGCACGGGCGCCGCGTGTGGGTAGTGTGGGCGGGTGACTTCCATCGACGCGCGCACCGTACCCGCAGACGAGAACTCGGCGAAGCGACTCGAGGACGCGGGGTACGACTACCGTGTCGTCGACATCTCGGATCCGGAGGTATCGGCGGGTTACGCGCGCGCCACGGAACGCGGCTTCCTCGGCGCCGAGCCGACCGATCCCGAGATCACGGAGATGCGTTCGACGTGGGCCGACCGGCGCAACGTCGCCGTCTATCCAAGGGGCGCGACCGCCGACGCGCTGCCGGTCGGGACGGTGAACTCCTGGGTCGCCGACATGACCGTGCCAGGCGGCACCATCCCGATGTGGGCGATCAGCATGGTCACGGTGTCGGCGACCCATCGCCGCCGCGGCATCGCGCGGAACCTGCTCGAGGGAGAACTGCGTGCCGCTGCCTCGGCAGGCGTGCCGGTCGCGGGTCTCACCGCGACGGAGGCCACGATCTACGGCCGGTACGGCTTCGGGCCCGCCGTCCAGGCGGCACGAGTGGCGATCTCGACACGACATGCCGGATGGAGAGGCCCGGAGGCCGCAGGTCGGCTGGAATACGTCGAGAAGGCGCGCCTGGCGGTGGATCTCGGCGCCGTGCATGAGAACGCCCGGCACGCGCGCACCGGGCAGATCCCGGGGTGGGGCCGCCGCTGGCTCGGTCTCGCGGGAATCACCGCAGACGGTGCGAAGACCGACGCCGCGGTGCGGGGTCTTCTGTACCTGGACGCCGACGACAGGCTGCGCGGGGCGATGTCGTTCAGCATGAAGGAGCAACCCGACTCGCATCGCAGCACCATGACGATCCGTCACCTGGCTGCGGAGACCGATGAGGCGCAGCGCGCACTGTGGGGCTTCGCCGTGAACCACGACCTGGTCGACCGGGTGGAAGCCGCGCTGCGGCCGACCGACGACCCGATCCTTCACCTCGTCGCGGATCAGCGCTCGGTCGAGGTCACCGTGCACGATCACGGCTGGCTGCGAGTGCTGGATGTGCCGGCGGTGCTGCGCGCGCGCCGCTTCGCCGCACCACTGGATGTGGTGCTGCGCGTGACCGACCCGTTCGGGCTCGCCGACGGCACCTGGCGTCTGCAGGCCGACGTCCTCGGCGCGGCAGTCGTGGAGGAGACCTCGGCTGCCGCCGGCGTGACGATGGGCGTGTCCGAGTTGTCGACCGTCTACGCGGGGGGTGTGCCGCTGAGCCAGCTCGCGGCGGCCGGGCGCGTGCAGGGCGACCCTGAGGTCATCGCCGCGCTCAGCCGGGCGCTGCACACGGATCCGGCGCCGTTCCTCAGCATCTGGTACTGACCGCGCGGCGCGTTCCGCGCGCGGCCGTCGGCGCCCGCGGCGACCGCGGCTTCGGGCACTCGTGGCGTCCGGCACGCGCTCCCCGCAATGCGACGGATGCCGCTCCCCACGGTGGAGGAGCGGCATCCGTCGCATTGCGGCAGAGGGGTGGTCAGCCGAGCGTCAGGGCGGTCTTCAGCAGTTGGACCTGTTCGGTGGCGTGCACCTTGGACGATCCCGTGGCCGGCGATGCGGCGGCCGGGCGGGTCACCGACCGGAACTGACGATCCCCGGGGACATCCGCGAACGCGAGCGCGAGGAACGGCCACGCCCCCTGGTTCTCGGGCTCGTCCTGCACCCACACGAGCTCGGCGCCGGGGTAGGAGTCGGTGATCTGCTTCAGCGCGTCGATCGGCGTCGGGTAGAACTGTTCGAGCCGGACGAGGGCGATCTCGGGGTTCGGGTTCTTCTCCAGCTCGCTGCGCAGGTCCCAGTGGATCTTGCCGGAGTGCACGAGTACGCGCTTGACGGCAGAGCGGTCGAGGCCCCGGTCGTCGTCGATCACGGGCTCGAAGCGGCCCTGCGTGAAGTCCTCCACCTGGCTGGTCGCGCCGCGCAGACGCAGCATCGCCTTCGGCGTGAAGACGATCAGCGGCTTGCGCGGACGGGCGTACGCCTGGCGACGCAGCAGGTGGAAGTACGAGGCGGGGGTCGACGGACGCGCCACGGTCATGTTCTCCTGAGCGCACAGCTGCAGGAAGCGCTCCATGCGCGCGGAGGAGTGATCGGGCCCCTGGCCCTCGTAGCCGTGCGGCAGCAGGAGCACGACGCCGGACTGCTGGCCCCACTTCTGCTCCGCGGCGGAGACGTACTCGTCGATCACGGACTGTGCGCCGTTGACGAAGTCACCGAACTGCGCCTCCCAGAGCACCAGCGCCTCGGTGTTCTCGACCGAGTACCCGTACTCGAAGGCGAGCGCCGCGTACTCGCTGAGCAGCGAATCGTAGACGAAGAAGCGCCCCTGGCTGTCGGAGAGATTGGTCAGCGGCAGCCATTCCTGGCCGTTGTTGCGGTCGTGCAGCACGGCGTGACGCTGCACGAACGTGCCGCGTCGGGAGTCCTGGCCGGCCAGGCGCACGGGGGTGCCCTCGACGAGCAGGGAGCCGAAGGCGAGCAGCTCGCCGAAGCCCCAGTCGATGCCGCCCTCGCGGCTCATCGTCACGCGCTTGTCCAGCTGCTGCTGGAGCTTGGAGTGCACCGTGAACCCGTCGGGCTTGTTCGCGTGCGCGTCGCCGATGAGGTGGATGACCTCGAGCGGGACGCCGGTCACGTCCGGAGAGCCGATCTGCTCGTCGACAGGAGTCAGGTCGGGGGCGATCGGCGTCGCGCCGGTCTCGGCGGCGTGCGTCTCGGCGAACGCGACCTCCAGGCGGCTCTGGAAGTCGGCCTTGGCCTGGTCGTACTCCTCCTGGGTGATGTCCCCGCGACCCACCAGCGCCTCGGTGTACAGCTTGCGCACGGAGCGCTTCGCCTGAATGAGGTCGGTCATCAGCGGCTGGGTCATCGACGGGTCATCGCCCTCGTTGTGACCGCGGCGGCGGTAGCAGACCAGGTCGATCACGACATCGCTGTGGAAGCGCTCGCGGTACTCGAACGCGAGCCGGGCGACGTGGATGACCGATTCGGGGTCGTCGCCGTTCACATGGAAGATCGGCGCCTGGATGGTCTTCGCCACGTCGGTGGAGTACACCGACGTGCGCGAGTCGGTCGGCAGGGTGGTGAAGCCGACCTGGTTGTTCACGACGACGTGCACGGTGCCGCCGGTGCGGTAGCCGCGCAGCTGGGACATCTGCAGCGTCTCCACGACGACGCCCTGCCCGGCGAAGGCCGCGTCGCCGTGCACGAGGATCGGCAACCAGGCGAAGGTGCCGATCGGCTTGCGGTCCTGCTTGGCGCGGACGATGCCCTCGAGCACGCCGTCGACGGTCTCCAGGTGCGACGGGTTGGCCGCCAGGTGGACGGGAAGCTCGGCGCCGTCCTCGGCGATGAAGGTGCCCTCGGTGCCGAGGTGGTACTTGACGTCACCCGAGCCGCGCGTGTTGCCAGGGGTCAGCGAACCCTCGAACTCCCGGAACACCTGGCCGTACGTCTTGCCGGCGATGTTGGTGAGCACGTTGAGTCGGCCGCGGTGGGCCATGCCGATCGCCGCACCGTCGAGGCCGGCGTTGGCCGCGCCCTGCAGGATCTCGTCCAGCAGCGGGATCAGGGATTCACCGCCCTCGAGGGAGAAGCGCTTCTGTCCGACGAACTTCGTCTGCAGGAACGTCTCGAACGCCTCGGCCTCGTTCAGCTTGCTCAGAACGCGCAGCTGCTCGTTGTGGCCGGGCTTGACGTACTTGACCTCGAGCTTCTCCTGGAACCAGCGCCGCTGCTCGGGGTCCTGGATGTGCATGTACTCGATGCCGAGTGTCCGGCAGTACGAATCGCGCAGTACGCCCAGGATGTCGCGCAGCTTCATTACGCGCTTGCCGCCGAATCCGCCGGTCACGAACTCGCGGTCCAGGTCCCAGAACGTCAGCCCGTGGCTTTCGATCTCCAGGTCCGGGTGCGAGCGCTGCACGTACTCCAGCGGATCGATGTCGGCCATCAGGTGCCCGCGCACCCGGTAGGAGTTGATGAGCTCCTGCACGCGCGCCTGCTTGTCCACGCGCTCGGCGAGGTCGACGGCGATGTCCGCGTTCCAGCGGATCGGCTGGTAGGGGATGCGCAGAGCGGCGAAGATGTCGTCGTAGAAGCCGCGCTCGCCGATCAGCAGCTCGTGCACCTTCTTGAGGAACTCGCCCGAGCCCGCACCCTGGATGACACGGTGGTCGTAGGTGCTGGTCAGCGTGATCGTCTTGCCGATGCCCAGTTCGGTCAGCGTCTTCTGGCTCGAGCCCTGGAACTCGGCGGGGTAGTCCAGAGCCCCGGCGCCGATGATGCATCCCTGGCCCTTCATGAGGCGGGGGACCGAGTGCACGGTGCCGATGCCGCCCGGGTTGGTCAGCGAGACCGTGGTGCCGGCGAAATCGGCCGCGGTCAGCTTGTTGCTGCGAGCGCGCGAGATGAGGTCTTCGTACGCGGTGAGGTACTCGCTGAACGACATGGTGTCGGCGCGCTTGATGCTGGGCACGAGCAGCGCACGGGTGCCGTCGGGCTTGGGGATGTCGACCGCGATTCCGAGGTTCACGTGGGCGGGGGCGACCACCGAGGGCTTCCCGTCGACCTCGGCGTAGAAGACGTTCTGACTGGGGAACTCCTTCAGCGTCTGGATCAGCGCCCAGCCGATGAGGTGGGTGAAGCTCACCTTGCCGCCGCGCGTGCGCGACATGTGGTTGTTGATGACGATGCGGTTGTCGATCATCAGCTTCGCGGGAATGGTGCGCACGCTGGTCGCGGTGGGCACGCTCAGCGACTGATCCATGTTGGCCGCGAGGGTCTTCGGCATTCCCCGCAGCGGGGTCACCTTCTCCTCGTCGGCCGGGGCAGCCTCCTCCTTGGCCTGAGGCTTCGGCGCCTGAGCGGGAATCGGTGCCTGCTTCGCGGGCTTGGCCGTGGTGCGCGCGACCGGCTGCGCGCCGATCACGGGAATCGGGGCGGTGACCGGACTGCCGGCCTGTGCGGAGGCGGACGGAGAGGAGCTCTCCTGCGCGGCAGCATCCGGCGTGTAATTCTCCAGAATCGGCCACCACTCCTTGTCGACGGAGTTGCGATCCTGCTTGAACTGCTCGTACAGCTCGTCCACGAGCCACGAATTGGCTCCGAACCCCCCGTCGCCTGCGACGCCGGTCACCTGGTTCGACACGCTCTACCGCCCTCTTTCGTCACTGAAGCCGTGTATGCGGCTCGACGGCGAGAGCGCGTCGGGTCGCACATGTAACAGTCATCAAGCCTAACGCCATTCACCTGGCGGAATGCTCTGCGGTCAGGCTGTTTCCGAAGGCTCCCCGGGGTAGCTTGGCGATATGAAGTTCTCCGGCGAGCGACCTGCAGTGGATCTGACCTACTCGGATGTGTTCCTGGTGCCTCGTCACTCCGGTGTGACGAGTCGGCTGCAGGTCGACCTCGCGCCGGGTGACGGCACGCCGGCGACCCTTCCCCTGGTCGCGTCGAACATGAACTCCGTCACCGGACCGCGTCTCGCGGCCACCCTCGCCCGGCGCGGCGGACTCGGTGTGCTTCCGCAGGATCTGCCGCTGCAGTCGCTCGACGACGCGATCCGGTGGGTCAAGACCCAGCCCGTGCGGTGGGACACCCCGCTCGTGCTCTCGCCGCGAGCGACCGTCGCCGACGCCCTCCGGCTGCTCCCCGCCACGGCCGGCCACGGCATCGTCGTCGCCGATCGCAGCGGACAGGCGCCGCTGGAGCGCGAGGATGTGCTCGGCATCCTCCCCGCGCCTCGGCTGGCGACGGCGCTGACCGATGCCCTTCTCGGCGACCTCGTGCACGCCGAGGCGGTGGCGGTCGCCGCGGACGAGATCGGAGAGGGCAGGGAGGCGTTCGACACCATGGCGGCCGCGGAGGCCGAGATCGTGCTCGTGCTGGAGCGGGGGCGGGTCATCGGCACGCTCACCCCGCGCTCGGCGCTGCGTTCGAGCCTGTACCGCCCCGCCGTCGACAGGTCCGGAAGGCTGGCGGTGGCGGCGGCCATCGGAATCAACGGCGACGTCGCCGGAAAGGCGCGCGCGCTGGCATCCGCCGGCGTGGATGTGCTCGTCCTGGACACCGCGCACGGCCACCAGGAGGGGATGCTGCGCGCGCTCGAGATCGTCGCACAGCTCGACCTCGGCCTGCCGATCGCGGCAGGCAACATCGTCACCGCCGACGGCGCGCTCGATCTCGTGCGAGCCGGCGCGAGCATCCTGAAGGTGGGGGTCGGACCGGGCGCGATGTGCACCACCCGGATGATGACCGCCGTCGGGCGTCCGCAGTTCTCGGCCGTGCTCGAGACGGCGGAGGCCGCTCGTTCGCTCGGAGCCCACGTCTGGGCCGACGGCGGCGTGCGCTATCCGCGTGATGTCGCCCTCGCGCTCGCCGCCGGAGCAGCATCCGTCATGGTCGGCTCGTGGTTCGCCGGCACCATCGAGTCGCCGGGCGAACTGCTGCACGATGAGAGAGGGCGTGCGTACAAGGAGTCCTGGGGCATGGCCTCCACCAAGGCGGTGCAGGCGCGCTTCGAGAGACTCGACCCGTACGAGCTGGCGCGCAAGGAGCTGTTCGCCGAGGGCATCTCGTCGTCGATGATCTACCTCGATCCCCTCCGTCCGGGGCTGGAGGACCTGCTCGACATGATCACTTCGGGCGTGCGCTCGTCGTTCACGTACGCCGGGGCGGCGACGGTCGCGCAGTTCCACGAGCGCGCGCTGGTCGGCGTGCAGTCGGCGTCCGGATATGAGGAGGGCAAGGCGCTGCCCGTCAGCTGGTAGTGCCTCGCAGCATTCGCTCGCAGCGCCGCTCGCGCATCCGCATCCGCTCCCGCCGCCGCTCCCGCCGCCGCTCCCGGCTCCGCTCCCGGCTCGCGCTGTCGAATTCCGCTCGCGCTGCTGTTCCCGATGTGCTCATCCGGTCGCGCTGTCGAATTCCGCTCGCGCTGCGCAGATATGCGCCGCGCGAGCAGGAAAGAGCAGCGCGTCGCCGGGGCGCGTCGTCGCGCATCGTCCTGCACATCGCGCCGTGCGAGCGAGATATCCACAGATCACGCGGATGCCGAGACCGGCGACGTGCGCGCCGTGCCAGGGTTCTCGGCATGCCGGCGCGCACAGAGCATCCGATCATCGTGAGGCGGCGGTCCGACCCGAACGGCGTGGGACTGTCGGACCGACGTCTGAAGGCGCTCGTCGCGCACGGAGGCGTCCATCGCATCGTCGCCGGAAGCTATGCCCTCAGCGCTGACTGGGAGGAGCTGTCGCCCATCCGCAGGCACCTGGTGAAGGTGCTGGAAGTGGCCGACCGATCGCGTTCTCCTCAGGTCTTCATGGGCGCGGCGGCGGCGGCGATCTGGGACATCGACAGGATCGGAGCCTGGCCGGACAGGGTGGAGATCAGGATCGGGCGGGCGTCGGGCGGCCGGTCCTCGGGTGCCGTCTCCCGACGTGCCCTCGGATTCGACGGCGTCGACGTGGTCGAGTGGCGCGGACACCTGGTGACGCCTCCTGCGCAGACCGCGATCGACATCGCAGCCGACTCCGGGTTCCGAGACGGGGTCGTCGCGGTGGACCAGACGCTGTGGGCGCGTCGCGGAGGAGGCGCGCTGGCATCGGCATCCGAGTTGACGCAGACGCTCGATCTCCAGAACCGTCGCGGTCTCGCGAGAGTACGGGCAGCACTCGATTTCGCTACGTCGCAGGCCGACTTCGTCAGGGAGTCCGAAGCACGCGTTCTGCTGGACGTGCTGGGGTTTCCCGCACCGACGCTGCAGAAGGCTTTCCGACTTCCCAGCGGTCGTCGGGTGCGCACGGACTTCTACTTCGAGGAATTCGACCACGTCGGTGAATTCGACGGCACCGGCAAGTACTTCGATCCCGAGATCCTCGCGGGACGCACCCCGCAGCAGGCCGTTCTGGAGGAGAAGGACCGCGAGGACGAGCTGCGCAGGGTCGTGACGGGTCTGTCGCGGTGGCGCACGGATGCGCACCGGAAACCCGCGCTGCTCTACGACATCCTCACCGGTGCAGGCGTGCCGTCGAGACTGCCGCGTCCTCGCCGCGGGCTGCGGTGGTGAGCCCCGGCGTTCCCGGTTCCGGCGCGCAGTGCCACGCGCTGCTGTTCTCCGCACGCGCTGCTGCTCTCGACATCGCCGATCGTTCGCGCTGCTGCTCTCTGCTGGAGCGCCGCATATTCGCGCAGCGCGCGCAGAATTCGACAGCGCGACAAGGGGGCGAGCGCGTGTTCGCCGTTCGCGGACGCGATCGGCGCCTCATAGTCCGATTCGGTAAGATCGTCGGCACCATGGACGACCCTCCCTCTTGCAGTACATCGCCCCACCGTCCCTCTCTCGCTGAACGCGAGGATGTCAGCTGATGGAATTCGTGCTGCTGGGCGTGGGGCTTCTTCTCATCGTGGGGACGGGCCTGTTCGTCGCCAGTGAGTTCGCGCTCGTCAATCTCGACCGTGCAGAGCTGGAAGCGCGCCAGGCGCGCGGGGAGCCGAGGCTGGTGCTCACCATCCGGGCGCTGAAGATCACCTCGACCCATCTCTCCTCGGCGCAGCTGGGCATCACGCTCACCACGCTGCTCACCGGTTACACGATGGAGCCCGCGATCTCCAAGCTCCTCGAGCCGCTGCTGGAGGTGTGGGGGATCCCCGAGGCTGCCGCGACCCCCGTGTCCGTGACGGTCGCGATGCTGGTCGCGACGATCCTGTCGATGATCATCGGCGAGCTCGTGCCGAAGAACTTCGCCCTCGCGCTGCCGCTGGCCACGGCCAAGCTCGTCATCCCGTTCCAGACGGCCTTCACGATGGTGTTCAAACCCGCGATCGTGGTGCTCAACGGCAGCGCGAACGCGGTGCTGCGCGGCATGGGCATCGAACCGAAGGAGGAGCTCAGCGGCGCACGCAGCGCCGAGGAGCTCTCCTCGCTGGTGCGCCGCTCTGCCAGCCAGGGTGTGCTGGAGAAAGACACCGCCACGCTGCTCGACCGCAGTCTCACGTTCGCCCGGTTGACGGCGGACGACATCATGACACCGCGCCCGAGCATGCATGCGATCTCCGTGGGCGACTCCGCCGACGACGTCATCCGCCTGGCGCGCAGCACCGGCCACAGCCGGTTCCCGGTCTACGACGACGACCTGGACGACATCACCGGCGTCGTGCATGTCAAGGCGGCCGTCTCGGTGCCGCGCGAGAAGCGCATGGAGGTTCCTGTCGGCGCGCTGAGCACCGAGCCGCTGCGTGTGCCCGAGACCATGCACCTGGACGTGCTGGTCGCGGAGCTGCGGTCACGGGGCTACCAGATGGCGATCGTCATCGACGAGTACGGCGGCACCGCCGGCATCGTCACCCTCGAGGACCTCATCGAGGAGATCGTCGGCGAGGTGTTCGACGAGCACGACCGCTCGCGAGCGGGCATCGTCCGCCGCGGCGACATCATCACGTTCCCGGGGGAGCTGCGCCCGGACGAGCTGCTGGCGCGCACCGGCCTCGACGTCCCGGAGGGCGAGGTGTACGACACGGTCGGCGGGTATGTGATGAGCCTGCTCGAACGCGTTCCCGTGCTCGGCGACGAGGTGCGGATTCCGGGCGGCACGCTTGCGGTCATCCGGATGGACGGTCGCCGCGTCGATCGCATCCGCTACACAGCCGACCCCTCGGTGCCGGGCGACGGCACCGATCACGACCAGGAGGTCACCCGATGAGCGACTGGGGCGGACTGGTCTGGCTGGTCGTGCTGCTGCTGGCGAACGCGTTCTTCGTCGGCGGAGAGTTCGCCGTGATCTCCGCACGGCGCTCGCAGATCGAGCCGCTCGCCGAGCGCGGATCGCGTGCGGCGAAGACCGCGCTCTACGCCATGGAGCATGCCACTCTGATGCTGGCGACCTCGCAGCTGGGCATCACGATCTGCTCGCTGCTGATCCTCAACGTGTCCGAGCCGGCCATCCACCATCTGCTGGAGATCCCCATGCACGCGGTCGGCTGGGACCCTGCCGTGATCTCGGTCGCCGCGTTCGTCATCACGCTGGCGCTGGTGTCGTTCCTGCACGTGGTGTTCGGCGAGATGGTGCCGAAGAACCTCGCGTTCTCGATTCCCGATCGCGCCGTGCTCGTCCTCGCGCCGCCGCTGGTGTGGGTGTCGCGCGTGTTCCGTCATGTCATCTGGGCCCTCAACGGCTCCGCCAATGGGGTCCTGCGCCTGTTCGGCGTGGAGCCGAAGACCGAGGCGGCTTCGACGTTCACCATCGAGGAGGTCGCGACCATCGTGGATCGGTCGCGTCGCGAGGGAGTGCTCACCGACACCTCCGGTGCGGTGGCGGCGGCCGTCGAGTTCACCGACAAGAAGGCCCGCGATGTCGCCGTACCCCTGGCGGAGCTCATCACCCTCCCTGCCACGGCGACGCCGGACGACGTCGAGAAGTCCGTCGCGCGGTACGGATTCTCGCGCTACGTGATCGTGGACGACGAGAGCGCGCCGATCGGCTACGTGCACCTCAAGGACGTGCTGCGCTCCTTCGAGGGGGAGGAGGCGGATGCCAGGACCGGCGCTCCGCTGCCGTCCAAGCGCATCCATCACATGATCCCCGTCCAGGAGGACACCGACCTGGAGGACGCCCTCGCGGCGATGAGACGCGGTGGCCGTCACCTGGCGAAGGTGCGTGACATGCGCGGCGAGACGACGGCGGTGCTCTTCCTCGAGGACATCCTGGAGGAGCTCGTCGGCGAGGTGCAGGACGCCACGCGACGCAGCCGCGGCCGCTGAGGGCAGCGCCGTTCGGCGGCGACGGATGCACGTCGCGGCGGCTGATGCACGTCGCGGCGGTGGAGCGCCGCGGCGTGCGCCGCACCGGGGCGGTCCGCCGCTCAGCCGCTCAGCGGGCACGCAGGTACTGCGGCGGCCAGTCGACCTGCGCGCCCAGCTCCTGCGCGGCCCGCAGTGCGAAGTGCGGGTCGCGCAGCCATTCGCGTCCGGCGAAGACGGCATCCGCAGCGCCGGAGGCGAGGATCTCCTCCGCCTGCGGGCCCGAGGTGATCAGCCCGACGGCTGCGGTGGGAACGCGACCCGCGTCCCGCACGGTCGCCGCGAAGGGAACCTGATAGCCGGGCCGGTAGTCGATGATCGGATGGGCGATGATGCCACCACTGGAGACATCGATCAGGTCTGCCCCGCGCTCCATCGCCCACCGTCCCACCACGGCGGCCTCTTCGGGTGTGAAGCCGCCCTCGGCGTAGTCGGTGGCGGACAGCCGCACGAACACCGGCAGGGAGTCGCCGGCGACCGAGCGGACGGCATCCAGAGCGCGCAGCAGCAGCCGGGCGCGGTTCTCGAGCGCCCCGCCATACTCGTCGTCCCGGGTGTTCGAGAGCGGCGAGAGGAACTGATGCAGCAGGTAGCCGTGCGCGCCGTGCACCTCGAGCACATCGAAGCCGGCGTCGACGGCGCGGCGTGCGGCATCCGCGAATCCCGTCACCACCCGCTCGATGCCCGCCGCGTCCAGAGCGCTCGGCTCGGCGTATCCCTCGAACGCGATGGCGGAGGGCGCCAGTGTCGGCCAGCCCCCGTCGTCGACAGGGACGGAGCCGCGCTGCTCCGCCCAGGGCCACCAGGTGGAGGCCTTGCGACCGGCGTGCGCGAGCTGCACGCCGATCAGGCCGCCGCGCTCGTGCACGTCGGCGACGATCTGCGCCCAGACGACGCGCTGTTCATCGGACCACAGGCCCGTGTCACGCGGCGAGATGCGCCCCTCCGGCACCACCGCGGTCGCTTCGGCCATGATCAGACCGGCACCACCGGAGGCGAACTGCGCCAGGTGGGTGCGATGCCAGTTCTGCGGCACTCCGTCCACGGCGCTGTACATGCACATCGGGGAGACCCAGAGACGGTTGCGGAAGGTGCGATCACGCAGGGAGAGGGGGGAGAAGAGCTGACTCACCCCTCGACGCTACCGCCTGCGGATGCTGTCCGGAGCGCTAGCGTGGACACATGATCCGCGAGTGGACGAGGGCAGACACCGTCGCGTTCCTGCGTGTGCCGACCACGGATGACGACAAGTACACGCGCGGGGTGGTCGCACTGCGCACGGGGTCGCGCGCATATCCGGGGGCGGCAGTGCTCGGAGTCGAGGCCGCCTGGCGTTCCGGGGCCGGCTATGTGCGCTACGTGGGCGGGGCGGCGGATGCGGTGCTCGCCCGGCGCCCGGAGACCGTCGCCGGCGCCGACGTCGGACGCACGCGCGTGGACGCCTGGGTGGTGGGCTCGGGAACGGATGCCGTGCACCGCGACGACGACGAGCTCGCGGCGCTGCGCGAGATCCTGCACGGCGAGACGCCGGTGGTGGTGGACGCGGGTGCGCTGGACCTCGCCCCTGGCGCCCGCGCCCCGCTCGTCCTGACACCGCACGCCGGTGAGCTCGCCCGCCTGCGCGCGCGTCTGGGGCTGGCGGCGACGCCGGAGGACGCGTCGGCGGAGCAGCGTGCCGCGGAGGTGGTCGAGACCGCCGACGCGCTCGGACAGGTGGTGGTGCGCAAGGGCGCACGGACGATCGTCGCCGCCCCGGGATCGCAGCCGATCGCGGTCTCGAACGGGCCGGCCTGGCTGTCGACGGCGGGCACGGGTGACGTGCTCGCCGCTGTGATCGCCGCACTGCTGGCGGCCAACCCCGACAGGCCGCATCACGAGACCGCGGCCTCGGCCGTCTGGCTGCACGGGTTCGCCGGCGCACGGGCATCCGGAGCGGTGGACGGGGCGGTCGGGCATCCGATCGTCGCTCTCGACGTCGCCGAGGCGCTGTCCGCCGCCATCGGCGGACTGATCGCGTGATGGCGGCGCTGCTCGGATGACACGCAACAGGACCCGCTCCGCCGCCCTGTGGGCAGCGTTCCTCGCAGCCCATGGGCTCGTCGCCTGGCTCGGCTGGGTGCTGCCCGGCCAGCCGATGGGCGACGTGGTGCTGGTCTACCAGCCGTGGTCCTCCGCCGCGCTCGCCGGCGACGCGGTCGTGGGAATCACCGAGGACTGGGTCTACCCGCAGCTCGCCCTGGTTCCGATGCTGCTGGCGCAGCTGCTCGCGGCGCCGTTCACGGCGGCGTTCGGCAGCGCGGGCGCCTATCTGATCGGCTGGGCGGTGCTGGTCACCGCATCCGATCTGCTCGCGTTCGCCCTGCTCGTCGGCCGTGGCCGGACCCGACGCCGACGCCACGCGGCCTGGTTCTGGACCGGGGCGCTGCTGCTGCTGGGACCCATCGCGCTGTACCGCATCGATGCGATCACGGTGCCGATCGCGATCGCGGGCGGTCTGTGGCTGGCGCAGCGCCCTCGGGTCGGCGCCGCACTGCTGACCGTCGGAGCGTGGGTCAAGATCTGGCCGGGCGCCCTCGTCCTCGCGACGATCGCCGCGGGACGGCGCTCCTGGCAGACCGTCCTCACCGCGGCATCCGTCAGCGCGGCGCTCATCGCGGCGCTGGTGCTGCTGGGTGCCGGGGAGCACGTGTTCGGCTTCCTCACCACGCAGGCCGGGCGCGGGCTCCAGATCGAGGCGGTCGCGGCGACGCCGTTCCTCTGGCTGGCGGTCGTCGGCGGCGCCCGGATCGAGTACAGCTTCGAGATCCTCACCTTCCAGATCGTCGCACCCGGCGCGGACGCGGTGTCCTGGGCGCTCACCGGCGTCATGGCAGTGGCCGTCGTCGCGATCGTGATGGTGGGCGTCGCGCGGGCGCGCAGCGGCACCGCCTGGCAGCGACTGGTGCCGCCGCTCGCCCTCGCCCTGGTCGTCGCGCTGATCGTCACGAACAAGGTCGGCTCGCCGCAGTTCACGACCTGGCTCCTCCCGCCGGTGATTCTCTGGGTCGTGTTCGACCGGCCCCGTGCGCGGTCGGCCGCCGCGCTGGTGCTCGTACTGTGCGCGCTGACCTTCGCGATCTATCCGCTCGCCTACGACGCTCTGCTGCGTGCCGAGCCCGCCGCAGTGCTGATCGTCACCGTGCGCAACCTGCTTCTCGTCGTCCTGCTCATCCACTCGACACGCGCCGTGATGCGCACCCCACGGGCGTCCGTGTCCTCACGCTCTTCCCGGACCGTGCGCTGACCGCCTTCACCGGCCCAGCTACCGACCCAGCTCACCGACTACCTCACCGACACCCAACACCGACCCGACACCGACCCAGGAGGAATCATGCTCGTCGCATTCTCAGTAGCCCCGTCCGGCACCGGCCGTGAAGGAGACTCGGTGCACGACGCCGTCGCCGCAGCCGTGCGCGTCGTGCGCGAGTCCGGTCTCGCGCACCGCACCACCAGCATGTTCACCGAGATCGAGGGGCCGGACTGGGACACCGTGATGGACGTGGTCAAGCGCGCCACAGAAGCCGTCCTGCCGTTCGGATCCCGCGTGTCGCTGGTGCTGAAGGCGGACATCCGCCCCGGTTACAGCGGGGAGCTGGATGCGAAGATCGAGCGTCTCGAGGCCGCGATCGACGACGGAGCCGATCGTGGTCGATGAGGCGTCCGTGCGCATCGCCGGAACCGCTGTCGTCCTGCGGGACGGTCGGGAGGGTCCGGAGGCGCTGCTGCTGCGCCGGCCGGAGTCCGGATCGTTCCCCGGTGCGTGGGTGTTCCCGGGCGGTCGTGTCGACGCCGCCGACCGTGCCGACGCGGCCACCGAGGAGGATGCTGCGCGCAGCGCCGCTGTTCGCGAGACGCACGAGGAGGCCGGCATCCGCATCCGTGACCTCGCGGTGCTGTCCTGCTGGAGTCCGCCATCCGAGACTCCGGTGAGGTTCCGCACCTGGTTCTTCCTCGCCCGCGATCGCGGAGAGGAGGTGCGCATCAATCCCGGCGAGATCGAGGAGGCCGCCTGGCTCACGGTCGATCAGGTCTTCACGCGGCATGCGGCCGGCGAGATCGTGCTCTTCCCGCCGACCTGGGTCACGCTGCACGGGCTGCTCCTGCACCGGACGGTCGACGATGCCTTCACGGCGCTCGACGCGATCGCGGCTCCGGCGCGGTTCGACACGCGGATCAGCGAGAGTGCGGAGGGCAGGCTCGCACTGTGGTCGGGCGATGAGCAGTATCCCGACGAGCCCGGGGCCGTCGGCGCGCGACACCGGCTGCGGATGGGATCGCTGCCCTGGACCTACGAGCGCGGCTGACGCTGCGACGTCTCACGCGCTCAGCAGTCGCTCCAGGTGCGCTCCGACCGGATCCGTCTCGATGAGGAACCCGTCGTGACCGAAGTCGCTGGTCAGAACGATCGCCTCGTCGTCGATGAGATTCGGCACGCTGCGGGCGATGCGCTGCTGGCCGTCGACGGGGAACAGCCGGTCGCTGTCGGTGCCGAGCACGAGTGTCTTGGCGGTGATCGCGTGCAGGGCCTCCTCGACGCCCCCGCGATCGCGGCCGACGTCATGCG
Organism: Microbacterium sp. GCM10027623; assembly: GCF_042666935.1. NCBI lineage: Bacteria > Bacillati > Actinomycetota > Actinomycetes > Micrococcales > Microbacteriaceae > Microbacterium > Microbacterium sp. GCM10027623. The sequence continues at coordinate 393,180 of NZ_JBHTHE010000003.1, forward strand.
AGTTCATGGCCTCGACGACGGTGATGTAGCTGTTCGCGTCGAAGCGTCGTGTGAACTTGTTGCCGTGGAAGTCCAGATACGACTCCACCGCGAATCGGCCGCCCCGACCGAGGGGAGAGACGCCGGACTGCCAGGAGCGCTGGAACCGCTGGTTGAGCTCGATAGGGCTGCGATAGTTCAACAGCGCCATGCGCCTGGCCAGCGCGAGCCCACGGTGCGGGCCTTCGCCGAGCGCGGCGTCGTAGTACTCGCCGCCGGCGAACCGCGGGTCCATCCGCACCGTCTCCAACTGCACGAAGTTCAGCGCCAGCTGGTCGGCCGTGGTCACGGGTGGAGAGGACAGTACACCCAGCCGCTCGACCCGCTCGGGTTCCATGACGGCCCACTCCAAGGCGTGCATCCCGCCCATCGATCCGCCGATCACCGCCGCCCACCGCCGGATGCCGAGCACATCGGCCAGACGGATCTGGGCGGCGACCTGGTCCCTGATGGTCAGGTACGGGAACCGGGAAGCCCATTCACGGCCGTCGGGGGCGATGCTCGCGGGGCCGGTCGAGCCCTGGCATCCGCCCAGCATGTTGGGGGCGATCACGAACCAGCGATCGGTGTCGATCGCGGCGCCGGGACCGACGATCTGCTCCCACCATCCTGCGGTGGGATGCCCGGCACCGGCGGGGCCGCGCACGTGGCTGTCCCCGGTGAGGGCGTGCAGGATGAGCACGGCATTGTCGCGGGCCTGGTTCAACTCGCCCCATGATTCCCAGGCCAGCCGGGTGACGGGCAGGTGGTCACCGTTCTCGGTGCGGAAATCGCCGAGGAACGTGAACCGGCGGTCACCGGCGGGGTCGCCGTCGCGCCAGGCGCCCGTGGCGGGGGGCCGCGCACGCAGCAGACGCTCATCGGCTTCGGTCACGGGCGCCGACGGCACCGTGTCCTCAGAGGTCGTCTGCCAGTCCATGCTCCCATTGTCGCCTGCGCCCGCGTCCGGGGTCGGAAGGTTACGCGGCACGAGCGCGCCGGGTCGACTGTGCGGGCGCGCCGGGTCGGGTGCGCCGGCGCGCCGGGTCGAGCGGGCGGGGAGCGCCGGGTCGGGCGCGCGGGAAGCCGAATGTCGATTCTGGGGTCCCGGTGAACGACATTCGGCTCCTCGCCACCGGATGAACCCTCGCCCGTCCCTTCCACGGCACCCGTGCCAGACGCCCTCCGTCGACCTTCAGAGACCTCGTCGACAGCTACCGCACCATCATGCTCCCCGGTCAGATGTTCGTCGGACGAACGGCGATGCGCCTGTGGGGATTGCCGCATCCCGACGTGTGGACCGGGGCAGAGCCGCTGCACGTCTGCGTGGCGCCGGATGCGGCGCCACCGCGCGGAGCGGGTGTGAAAGGGCGCCGGCTAGCTCCTCATCGGACGCGGCGGCTGATCTTCGGAGGTGCGGCGGTCGTCGATCCGATCGCCGCGGTGCTGTCGAGTGCGGCCGATCTCACCCTCATCCAGATGGTGACCGCGTTCGATGCGCTGCTCACCGACGCGGACAACTACCCCGGGATGCTTGCCGTGCGTCCCCTGGCGACTCCGGAGGAGGTACAGCGTCGGCTCGCGGAGTGGGGGCGGTTTCCCGGCTGCGCCACGGTGCGCACGGCGCTGGGGCTCGCGCGACGAGGGGTGGAATCGCCGAAGGAGTCCGAGACGCGTCTGATGATCAGGGCCGGCGGACTGCCGGAGCCCGTCGTGCAGTGGGAGGTCTTCGACGGTGCGCGATTGGTCGCCCGTGTGGATCTCGCGTACCCCGAGCTGAAGATCGCCATCGAGTACGACGGGGACGGTCATCGATCGGACCGGGAGCAATGGCGCCGGGACATCCGCCGACAGCGTGAGCTCGAGCGGCGGGGATGGATCGTGATCCGCCTCACGCAGGCGGACCTCGACGATCCCGACGCTTTCCTCACGCACCTTCGTCACGCGCGTCGCGCCCGCCTCGCCTCCGGGATGCGCGCTCGGCCACGGGTGTGAGCTCGGCCCGGAGACCTCACACAGGGGTGGCGAGGAGCCGGATGCCTGTTCTCAGACGCCATGACCGACATCTGGCTCCCGCCATGGGGGCGGGAGGCGCCTGCCGGAATCCGCCGCGCGGCGGAGCGAGCCTCAGAACGCATGATGCCCCGGACCGCACGGTCCGGGGCATCATGGTCAGCGAGGACGGGTTCAGACCCGTGCGGCCTCGGCGACGGCGCGAGCGGCGACCAGCGCCTGCTCGAGGTCGGCCTTGAGGTCCTCGACGTTCTCGAGGCCCACGGACAGACGGACCAGGCCCGGGGTGACGCCGCTGGACAGCTGCTCCTCGGGGCTGAGCTGCGAGTGCGTGGTGGAGGCCGGGTGGATCACCAGCGAGCGCACGTCGCCGATGTTGGCGAGGTGGCTGAACAGCTTCAGGTTGTCGACGAACGCGCGACCGACGTCGACGCCGCCCTTGAGCTCGAACGACAGCACGGCGCCGACGCCCTTCGGCGCGTACTTGTTGGCCAGGGCGTACCAGGGCGACGAGGGCAGACCCGCGTAGCTGACCGAGGCGACGTCATCGTGGTTCTCGAGCCACTCGGCGATCTCCTGCGTGTTCTGCACGTGACGCTCGATGCGCAGCGACAGGGTCTCGATGCCCTGGATGAGCTGCCAGGCGCTGGCCGGGGCGATCGCGGGGCCGGTGTCGCGCAGCAGCTGCACGCGGGCCTTGATGATGTACGCGATGCTGTCGCCCAGCACTCCCGAGTAGCTGACGCCGTGGTACGACGGGTCCGGCTCGGTGAGACCGGGGAACTTGTCCGCGTGCTCCGACCAGGGGAAGGTACCGCCGTCGACGATGGCGCCGGCGATGACGGTGCCGTGTCCGCCGAGGAACTTCGTCGCGGCGTGGATGACGATGTCGGCGCCGAACTCGAACGGACGAACGAGGTACGGGGTGGAGATCGTGTTGTCGACGATCAGCGGCACGCTGTTCTCGTGGGCGATGTCCGCGACGGTCTGGATGTCGAGGACGTTGATCTTCGGGTTGCCGATCGTCTCGGCGAAGAAGAGCTTGGTGTTCGGCCGGACGGCGTCGCGCCAGGCTTGCGGGTCGTCCTGGTCCTCGACGAAGGTGGTCTCGATGCCGAGCTTGGCCAGGGTGTAGCGCAGCAGGTTGTACGTTCCGCCGTAGATGGCGGAGGAGGCGACGACATGGTCACCGGCGCCGGCGATGTTGAGGATCGACAGCGTCGCGGCCGACATGCCCGATGCGACCACGAGCGCCGCCGTGCCGCCCTCGAGCGCGGCGAGGCGCTGCTCGACGACATCCTGCGTCGGGTTCTGGATGCGCGTGTAGATGTTGCCCGACTCCGCGAGGGAGAAGAGATTGGCGGCGTGCTCGGTGTCGCGGAACACGTACGAGGTCGTCTGGTAGATGGGCGTGGCACGAGAGCCGGTGACCGGGTCCGGAGCGGCACCGGAGTGGATCTGCTTGGTCTCGAAACGCCAGTCTTCTGCGGTCATCGCAACTCTCCCAGGGGCATGTAAGTCGGGTGGAGGGCATCTGCCCTGCCTGCGACAGTACGGAAGGGCTGCAGGCGGGACAACCGGTGGGAAATGTTACGTAACACTCGCGGATCGCGACAGGACGCCACCGGATCACAGCAGGATGCGGAAAAAGCCGTACGGTGGACGCATGGTGAACAGACGTGCCGTGGTGACCGGAGCCAGTACCGGTATCGGGGAGGCGACTGTGCGCGCGTTGCGCGCCCAGGGCTGGGATGTCGTCGGCGTCGCGAGACGCGCGGACCGGTTGGAGGCCCTCGCCGAAGGGACCGGGTCATCGGCGATCGCATGCGATCTGACGGATGCGGATGCCGTCGCGGCCCTGGCCGAGGAGCTCCAGCGGACAGGACCGCTGCACGCGCTCGTTCAGGTCGCCGGCGGCGCCAGGGGCACGGACAGCGTCGAGGGCGGCTCCGTCGAGGACTGGCAGTGGATGTACGACGCGAACGTGCTCTCGACGCAGCGGCTCGTCTCGGGTCTCCTGCCTCTGCTGCGCGAGGGCGCCGCGCAGACTGGTCACGCCGATACGGTCTTCGTCACCTCCACCGCTGCGCAGATCGCCTACCCGGGCGGTGCCGGCTACAACGCCGCGAAGGCCGCGGAGTCGATGCTCGTCAAGGTGCTGCGGCAGGAGTTGAACGGGGAGCCGATCCGCGTCGTCGAGGTCGCGCCCGGGATGGTGCACACCGAGGAGTTCACGTTGAATCGCCTCGGCGGCGACCGGGTCGCGGCTGAGGCCGCGTACGCCGGTGTCGAGGAGCCGCTGCTGGCCGAGGATGTCGCCGACGTCATCGCGTACGCGCTCAACGCGCCGCGCCGCGTCAACCTCGATCTCGTCACGATGCGTCCCGTCGCCCAGTCCGCGCAGCATCTGCTCGCGCGCGGACCGCTGCACGTGCGCACCGACGTGGACTGATGCCGGCGCAGACCCTCGCCCAGCTCGCCGATGCGGGAGAGCTCGATCCGGGGTGGGCTGCCGCACTCGAACCGGTGCAGCCGCTCATCGCCGCGATCGGCGATCGGCTGCGTGAGCAGCAGGCCGCCGGCGACGGCTATCTGCCCGCAGGTCCGAACGTGCTGCGCGCCTTCCAGCGTCCGCTGGAGGACGTCCGGGTGCTCATCACCGGCCAGGATCCGTATCCGACGCCGGGTCATGCCATCGGGTTGTCCTTCGCCGTCGACCGTGAGGTGCGCCCGCTGCCGCGCAGCCTGGGCAACATCTACCGCGAGCGTCAGGAGGATCTGGGCATCCCGCCGGCCCCGCATGGCGAGCTCACCGCGTGGAGCGACCAGGGCGTCCTGCTCCTGAACAGGGTGCTCACTGTGCGCCCCGGCATGCCGGGCTCGCACCGCGGCTGGGGGTGGGAACAGGTGACCGAGCTGGCGATCCGCACGCTGGTGGCGAGGCGACGACCACTGGTGGCGATCCTGTGGGGTGCCGATGCCCGAGGGCTGAAGCCACTGCTCGGCAGCACGCCTGTGATCGAGTCGGCCCATCCGTCGCCGCTGTCGGCCCGGCGCGGGTTCTTCGGGTCGCGCCCGTTCTCGCGCACGAACGCGCTGCTGGAATCGATGGGCGCGCCGGCCGTCGACTGGCGCGTGGAGGGCGAGGAATGAGCGCGCTGCGCGTGCGCCCGGTGGCGAACAGTGATCTGACCGGCATCCGCGACATCTACAACCACTACGTACGGACCTCGACGGTGACCTACGACGAGATCGAGTCGACGGAGGACGACTGGGCGCAGAAGAAGGCGAAGGTCTCGGCTGCAGGGATCCCGTTCCTCGTCGCCGAGACGGATGCCGGAGAGCTGCTGGGCTACGCCCTCGGCCAGCCCTGGTCGCCCAAGTCGGCGTACCGCTTCACGATCGAGAACTCGGTCTATCTCGCACCGTCGGCAGCAGGCCGAGGGATCGGATGGGCGCTGCTCGCCGAGTTCCTCGACGCGTGCCGCCGCGCGGGACTGCGCCAGGTGATCGCGGTGATCGCGGATCGTGGCGCCGACGCCTCCATCGCCCTGCACCGCAAGGCGGGGTTCGTGGACGTGGGCCGGCTCACCGAGGTGGGGGAGAAGTTCGGCGAGTCGCAGGGCGTGTACTTCCTGCAGAAGAGTCTGGCTTCGACAGGCCCCGGACCTTCGACAGGCTCCGGGACCGAACCACTCAGACGGCCGGAGGCGTGATCACGGGGATCGCCGCGAGCAGTGCCCTGGTGTAGTCCTCGGCGGGGCGCCGCAGCACCGCATCCGTCGTGCCGCGTTCGACGATCACACCGTCCTTCATCACCGCGACCGTGTCGGCGAGGCTCTGCACCACGCCGATGTCGTGCGAGACCAGGATGAGGGTGAGCCCCTCGTCCTGCTTCAGCTGCCGCAGCAGGTCCAGGATCTGCGCGCGCACGGTGACATCGAGGGCGGAGAGCGGCTCGTCGCCGACGAGGATCCGCGGCCGGTGGGCGATCGCGCGGGCCAGCGCCACGCGCTGGCGCTGCCCGCCGGAGAACTCGTGGGGATGCCGATCGGCCATGGTCGGGTCCAGGCCCACCTGCCGGAGGACCTCGCGCACGCGCGCACGGCGGTCGCCGGGGATGTCGAGCGCCCAGAGGGGTTCGGCGATGATCTGTCCCGCGGTCATGCGCGGGTCCAGTGACGCGTAGGGATCCTGGAAGACGAGTCCGGTCTGACGGCGCAGCCAGTGCAGCGACCGGGCGGATGCCGTCGCGTCCACCTCCCTGCCGTCCACGATCACGCTGCCGGTCGTCGGGCGGTCCAGGCCCAGCAGCAGGCGGACCAGGGTGGACTTGCCCGAACCCGACTCGCCGATGAGACCGACGGACTCGCCGGCCTCGATGGTCAGATCGGTGGGCTGCAGCGCGGTGCTGGTGCGACGGCGGTCGAACAGGGTCCGTTGGGGCAGGGGGAAGGTGCGGCTGAGGTTCTCCGCGACGATGAGGCTCATTCCGTGCCTTCCTCGCCGTCGGTCTGCGGGCGCCACAGCGTGGCGGTCGCATCGCGGAGCAGCGCCTGCGTGACGGGAGAGGAAGGGGCGCTGAGCAGGGTCGGCACCGGCGCCTGCTCGACGTCGCGCCCGTGCTCGAGCACCGCCGCGTGGGTGGCGATCTGCGACAGGACCGCAAGGTCGTGGGTGATGAACACCAGCGACATGCCGTGCTCCTCCACGAGCGAGAGCAGGAGTTTCAGGATCTCGGCCTGGATGGTGACGTCCAGGGCTGTGGTCGGCTCATCGGCGATCAGCAGTTTGGGCCGGCAGGCGAGCGCCATCGCGATCGCGACGCGCTGGCGCTGACCGCCGGAGAGCTGGTGCGGATACCGGTCGACGATCGATTCCGGATCGGGAAGATTCACGCGCGCGGCCTCGACGACGGCTCGTCTGCGCGCCTCCCTCCGTCCGATGCCCTCGTGGATGCGGATCGACTCCGCGATCTGCCTGCCCACGGTGCGGATCGGGTTCAGGGCGGTGCGCGGCTCCTGGAAGACCATGCCGATGTCATCGCCGCGCAGCTTCGCCAGCTCGCGATCGGGCATGCCGATCAGTTCGGTTCCGTGCCAGCGGATGCTGCCGGTCGCCCGCGCGCCGTCGGGCAGCAGTCCGAGCACGGCGAGTGCCGTCAGGGATTTACCCGAACCGGATTCGCCGATCAGGCCGAAGCGCTGACCGTCCTGCACCGAGAAGGAGACGCCGTCGATCACACGGGTGCCGTCGATCTCGACGCCCAGGTCCTGCACATCGAGACTCATGCGACCACCGTGCCCTCTGCCGCCAGGCCCGGGTGCTCCTGCGCGCCGTGGCGCGCCAGCGTGGGGTCGGTGGCCTCGCGCAGCGCATCGCCGAGCAGATTCAGGCCCAGCACGGTGAGGGTGATCGCCAGACCCGGCCAGACCACCGTCAGCGGATGCACTCCGATGTAGCGCTGCAGATCGGCGAGCAGGGTGCCCCACGAGGCCTCGGTGAGTGTCGCCCCGAACCCGAGGTAGGACAGGCCGGCTTCGGCGAGCACGGCGACCGCCATCGACCAGGACAGCTGCACGATGAACACCGGTGCCACGTTCGGCAGCAGGTGGCGCAGGAGGTTCTGACGCGTCGTCAGCCCGCTCGCCCGCCCGGCGACCACGAAGTCGCTGCGCTGCACGCGCCGCAGCTCCGGACGCGTGACACGGGCGATGCTCACTCCGAAGCCGATCCCCACCGAGAACACGACGACCCACAGGGACCCGCCCCACACCGCCGAGATCATCATGGCGATCATCAGAACGGGGAAGGCGATCAGGATGTCGACGAGCACGGCCACCGTCTCCCGCAGCCATCTCGCCGTCAGTGCGCCGAGCGCGGCCAGTGCGATGCCCACCAGGGTCGCGACCACGCCGGCTCCGAGGGCGACGAAGACGGTCGTCCGAGCCCCTGCCATCACGAGACTGAGGATGTCACGGCCGGTGCCGTCGGTGCCGAGGAGGTGAGGCCAGCCGGGGGCCGTCCAGCGTCCGCGGATGTCGGAGAGCATCGGATCGAACGGTGTCCAGAACAGGGAGACGAGCGCGGTGAGAGCGATCAGCACCACCATCACGATGCCGAACAGGCCCGTGCGGGAGGAGATCAGCGAACGCAGCCACCGAGGCATCATTCCACCTCCGCACGCTGTCGTGGGTCGACGGCGTGGTGCACGAGGTCGACGAGGAATCCGATCAGCAGCACGAACCCGGTGAGCACCAGCAGCTCGCTCTGAACCTTCACCAGGTCCCGTGTGCCGACGTCGGCGACCAGCATCCGTCCGATGCCGGGGAGCGTGAAGAGCTGCTCGATGACCACCGAGCCGACGATGATGCCGGCCACCTGCAGGCCGAGGACGGTCACGATGGACAGCCCGACAGCGGGGATGCCGTGGCGGATGAGGGCCTGACGCCGCGTCAGGCCCTTGGCCGCGGCGGTGCGGACGAAGTCCTGCCCGGCAGCCTGCAGTGTGGCGCTGCGGACGAAGCGCAGGAGCATGGCGCCCTCGACGATTCCGATGGTGAGCGCGGGCAGCAGCAGGGCCTCGAATGCCGCCAAGGGCGTGGTCCACCCTGTGCGCGGAAAACCCTGGGCGGGCAGCCATCGCAGCCAGAGGGCGAACACGACCACGAGCATCATGCCTGCCCAGATCACCGGCACGGCCGCCACGGCCTGCGCGGCCACGTTCACCGAGGTGCCGCCGGCGCGTCCGCGCAGAACAGCCGACAGGATGCCGAAGGGCACCGCGATCAGCAGGGCGATCGTGAGGGCCATGATGCCCAGCGGGACGGTCACGCGAGCCTTCTCGACCAGCTCCGCCCCGACGGACGCGCCGCTGAGCTGCGATGTGCCGAGATCGCCCTGCAGGATGCCCCCGATCCACGCGGCGTACTGCGCGGTCAGCGGCTCGTCCAGCCCGAGGGACTCTCGCAGCGCCGCCACCGTCTCCGGGCTGGCCTGCGTGCCCGCGATCAGCTGCGCGACGTCGCCGGGAAACACGCGCAGGGTGAGGAAGATGATCACGCTCGACACGAGGAGCCCTGCGATCAGCAGGACTCCTCGTGTGAGCGCGTACCGGAGCATGCGTCAGTCGGCGGACTTGGTGACGCCTGCGAGGTCGATGCGGGAGTTGATCGAGTCCTTCGGGAACCCGGACACTCCGGGCCCGAGCGCCGTCAGCGTCGCTCCGTTGTACAGCCAGTCGGCCGCATTGTCCTCCGACACGATGCGTGCGGCCTGCTTCAGCAGCTCTGCCGCCTTGTCGGGGTGCAACTCGGCCTGGGACCGCGCGTACAGGTCCTGCACCTCGGCGTTGTCGTATCCGAAGTAGTAGTCGGGGTTCGCCCAGTTGACGAAGTCGCGCGGTTCGACGTGCAGCACGAAGCTGAGCTCGTAGTCGTGGTTGGTGTAGACGTCCTCGAGCCAGGTCGCGAACTCCACGCGGTTGACCTCGAGGGAGACTCCGGCCTTCGCGAAGTCCGAGACGAGCACCTGGGCGACTGTGGTGCCGTAGAAGGACGGGATGGTGAGAGTCAGATCGAGCTTCTCCTGGCCGGCGTCCTCGAGGAGCTTCTTCGCCTCGTCGGGGTCGTACGGGACCAGGTCCGACAGGTCCTCGTAGCCGGGGTCGAGCGAGGGGATCGGTCCGTACAGCGTCTCGCCGGCCCCGACGGCCTCGACAAGGGCCTCATGGTCGATCGCGAGCCGGAGCGCCTTGCGGACGCGCTCGTCGTCGAGCGGAGCCTTGGCGTTGTTGAACGCGAGTGTGGCCTTGTCGGTGGTGCGGCCGGTGGTGACGGTGAAGTCGCCGGAGTCCTTCAACTGCGACACGAGATTCGGATCCACGGCGGTGAGCACGTCCACCGAACCGTCGAGCGCCGCGTTCACGCCGGCGGTGAAGTCGGGGATGTACTGGAAGGTGACCTGGGCCAGCTGCGCCTTCTCTCCCCAGTACTCGTCGTACCGGGTGAAGGTGATGGAGTTGCCCTTGGTCCAGCGCTCGAGGGTGAACGGCCCGGTGCCGTTCTCGGCGGTCTTCATGTCGGTCGCGTCGCCGCTCTTGAAGACGAGGCCTGCGGGACCGGTGAGGTTGAACAGGAAGTTCTGGTCGGGCTTGGTCAGCGTGATCTGGACGGTCTGGGCATCTGGAGCGGTGATGGCGGCGACGCCCGCGAACTCGGCGTTGCCCTGCACGCTGGCATCCGTCCGCACGGTCTCGTACGAGGCGACGACGTCGGCCGAGGTGAGCGCGCTGCCGTCGTGGAAGGTGATGCCCTCGTTGAGCGTGAAGGTGTACGTCAGGCCGTCGGGGGAGATCTCGTACGAGGCGGCCAGCCGCTCCTCGACCTTGTTGTCCTGCGTGCGCGTGACCAGACCCTCATAGATGTTGTCGACGAGGATCTGCTCGAGTGCGGCGCCGCTGGTGTGGCGGATGTCGAGGTTCGTCGGCTCCAGCACCAGGCCGACGGCGAGGTGTGCGTCGGGGTCGGCCTTCCCGGACGACGTCGAGACGGGTTCCGGCGAACCGCCGCAGGCGCTCAGCGCGAGTGCGCCGACGGCGAGGAGACCGATGGCCGCCAGACGGACAGATCGACGTGCAGTGAGGGATCTAGACACGGAGTGTCCTCTCGGAGGGTGTGGCCCGCTCGGGTCAGCGGGGGAGGCGGGAGGTGCGGTTCAGTGCTTCGGAGGCGAGGGAGGCCAGGCGGGCAGGATCCGTCTCCTGCACGTTGTGACCTGCATCGACGGTGAGGACAGCGGCGGTCGGCACCCGTCGTGAGAACTCCGCGACGTCGGCGTCCTGCAGGAAGCCGTGCGAGCCGCGGACGAGCGTGACCGGTGCGCGAACGGCGACCAGGTCGGCCCAGAGGTCCGCAGCGCGCGAGGCGCGGTTCGCGGCGTTCAGCGCGTCGAAGGCGTGCCCGATGATCTGCGCGAAGTGGTGCTTCCACTCGACGCGGCCGTCCTCACGGACGCGGGTGTTGAAGAACACTCCGCGCTCGGTGTCCTCCCTGGCGCCGCCGAAGCCGAATCGCTCGGCGCGATCCGCGGCCTCCTCACGGGAGCCGAAGTCGGTCACCTGGTAGAAATCGCGCAGCACCGCTGGTGCCGCGTCGGTGTCGAGACCGGGGACGATGTCGACGAGGATCAATTCGGCCACCAGCTGCGGATGCTGCGCTGCGATCACCGCGGAGGTGAGCCCCCCGAGGGAATGCCCGATCAGCACCTGCGGCGTCTGCGTCCACTGCTCGAGGGCGACCGCGACATCGGCTGCGAGCGCCGCCGGGGAGTAGTCCAGGTCCTCGCGCCAGGAGGAGTCGCCGTGTCCGGGCAGGTCGATGACCAGTGCGGGGCGCCCCAGGAGCAGCGCGACGGAGTCCCAGGTGTGGGCGTTGAGTCCGGCGCCGTGCAGCAGCGTCACCTCGGGTGCGTCCTCGCCGAAGCGCAGCGCGCTGACCGAGCGACCGTCGGGGAGCCGCATCGCGATCCGCTGGGCCGGGGGGACGGCGGTCTCGAACCTCTCGGCCTGGACCGGCAGATAGCGGAACTCGCTGGTGTCTTGTGCCACGGCCATATTCTGCTATCGGATGCGGTTCACGAGAAATCTCGGATCAGTACGCCAAGAAACATGGGATCTTGCCCTATAAAAATGCCAACAACCAAGGATATCACTGCGCTTTCTGCACTCGCCTGCGGGTGGGGTTCGATGCGTTCTCCACCTAGGCTGGAACGGTGACGATCATCGACATCCCCGGCGTGAGCAACCTCAGAGATGTCGGCGGCATTCCCGTCGGTTCCGCTCGCGTCCGCTCCGGTGCGCTGCTGCGGTCGGGGCAGCTGGCTCGGCTCACCCCCGAGGGTGCGACCGCGCTGGCCCAGCGGGTGCGGCGGGTGGTGGACCTGCGCGATGACACCGAAGTGCGGGCCGAGCCCTCGGCACTGCGTTCCGTGCCGACCACGCACATTCCGCTGTTCCTCGGATCCGTGGGTTCGTTCTTCGAGGAGGACATGGACCTCGCCGGAATGTACCGGCATCTCGTCGACGACAGCGCGTCACGCCTGGTGGAGGCGGTGCGCGTGGTCGCGGCGGGGGAGCCCACTCTGGTGCACTGCACGGTCGGCAAGGATCGCACGGGAGTCACGGTCGCGTTGGCGCTGAGCGCGATCGGAGCCGATCGCGACGCGGTGATCGCCGACTACGCGCTGACCGAGTCGCAGCTGCCGAGGGAGCGCAACACGGCGATCGTGCGCTACCTGCGCGAGCACATGCCGGATGCCCGCAATGCGATCCAACTCGCGACGCAGTCGCCCGCGCCCGTGATGGCCGCGCTGCTGGCCGACATCGATGAACGGCATGGCTCGGCGGCGGCCTTCCTGCAGGGCGCCGGGCTGACGGATGCCGAACTCGAAGGACTGCGCAGCACCCTGATCGAGTGACGCTCTTCTTTCGGCGGGGAAGGTAAGGCAACCCTTCCTTCGGTGTTACGATGGAACCCATCATGAGCATCGACCAGACATCCGCCGGCGCACGCGCGGCTCGCAGGGCGTCTCGGCGGCCGCTGGTGCAGCATCTCGTCACCGCTGACGAGAACTCGCTGGCCGAACTGGAGCTGGTCCTCGCCACTCTTCCGCTGTGCGCGGTCGGCCGCGTCTTCATCGAAGTGCCGGACGTCTGCGACGTGGGTGCGATCACCGCTCCGCCTCGGATGACCGTCACCTGGCTCGCCCGCACCCGTGGTGGTGCGCGTCGCGCCACCGGTGAGGTTCTCACCCGCGCCGCGACCGCGTGGGCGGATGAGATGCTGTGCGATGATTCCGCCGCCACGCTGCGCACCGAGGTGACGCTCCTGGGCGGTTTCGTCGGCACGGCCGACATCGTCGATCACCTCACCGAGCGTCATGGCGTGGCTCCGAGTGCCATTCACGCACCGGCTCGATACGGCCTGCCCGTCCACTGAGGCACCCGGACGGCGGCGGAGGCCGTCAGCGGCGCGACGGTCGGCGCACGTAGCCGCCGTCCTCAAGGCCCGCTTCGATCTCGAAGCGGTTGCGCAGCGCGTCGCGGCCCGCGAAGAGGTAGAGGAACGGCAGCAGGAAGCCGTAGCGGAGCCACTGCTGCTTGTGCACCGCCTCGTGTCGGAGGACCGCCTCGGAGGGCTCGACGTCGCCGGTGAGGTAGCAGCCGCCGACGCAGACGCCGCCCCGACCGTACGACCACGGCGGCAGGCCCCGGAACACCCAGAGTCCGTTGCGCCGTTCGACGGGGCCCGTGCTCCAGATCGTGCCCCACACCCAGCCGACCGCGCTTCCCCACCAGTATCCGAGACGGCTGATCGGCGATCGCAGCAGGAACGCGGGGATGCGCCGATCGAAGCGTCGTCCTCGTTCGAGGATGCCGTCGGCGTCGCTGCGCCAGTCGGCGCTCACGCCACAGCGCCGATCAGTCGCAGGATGGCGCCCATGTCCTGTACGGCGTCCGCGGGGCTGCGCGGGGCGAATCCGGAGATGGTGGCGCCCGCCAGGGGGATGTCGGCTCGCACCCGCTTGATCGCCGACACCAGCGCGCCGGTGGCGACGCCGAACGGTGCGGCTTCGGAGACGCCCTCGAACTCGGACGGGTCGATGACGTCGACGTCGATGTGCACCCACACCCGCGCCGCGCCAGTGGCACGGACCGCTGCCGCGACGGCATCCGGATCCTGCGCGTCCTCGGCGGTGAGGGTGGTGATGCCGGACAGCGGATCCTCCTCGCTCTCGTCGATGCTGCGTGCGCCGAGCAGGACGATGCGCTCGGGCGGCACGGCGGGCGCGAGCGCCAGCTGAGGCTCGCCCTCACCGAGCACCGCCCGCAGCGCCATGCCGGAGAACGCGCCGGACGGCGACGAGGACGGGTCGTTGAGGTCGGGGTGCGCATCGCACCACAGCACGGCCGTGTCCGCGAGGTCGAGGGCGGAGAGCGCGAAGACGGTGATGCTGCAATCGCCCCCGATCACGACGGTCTGCTCCGCGGCATCCGTCGCCATCTGCTCGGCGATCAGCTCCCGCACCCGCAGGAGCGCACTGAGCCGGCGCACACCGGTGCCGAGCGATTCGCCGGCTTCGAGGGGCACGTCCAGCACCGTGGTGTCCTTGCGCGGCAGGTCGCCGGCGATCGCGTTCGCGCCGTCCACCAAGAGCATGGCTCGCGTGGACGGCGAGCCCTGCCACTGCGGGACGATGAGGAATCGGGTCATGTGTTCAGCTCTGAGGAGGAGAGGCGGATGCCGGGCTGCGGCATCCGCCCACCCGTCACTCTGCTTCGATGGCGCCCTGCGGCTTGCCCGCCTTCAGCTCGGCGAGACGCGCCTCGACCTCGGTGAGCTCGCCGAGGTCCTCGAGGCTCTCGAACTGGGCGTCGAGCGAGGATGCGGCGATCTCGGCCTTGCCCTGGGCGAGCGCCTCCTGGCGACGGATCTTGTCCTCGAAGCGGCCGAGCTCGCTGGTGGGGTCGAGCACGTTGATCGAGCCGATCGCATCCTGAACCTTCGTCTGAGCCTCCGCGACCTTCGCGCGAGCGAGCAGCTCGCTGCGCTTGGTCTTGAGCTCGCCGAGCTTGTCCTTCATGCCGTTCAGGCCGCTCTTGAGCTTGTCGACGATCTCGGTCTGCGAAGCGATCTGCGGCTCGGCCGCGCGAGCCTCGCGCTCGGAGCTGATCTGACGCTGCAGCGCGATCTTGGCGAGGCTGTCGAACTTGTCCGCGTCGGCGGTGCTGCCCGAGCTGCGAAGCTCATCGGCCTTGCGACTCGCGGCGAGCGCCTTGTTGCCCCATTCGCCGGCGGAGCGGACGTCTTCCTCGTGGTCGCGCTCGAGAAGTCGCAGGTTGCCGATCGTCTCCGCGATCGCCGACTCGGCATCGGCGATGTTGTTCGTGTAGTCGCGGACCAGCTGGTCGATCATCTTCTGCGGGTCCTCGGCCTGGTCGAGGAGCGCGTTGATGTTCGCACGGACGAGCGTGGAGATGCGTCCGAAAATGGATTCCTTGGCCATGTGTGGTTCCTTTTCTTATCGGATGGTTGTCTTGCCGTGTGTGTCTGATGTCAGACGGACCGGCGACTCAGAAGGCGCCGCCGCCCCCGCTGCTGCCGCCGAAGCCGCCGCCTCCGCCGCCGAAGCCGCCGCCGCCGAAGCCGCCGACGGAGAATCCGCCCCCGCCTCCGCCGCCGAAGAATCCGCCTCCGCCGCTGCTGCCGCCGAGACCGCCGCCGCCCCAGCCGCCGCCGCCCCAGCCTCCGCCGCCGCGACGGCCGGTGGCCTGGCCGATGAGGATACCGCCCAGGAGTGCACCGAGGTTGTCGCTGCCGCCGCCTGCGCCGGGCCCGCCCCAGGTGCTGACATCGTTCTGGGCCAGACGCAGCGCCTCGTTCGCGAGGCGATCGGCGTTCTGAGCCAGGGCGAGCGCCTTAACCGGGTCGGACCCGCCCGCCCGGCGTGCATCGAGGACCGAGGCCTGCGCCTGCGACAGGCGGGTGCGCGCGGCGGCGGCGACGCCGCCGCGATTGTTCTGGATGAATCTCTCGGCGGCCCCGATCTGCATCTCAGCGCGCTGGATCGCGTCCGCGAGCATGCTGCGCGCGCGCTCGATCCTCGCCTGCTCGTCGCGCACCTGTGCGATGACGGCGTCGATGGCGGAGTTCGCCGCCTCGAGGATGCGCAGCGCGGCCATCGGGTCGGCTCCGCGGGGACCGAGCAGGCCCTGTGCCTGGATGATGCCCTGCTGCGTGGCCGAGATCGCACGGGCGACGGCGCCCTGTGCGTCCGGAAGGGCCTGAGCAGTCTGCAGGTCGCCGTTCAGGTCGGTGACCAGTGCCTTCGCGCGGGTCTCCGCCGTGGTGAGGGCGTTCTGCATCTCCTCGACGGCATCCTCGAGCTGGGTGGCCTGCTGCACAGCGCCTTCGGCCGCGCGTACAGCCACCGCGGCATCGCCGGTGCTCCCGGCGGTCAGCGCCTGCTCGGCGGCCTGGAGCTGAGTGTCGGTGAAGGAGATCCGGGAGCGGGCCTGCGCGGGATTCTCGCTGACCGATGAATAGGCGACGGGTGAGTAGCGTGCCGCGAGTGAGGTGAGGATCTGCTCGGCGCGGTCGACCTCGGCTGCGGCGGCGGCGCGCAGTCGGCGGACGTTCTCCAGCGCGGCGGGAGCGTTCTGCTCCAGCTTGCGCAGTTCATCGAAGTCGGCTTTGCGAGCCTCGAGCACCTGGGTGGAGTCGGAGCACAGCTGCAGAATGCGTTCGTACCACTCCTGCTTCTGCTGATCGGTGTCGGGGATCTCGTCGTCGAGCTTCTGCTGCAGTGAGAACGCCTCGTCGAGGTTCTTTCGCGACGTCTCCAGCGCCGCGACGAACTCTCCGATCACCTCATCGCCGAACTGTGCGCGGGCGTACTCCATCTCCTGCTCGCTGGTGCGGACGAGGTCGTCGGTGCGCACCAGTGCGATGCTGGCCTGCTGGGAGGTCTCCGCGAGCGCCGCCTGACGCTTCGCCCTCTCCGCGGCGCGCTTGCGCGCTCGGCGCACGAACAGAACGACGACGACGACGATCACCGCGATCAGTGCGATGATGCCGAACACCGCCCATCCCTGAGCGGTGCGCTGCGGCGCCAGCACGTAGATGTCGTACGCCTTGTCGGCCCCGGCGACGACGGCGTGGCTGAAATCGCTGTTCGAGAGGTCAGGGCGCATGGCGGCGAGGATGTCGTCGCGCTCGGAGGTGGTCATGCGTCCGTCGTCGGGACGGTACATCGTGTAGGAGCGGCCCTCCGTGGCGACCGAGATCAGGTACTGGTCCCCGCGGAAGCTGTTTCCCTGCGCTGTCGCGGTGGTCCAGTCCTCCATGACGGCCGGGTCGGTGTACTGCGGGATCATGACGAAGAAGAGGTCGATCCCGGCCTCGGTGCGCAGTTTCGCGAGCGTGCTCTCGGCCTGCGCGCGATCCGCGGCGGACACGACGCCGCTGCGATCGGTGATGGGGCCGTCGAGAGGCCCGGGCGCTGTGGCGGACGCCGCGTTCAGCGTGAGGCCCCCGAGGATCGTGCCCAGCAGGATCGCGATCACGGCCAGCCACCGGTGCTTCATAGTGATCCCTCCGACCGGCAGCCGCGCCCCCATGCCACGAGTCTATGCATTGCGGCCGACACGCGACAGCACCCGCCGCGCGTTCGGCGTTCGCCCGTAGCGGAGGCACATACGCTGGAGGGCATGGACGACAGGTACGGCGGCGACGTGCTCGCGGCAGGATGGCGGGATCGTGGAACCGTGAAGGCGAGCGACGTGCCTGCCGAGAAGGATCTCGTCGTCGAAGTCGCCGACGACGGGTACTGCGGCGCGATCACCCGCGTGGAGGCGGGACTGGTCGAGCTGGAGGACTGGAAGGGGCGCCGACGCACCTTCCCGCTGGGCGGCGGCTTCCTCATCGAGGGCAAACCGGTCCGTCTGATCATCCCCGCAGCGAAGCCGCAGGGCACCCGGCGCACCGCATCCGGTTCCTTCACGGTCGCCGACGACCGGGCGAAGGTCGCCCTGCCCAGTCGCATCCTCGTCGAAGGCCGGCACGACGCCGAGCTCGTGGAGAAGGTGTGGGGCGCCGATCTGCGCGTCGAGGGCGTCGTGGTGGAGTACCTGCAGGGCATCGACCTGCTCGACGACCTGCTGACCCAGGCGCCGCCGAATGCGCAGCGCCGCTACGGCGTGCTCGTCGATCACCTGGTGCCGGGGTCCAAGGAGACGCGGATGGTCGAGCAGATCATGCGCGGTCCGCACGGCGCGCACCTGAAGATCGTCGGACACCCCTTCATCGACGTCTGGCAGTGCGTGACACCTGCCGCGATGGGCATCCGCGCCTGGCCGCAGATCCCGCGCGGCACGGACTGGAAGACGGGCATCTGCAAAGCGTTCGGCTGGCCGGCCGAGGATCAGGCGGACATCGCGCGCGCCTGGCAGCGCATCCTGGCCCGGGTCACCACGTTCCGCGACCTCGAGCCGTCCCTGCTCGGCCGGGTCGAAGAGCTCATCGACTTCGTCACGGAGCCCGCCGCGTGAGCGGTCGCTCTCGCGGATACCCTGGTGGGATGCCAGAACCCCGCACCTTCCGTGAAGAACCGGTCTCGTTCGTGCGCCGCAGCGGTCGCATGTCCGAGGCGCAGGAGCGGGCCTTCGAGCAGCTCGCACCGTTGTACCTCATCGACGTCGAACGCGACGTGGCCTTCACCTCGGTGCACCCGGACGCGCGGTTGGATCCGGCATCCGAGTACGGCCGTACCGCACCGCTGATCGTGGAGATCGGCTCCGGACAGGGGCATGCGATCGTGGCGGCCGCGACCTCGCACCCCGAGACCGACTTCCTCGCCGTCGAGGTGTTCCGTGCCGGACTCGCGCGCACCATGCTCGACGCGGACAAGGCCGGTGCGCGCAATCTGCGCCTGGTGGAGGCCAACGCGCCCGAGGTGCTCTCGACGCTGCTGCCGGAGGGCGCGGCATCCGAGGTCTGGATCTTCTTCCCCGACCCTTGGCACAAGAAGCGCCATACCAAGCGTCGTCTGGTGCGTCCTGGATTCCCCGTGACCGCAGCGCATGCTCTCGCCGAGGGCGGACTGCTGCGCCTGGCGACCGACTGGGAGGACTATGCGCTGCAGATGCGCGAGGTGCTCGATGAGGCGCCGGAGTTCGAGCGCGCCTTCGAGGGCGACTGGGCGCCGCGCTTCGACGGACGAGTGATGACCGCGTTCGAGCGCAAGGGCATCAGCAAGGGCCGCGACATCCGTGATCTCACCTACCGCAGGGTCCCGCGGGCGTGAACCCCGCATCCTGGCGCCGTCTCGGCCCCGCCGTCCTCGTGTGCCTGGCCGCGCCCGCATTCTTCGTGCTCGGCTGGACGTGGGTCGGGTGGATGCTCATGGTCGTCGGCGTCGGATCCGCCGCGCTGGTGGAGCGGGGCGCGCCCCGCACCGCGACGGTCTCGGTCGGGACGCACCCGACGTGGGAGATCGGCGAGAAGCGGATGCCGTCGCTCACCCGGGATCTCGCACTGATCGCGCTGGGGATGCTGATCGTGCACGCCATCTCGCTGGAGGCGCAGCTCGATGACCTCGCCATGCTGCGATTCACCCTGGCCCTCGGGGGAGCGGTGCTCGTGCCGTACCTGGTCTCGCGCTTCGTGTTCCGCGATCGAGCCATCTCCTTCCCGTGGCGCGCGCGGCGCCGGTGGAACCGGTGGCAGTGGGGCTGGCTGGTCGCCGTGCTGGTCCTCGGCTGGCTGATCCTGCCGTTCTACTTCATCACCAGCGGTGTGTACCAGAACTGGCCCGTCGTCGACACGCCCGAACTGATCGTCCGGCTCTTCGTCGGCGTCGGCGCGGTCGGCATCTGGGATGAGCTGTTCTTCATCTGCACGGTGTTCGCGCTGCTGCGCCGGCACTTCCCGGACGCCCTCGCGAACGTCCTGCAGACGATCGTCTTCGTCTCGTTCCTCTGGGAACTGGGCTATCGGGAATGGGGGCCGGTGCTGACCATCCCGTTCGCGCTGCTGCAGGGCTGGATCTTCCTGCGCACCCACTCGCTCGCGTACGTGGTCACCGTGCACCTGCTCTTCGATGCGGTCGTCTTCGCCGTGCTCGTCCACGCGCACAATCCCGGTCTTCTCCCGGTGTTCCTCGTCTGACCTCTGTCGAGGCTGATCGCGAGGGAGGAGAATCGTCGGATGCTGATCACAGGCCTCGTCCTCGCCGCGCTCGCCGGAGCGGTCCACGTGTACATCTTCGTGCTGGAGTCTCTGCGCTGGACGCAGCCCGCCACCCGCCGCGTCTTCGGGGTGCGCAGCGCAGAGGATGCCGAGACCATGAAGCAGCTGGCCTTCAACCAGGGCTTCTACAACCTGTTCCTCGCGCTCACCGCGTTCCTGGGCGTGGTGCTCGCGATCGCGGGTCAGGGAACGGCCGGCGTGACCCTCGTGCTCGCCGCGACCGGCATGATGCTGGCCGCCGCACTGGTGCTCGTGCTGGCGGACCGCACCAAGCTGCGCGCAGCCGCGGTGCAGGGTGTTCTGCCGCTGCTGGCCGTGCTCATCGTGAGCATCGCGATCGCCTGAATCCCGGGCGGGGGAAGGGTCTCCGCGGTGCGCAGAATCGCCATTCGAAGCTGATAGGCTCGATGAGTTCGCCTCCGTAGCTCAGTGGATAGAGCGCCGGTTTCCGGTACCGTAGGTCGCAGGTTCGACTCCTGTCGGGGGCACCACCACGACGAACGCAGAGAGGGGCCGCCCGGAGGCGGCCCCTCTCTGCGCATCCACCCGGCGGAGTGCCGATCTCGGCCGCTGTCAACCCGGTGGTCCACGCCTCCGTGCCGCGCGAGAATGCTCCCATACGGTGAGAGGAGCCTGCGATGACCAAGCGCTTCACGGTCGGAGACCACGTCAGGTGGAACTCGGAGGCGGGACAGGTGAGCGGCCGCATCTCGAAGGTGCACACCACCGACTTCGACTACAAGGGGCACACGCATCGTGCCAGCGATGACGACCCGCAGTACGAGATCACGAGCGACAAGACCGATCACGTCGCCGCGCACAAGGGCAGCGCGCTGACGCTCGTCGATGACTGACCCGGAGATCCTCACGGTCGGCCACTCCACGCATCCGCTGGACGAGTTCCTGACTCTCGTGAAAGAGGCCGAAGCGGGCGCGATCGTCGACGTGCGACGTCTGCCGGGCTCGAATCGGTACCCGTGGTTCAACCAGGACGCTCTGAGCGAGAGCCTGGGCGAGGTCGGCATCCGCTACGCGCACGTCGCCGAGCTCACCGGGCGCCGCCCGGTCCAGCACGACGTCCCTGACGAGGTGAACGCCCTCTGGCGCAACCGCAGCTTCCACAACTACGCCGACTACGCGATGGGCGCGGAGTTCGCGCAGGGACTCGACGGGCTCATCGCGCAGGCCAACGCGCAGCATCCGCCCGCGGTGATGTGCTCAGAGGCGGTCTGGTGGCGATGCCATCGGCGCCTCATCGCCGATCACCTGCTGGCCCGCGGCATCCGCGTCGGGCATCTCATGCCCGACGGGCGCGTCGCCGGCGCGGAGCTCACGAAAGGAGCCGTCGTCCGCGACGGCGGAGTGCAGTACCCCGCGGCTACTTAGCAGGCTTCGGCCGGGTGCCATCGGCAGCGGTGACCGGAGCCGTGCTGAAGCGTTCCAGCGCCTCGGTGACCCTCTGTGCGAGCATCTCGTGCCCGGCGTTCGTGGGGTGCTTGCGACCGACGCCGACGTCGATCATCTGCAGGTAGTTCTCCGGCGTGATCCACCTCTCCCGCACCGGCGAGATGTACCACCAGGCGCGTTCGGCGGCCAGACGCGAGAGATCCTGATCGATGCGTGCCGTGGATGCGCCGACCGGCAGCTCATGCGGGGCGGGGCCGAGCACCACGATGGGCACGTCGGGGAAGGTCGCCGTCAGGGCGTTCCAGGCGGCATCGACCGCTGCCGGGAACGCCTCCGCGTTCTCGCGCCTGTCGTTGATGGAACCCTCGATGATGATGAGATCGGGGGCGATGCCGGCATCCAGTGCTCTGATCCGCGTGCCGTAGTCGGGCCCGTCGAGACCGGGCTTCTGATAGCCGCTGCCGCGCACGCCGTCCACGACGGTCGTGCCGTGGAGCAGGTCAGCGAGCAGATACGCGTACCCGAGCGTGGGAGGCGTCGCCGCCGAGCCGTACGTCCAGGAGTCGCCGAACACGAGCACCGTCGGATCGTCCGGAAGGGTCAGCGCCGCAGGCGAGATCCCGCCGGGCGCCGCCGCGATGGGGGCCGTCTCGGCGGGCGGCATCCACGGCCGGACGATCCCCAGCGCGACGGTGAGCGCGACGGCCAGGCCACCCACGACCACGAGGGCGATGCGGCGCCGTCGGGTCGGCTGGAGCAAAGGCATGGGACGAGAGTAGGTCATCGGGAGCCGGATGCGAATTCCGCCGCGACCGGCATGCAGAACTCCCCTCCGGCTCGGGACCGAAGGGGAGTTCTGACGGCCACTGGATGCTACTTCGAGGTGCCCTGGGACACGGAACCCTGCAGCTGACGCTGGAACAGGATGTAGACGATCAGCACCGGGATGATGGTGATCATCACCGCCGCGAACATCTGCCCGAAGTCGAGGGCGTAGCCGGCCGACGAGGCGTAGGCCGCCATGCCCTGGGAGAGCACGTAGTTGTCCTTGTCGGTGTTCAGCGAGATGGGCAGCAGGAACTGGTTCCACAGGCCCAGGAAGTTCATGATCGCCACCGCCGCCATACCGGGCTTGGCCATCGGCAGCATCACCTGGAAGAACGTGCGCCATTCGCTGGCGCCGTCCACGTACGCGGCCTCCTGGATCTCGTAGGACAGCGATTTGAAGAACGAGTACAGGAAGAACACCGTGAACGGCAGCGCGAACGCGACGTACGTGACGATCAGGCCCGGCAGCGTGTTCAGCAGTCCCATGTTCTGCAGGATGAAGAACAGCGGCACGATCGCGAGGAACACCGGGAAGGTGAGGCCGGCGAGCATCAGATAGTAGATGATCCTGCTGCCGGGCAAGGAGAACCGGGCCAGCACGTAGGCGCACATCGCGCCCAGGATCATCACCGACACGAGTGAGACGCCGACGACGATCACCGTGTTGAGGAACATCTGGCCGAACGCGTTGTCGACCCACGCGCTGATGTAGTTCTCGAAGCTCCAGTTCGCCGGCAGCCCGAACGGGGAGGCGAAGATCTCCTTCGTGGTCTTGAACGACCCGAGCAGGGTCCACAGCATCGGCAGGATGACGACGATCGCCCAGATGGCCATCACCACGTGCGAGACGCCGGCGACTGCCTTGTCGCCGGTCGTGGACTTCGTCCTGCGGGAGGGGTTCGACCTGCGTGACGGGAGGGAGCTTCTGGATCCGCCGTCGATGGTGACCGCGGCGCGCGTCTCGGTGCTCATGCGCGTCCTCCTTCGTCCTTGCCGCCGATCAGGCGGAACACGCCGATGACGAGTGCGGCGAATATCAGGGTGATGACCGCGAGGATGACGCCCATCGCGGTGGCCAGGCCGAACTGACCCTTCTCGAACGCCGTGCGGAACAGGTACTGGCTCATCACCAGCGTGCTGTTGCCTGGTCCGCCGGTCGAGTTGAGCCCGACCATGTAGACGAACGCGTCGAGGGCCAGGATGCCCAGGTAGATGTACGCCGTCTGCACGTTGTCGCGCATCTGCGGCAGGAGGATCGAGGTGACGGTGCGGAACCGGCCTGCGCCGTCGATGCGGGCGGCTTCCAGCGTCTCGGACGGGATGCCCTTGATCGCGGCGATGAACAGGATCATGTAGAAGCCGACCATGCTCCACACGATGACGAAGATGGTCGCCCCCATGGCGGTGCGCTCGTCACCGAGCCAGGCGAAGCCCCCGTTGTCGATCCCGAACAGCTCGAGCAGCCCGTTGAGCAGGCCGGTGGGCGCGTAGATCATGTTCCAGAGGATGGCGATGACGATCGCGGGGATCACGTACGGGAAGAAGGACACGACCCGGTAGAAGCTGGAAGCGCGCAGGCCCCGGACCTGTCCGTGGCTCGCGCCTCCGACGGTGATCATGCTGGCGAAGACGAGGGCGATCACGATGGTGATCAACGGCACGATGATGGCGAGCACGATGTTGTTCATCATCGCCCGCATGAAGATCGGGTCGTTGAACAGCCTGACGTAGTTGTCGATGCCGACGAAATCCATCGTCGCCGAGAAGCCGGTCCAGTTGGTCAGCCCGTAGTAGAGCGCCTGGAGGAACGGCGAGATCACGAAGACGAGGAAGATGACCAGCGGCAGGCCGAGGAAGACGAGCAGAAACGAGACGAAGTCGAAGGTCAGCTTGCGCCGCCCGAGGCGGGACGGCTTGCGCCGCCCCGCCTGGACTGCGGTGACCGCGGCCGTCTCAAGCCCCGGTCCACCGCTGACGGTGGAATAGCTCACTTGATCTCGATCTTGGTGACGGAACTGTCCTCGCGGACCTTGTCGGTCAGAGCCTGAAGCTGGCTGGTGATCTCCGCGACCGTCATCTTGCCGTCCAGGAACGAGTTCCAGATGGGCAGCTGGTCGGAGTTCATGCCGTACAGGTTGAACGACTTGATGGTGAAGACGTTCTCCCCGGCCGCGGCGAGCATCTCGGACTGCGACACGAGCGCCGTCGAGCCGAAGCCGTCGGCGGGGACGGTGTCCTTGACGATCGTCGGAGCCAGCTTGTTCTTGGCGAACGCGGTGGCGGACTCCTTCGACAGCATGGTGCGCAGCAGCTCCTTGCCGCCGGCGACGTTCTTCGCCTTCGTCGGGACGATGAACGGCTCGCCGGCCTCGGCGCGCATGGTGCCGGCCGGGGTGGTCTGGCTGGTGTCGAGCGGAAGTTCCGGGAAGCCCTTCATCTTGAAGTCGTCCGCGGTGGTCTTCTTCATCTCGTTCTCGATCCACGATCCCGACGGGTACAGCAGCGCCTCCTGGTCCAGGCTCCACTGAGCCTGCGCCTGGGTGAACTGCGTGCCGCCGCCACCGGGCTTGACGTAGCCCGAGGCGATCAGGTCGTGGAGGATCTCGAGGATGCCCTGGATCGCCGGGTGCGACCAGGCCTTCGCGTCGAGGTTCTCCAGCGGGATGCGCACATCGTCGCCGGCCTGGATGACCGCGGAGTCCACCACCATGGTCTGGTAGTAGGTCGCCGCCTCCTTGCCCCACAGGAAGAGGTACTTGCCCTTGGCCTTCGCCTGTTCGCCGAGCGCCTTCAGGTCCTGCCACGACTTCGGCACCTCCCAGCCGTTCGCCTCGAACAGGCTGGAGGAGTACCAGATGCCGTAGACCGTCATGACGTAGTTCAGCGCCACGAACTTGCCGTCGAACGTGCCCGGCGCCTTCACTCCGCCGAACAGCGTGTCGCTGATCTTGGTGCCCTCGAGGTTGTTGGAGTCCAGGACATCGTCGAGCGTCTCGAGCTGGTCCAGGATCGTGTTCCAGCCGATCGAGTTGGCACCCGAGTTGTCGATGAGGTCCGGCGGGTTGCCGCCGACGAAGCGAGGCTGCAGCTCCTGGGCGATCTTGGTGGACGACGAGACCTTGACGGACACGCCGTCGAGGTTCTTGTTGTCCTGCATGATCTTCGCCGAGTTCTCGACATAGTCGATGCCGTAGCCGCCGTCGAAGATGACCGCGTCTACCTTCGAGTTCGCTGCCACGCCGAAGGGGTTGTCGGCGGAGACATCACCCGCGGGCTTGTCGCCGCCGCCTCCGCCCGCCGGTGCGGCGCACGAGGCGAGGGTGGCGCCGAACGGCAGCAGCAGCGCAGCCGTGGCCGCGCCGCGCAGCAGGTTGCGCCGGCTGATGGATGCATCGTTGAGTTCCATCTTCATACCTTCCGTAGTGATCTGTTCGGTGTGTGGGTGTCGGGTCCTTCGCCGAGCTCAGGGCCCCGGGGTGAGCTCGACGGATCAAGCTCCCCGTCGGATGCGGCCCGCGTAGCGGTCCTCAAGGACGGAGTTGTGGTCATCGCCGCCGGGGATGTTGGCGGAGATGTACATCGGAGGGGTGTCGCCGCGCGCGGCGATGGTGCGCGCGACCCCCAGAGTCAGCAGCTGCGCGATGAATGCGGCCGTGATGGAGGAGATCGCCCCGGCGCCGATCCCGCCGCCGAGCTCCAGCGTCGAGTCGCCGTAGGGTGCGAGGTTGTCGATGACGACGTCGGCGATCTCGCTGAGGCGCTTGCCGCTGGGATGCTTCGGCTCGACACGCACCGTGTGCTGCAGGCTGGTCACCGCGATGACGCGGTGACCGCGCTCCTGGGCCCACAGCGCCGTGCCGACGATCGACCCGTTCACCCCGGAGTTCGAAGCGATCAGGAACACATCCTTCGCACCGACCGGAACCGTCGACATCAGCTCGTCGACGACCCAGGGCTCGCGCTCCAGGGAACCGGTCAGCACGTCGGCATCGCGGTCGCCGTGCATGACGATGTCACGCAGCGCGAAGCGGTTCGTCGGGATGAGGCCTCCCGCCCGCCCGGCGATCTCCATCGCGAAGGCCTCGGAGTGACCCGTGCCGAACGCCTGGATCACGCCGCCACCGTCCAGCGCCTGCACCATCAGTGCGATGGCGGGATCGAGGGCACCGGTCTCGGCGTCGGCGGCCAGCCGCTCGAGCCGGACGGTCGCCTCGCGCAGCAGATCGGTAGGGGTTGCAGTCATCGGTTCTCCTCAGGGGTGGAAGCGGTCTTGGCAGGGCGCGGCGGACGCCGGTGCCCCGAAACGGCCATCGCGCTCGCCGCGAGGCGGGTGGATGCGTCGGCGAACATCTGCTGCGCGATGAGCAGGTAGAGCAGATCGAGCACCAGCAGCTGCGAGTGCTTGACGGACAGGTCGTCGGGGCGCAGATAGCGGGACGGCTCGGCCGTGGCCAGGGAGACATCGGCGATCCCGGCCAGCCACGAGTCCGCGTCGTGGGTGATCGCAACCGTGAAGGCGCCCGAGGCGCCGGCCTGAGAGAGCATCTGCACGGTCTCATCGGTGCGACCCGTGCTGGAGATCCCGACGGCGACCGACCTGGCATCCTGCATCACGGCACTGGTGAGTCCCTCGTGCACGTCCGACCATGCGTGCGTGTTCACGCCGATGCGATACAGCCGCCCCTGGAACTCGCGGGCGATGACACCGCTTCCGCCCACACCGTAGATGTCCACGTGACGGGAGACGGCCACGGCGTTCGCGACCTGCATGACGCTGTCCAGATTGAGGCGTGACGCCGTGCTCTCCAGGCTGTCCACGTGCAGCGCGACGAGAGTCTGCAGCACCTTGCCCGGCTCGTCGGTGGCGCCGAACTCCTCGCCGATGTCGGCGTGCCAGCTCTCGTTCGCGTCGCCGCGGCCGATCTCGCTGGCCACGCCGACGCGGAACTGTGTGTACCCGTCGAAGCCGATCGCGCGGCAGAAGCGGGTGACGGTGGCGGGGGAGGTCCCGGCGCGATCCGCGAGTTCGGTGATCGTCAGCTCGATGGGGGCGGCGGGGTGCACGGTGACCACATCGGCGATCTTGCTCATCGCCGTCGGCATGGTGTGACGACCGGCCGCGATGCGGCGCGCGATCGTCATTCCGTTGCCGAAGTCCTTGGTCCGTGGCACCATTGCCTCCTGAAATCCCGGTAGGGTTTTTCTCGTTGAGATGAAAACTATTCTCACGCGACGAAAACGTCAAATAGGACAGCATCACGAATGAGTCACGAATCGCTCCTGCTGGGCATCGACGCCGGCGGAACCTCGACCAGGGCGGTGCTGACGGACCTCCGCGGGCAGTGCTTCGGGTACGGCGTCGGAGGCCGGGGCAATCCCATCTCCGCGGGCCCGGATCGAGCAGCGGACGGTGTCCTGGATGCCATCCGGATGGCCCTCGCCGAATCGGATCGTGCCCTGTCCGACGTGTCGGTGATCGTCGCGGCGATGGCGGGCATGCGCGCATCGGGTGGTGTCGCCTGGCTGCATGACCGGCTGGTCGAGGCGGGTTTCGCCGGCCGACTCGTCTTCGAGTCCGACCTCCTCGCGACGTACTTCAGCGGCGCGGCATCCGCCTTCGGCTACGCCCTGGTGTCCGGAACGGGAGCGTGCGTCATCCGCGTGCAGGACGGACGCATCGACGGCGTCGGGGACGGGCTGGGCTGGTTGCTGGGGGACCGCGGCAGCGGCTTCTGGATCGGCCACGCGATCGCCCGTGCCGCCGTGCAGGATCTCGATGGCACGGGCCCCGCGACGAACCTCACGCCTCGAGTCCTCGCGCACTACGGTCTCGCCCGCACCGACGTGCGCGAACAGGGCAGGTGGCGAGAGCTGGAAGCGCTGGTCGGCGCGCTGTACGCGCGTCCGCCGATCGAGCTGGCGGCCTTGACGCCGCTCGCGTTCGAGGACACGGATGCCGTGGCCCACCGCATCCTCGCCGCGGCCGGCGAGCATCTCGCGGACACACTCACAGCGGTGCTCCGCGGTCCCGGACCCCTCGTGATCGGCGGCAGTGTGCTGGCACGCATGAGCCCCGTGCGGGACGCGTTCCTCGCGCGCCTCGGCGGCGCGGCTGACGGGCTGAAGCTGCATCCGGTCGGCGACGGCGCGGTCGGCGCGGCGGTGCTGGCCGTGCGCGCGGCCGGAGGCGCTCCGGATGCGGCGATCCTCGCCCGTCTCACCGAAACGGTCTCCGCGTTCCGCTGAGGCCTCAGGCCCCCGTCGCCCGGTCACCCGGGCCGTAGACTGGTGAGTCTATGAACCCTGAAGCCCTCTCCGCAGCCGTCCTCGCCGTCCTCGAACCGATCGCGGCCGAGCGACGCCCCGGCGAGGAGCTCGGGCTCACGGCATCCGACATCGTCCTGGACCGTCCGCGCAACCGCGACCACGGCGACTGGGCGACCAACATCGCGATGCGCTTCGCGAAGCGCTTGGGGACGAACCCCCGTGAGCTCGCGCAGCAGATCGCCGACGGTCTGGCCGCGGTCGGCGGCATCGCGGGTGTCGAGGTCGCCGGCCCCGGCTTCATCAACATCCGACTGGATGCCGCCGCCGCAGGGGCTCTCGCGAAGACGATCGTCGACGCGGGCGACGCCTACGGGACGAACGACTCGCAGACCGGCGTCTCGGTGAACGTCGAGTTCGTCTCGGCGAATCCCACCGGGCCGCTGCACATCGCGCACACGCGCTGGGCGGCGCTGGGCGACTCGATCGTGCGCCTGCTGCTGGCCAGCGGCGCGCACGCCGTGCGGGAGTACTACATAAACGACGCCGGTGCGCAGATGGAGCGTTTCGCGCGTTCCGTGCTGGCCGCGGCGAAGGGCGAGCCGACCCCCGAGGACGGCTACCCGGGTGCCTACATCGGCGAGCTGGCCCAGCGCGTGCTCGCCGCGCATCCTGGCCTGCTGCAGCTGCCCGAGGACGAGCAGCTGGTCGTCGCCCGCGACCAGGCCTACGAGTACCAGCTCGCCGAGATCAAGCACTCCCTCGAGCGCTTCAACGTGCCCTTCGACGTGTGGTTCTCCGAGCGCACGCTGCATGCCGCCTCCGAGGACGGCGGTCCGAGCCTCATCGATCAGGCCGTCGACCGGCTGCGTGCCCAGGGGCACGTGTTCGATGAGGACGGCGCGGTGTGGGTGCGCACCACGGACTTCACCGATGACAAGGACCGCGTCATCCGTCGCTCCAACGGTGAGTTCACCTACTTCGCCGCCGACGCGGCGTACTACCTCAACAAGGGCGACCGCGGCTTCCAGAACAAGATCTACCTGCTCGGCGCCGACCACCACGGCTACGTGAACAGGCTCAAGGCCGTCGCCGGCGCGGCGGGTGAGGACCCGGAGCGCAACATCCAGGTGCTGATCGGGCAGATGGTCTCCATCAACGGTGCACGCCTGTCCAAGCGCGCGGGCAACATCATCGAGATGGACGACCTGCTCGACTGGCTGGGCCCCGACGCGCTGCGATACTCCCTGGAGCGCTCGCCCGCCGACTCGCCGCTGGATCTGGATCCCGAGCTGCTGCAGAAGCGCACCAACGACAACCCGGTCTTCTACGTGCAGTACGCGCACGCGCGCACGCACAACGTCGCGCGCAATGCGGCCGACTCCGCCGTGGACCGTTCCGAGTTCGCGCCGGAACTGCTCACGCACGAGACCGAGAGTGCCCTGCTGGGCGCCCTGCAGGAGTTCCCTCGCCTGGTCGCCTTCGCCGCCTCGGTGCGCGAGCCGCACCGCATCGCGCGGTACCTGGAGGAGCTGGCGGGGCTCTACCACCGCTGGTACGACAACTGCCGGGTCATCCCCAAGGGCGATGACCCCATCGAGACCGTGCACCGCACTCGCCTGTGGCTGAACGACGCCGCCGGTCAGGTGCTGCGCAACGGGCTCGGACTGCTGGGCGTGTCCGCCCCCGAGCGGATGTGACATGACCGCCGCGGCACGGGGAGCGGATGCCGGAGCGCGGCGCACCCGCTGGCCATGGGTCGTTCTCGTCGTCGTCGTGGCGGTGGCCGTGCTGCTCGTCGCGGCGGAGCTGATCGCCCGGGCCGTGCTGCCGGGCATCGTGCGCTCGATCGTCGTCGAGCAGCTGGACCTGCCCTCCGATCAGCAGCTGGACGTGCAGGCGTCCGGCCTGCTGGTCCCGCAGCTGGTCACCGGCACCCTCGACGAGCTGCAGCTGGCTTCGGACGAGGTCACGATCGGCGGCATCACGGGTGCCGCGCACGTCACCGCGACCGGCGTGCCGCTGCGCGGCGGTGCCCTGCATTCGGCGAAGGGCACGGTCTCGGTCGATCAGACGCAGTTCGCCGGGCTGCTGAAGCACTCCCGGCTGCCGGATGCCGAGATCACGCTCGAGGAGCCGAACGCCACGCTGCAGGGCGACATCACCCTCCTGGGACGCACGATTCCTGTGGGGCTGACCGTGACCCCCGGCGCAGACGACGGCGACCTCCTGCTCACCCCCGTCTCCGCGACGCTGGGCGGCAACGAGCTGGATCTGCGGGCGCTCGCCGGACTCCTCGGGGACGTCGGCGAAGGTCTCGCCGGATCGCAGCGTCTCTGCATCGCCGATCAGCTGCCGGCAGGCCTGACGCTCACCGCGCTGCGCATCCAGCGCACCACGGCGGTCGCCGATTTCACCGCAGACGGCCGCATCGCCGACGATCCCGCGCTTCTCGAGAACGGCACCTGCCCCCGCTGAGCGCCGCTCCGGGCCCCTCACGCCCCCTTCGACGGCTCGGGGGAGCGAGCGGAAGCCGTCAGGTGCTCTTGTGCTCCTTCTCGACCGCCTCCTGCGCCTCACGCAGCTCGCCGGTCGCGATGCGCACGTCCTCCTCCGCCCGGCGAAGTCCCTCCTCAGCCAGCGTGCGGGCGCGGAAGCGCTCGGCCACTCGGTCGCGCTCCTCCTTCGCTGAGAGCGTGATGAACGAGCTGGCGATCAGGATGACCTGGGTGGACAGGTTCAGCCACAGCAGCAGGGCCAGCAGCGACGCGAACGATGCCAGCAGCGGATTCGCTCTCGCCCCGCCCACGAACAGTCCAGACAGCTCCTGAAGCACCAGCAGGGCGACGCCACCGACGAGGGCGCCCGCCCACAACGACTTCGCCGACGCGCGCACCCCGGACAGCATCCGGAACGCCGCCGCGATCAGCACGGCGTTCAGCGCCAGCACCACCACCAGCGAGAGCCCGCGCACCGTCCACAGCACCGCCGCCGAGGAACTCGGCAGGCCGACTGCCGCCGCGAGCGCGTCGACGACGAGTCCGCTGGCGAAAGTCAGCGCGGCAGCGGCGACGAACGTGCCCGCGATGATGAGCGCGAGCAGGACGTTGCGCAGGATCACCTTGAACCAGACGACATCGGCGTGCACGGTGCCGGCCACGCTGCGGATGGCGATGCGCAGAGAACTGATCGCGCCCAGCGCCGAGCCGATCAGACCGACCAGCGAGAT
Source organism: Microbacterium sp. GCM10027623 (assembly GCF_042666935.1). Taxonomy (NCBI): domain Bacteria; kingdom Bacillati; phylum Actinomycetota; class Actinomycetes; order Micrococcales; family Microbacteriaceae; genus Microbacterium; species Microbacterium sp. GCM10027623. The sequence continues at coordinate 424,746 of NZ_JBHTHE010000003.1, forward strand.
GATCCCGGCGATCGAGAGCCCGGCGGGTGCGCGGATGTCGGCGAGGTCGACGATCCCCTCCCCATCACCCGTGGCGATCAGCCCGGGCACCGCGGCATCCACCGCGGTCACGACCGCGTCCCAGGCGACGTCGTCGCCGGACAGCCACAGCGCGGCGATGGAGAACCCGAGCAGAACCGCCGCGAACACGCTGAACAGTGCCCGATACGTGACCGCGTCCGCCAGCACAGGACCCCGACGCCCGATGTATCGCAGTATCGCGCGCACCAGTCGCCACTGCAGGAGTCGCGCGATGGTCGCTTTGGAGACGCGCGAGAAGAAGCCCGGTTGCGGGGAGTCGGTACGGCTGCTCATCTGCATCAACATAGTCACCGGCCGGAACATAGCCAGGGGGGTTGCGCCGATGTCCTAGAATCGGGTCAGCCTCGCCGTGCGCCCGATGCCCGAGGACTCGTCCCCATGATTGGTGTTCTGTGCAGTCAGCTGTCTCCTCGCCCGCCCCGGGATGGCTCGTCGTCCCCGACGACGCCGACGACCTGGTGCCCGCGGTCTGGCCGGCCTCTGCCGAGCGCGACTCGGACGGCGTGCTGATCATCGGAGGCGCTTCCGCCGATGCCCTCGCCCGCACCTACGGCACACCGCTGCAGGTGATCGACGAGGGGGAGGTGCGCCGTCGCGCATCCCGCATCCGGTCGGCCTTCGACGACGCAGCCGCCGCGCACGGCACCACTGCCCGCGTGTACTACGCAGGCAAGGCGCTGCTGAACACCACGATCGTTCGCTGGGTGATGGAGGAAGGGCTGAACCTCGACGTCTGCACGGGAGGCGAGCTGGAGGTCGCCCTCGCCGGGGGAGCGGATGCCGCACGCCTGGGCTTCCACGGGAACAACAAGTCGGTGGCGGAGCTCGAGCGGGCGGTCGAGGTCGGCGTCGGCACCATCGTCATCGACAGCGAGATCGAGATCGAACGCCTCGCGGCGATCGTGGCCCGCACCGGCGCCTCGCAGCGTGTGATGCTGCGCGTCAACAGCGGCGTGCACGCCGAGACGCATGACTTCCTCGCCACGGCGCACGAGGATCAGAAGTTCGGCACCCCGCTCACGCAGGCCCCGGCACTGGTCGCGCGAATCCGTGAGATCGAGGGACTCGACTTCGTGGGGCTGCACTGCCACATCGGCTCGCAGATCTTCGGCGTCGCCGGATTCCGCGAGTCCGCCGCGCGCGTGCTCGACCTGCACGAGCAGCTGCTCGCCGGAGGCGACGTCCCGCACCTGAACCTCGGCGGCGGCTTCGGCATCGCGTACACCCGTGTCGATTCGCCCGAGCCGATCGAGAATCTCGCGGACGGCATCGTCTCGGCGGTCGCCGAAGGGTGCGCGGCCCGTGGGATCAGCATCCCCGTGCTCTCGTTCGAGCCCGGTCGCGCGGTCGTCGGCAACGCCGGCGTCACCCTGTACGAGGTCGGCACCGTCAAGGACGTCGCACTCGACAGCGGCAGCCGGCGGTACGTGAGTGTCGACGGTGGAATGAGCGACAACGCGCGTCCCGCTCTGTACGGCGCGCAGTACTCCGCCCGACTCGCCGCACGCCTCGGCGGCGCGGACCCCGTGCTCGTGCGCGTCGTCGGCAGGCACTGCGAATCCGGCGACATCGTCGTCGATCACGAGTACCTGCCCGGCGATGTCGCTCCCGGCGACCTTCTCGCGGTACCCGCGACCGGTGCCTACTGCGCACCGCTGTCGAGCAACTACAACCATGTGCCCCGTCCTCCGATAGTCGCCGTGAACGACGGCGAGTCCCGGGTGATCGTGCGCGGCGAGAGCCTGTCCGACCTGCTGGCGCGCGACGCCGGCATCGACAGGTGACCGGCCGCAGACACCGGGCGTGCGAACGTCGCCGCCCATGACAGACCTGACTGACTGACGTGCTGAGGAGTGCAGATGACCGAGTACCGACGACTTCGCGTGGCGCTGCTGGGCGCCGGAGCCGTGGGATCGCAGGTGGCCGACCTCCTGCTGCGACACGCTGACGAGCTGGCCGACCGTGCCGGTGCGCGCCTGGATCTCGCCGGCATCGCGGTGCGCGATGTCGACGCGCCGCGTGATGTGGATCTCCCCAAGGAGCTGTTCACCACTGACGTCGAGACCCTGATCACCGGGTCGGACATCGTCATCGAGCTGATGGGCGGCATCGAGCCGGCCCGCTCGCACATCCTGCTGGGGCTCGGATCCGGCGCCGATGTCGTCACCGCCAACAAGGCGCTGCTCGCCACCCATGGTCCCGAGGTGTACGAGGCCGCCGACCGGGTGGGAGCGTCCGTGTACTACGAGGCCGCCGCCGCCGGTGCGATCCCGATCATCCGGCCCCTGCGCGATTCTCTGGCCGGTGACAGGGTGGTGCGCATCATGGGCATCGTGAACGGCACGACGAACTACATCCTGGACCGGATGGACTCCGAGGGAGCCGACTTCGCCGACGTGCTGGCGGACGCCCAGCGGCTGGGGTACGCCGAGGCCGACCCCACGGCGGATGTCGAGGGCTACGACGCCGCGCAGAAGGCGGCGATCCTGGCGAGCCTGGCGTTCCACACCGCTGTCCCGCTGGACGCCGTGCACCGGGAGGGGATCACCACGATCACCGCCGCCATGATCGAGGAGGCCCGCGAGGCAGGATTCGTCATCAAGCTGCTCGCCGTCTGCGAGAGGCTGAACGACGAGAACGGCGAGTCGATCTCGGTGCGGGTGTACCCGGCTCTCGTGCCCCGGTCGCACCCCCTGGCGTCTGTGCACGGCGCGAACAACGCCGTCTTCGTCGAGGCCGAGGCCGCCGGTTCGCTGATGTTCTACGGCGCCGGCGCCGGCGGCGTGCAGACCGCGTCGGCCGTGCTCGGCGACGTGGTCTCGGCCGCACGACGTCACATCGCCGGAGGCACGGGCGTGGGGGAGTCCACCCGGGCGAACCTCCCCGTCGCGCCGATCGGCCACGTGACCACCCGCTACCAGATCACCCTCGAGGTCGCCGATGAGCCGGGTGTGCTCGCCACCATCGCACGGCTGCTCAGCGAGGGCGGCGTGTCAGTCGCGACCCTCGTTCAGACAGGCACCCCCACCGAGGACGGCGCGGCGGACACGGCACGCCTGATCATCGGTACGCACCGCGCCTCGGACAGCGCCCTCAGCGCGGCGGTGGAGCGGCTCACCGCAAGCGACGTCGTCGAGCACGTGGTCTCCGTGCTGCGCGTCGAAGGGGAATGACCGTGGGCGTCACCGTCGTGCCGGCGGACATGGAGCCCGTCGTCACCTCGGCATCCGCTCCGGACGATGCCCTGCGCACGGTCACGGTGACCGTGCCGGCCACCAGTGCGAACCTGGGACCCGGTTTCGACACGCTCGGACTCGCGCTGAGCATCTACGACACGATCACGGTCTCGGCGTTCTCCGACGACCGGCTCGACATCGAGGTCACCGGCTCCGGTGCGGAGCAGATCCCGCGGGATGCGAGCAACCTCGTGGTCCGTTCGATCGCCCACGCCTACGCCGACTCCGGACGCGCGATGCCTGGCCTGCGCATCAGCGCCGAGAACGGGGTGCCGCACGGCCGCGGGCTGGGCTCCTCCGGGGCGGCCGTGACCGCAGGGATCCTCATCGCCAAGGGACTCTTGGCGGAGGACGTCGACCTCGACGACACGACCCTGCTTCGTCTGGCCACCGAGCTGGAAGGGCACCCCGACAACGTCGCCCCGGCGCTGTTCGGCGGGCTCACGATCGCATGGACGGGTGAGAACGGCCCGCAGCACAAGAAGCTGCTCGTGCACCGCGGCGTGGCGCCGGTCGTCTTCGTCCCCGGCTTCACGATGTCGACGTCACTGGCCAGATCGCTGCAGCCGCCGCACGTGCCGCGGGAGGACGCGGTGTTCAACGTCTCCCGCTCGGCGCTGCTGGTCGCCGCGCTCACGCAGAGCCCGGAACTGCTCCTGGACGCCACCGCGGACCGGCTGCATCAGGACTATCGCGGCGCCGCGATGCCCGAGACCCTGCGTCTCGTGCAGGCGCTGCGCGCACAGGGCCACGCGGCCGTCGTCTCGGGCGCCGGCCCCAGTGTCCTCGTGCTCGCCGACGGACCGGGCGAGCGCCAGCGATCCGTCGATGTCGCCGATGCCGTCACGGACACCCCGTGGGACGCGCACATGCTCGCCGTCGACGTGCGTGGTGGTACAGTTAGGGATCGAGCGGAGGGCTCCACGTAAGTTCGTGAATCTGGCCCCGTCGCACTTCTGCGAAATCCGCACGCGATCCCCAAGTGCCATCCAGGTTCTTGCAGGCAGGCGCTCTGCGTCGGCGCGTGTGACGTGCAGCTTCTGCTGCGCATTCTCTGGATTGCTCATTTCCCACGACATATGAGGGAGTACTCGTGGAGAACTTCTCCGAGACCCAGACCGACCAGGCGACCGCTGACCCGGTCGCCACCGAGACCAAGGCGCCCGCACGCAAGCGCGCGCCGCGGCGTGCCACCACAGCCTCTGCGGCCGCGGCTGCATCCGCATCCGAGGCGCCGACCGCCGAGGCACAGGCACCCGCCGCCGATGCACAGCAGACCGCATCCGCGCCCGCTGCTGCTCCGGAGGCCGTGACGGCGCCGGATGCCGCGGCGGAGAAGCCGAAGACTCCGCGCCGCACGCGCGCGAAGAAGGCCGATGCCGAGGCACTCGACATCCCCGCGGACGACAAGGCTCCCGCGGGCGACGCAGCTCCTGCCGCTGACAAGGCTCCTGCCGCGGACGAGTCGGGCGCGCCCGATGCTGACGAAGCGCCGGCCAAGCCTGCCCGCAAGCGCGCCGCGCGCGCATCGAGCAAGACCGCCGACGAGGGGGAGACCGCCGCGGAGGCGGCGACGCCCGTCGATGAATCCGAGACCGCCGAGCCGGCGAAGCGCCCGGCCCGCGGCCGTCGCGGCGCCAAGAGCACCGATGTGCAGGACGAGGCTGCGGATGCCGCAGCCGAGAGCTCGGACGCCTCCGGCTCCGAGAAGGGCTCCGATCGCGGTTCCGACAAGAGCTCGGACCGCAGGTCGGACAAGGGCTCCGACCGCAAGTCCGACAAGGGCTCCTCCGACAAGGGCTCCTCCGATGGCGAGCAGAACGGCTCGTCGGATGACGACTCCTCCGGCGACGGCGACGGATCCGGTCGTGGCCGCGGACGCAACCGCAACCGCAGCCGTGGGCGCGGCAACGGCAGCCAGAGCAACGGCAGCCAGGGCGGTGGCAGCAGCCAGAACGGTGCGCAGGACCACGGTCACGGTGATGACGAGTCCGGCTCCGGGCGCACCCGCCAGCGCAACAAGCGTCGTGGCGGCGGCAACCAGAACGCCGACGAGTTCGAGACCGAGATCGGCGAGGACGACGTCCTGATCCCGATCGCGGGCATTCTCGACGTGCTCGACAACTACGCCTTCGTGCGCACCACCGGCTACCTCGCCGGTGCGAGCGACGTGTACGTCTCGCTCGGACAGGTGAAGAAGTACAACCTGCGCAAGGGCGACGCCATCGTCGGCGCCATCAAGCAGCCGCACGAGGGCGAGCAGCAGGGCCGTCAGAAGTACAACGCGCTCGTCAAGGTGGACTCGATCAACGGGCTGTCGCCCGAGGATGCCGGAACCCGCCTCGAGTTCGGCAAGCTCACCCCGCTGTACCCGCAGGAGCGGCTCCGGCTCGAGACTGTTCCCGAGAAGCTCACCCAGCGGATCATCGACCTGGTCGCCCCGATCGGCAAGGGCCAGCGCGGTCTCATCGTCGCGCCTCCCAAGGCGGGCAAGACCATCGTGCTGCAGCAGATCGCGAACGCCATCGCGCAGAACAACCCCGAGGTCCACCTCATGGTCGTCCTCGTCGATGAGCGCCCGGAAGAGGTCACCGACATGGAGCGCACGGTGAAGGGCGAGGTCATCGCCTCGACCTTCGACCGTCCCGCCGAGGACCACACCACCGTCGCCGAACTCGCCATCGAGCGCGCCAAGCGCCTGGTGGAGCTCGGCCGCGACGTGGTCGTGCTGCTGGACTCGATCACCCGTCTGGGCCGCGCCTACAACATCGCGACCCCCACCTCGGGCCGTGTGCTCACCGGTGGCGTGGACGCGGCGGCCCTGTACCCGCCGAAGCGATTCTTCGGTGCCGCGCGGAACATCGAGAACGGCGGATCGCTCACGATCCTCGCGACCGCGCTGGTCGAGACCGGTTCCAAGATGGACGAGGTCATCTTCGAGGAGTTCAAGGGCACCGGAAACAGCGAGCTGCGCCTGTCGCGCGCGCTGGCCGACAAGCGCATCTTCCCGGCCGTCGACGTCAACGCGTCGAGCACCCGTCGCGAGGAGATGCTGCTCTCGGCCGACGAGGTCAAGATCACGTGGAAGCTGCGCCGCGCCCTCGCGGGCCTGGACCCCCAGCAGGCGCTGGAGGTCGTTCTGGGCAAGCTGAAGGAGACGAGCTCGAACGTCGAGTTCCTCTTCCAGATGCAGAAGTCGATCCCGACGCCGCCCTCCACCGGTTCCAGCCACGGTCACGAGAACAACATCCGCTGATTCTGCACGACGGGAGCGGCGGGATGTTCGAGTCCGTCCAGACGCTGATCGACGAGCATCGCCGGGTTCAGGAGGAGCTGTCCGACCCGGCGGTGCACGCCGATGCGGTGCGCGCGAAACGCGTGAATCGGCGCTACGCCGAGCTCAGCCGCATCGTCGCCGCGCACGAGGCGTGGTCGGCGGCGGGGGAGGATCTGGACGCGGCACGCGAACTCGCGCGTGAGGACGCGGCGTTCGCCGAAGAGGTTCCCTCTCTCGAGGAGCGCCTGCGCGTCGCACAGGAGAAGCTGCGGCGCCTGCTGATACCTCGTGACCCCGATGACGCGCGAGACGTGATCATGGAGATCAAGGCCGGGGAGGGCGGTGCCGAGTCGGCGCTGTTCGCCGCGGATCTGCTGCGCATGTACATGCAGTACGCCGCCCATCGCGGCTGGAAGACCGAACTGCTCGAGCGGAACGAGTCCGACCTCGGCGGTTACAAGGACGTCCAGGTCGCGATCAAGGGCTCATCGGCCGATCCCTCACAGGGCGTCTGGGCGCACCTGAAGTACGAGGGCGGCGTGCACCGCGTGCAGCGCGTCCCCGCCACCGAATCGCAGGGCCGCATCCATACCTCGACCACCGGGGTGCTGGTGTTCCCCGAGGTCGACGCGCCCGAGGAGATCCAGATCGATCCGAACGACCTGAAGATCGATGTGTACCGCTCTTCCGGCCCGGGCGGTCAATCCGTCAACACGACCGACTCCGCGGTGCGCATCACGCACGTGCCCACGGGGATCGTCGTATCGATGCAGAACGAGAAGTCGCAGCTGCAGAACCGCGAAGCCGGCATGCGCGTGCTGCGCGCCCGCCTGCTGGCCAGGCAGCAGGAGGAGCTGGACGCCGCGGCCTCCGATGCCCGCCGCTCGCAGATCCGCGGGATGGACCGCTCCGAGCGCATCCGCACCTACAACTTCCCGGAGAACCGCATCGCCGACCACCGCACCGGCTACAAGGCCTACAACCTGGACCAGGTGATGGACGGCGCACTCGATCCGATCATCGAATCCTGCATCGAGGCCGACGAGGCGGAGCGCCTCGCCTCGCTCGGTGGCTCCTGACAGCTGCCCCCGTTCCAAGACCGTCTGTGGGGCGCAAACGCGCCCTTCAGCCGCGTTGAAAGCGACATCTGCGCCCCATGGACGGTCACTTGTGGATAAGTCCTGAGGCTCCGGCTGGCTTCGCTGCATGGTTGTCCCATGCCCGCTTCTCGCAGACCGCTCCCGGAGGAACTCGGTCCGCTCTTCACCATCGCCGATGCTCGGGAAAAGGGGATCGGCCGCTCACGTCTGAGTGGCGGCGATCTTGCCGCACCGTTCCATGGAATGCGCATGCGCATCTCGGAATCGGTGACTGTCGGCACAACCGGCTGTGAGGGTGCGGATGCTGTCGCGGACGATCCGAGGAGAACCCACCACCTGCAGCGTATGCAGCAGTTCCTGCCGGTGCTTGGGCCGACGGCCTTCTTCTGCGGTCCGAGTGCTGCGTTCTACTGGGGAATCCCACTCCCACCGCGCGACTGGACCGATCTGCATGTCGGTCGGTACCGTCCGAACCGCCCGCCGCGCCGCGAGGGGGTGCGAGGGCACAAGTTCACCTCGGGGTTCGTCACGGTCGTCGAGATCGGGGACCTCCGGCTGACCGATCCGGCGAGCACGTGGGCGACGCTGGGGACTCACCTCAGCCAGGACGACCTCACGGCTGCTGCCGACTGCATCCTGCGCATCCCGCGATATCCCGGCGGCTTTCAGACGATCGACACGACGCCCATGGCGGTGCGATCCGATCTCGAACAGGCAGCTGATCGAAAGGGACGCCCGGCGGCGCCCAAACTGCGTCGAGCGTTGGCGGATGCCAGGACGGGTGCGTCGTCACCGCCGGAGACGAGGATCCGGCTTCTGGTCCGCGATGCCGGATTGCCGGAGCCCGTGCTCGATCACGATGTCTACGACCGTCGTGGTCGATGGCTCGGATGCAGCGAGCTCGCCTACCCGGAACGGAAGATCGCGATCGAGTACGAGAGCGACGGGCATCTCACACGCAGGCAATTGCAGCGGGACATCGACAAGTACCAGGCCTATGCGGAAGCCGGATGGCAGACCGTGCGTCTGACATCCCAGCACGTCTTCCGAGAACCCGCCGAAGCCGTGCGCCGCATCCGCAGCGCTTTGAATCGCTGACAGACCTTGGGCAGGCAAACCACCCGGCTGTGGGGCGCGAATGCCTTATTCGGCCCCGCTGAAACCGACCTCTGCGCCCCACAGACGGGCTTTGACGGGGGATCAGATGATGTACTCGGGCGCCTGCAGCAGGGCTCGGGAGTCGTCGGATCCGTCACGCGGCCGGGCCTTCGCCGGCATGCCGACCAGCACGCTGTCCGGGGGCGAGTCGCGGGTGACGACGGCATTGGCCCCGACGACCGAGCGGGCGCCGACCCGCACCGGGCCGAGGATCTTCGCGCCCGCCCCGACCGCCACGCCGTCCTCCAGTGTCGGATGCCGCTTGCCGTGATTCCGGGTGCGGCCTCCCAGAGTGACACCGTGGTACAGCATCACGTCGTCGCCGATCTCCGCGGTCTCGCCGATCACGACGCCCATGCCGTGGTCGATGAAGAACCGGCGGCCGATGCGCGCGCCCGGGTGGATCTCGATGCCGGTCAGCCAGCGCGTGAGCTGCGAGCCGGCACGAGCAGGGAGGCGCAGACCGCGCCGCCAGAGCGCATGCCAGACGCGGTGCGCCCAGATCGCGTGCAGACCGGAGTACAGCACGGCGACCTCGAGGCCGTTGCGCGCGGCGGGGTCACGCGTGCGCGCGGCCGCGATGTCTTCGCGGACCCGGGAGACGACGCCCATGTCGGAAGCCGTCAGTCCTTCGGCTTGTCGCGCAGATCCTCGAACAGCGCGGTGGAGATGTAGCGCTCACCGGTGTCGGGGATGACGACGACGATGGTCTTGCCGGCGTTCTCCGGTCGTTCGGCGACCTTCAGCGCAGCCCAGACGGCCGCGCCGGCGGACATGCCCACCAGCAGGCCCTCCTTGACGGCCAGATCCCGCGCTGTGCGCAGCGAATCATCGAACTCCACGGGGAACACCTCGTCGAGCACGTCGCGGTCCAGCACGTCCGGGACGAAGTTCGGGCCGATGCCCTGGATGCGGTGGGGTCCGGGGTGGCCCTCGCTGAGCACGGGGGAGTCCTTCGGCTCGACCGCGATCACGCGGACGTCGGGCTTGACCGCCTTCAGCGCCTGTCCGACGCCCGTCACGGTGCCGCCGGTGCCCACACCCGCGATGAAGATGTCGACGTCGCCGTCGGTGTCGCGCAGGATCTCGGGGCCGGTCGTCTCGCGGTGAATACGAGGGTTGGCGGCGTTCTCGAACTGACGGGCCCAGACGGCATCCGGGTTCTCCGCCAGGATCTCCTTGAGCACCTCGATCGATCCGGTCATGCCCTTCGTCGGGTCGGTGAGCACGATCTCCGCGCCGAAGGCGCGCAGCAGCACACGACGCTCCTTGGACATGGAGGCGGGCATGGTCAGGATCACCTTGTAGCCGCGGGCGGCTCCCACCATTGCGAGCGCGATGCCGGTGTTGCCGCTGGTGGCCTCGACGATCGTGCCGCCCGGCTTGAGCTGTCCCGACGCCTCGGCGGCGTCGACCATCGCGATCCCGATGCGGTCCTTGACGCTGGAGGCCGGATTGTAGAACTCCAGCTTCGCCAGCACGGTCGCGTTCAGACCCTCGGTCACGCGGTTCAGCCGCACCAGCGGGGTGTTGCCGAACGCGGTGGTGATATCGGAGTGGATGCCGGCCATGGGCGGACCTTTCGTCGAAGGGATCAGCGTCATCAGCCTAGGGCGTGCACTCCACGCATCTGCTGAATGTGTCCGGCGGGCGGCGCTTAAGCTGGGGGGATGCCCGAGCCTCTCTCCGCGCGACTGCGCGCCATCGCACAGCAGCTGGCAGACGCGGGCGTACCCGAGCCGGGCGTGGACGCCGAGCTGCTGCTCGGCCACGTGCTGGGCCTCGGTCGCGGCGAGCTGCAGGCGGCGGTCATCCGCGGCGACGTGCTGGCGGATGCCGAGTCCGCGCAGCTCGACGGGCTGGTCGCCCGCCGTGCCTCCAGGGAACCGCTGCAGCACCTGACCGGCCGGGCGGCGTTCCGGCATCTGGAGCTCGAGGTGGGCCCGGGGGTGTTCATTCCGCGCCCCGAGACCGAAGTGGTCGTGCAGATCGCGATCGATGCGCTGATGGAGAGCGCGACGCCGGCGCCCGTCGCCGTCGATCTGGGCACCGGCAGCGGCGCGATCGCCCTCGCCATGGCCACCGAGGTTCCGCATTCCCGGGTGTTCGCCGTCGAGCGCTCGGCCGAGGCGTACACCTGGGCGGCGCGCAACACGGCCCGCGCCGAGAACCTCACCCTGGTGCACGGTGACCTGGCCACCGCGTTCGACGAACTGCGCGGGACGGCGGCCGTGGTGATCTCCAACCCGCCGTATGTACCGGACGACGCGGTGCCGCGTGACCCGGAGGTGCGCCTGCACGACCCCGCCCAGGCGCTGTACGGCGGTCCGGATGGACTGGACGTCGTGCGGGTGATCAGTCGTCGAGCTCAGGAGCTGCTGCATCCGGGCGGGCTGCTCGTTCTCGAGCACGGCGAGCTGCAGGGCGCGGAGATCCGCGCACTGCTGGAAGCCGACGGCTGGCGATCCGCGGCGACGCATGAGGACCTCACCCGCCGGGACCGCGCGACCACGGCGCTGACCCGCTGAACGCTCTCCGGGCGGGGCCTACGGTCCATCACCGTAGAATGGGCGAGCCATGTCAACTGTCTTCGATTGCCGCGACGAGGCTCAGATCCTCGCCGGCATGCGCCACGCACGCCAGGCCATCGCCCGCGGCGAGCTCATCGTGATGCCCACCGACACCGTGTACGGAATCGCCGCGGATGCCTTTTCCCCCGCGGCCGTGCAGCGGCTGCTCACGGCCAAGGGGCGGGGACGCGACATGCCGCCGCCCGTGCTCGTGGCAGGGCAGGAGATGATGGCCGCGCTCGTGGAGGAAGTGCCCGCGCCCGTCCAGAAGCTCATCGACGCCTTCTGGCCCGGAGGACTGACCGTCGTGCTGCCCGCGCAGCCGTCGCTGACGTGGGATCTCGGCGATACCCAGGGCACGGTCGCCGTTCGGATGCCGGATCGACGCGTCGCGCTCGAGCTGCTGGCCGAGACCGGTCCGCTCGCGGTCTCCAGTGCGAACCTGACCGGGCGGGATGCGGCGATCATCGCCTCCGACGCCCAGGCCATGCTCGGCGACAGCGTCGCGGTCTATCTGGAGGAGGGGTACAGCGAGAACGGCGTGCCCTCTACCATCGTCGACGCGACGTCGCTCGTCGGCACGGGTCCGGATGAGGTCGCCCGTGTGCGCATCCTCCGTGAGGGCTCGATCACACGCGATCAGCTCGCGGAGGTGCTCGGCGATCTGCTGGAGCCCGCTGACCAGCTGGCCGAGGTCGCGCCGGACAGTGCATCCGCGGATGCCGACGGCGGAAGCACGGTCGACGAAGAGTGAAGCAGTACCTGTTCACGATCATCCTCACGGCGTCGATCACGTTCGCGCTGACGTGGGCGGTCTGGCGGTTGAGCCTGAAGTTCAAGCTCTACCCCGGCATCCGTGAACGGGACGTGCACAAGACTCCGACGCCGAGGCTCGGGGGAGTGGCGATGTTCGCCGGGATCGCCGTGGCGATCCTCATCTCGGCGGCGAACCCCTTCTTCGAGCGGATGTGGTCGCCCCCGCACACATTGTGGTCGATCCTCGCGGCCGCCCTACTGATCGCCATCGTGGGCGTCATCGACGACCTCTGGGATCTGGACTGGATGATCAAGCTCGCCGCGCAGTTCCTCGCGGCCGGCATCATCACCGCCGGCGGCGGGCTGCAGGTGCTCTCTCTGCCGGTGGGAGACATGATCCTCGTCTCTCCCTGGGTGAGCATCTCGATCACGATGCTGGCGATCGTCGTCGTGATGAACGCGGTGAACTTCATCGACGGGCTCGACGGGCTGGTCGCGGGCGTCTGCCTGATCGCGAACGGGATCTTCTTCGTCTACTCCTACATCCTCACCCGCGACTCCGGCGCGACGAGCTACTTCAACCTGGCCACCTTCCTGGCAGCCGTCCTGATCGGCGTGTGCGTGGGATTCCTGCCCTTCAACTGGAGCCCCGCGAAACTGTTCATGGGCGACTCGGGTGCGCTGGTGCTCGGGCTGCTGATGGCGACGTCGGCGATCGCCGTCACCACGCAGGGCGACGTGAACGCGTTCGACCCGGAGCGCTTCGGCCGGTCTCAGCTGCTGGGTGCCTTCATCCCCATCGTGCTGCCGCTGGTGATCGTCATGCTGCCTCTGCTGGACTTCGCCCTGGCGGTCTTCCGTCGCATGCGGGCGGGGAAGTCGCCGTTCGCGCCGGACCGCAAGCACCTGCACCATCGGATGCTGGATCTCGGCCATCGCGACCGCGACGCCGTCCTCATCTTCTACGCCTGGACCGCCGTCATCTCCCTGGCGGTCCTGCTGATGTACATCGCCACCAGGCAGGACTGGCCTGGCGGATACATCGTGGGCATCCTGTTCGGCGTGGTCGGCGTCGCGGCCTGCCTCGTCGTCACCCTCATGCCCTCGCACCGTCGCCCGACACCCCCGCACCGCCTGACCCCGACGTCCATGGAGCCCTGATGACCCCGCGCCCCGTCTCCAGCACACCGATCCTCCGCCGCACTCTGATCGTGTCAGCGATCGCCGCCCTCGCCCTCGCCGTGATCGCGGGCGGCATCGGTCTCGCCGTCGCCGGCGTGCACGGTCTCTGGAGCGGCCTGGTGGGGGTGCTGCTGACGATGCTCCTGCTGGCCGTCACGGCCGGCAGCATCCTCTTCGCCAACCGCTGGTTCGGCGACCCCCTGTACGTGCAGTTCTTCTTCGCGATCGTCCTCGGCGGCTGGTTGGTGAAGATCGGGCTGTTCGTCGTGGTGATGCTCGTCCTGGGCCGCCAGCCCTGGGTGGTGCCGCAGGTGCTGTTCCTCTCGATCGTCGCCGGGGTCGTGGTCTCGCTGGTCATCGACGCGCTCGTCGTCATGCGCATGCGCCTGCCGAATGTGAGCGACATCGAGCTTCCCACCCGGGTGGAGGACGACGAGGCGTCATGATCGGTGCTCAGGGTTTGCTAAGCTGGACGAGTCCCCGCAGGTTGTGTGGTGATCCTCGCAGATCACGGTTCGCCGCGGTTGACGTTCATCTGTCCCCGCGCATCGGATCTGCTCCCGGTGCTCTGAAGCTGGAGCCGCAACGTTGACTCAAGCCGTGTCTCTCCTTGCCGCCGCGACTGAGGGTCCGACGTTCCATCCTCCGTCGATTCTCGACTTCTTCCCTGCGGTCATCGCCTTCGAGAACACGCCGTTCGCGTTCACGCGCATCAACCTCGCGCAGATTCTCGCGACGGTCATCCTCGTCCTGATCTTCTGGCTCGGCACGCGCCGCCTGCGCGTGGTACCCGGGCGCTTCCAGAGCCTGGTCGAGATGGGCTTCGGTTTCGTCCGCGGCAACATCGCGCACGATCTCCTGGGTCGCAAGGACGGCGACCGGTTCCTGCCGATCCTGATGACCATCTTCTTCATGATCCTGTTCATGAACCTGACCGGCATCATCCCCGGCGTGAACATCGCCGGAACCTCGGTGATCGCGGTCCCGCTGCTGCTGGCGATCGTCTCGTACGTGACGTTCATCTACGCCGGCGTCAAGAAGAGCCCCAAGGGGTTCGTGAAGAACTCGCTGTTCCCCTCGGGCATTCCGGTGGCGCTGCAGTGGTTCGTGGCGCTCCTGGAGTTCCTGTCGACCTTCATCATCCGCCCGGTCACCCTGACCCTGCGTCTGCTGATGAACATGATCGTCGGTCACCTGATGCTGGTGCTGTTCTTCTCGGCAACCCAGTTCTTCGTCTTCGGCCTCAGCGGCTGGTGGTCGGCGCTCGGCGTCGCGACCGGCGCCTTCGGCCTCGCCTTCACCCTGTTCGAGGTCCTCGTGGCCGTCCTGCAGGCGTACATCTTCGCCGTCCTGACTGCGGTCTACATCCAGCTCGCAGTCGCCGATGAGCACTAAGGGGACAGGCCTCCGCCTGCCCACCAACCGAAAGGAAAAATCCCGTGGACGCAACTACGGTTCTCGCTGAGATGTCCGGCTCGATCGCGACCGTCGGCTACGGCCTCGCAGCCATCGGCCCGGCCATCGGCATCGGCATCGTCGTCGGCAAGACGATCGAGGGCGTCGCCCGTCAGCCCGAGCTGGCCGGCCGCCTGCAGGTGCTGATGTGGATCGGTATCGCCTTCACCGAGGCGCTCGCCTTCATCGGCATCGCCACCGGCTTCATCTTCGGCTTCTGATTCCACTTCCCACACGTAAGGAGACAGGATGCTGAGCACTCTTGTCACTGCCGCGGAAGAGGCGCCGAGTCCGCTGGTTCCAGCGTCGTACGACATCTTCTGGTCGGCGATCTGCTTCGTCATCATCCTCGTGGTGGCGTGGAAGGTCGCGATTCCCAAGCTGACCGCCATGCTCGACGAGCGTGCAGCGGCCATCGAAGGCAACATCGCCAAGGCCGACGAAGCGCAGAAGCAGGCCGAGGCCGCGCTGGAGGAGTACACCCGCCAGCTCGCTGAAGCCCGCACCGAGGCCGGTGAGATCCGTGAGGCCGCCCGTGAGGACGGCAAGAAGATCGTCGCCGAGGCCAAGGAGACGGCCACGGCCGAAGCCAGCCGCATCAGCTCCGCTGCGCACACTCAGATCGAAGCCGAGCGTCAGGCTGCGTTCGTGTCGCTGCGCAACGAAGTGGGCACGCTCGCGATCGACCTCGCCGGCGGCGTCGTCGGGGAGACCCTCACGGACGACGCGCGTGCGTCCGCCGTCGTGGACCGCTTCCTCGCCGACATCGAGAAGGCAGCCAGGTAATGGGCAGCGCGACCACTCAGGCACTCGCGGCATCGACGGACGCGCTTGCCGCAGCGTCGGGCCTGACCCTCGACAGCGCGGCCGAGCTGTTCGCAGCCGCTCGCGCGATCGCCGAGTCGGCCCAGCTGAGCGGCGCGCTCGCTGATCCTGCCGCTCCCGCCGAGGCGCGCTCCGCGTTGGTCTCGGGCGTGTTCGCCGGTGCATCCGCGCCGGTGCGCTCGCTGCTGACCACGGTCGCGGCGCAGCGCTGGTCGAATGCATCCGATCTCGTCGACGGTGTCGAGGAGCTGGCGATCCGCACGGCCGCCATCGCCTCGCCGCAGGACGACGTCTCGGGGGAGCTGTTCGGATTCTCGCGCGTCATCGCCGCGAACCCGGAGCTCGAGCTGGCCCTCGGACGCCGTCTCGGCGACGACGGGGCCAAGTCGGCGCTGGTCGAGAAGGTCTTCGGTGCGAACGCCGCCCCTGCCACTGTGCTGATCGCCTCGTCACTGGTGCGCCAGCCGCGTGAGCGCCGGGTGCGCCAGATCATCGCCCGCGCGATCGACATCGTCTCCGCACAGTCCGGCCGCACGGTCGCGACCGTGTACACCGCCGCTCCGCTGCCCGCTGCTCAGGAGACCCGTCTCCGTGATGCTCTGGCCAGCCGCTATGGGGGCGAGATCTCCGTCAATCAGGTGATCGACCCCACCGTCATCGGGGGACTGCGCGTGCAGATCGCCGATGATGTCATCGACGGCAGCATCTCCGCCCGACTCGCCGACCTTCGCCAGAAGCTCGCGAGCTGACAACGACTGGCGCGGGGAACCGCGCTCACCCAGACACACAAAGGGAAGACAATGGCAGAACTATCGATCAGCCCCGACGTCATCCGTGACGCGCTGAAGGACTTCGCCGCAGCCTACGAGCCCACCGGGGCCGCGGCTACCGAGGTCGGCACCGTCACCGACGCAGCCGATGGCATCGCGCACGTCGAGGGACTGCCCGGCGTCATGGCCAACGAGCTCGTCACCTTCGCGGACGGCACCAAGGGCCTGGCCCTGAACCTCGACGAGCACCAGATCGGCGTGGTCGTCCTCGGCGACTTCACCGGCATCGAGGCGGGTCAGGAAGTCACCCGCACCGGTGAGGTCCTCTCCGTTCCCGTCGGCGACGGCTACCTGGGCCGGGTCGTGGACCCGCTCGGCAACCCGATCGACGGTCTCGGCTCGATCGCCACCGAGGGTGTGCGTGCCCTCGAGCTGCAGGCGCCCGGCGTCATGCAGCGCAAGTCGGTGCACGAGCCCATGCAGACCGGCATCAAGGCGATCGACGCCATGATCCCCGTCGGCCGCGGCCAGCGTCAGCTGATCATCGGCGACCGCCAGACCGGGAAGACGGCCCTGGCGATCGACACGATCATCAACCAGCGGGCCAACTGGGAGTCGGGCGACGTCAACAAGCAGGTGCGCTGCATCTACGTCGCGATCGGCCAGAAGGGCTCGACCATCGCCTCGGTGAAGGGCGCGCTCGAAGAGGCCGGTGCGCTGGAGTACACCACGATCGTGGCCGCTCCCGCATCCGACCCCGCTGGTTTCAAGTACCTGGCTCCCTACACCGGTTCTGCCATCGGCCAGCACTGGATGTACGGCGGCAAGCACGTGCTGATCGTCTTCGACGACCTCTCCAAGCAGGCTGAGGCCTACCGTGCCGTCTCCCTTCTGCTGCGCCGCCCGCCGGGCCGCGAGGCATACCCGGGTGACGTCTTCTACCTGCACTCTCGCCTGCTGGAGCGCTGCGCGAAGCTGTCCGACGAGCTCGGTGCGGGATCGATGACCGGTCTGCCGATCATCGAGACCAAGGCGAACGACGTCTCGGCCTACATTCCGACCAATGTGATCTCCATCACCGACGGCCAGATCTTCCTGCAGTCCGACCTCTTCAACGCCAACCAGCGTCCCGCGGTCGACGTGGGTATCTCCGTCTCGCGAGTCGGTGGTGACGCTCAGGTCAAGTCGATCAAGAAGGTCTCCGGAACGCTCAAGCTCGAGCTCGCGCAGTACCGTTCGCTCGAGGCGTTCGCGATGTTCGCATCCGACCTCGACGCGGCGTCGCGTCGCCAGCTTGCTCGTGGTGCGCGCCTGACCGAGCTGCTCAAGCAGCCGCAGTACTCGCCGTACCCCGTGGAGGAGCAGGTTGTCTCGATCTGGGCCGGCACCAACGGCAAGCTCGACACCCTCGAGGTGTCGGACGTGCTGCGCTTCGAGCGCGACCTGCTCGACTACCTGCGTCGCAACACGGGCATCCTCGACAAGCTGCGCGAGTCCAACGTCCTCGACGACGACACGGTCGCGGAGCTGGACAAGCAGACCGACGCCTTCATTCTGGAGTTCCAGGGCGGCAAGGGCAGCGCCATCGGCGCCCCGGGCCACGAGGAGCACGCTGCCGCTGATGCGGACGATGTCAACCAGGAGAAGATCGTCAAGGGTCGTCGCGCGTAATCGCGTGAGGTACTGATTCATGGGCGCTCAACTCAGGGTCTACAAGCAGAAGATCTCTTCTGCTCAGACGACCAAGAAGATCACGAAGGCGATGGAACTCATCGCGGCTTCGCGCATCCAGAAGGCGATGGCACGCGTCAAGGCGTCCAGCCCCTTCGCGCGTGCCGTGACGAGGGCCGTGTCCGCCGTCGCGACGCATTCGAACGTCGACCATCCGCTCACCCGCGAACCCGAGAAGATCAGCCGCTCCGCGGTCGTCATCTTCTCCTCGGATCGCGGTCTCGCCGGGGCCTTCAACTCGCAGATCCTCCGTGAGGGTCTCGAGGTCGCGGAGCTGCTGCGCGAGCAGGGCAAGGAACCGGTGTTCTATCTGGTGGGCCGCAAGGCCGTCGGCTACTTCCAGTTCCGGGGCATCGCCTCGGCGGCGGAGTGGACGGGCGACACCGATACGCCGTCGTTCCACACGGCGGAGGAGATCTCGCACACGCTGCTGGATGCCTTCTCCCGCGGTGGGGAAGCGGGTGGCGTGGACGAGATCACCCTTGTGTACAACCGGTTCGTCAGCATGATGACGCAGTCGCCGGAGAACGTGCGCCTGCTTCCGCTGGAGATCGCAGAGGCCGACGACTCGGAGGCGGGCAGCACGGTCTACCCGCTGTACGAGTTCGAGCCCGATGCGGAGACCGTGCTGGATGCGATCCTGCCGGTCTACATCCAGAGCCGCGTGTTCAACGCCCTGCTGCAGTCCTCGGCTGCCAAGCAGGCCGCGACGCAGAAGGCGATGAAGTCGGCCAGCGACAACGCCGACAAGCTGATCACCGATTACACCCGCCTGCGCAACAACGCGCGCCAGGCCGAGATCACCCAGCAGATCGCCGAGATCGTCGGTGGCGCCGACGCTCTCGCATCCAGCTGACAGACCCTCAGGAAAGAGACGAACAAATGACCCCCACCGCTACGGCTGACAAGCCCGCGACCGCGGTCGTCGGGCGCGTCGCACGCGTCAACGGTCCGGTCGTGGACATCGAGTTCCCGCACGACTCGATTCCCGACATCTACAACGCGCTGAAGACCACGATCGTGATCGGCGAGGACTCCACCGAGATCACCCTCGAGGTCGCGCAGCACCTCGGTGATGACCTGGTTCGCGCGATCTCGCTGAAGCCGACCGACGGCATGGTCCGCGGCCAGGAGGTGCGCGACACCGGCGAGGCGATCTCCGTTCCCGTCGGCGACGTGACCAAGGGCAAGGTCTTCAACGTGATCGGCGAGGTCCTCAACCTCGAGCCCGGCGAGACCATCGAGGTCACCGAGCGCTGGCCGATCCACCGCAAGGCTCCCAACTTCGACCAGCTCGAGTCGAAGACCACGATGTTCGAGACCGGCATCAAGTCCATCGACCTGCTCACCCCGTACGTGCTGGGTGGAAAGATCGGTCTGTTCGGTGGTGCCGGCGTCGGCAAGACCGTCCTCATCCAGGAGATGATCCAGCGTGTCGCGCAGGACCACGGCGGTGTGTCGGTGTTCGCCGGTGTCGGTGAGCGCACCCGTGAGGGCAACGACCTGATCCACGAGATGGAGGAGGCGGGCGTCTTCGACAAGACCGCTCTCGTCTTCGGTCAGATGGACGAGCCGCCGGGGACGCGTCTGCGCGTCGCCCTGTCGGCACTGACCATGGCGGAGTACTTCCGCGATGTGCAGAAGCAGGACGTGCTGCTCTTCATCGACAACATCTTCCGCTTCACGCAGGCCGGTTCCGAGGTCTCCACGCTGCTGGGCCGCATGCCCTCCGCCGTGGGCTACCAGCCGAACCTGGCCGATGAGATGGGCCTCCTTCAGGAGCGCATCACCTCGACCCGCGGTCACTCGATCACCTCGCTGCAGGCGATCTACGTCCCCGCCGACGACTACACCGACCCGGCTCCGGCGACGACCTTCGCGCACCTCGACGCGACGACCGAGCTCAGCCGTGAGATCGCGTCGAAGGGTCTGTACCCGGCCATCGATCCGCTGACCTCGACCTCGCGCATCATGGACCCCCGCTACCTCGGCGAGGACCACTACCGCGTGGCCACCACGGTCAAGCAGATCCTGCAGAAGAACAAGGAGCTGCAGGAGATCATCGCGATCCTCGGTGTCGACGAGCTCTCCGAAGAGGACAAGATCGTCGTGTCGCGTGCACGACGCATCCAGCAGTTCCTCTCGCAGAACACCTACATGGCCAAGAAGTTCACGGGTGTCGAGGGTTCGACCGTTCCGCTGAAGGAGACCATCGAGTCGTTCGATGCGATCACCCGCGGCGACTTCGACCATGTCGCCGAGCAGGCCTTCTTCAACGTGGGTGGCATCTCCGACGTCGAAGAGCGCTGGGCGCAGATCCAGAAGGAGAACGCCTGATCATGGCGCTTCACGTCAGTCTCGTCTCCGCGGACGCGGAGGTCTGGACGGGAGAAGCGACGCTCGTCATCGCGAAGACCGTCGAGGGCGAGATCGGCTTCATGGCCGGTCACGAGCCGGTGCTGGCCATCCTCGCCGAAGGCCAGGTGCGCATCACCCGTGCCGACGGCACCAAGGTGATGGCCAACGCGCAGGACGGCTTCCTCTCGATGGAGGGCGACAACCTGACCATCGTGGCAGGCAACGCCGCGCTGGTCGCCTGACAGCAATCCGCTGACGCGTCCGTCTCGGTCCGAGCTCGTCTCGGATCGAGGCGGACGCTTCTTCGTCCCCGAGAGCCCATGAAGATCCTGCTGCCCCCGTCCGAGACCAAGCGAGCCGGGGGAACCGGCACGCCCGTCGACCTCACGGCCCTCGCGCTGCCTGGACTGCGCGACAGGCGCGAGCACCTGGTGACCGCCCTGATCGCGCTCTCCGCGGACCCTGATCACGCGCAGCGCGTACTGAAACTCAGCGAACGCCAGCGTGGCGACATCGACAGCAACCGGCTCCTGCGCACCGCGCCGACGATGGCGGCGGTCGATCGCTACACCGGCGTGCTCTACGACGCGCTCGATGCGGCGAGCATGGACCGCGCGTCGCGCCGCTGGCTCGGGGAACATGTGCTCGTGCACTCGGCGCCGTTCGGCCCGGTCGGTGCTCTCGACGGCATCCCGGCGTACCGCCTCGCTGCGGGGACGGCACTGCCCGGCATCCCGCCGTTGCGCCGCCACTGGGCAGCGGCGACGACCGAGGCTCTCGCCGGCCAGGACTTCCTGCTCGACCTGCGCAGTGAGGCGTACGTCGCTCTGGGGCCGGTGCCGGATTCGGTGGCCTCGGCCTACGTGCGCGTCGTGACATCGACGGGCAGGGCGCTGAACCACTTCAACAAGAAGGCCAAGGGCGAGCTGGTCCGCAGGCTGGCGACGACACGCCCGAGGATTCGCACCGCGGGCGGACTGTCGGCCTGGGCGGAGACGTCGGGCATCCGGCTGCGGGAGTCTGACGAACCGCGGGTGTGGGAGCTGGTCACCGAGAGCTGACGGCGGAGAATGAGCGTCACCGCCCGCCCGGAGCATTGCCCGAGCGATTCCGTGCCCGATAGCATGGCCGTTGCTGTTCATTCGCCGGGGGAGCGCAGTGGCTCGCCTGGTCGACAAGGGAAATGAGACGACATGGACAACGGGGATCTCGCCGGACTCGGCGCCCTCTACGCGATGATCGCGGTCTTGACCGCCTTGCTCTTCATCGTGGTGCCGATCGCCTACGTGGTCGGCTCGCTCTTCATGATGAAGATCTTCGAGAAGGCGGGCGTGCAGGGCAAGTGGCGCGCCTGGGTTCCGGTCTACAACATCATGATCTTCTTCAAGCTCGGTGACATGAGTCCGTGGCTCGTGCTCTACGGCATCGGTGGGATGATCGTGCTCTCCTGGATCCCCGTTCTCGGGTTCTTCGGAGGGCTCATCGGACTGGCGTTGGGCGTGCTCTCGGCGATGGCGGCTTGGCGCGTCGGCCTGAAGCTGCAGAAGGAAGCCGCCTGGGTCATCCTCTACGTCCTGGTGAGCGTCGTCTGGCTGGGGATCAACGCGTTCGACAAGTCGCGCTGGAACCCGAACGTCGCGCCCTCGCCGTGGGCCGCCAATGCCTTCCTCGCCGACCGCACCGTGTGGGACGGCGTGCCCACTCAGCCGTCGGCCGGCGCCGTCCCCGGGTCCGGAGCTCCCCAGGGCTACGGCACGCCTCAGGGCTACGCCGCGCCCCCGCAGGGCTACCAGCCTCCCGCGCAGCCCGGTTACGGCGCGCCGGTTCCTCCGGCTCCTGGGGCGCCCGCACCGCAGGCGCCCGGTGCGCCCGTGCCGCCTCCCGCGACGCCCCCCGCACCGCCCACCGCTCCTCCCGCAGCCCCGGGGACGCCTCCGGCTCCGCCGGCAGCCCCCGGGACGCCTCCTCCGGCTCCGCCCGTCGACCCGACGCAGCCGCCGGCGTGATCGCAGAGGCCCTCGACTTCGGTCGAGGGCCTCTGGTCTTCCCCGTGCGCGCTGCACCACGACCCGTCGTGGCGTCGCGCGGCGCCGAGCCCTGCTCGCATTCGATACGGTTGACGCATGGGAACCTCGCAGCGTCGCGTCGGCGCATCCGGACTCGTCGTGTCGGCGACCGGACTCGGATGCAACAACTTCGGCCGGGCGGGCACCGTCACGGAGACCCTGGACGGAACCCGTGCCGTGATCGACGCGGCTCTCGCCAGCGGAGTGTTCTTCTTCGACACCGCTGACATGTACGGCGCGGTGGTGGGACGCAGCGAAGAACTGATGGGTGAGGTGCTGGAGGGCCGTCGCGATCGCGTCGTCCTCGCGACGAAGTTCGGCCATGAGACCGACATGGGGTACGACTTCCCGGGCGGCCGTGGATCGCGACGCTATGTCCGTCTCGCCGTCGAGCAGTCGCTGCGGCGCCTGCGCACCGACTGGATCGACCTGTATCAGCTGCATCTGCCCGACCCTCAGACACCCATCGCCGAGACCATCGACGCGCTGGACGAGCTGGTCGACGAGGGCAAGATCCGGTATTACGGACACTCCAACCTCGACGGCTGGCAGATCGCGGAGGCGGAGTTCACCGCGCGCGCCCGCTCCACTGGCCGTTTCATATCCGCGCAGAACCACTACTCGCTGCTGGCTCGCGCCTCCGAGCGCGAGGTGCTGCCGGCGGCCAACCGGTACCAGCTCGGCTTCTTCCCGTACTTCCCGCTGAAGAACGGGCTTCTCACGGGAAAGTTCACGCGTGAGGGCGGTCCGTCCGGCAGCCGCATCATGGACACCCGTCGGCACATCTGGTCGGATGCACCGTGGGATGCGCTGGAGGCGTACCAGAGTTTCTGCGACGCGCGCGGCATCACGATGCTGCAGGCGACCTTCGGCTGGCTTCTCGCGCAGCCCGGCGTCTCCAGCGTCATCGCCGGCGCGACCACCCCCGCACAGGTCGAGGCGAACGCCGCAGCGGCCGACGCCTGGAACCCGACGGCCGCGGACCTCGCCGAGATCGACCGGCTGTTCCCGCTGCCCGAGGATCCCGCGGCGCGGATGTGAGTGCCGACTCCATTAGCATGTACCTGTATTCCACGGACGCCCCCGCGCCCGCACATCCGACGGAGACCGACCGTGCCTGAGACGACAACGCAGACGTATCGCGTCAGCGACGAGCTGCAGCTCTCCTGGGCGGGGACGACCGACCGCGGACGGCGCCGCGAGAACAATCAGGATGCGTACCTGGCGAAGTTCCCCCTCTTCGTCGTGGCGGACGGGATGGGCGGTCATGCCGGTGGGGAGATCGCGAGTCAGAACACCATCGCGCGACTCGAGGAGATGCTCGGCGACGGCGACATCACGGATGCCGGCATCCAGCAGGCTCTGCATCTCGCGATCGACGACATCCACAGCCATCCGGAGACGACGGATGAGGGAACCGGCACGACCCTGACGGGCGTGTTCCTCAGCCGAGACGAGGACGGCGCGTGGCAGTGGACCGCCCTGAACATCGGCGACTCGCGGGTATATCTCAAGCGCGACGACCGACTCGTGCAGGTCACCACGGATCATTCCGTGGTGCAGGAGCTCATCGCCTCGGGGAAGATCAGCCCGGAGGAGGCCGACGGGCACCCGTACAGCAACGTCATCACACGAGCGGTCGGCGCCAGCGACCTGGTCGCCCCCGACTATGTGAGCGTCGATGTGCGCGATGAGGACCGGCTGGTGATCTGCTCGGACGGACTGACCAAGGAGCTCACCGACTACGGCATCCTGCACTTCCTGCGCGAGCACGAGGATCCGGGCGACGCGGTGGATGCCATGGTGGACGCCGCACTCGAGAACGGCGGTCGCGACAACGTCACCCTGATCGTGCTCCGCGTGCTGCTGGCGCAATCGTCCTCCACAGTTCCCGATTCCGGAGACTGACCGCCTCGACCTGTGGACAGGCTGATTTCGCCGGGCCCGGTGCGGTGCAATGGGCGGCATGGATGCGACCACCATCGTTCTGCCCGCGGTGCCGGCTGCTACTCGACGTCCGGCACCGCCTCTTCTCGCCGCCGTCGTTCCGATCGTCGCGGGCGTCGTGCTGTGGCTGGTGACCGGATCGCTGTTCGCCCTCTGCTTCGCCGCCCTCGGCCCGCTGATGCTCGTGGCCTCGTTCCTGGACGGACTGCGCATCCGCGGCAAGGACCGCCGTCGCGCGGAGGCCGAGGCGGACGCGGCATGGCAGCGCGCCGAGCGTGAGCTGGAGCAGCTGCACCGCGAGGAGCACGCACTGCTCTGGCGCCGCGAGCCCGACGTCGCCGAATGCCTGCGCGAGCTGCCCCTGCGGGGGCGAGAAGCGGTGCAGCGCGACACCCCGGTCGTGGTCGGGCGCGGTGTGCGGGGCAGCCGCGTGCAGGCCCGAGGCGGTGAGGACGACCGCTCCCGGACCTTCCGCGCTCGTGCGCAGCAGCTGGAGGACGCTCCCATCCCGGCGCCGCTCGGCGACGGAGTCTGCATCCGTGCGGAGCACCCGATCGCACAGGCGGTCGCACGCGCCCTCGTCGCACAGCTGTGCATCCGCTTCAGTCCCGGCCAGCTCGCGCTCTGCGGGGATCCGGCGAGGGACTGGGGGCTCGAGACGTTTCCGCACGTGGGGCGTCGCAGCGCCGGATTCCGCCTGCGCCTGGGAGACGGCGACGAGGCGGCGGACGCGGTGATCTGCATCCGCGCCCCGGGCGAGGAGCCGCCCGAGGGCATCACCACCGTCCTCGACTGCACCATTCCCGGTCGTGCCCGCCTGCGCACCCCGGACGGGGACACGGTCGTGGCCGCGGAGGCGGTCTCGGCGCAGCAGGCGCGAGTCATCGGCGCGCAGTTGGCGGCCCGGACCGATGCCGAGAGCTCTCTGCCCGACCGGATCGGTCTCGCCGAGATCGCTCCGGCCGCGGTCGTGGGCCTGCGCGCCGCCTTCGGACGAGGGGAGCGCGGCGACCTGAGCGTCGACCTCGTCGAGGACGGTCCTCACGCGATCGTGACCGGCATGACGGGCACGGGCAAAAGCGAGCTGCTCACGAGCTGGGTCGCGGCGGTCGCCGCCGTGCATCCACCGGAGGAGGTCGCGTTCGTACTGGTCGACTTCAAGGGCGGCACAGCCTTCGATCCGCTGCGTCGCCTGCCGCACGTCGTCGCGGTCGTGACCGACCTGGATGCCGACGGTGCGCGTCGCGGTGTGGGCGGCCTCACCGCAGAGCTGCGTCGCCGGGAGGCGGCCCTCGCGGCGGCGGGCGTGCGCGATGTCGGCGACTGCCCGTCGCTGGCACGGTTGGTGATCGTCGTGGACGAGTTCGCCGCACTCCTGCAGGAGTACCCGGAACTCGGGGAGATCTTCACGGATGTGGCCGCCCGCGGGCGTGCGCTCGGCATGCACCTGGTGCTCGGCACGCAGCGCGCCAGCGGCAGCATCCGCGATGCGCTCGCGGCCAACTGCCCGCTGCGCATCAGCCTGAGGGTGGCCGAGTCGGCGGACAGCAGATTCGTGATCGGATCGGACGCCGCCGCGCAGCTCCGCGGCGGGGCGGAGTCCCGTGGCCTCGCCTATGTGAGGCGGCCCCGAGATGTGGAGGCGCAGCCGATGCGCGTGGCGCTGACCGCAGAGGCGGATCTCCTCGCCGTCGAGAAGCGGTGGGAGACGCACGTCGCCCAGAACAGTCCCTGGCTCCCTCCGCTTCCCGCACGACTGGTGGTCCCACCCGGCGAACACGAGCATGTCCTGCTGGGGCGGGCGGATGATCCGCAACGGCAGCGGCAGCCCTGGGTCCAGTTGTCACCCGGTGAGCGGCTCGCCGTGATCGGGGGACCCGGTTCGGGCAAGACCAGCGCGTTGGCGATGATCGCGTCGCAGCTTCCGGACGCCGTCCTCGTGCCCTCGGACCCGGAGCAGGCGTGGGACGCGGTCGCCGAGCTCGCCGGAGGACGTCATGGGCCCGTCGTGTGCGACGACCTGGACGTCCTCGTCGGTCGGTATCCCTCCGACTATGCGCAGGTCTTCCTGAGTCGCTGGGAGAGCATCGTGCGGGCGCCGGCAGGGACCGTCATCGCGCTGTCGCGGGTCTCCGGTCCGCTGGGAAGGCTCTTGGAGGCCGTCCCTCGACGGGCGCTGCTCCGACTGACCAGCAAGATCGAGCACATCGCCGCCGGCGGTGAGCCCGTGGCGTTCGATCGCACCCGGCCCGCGGGGCGCGCCTGGCTCGACGACCGTGAGACTCAGCTGTGCCTGCCGGATCCCGTGCATCACACGGACGCCGGTCCCCGGGCGGCGGATTCCCCGAGATGGACACCACGGCGGCGGATCGTGGGGATCGTCACGCCGGCCGTCGACGCCACCCGCGCCGTGCTCACCCGGGCGGACGGGACGCACCGGGTCACGACCCTCGAGGAATCGGCGGCGGCGGACGATGACGCGGGCGTGATCGTCGTGGGGGACCCCGAGCAGTGGCGGGCGCAGTGGAGCCGACTGCAGGCCGTGCGCACGTCGGGGGAGCTCGTCGTCGCCGCCGAGTGCGCGAGCGAACTGCGTCAGCTCGCCGCGGTGCGGGAACTGCCGCCCTTCGCGCTGCAGCACGAGGATCGCGCCTGGAGCGTGGAGGCGGGAGGAAGACCCCGCCGGGTGCTGCTCATCTGAGGTCCGCACCACAGCGGGAAGGACTCAGAGGTCGCTGCTCACGCGGATCGCGCCGACCGGCTCACCGCCGCCGAGAACCGACAGGGGAAGGGTCGCCGCGAGTGCCGAGGCGTCCGCCTCGGTCAGGCCGCCCGTCCGCGCGAGCAGGGTGGCGGCCACAATGGTGGCGGCGCGGCCATCGCCGTCGAGGATCTTCAGGGCGACGGTGGTGCCGTTGGGCGCCACCATGACCATGACGCCCTCCGCGCCGTGCTTGGCGAAGACGCCGAGAGTCTCGACGGCGACGGTGTCGGGTTCGCCGGGGCCGGCGATCGCCCAGGGGTTCTCGCGCACCGCGCGCATCAGGCTCCCCGCCATACGGTGCAGGGCGAACGGGGAGCGCTCGGAGGCGGTGCCGATGCGGTGGATCGCGCGGGCGAGTCCGGTCAGCGTGACGGCGTGGACGGGTGCACCGCATCCGTCGACAGCCGTGTGCGCGATCTTCTCGCCGGTCAGTCGCTCGACGACCTCGCGAATGTGTCCCTGCAACGGGTGGGAAGGGTCGAGATACCCGGTGGTGGGCCATCCGGTGGCGACACAGGCGCGCAGCATGAGCGCGTGCTTGCCGGAGCAGTTCATCCTGATCCGGGACTGCGCCGCGTGGTCGCTGATCATCTCGCGGCGGGTCGCCGAATCGCTGGGCCATGCGGCAGGGCAGGCGAGATCATCCTCGGTGAGGCCGCCGCCGGCGAGGATCTCGCGCACCACGTCCACGTGCCGGTCGGTGCCGGAGTGGCTCGCCGTCCCCAGCGCGAGCTGCTCGCCCTGCAGCGACGCGCCGGCAGTCAGGCTCGCGACCGCCTGCAGCGGTTTCAGGCTCGAGCGCGGCAGGATCACGGCATCCGCGTTCCCGTGCTGCGCGACCACCTCGCCGTCCGGCGCGAGCACGACGGCCGCGCCGACGTGACGGGACTCCACGAAGCCGCTGCGCTCCACGACGGCGAGTTCGACAGCATCACGGACAGTCAGGGTCTCCAGCACCCATCCAGCCTAGTGCGCACGGCTCGCAGGTCCGCCGAGGTGCGAGACTGACGGAATGGCACAGCTCCGGCTCGGCGAACACCACTACACGCTCACCACGACCTGGACCGGGAATCTCGGCACGGGCACCAGCGGATACCGCGACTACACGCGCGACGTCACCGTTGCCATCGACGGCAAACCCGAGCTGCTCGCATCCGCCGACAAACCCTTCCGCGGAGACCCCGCGCGATGGAACCCCGAGGATCTGCTCGTGGCGGCGCTCTCGGAATGCCACCTGCTCTCCTACCTGCACGCGTGCGTGACGGCCGGGGTCGTCGTCACCTCCTATCGGGACGACGCCTCCGGCATCATGCGCGAAGACGGGCGCGGAGGAGGCGCCTTCGCCGAGGTCGTGCTGCGCCCGCACGTGACCGTCGCGGACCCCGGGATGATCGAGGCCGCCGAACGGGCGCACGAACAGGCGCACGAGTGGTGCTTCATCGCCAACTCCGTGAACTTCCCCGTCAGGCACGAAGCGACCGTCGTGGCCGGCTGACGCGCCCGGATCAGCGGCGCTCGTGGGGCAGTGCCTGCTTGATCTTCTCGAGGGGATTCTGTGCAGGCGGCTCGTTGTACACGCCGGCGAGCTCCTGCCCGCTCAAGGCGTGGATGGCGGCCATGATCTCGTCGGTGGCCAGCCGACGCGCCTTCCCGCTGGTCGCCGCACCGTGCTTGGAGACGTCGATCGGCTCGCCGAAGCGCACCGTCACGCGCTCCTTCATCGAGGGCATCTTCGCGCCCACGGGCATCACGCGGTCCGTGCCGATGAGGCCGACGGGCACCACCGGCGCACCCGTCTGCAGCGCCAGGAACGCCGCTCCCGTGCGGCCTTTGTAGAGCCGTCCGTCCGTGGAGCGCGTCCCCTCGGGATACAGCGCGACCGCGAGACCCTCCTCGAGAAGCCGACGCTGCTGATCCAGAGCATCCAGGGCGGCCTGCCCGCCGCCGCGGCGCACGGGGATGGCGCCGACGGAGGTGAAGAACTCGCGGGACAGTGCGCCCTTCAGGCCCGTGCCCTCGAAGTAGCTCGACTTCGCGAGGAAATGCACCGCACGAGGAGCGGCGACCGGGATGGCCATCGAATCGATGAAGGACAGGTGATTGCTCGCAAGGATCACCGCGCCCTCCTTCGGGACGTTCTCCCTGCCCTCGATGCGCGGGCGGTAGACGACGCGGGCCAGTGGCCGGGCGAGCATCCGGCCCACCGCGTACTTGAATCCGGCATGTCGGGGAGCGTGCGTCTCCGGTTCGTGCTCGGACTCGACAGCCAGCTCAGAACTCATCAGAGAAGCTTATCCAGCCGTGCATTCCGTACAGGGCATGGCGACGGCCCGTGACGTTCAGCCATGACAAAGCCGCATACGGCAGGATGAGATCTTCCCCATCAGCGATCATGAGGTCCCATCTTGCGCGTGCGTCCCCTCGCCCTCCTCTCCACTCTCGCCGTCTCGGCGCTCCTGCTGACCGGCTGCGGTGACAGTTCGACGCCGGAACCGTCCGCGAGCGCATCGGCCGATGCGAGCGGCGACGCCTGTGCGCAGGCGGTCGAGCCGGGCAGCCTGTCCGACTCCGTGAAGATCGACGGCACCTTCGGCACGCCCTCGACGGCGACCTTCGCGCTCGACCAGGACGTCGAAGGGCTGCAGCGCACGGTCGTGAGCGAGGGGGACGGCCCCGAGATCAAGAAGGGCGACTACGTCGCCTACGCGATCAGTGCTTTCGACACCGCCACGGGCGACAAGCTCGGCGACCTCGGCTACGCGGATGCCGAGATCCTCCCTCAGAACGTGCTCGCGAATCAGACCCTCGCCCAGGTGATCGGCTGCGTTCCGATCGGATCCCGCATCGCGGCGGTGTTCCCCGCCCAGGAGGGCGGCGCCGGCGCGCAGGTGTACATCATCGACGTGCTCGACACCGTCGACACGGCGGCCTGGGGCGAGCCACAGGCACCCACCGAGGGCATGCCCACGGTGAAGCTCGCCAAGGACGGAGAGCCCCGCGTCACGATCCCCGAGAGCAACTCCCCGAAGGATCTGAAGGTCTCCGTGCTCAAGCAGGGAGAGGGCACCGCTGTCGCCGACGGCGACACCACTCTGCTGCAGTACTACGGCGTCGACTGGGCCGACGGCAAGAGCTTCGACTCGTCCTGGAAGAATGGCGAACCGCTCGCTCTGCCCGGTAACACCTACGTGCCCGGATTCGTGCAGGCGCTCGCCGGTCAGAAGGTCGGCTCGCAGGTGCTCGTCGTGATCCCGCCCGCGCTCGCATACGGCGAGGACGCCGACGCGCACGAGCTGGGCGGCAAGACGCTCGTCTTCGTGATCGACATCCTCGCGACCATGCACGCGCCTGCGGCTCCCGCCCAGTAAGCGGGCGAGGGCGGTCCGAGGTCGCGCTCCCGCGGCCGCCGCGCGTCGCCGTGCCGTCGCATAGGCTGGCGATATGCGTCGCGTCATCGTCCTCGGCTCCACCGGTTCCATCGGCACCCAGGCTCTGGATGTGATCCGCGCCCATCCGCGACGGTTCGAACTGGTGGGGGTGTCGGCCGGATCTCAGGCGGACGCGGTCGCCCGGCAGGCCGAGGAGTTCCACCTCGAGCACACCGCTCTCGGCGCATCCGAATCCGAGCAGCTGGTGCGCGACGTGGAGGCCGATGTCGTCCTGAACGCCATCACCGGGTCGATCGGTCTCGGCTCCACCCTCGCCGCCCTGAAGGCGGGACGCACCCTCGCTCTGGCCAACAAGGAGTCCCTGATCGTCGGCGGCGAGCTGGTGCGCGCGGCGGCGGCGCCGGATCAGATCGTCCCGGTCGACTCCGAGCACTCCGCGATCGCCCAGGCCCTGCGCGCCGGCGCGAAGGAGGAGGTGCGTCGCCTGGTCGTCACCGCGTCCGGCGGGCCGTTCCGCGGGCGCACCCGCGCCGAGCTCGCCGGTGTCACCCCGGCGCAGGCACTGGCGCACCCGACGTGGGACATGGGCCGAATGGTCACCACCAACTCAGCGACCCTCGTGAACAAGGGTCTGGAGGTCATCGAGGCGCACCTGCTCTTCGACGTCGACTACGACGACATCGAAGTGGTCGTGCACCCGCAGTCGATCGTGCACTCGATGGTCGAATTCGTCGACGGGTCGACCATCGCCCAGGCCTCGCCGCCCGACATGCGGCTGCCGATCTCCCTGGGCCTGGACTGGCCGCATCGCGTAGGCGGCGTGGGCCGCCCGCTGGACTGGCGGACGGTGAGCACGTGGACGTTCGAGCCGCTGGATGACGAGGCCTTCCCCGCAGTCGCGCTGGCGAAGGCGGTGGGGCGTGCCGGCAAGACGCTGCCCGCCGTGTACAACGCCGCCAACGAGCAGGCTGTGGACGCCTTCCACGAGGGCAGGCTGCCTTTCCTCGGCATCGTCGAGACGATCCAGCGCGTGCTGGACGCGCACGACGCGCCGGACGAGCTCACGCTGGACGGACTGGCGGATGCCGAGGCGTGGGCGCGCGCGAAGGCCGACGCGCTGATCGCCTCCGCGCACTGATCCCCGAAACAGGGACAGCGGGTGTGGTCGGTCAGGTCCGATCGTCGTACGGGACGGGCCAGTGCGAGTCGGGCGCGGGCCAGCCGGCGGCGATGAGCGCCCGGCGAGCGAGCTCGCGAGCCGAGTACGGGGTGCGCACGCCGCGGATGTCGCGGTAGTCCTGATGCCCGGGCCCTGCCCAGAGGATCGCGTCCCCATCGCCGACCATGCCGACGGCCGCGACGATCGCCTTCTCCGGCGGCGAGAACTCGTGGATCTCGGCATCCGGTCGTGCCCGACGTGCGCCCTCGACGAGAGTCGCGCGGATGGATGCCGGATCCTCGAAGCGCGGATGGTGGTCGGTGATGACGAGGATGTCGCTGCCCTCGACCGCCGTGCGCGCCATGTCGTATCTCTTGGTCGCGTCGCGGTCGCCGTCTGCGCCGAACAGCATGAGCACCTTGCCCGGAGTGACACGGCGCACGGCGGCGAGCGTCTTCTCGAACGCGTCGGGGGAGTGTCCGAAATCGACGTAGACGGCCGGACCGGTCTCTCCGGAGATGAACTGGGTACGACCGGGAAGATGCGCGATGATCTGGCCATCGCGTTCCAGCGCCGCGGTGATCCGGTCCCAGTCGTAGCCCGCCTCGAGCAGCATCACGATCGCGAGGCCGGCATTGGCGGCCATATGCTGTCCGATCACGGGGACGAGCGTGGTCAATGACCTGCCGTCGGAGCCGGTGAGCGTGAAGACCGTGCCGCTCTGGCGCTCGTCATCGATGGTCACGACCCAGTCGGCTGCCGCCGCGGCATCCGGATCGACCGCGATCGACGGCGTGCCGACGGTCACCACCGGGATGCCGGAGCGATCGACCACGCGCGCGCCGGCGGCGGAGTCGAGGCTGACCACGCCCCTCCGAGCGCGCTCGGGCGTGAACAGCGGCAGTTTCGCCTGGAAGTACTCCTCCATGTCGGCGTAGTCGTCCAGATGGTCGTGCGAGAGGTTCGTGAAGCCCGCGACGTCGAACACGATGCCGTCCACGCGGTGCCGGGAAAGCGCCTGCGCGCTGACCTCCACCGCGACGGCCTCGACGTGGCGCTCGCGCATCAGCGCGAGCAGCGCATGCATCTCGGATGCCTCCGGCGTCGTCAGCCGCGACACGATCACCTCACCGGCGATGTGACGCTCGGCCGTCGAGGACAGACCCGAGACGACGCCCAGCTGATCGAAGATGCCCTGCAGCAGATGCGACACGCTGGTCTTGCCGTTGGTGCCCGTCGTGCCGAACAGCAGCGGCAGCGGATCGGACGCGCCGGTGCCGTACACCCACGCGCTGAGCTCGCCGAGCACCGCGCGCGGGTCATCGACGATCACGATCGGCAGGCCGGCGGGCTCCGCGATGTCGGCACCCGCGGCGTCCGTGATCACGGCGACCGCGCCCTGGGCAGCCGCCGTGGGAGCGAACTCTGCACCATGCCTGTTCACACCCTGGATGGCGACGAACGCCTCACCCGCGCGCAGATCGGCGGTGGCGAGTGTGATGCCGGTGAGCTGGACATCCGCGAGATCACCGCGGGTGTCATGGCCGAATCGGTCGGAGAGCTCGGCCAGCGCGCGACGGGGTGGGGCGGCGGGGCGGAGCACAGGAGGCAGGGTAGTCATGTCGGATCCATGTTCTCACGCGCCGCTGAGGTGCCCGGCACAGGAGCGTGCCGGGCACCACGATCCGCGAGTGCTCAGCGTCGGCGACGGCTGCCGATCGTGAGCAGCAGCGCGGCGAGGCTCACCGCCAGTGCACCGCCGCCGAGCGCGAGCGGCAGAGCCGATGCTGCGAAGCCGCCCTCCGGAGCGTCCGCCGCCGGCTGCCCGCCGTGCGCGCCATGCACATCGTCCGCATCGTTCGGGGCGTCGAGGACGACCACGGGGGCGGGAGCCTCCAGAGAGTGCGGATCCTCACCGTCCTCGGCGATCTGCGTCCACTCGTTCGTGCCGGTCACGCAGCGCTGTTCGACGGGGAACACCAGCCGGTCGGCGGCATGCTTGTCGGTGATCACCGTGAGACCCACCATGCCGCGCAGATCTTCGGCCACCGGATGCACGGCCGTGAAGGTGACGGCGGAGACGGCTCCGCTCGGGCTCTTCTCGATGTCGGCCCTCCAGTCGGAGTCGAAGGTGGGCCAGGCGTTGCCGATGCCCTCCGGCATCGTCACACGCAGGGCGGTCGTGGGCGAGCCCTCGCATCCATGACTGAACGAGAAGGTGAGGAGGGTGGAACTGCCGGCGGGAATGTGATCGGGCGAGACGCCGACGTGCGCTGCGGCGGCTGCGGGAACCGCGAGAACGAACGCTGCGGCGACGGCTGCCGCGAGGGCGCCGCGTCGAAGGGGGTGTGACATTGCTTCTCCTGGAAAGTGCGAAACGGGTGCCGCCGTGACGGCACGGGCCCGCGGGGATGCGCGGGCCGGGGCGG
This sequence comes from Microbacterium sp. GCM10027623, assembly GCF_042666935.1. Lineage (NCBI taxonomy): Bacteria > Bacillati > Actinomycetota > Actinomycetes > Micrococcales > Microbacteriaceae > Microbacterium > Microbacterium sp. GCM10027623. Next base: position 458,999 of record NZ_JBHTHE010000003.1, read on the forward strand.
CCGCGAGTGCGGGCGCGCCGGAGCCTGACCGACGGGGCCGGACCGACGGGGTCGGACCGACGGGGTCGGGTCGGGCGTGCGACCGACGCGCCGATACGGGCGCGGTCAGCCGAGGATGATGCGGGGACCGGGTTCCGGCGGTCCCCGCCGCCAGGCGCAGTCGGCGAGCAGCCGGGCGTGCACGCGGACGGCGACGCGCGGCACAGGCACGCGCGCGTGCTCAGCGTACGGCGCCACCGGGCGCAGCGTCCGCAGCAGCGAGCGCACCCAGCGTGCGATGACCTGCACCAGCAGCTCGCCGCGCCACACCAGCACCGTGGTCACCACGGCGGCGGCCACGTGCGCCGCGAGCATGCCGGGCGAGGCGGTCAGGAGTGAGGGATCACCGGTTCCGGCTGCGAATGCGAGCACCGTCGGACCGTGCTGATGAGCACCGGGAACGGCGTCGGTGGGAGTGATCCCACCGACCACCTCGAAGAGGGCGTGAAAGACGAGCTGCGTCGCTGTGACGGCTGCCGCCAGACCGGGAAGGCCTACGCGCGTGCCCACCAGCAGTGCGGCGACCGGCGTGAGCAGCACCGCCACAGCCAGCATGAGCAGCGGATGCGGAAGCGACCCACCGCCGAAGGTGTGCGAGAGCGCCGCGAGGGTCGTCGCGATCGAGGCCGCCGACGCGCCGCGCAGGAGACGCAGCTGGCGGATCGACACGCATCCACCCTATCGCCGGCTCGAACGGCTGATTCGTAGGAGCAGCCGCTAGCGTGATCGCGTGGAGATTCTGCTGTACGTGGGCGGCATCCTGTTCATGCTCGTCGGTCTCGGCGTGTCGATCGGGCTGCATGAGGTGGGCCACCTGGTGCCCGCCAAGCTGTTCGGCGTGCGCGTCGGCCAGTACATGATCGGGTTCGGCCCCCGCCTGTGGTCCAGACGCTTCGGCGAGACCGAGTACGGGGTCAAGGCGCTCCCGGTGGGCGGCTTCATCTCCATGTCGGGCATGTACCCGCCCTCGAGCGGCACGGGTTCCGCCACCGGGATGTTCGCGACGCTGGTGCAGGACGCCCGTGCGGCCAACGACGAGACCATCGCCGCGGGTGCCGAGGAGCGGGTGTTCTACCGTCTTCCCGTCTTCAAGCGGATCATCGTCATGCTGGGCGGCCCGGTGATGAACCTCATCCTCGCCGTGCTGCTGTTCACGCTGATGGCATCGGGCATCGGCATCCAGCAGGCGAGCACGACGATCTCGGCGGTCAGCGCCTGCGTCGTGCCCGCCGGGGCAGCCCAGGACGAGTGCACGGCATCCGATCCCGTCGCGCCGGCCGCCGACGCCGGCTTCAAGCCGGGCGACACGCTGGTCCGTGTCGACGGCACCGCGGTGGCCACGTTCGCGCAGGCGTCGCAGATCATTCAGGACTCACCCGGACGCAGTCTGGACGTCGTCGTGCGTCGCAGCGGTGAGGACGTCACCCTGCGTCTGACGCCGGTCGCCGCGCAGCGCGGCGAGGTCGACGCGAACGGAAGGCCCGTCCTCGACGCCTCCGGGGCCCAGGTCACGCGCAGCGTCGGCTACGCCGGCATCACCGCGCAGTACGAGTACGCACGTCAGCCGCTCGGCACGGGTGCCGAGATGACGATGCAGCAGGTCGGGGGAGTGACCTCCTTGGTCATCAACCTCCCCGCCAAGCTGTGGAACGTCGGCGTCTCGCTGGTGACCGGATCCGAACGCGACCCCGACGGGCCGCTCAGCGTGGTCGGAGTGGGCCGCATCGCCGGTGAGGTCGCCGCCACCGATGCGCCCGTGCTGAACCGCCTGGCCGTGCTGCTCAACCTGCTGGCGGCACTGAACGTCGCGCTGTTCGTGTTCAACCTGATCCCGCTGCTGCCGCTCGACGGCGGGCACGTGGTCGTGGCGCTGTGGGAGGGGATCAAGCGGATGTGGGCGAAGCTCACCGGCCGTCCGGAACCCGCTCCCGCGGATGCGACGAGGCTGGTGCCGGTCACGGTCGTGGTCGCAGTGCTGCTGATCGGCATGGGCGCGCTGCTGATCATCGCCGACCTCGTCAAGCCGATGAACCTGCTCGGCTGACGAGGCCCCGTGCGCCGGGCCCGCCGCACTCGGGCAGGGACGCGCTCAGATCATCACGCGCTCAGGTCAGGGCGTGGGCGATGAGGCGTTCCAGCGTGGCGATGCCGTCGCGCGACAGGATCGACTCCAGGTGGCCCTGGACGGACGCGAAGCGCACGCCGCGCAGCGCATACACGTCACCGGTCACGGCATCCGCTGACACCTCCGCGGCGCCGACGCGCGTCGTCCCGGGGGCGACGCGGGCGGTGAACGTGTTGTAGAAGCCGATGGACGCCTGATGCTCGAACACCGGGACCACCTTCTGCACACCCTGGTGCGGCGAGTCCAGCGGCACCAGGTCGACGCCGAGCCCATCGGCGAGGATCTGATGACTCAGACACACGGCGAGCAGGGGAGCGCCGGCCGCGCGGCGCCGTGCGACGACCTGCTGCATGCGGGCGATGCGCGGCGAATGCACATCGCGCGGGTCCCCGGGGCCGGGACCCGAGACGATGAGGTCGGCGGCGTCGACGGCCTCGTCGCTCACCGCATCCCACGCCAGGATCTCCACGTCGAGCCCGAGGTGGCGCAGCTGGTGGGCGAGCATGGTCGTGAAGCGGTCCTCGGCGTCGACGACCAGTGCGCGCGTGCCGCGGAAGGGACCGGCGGGTGCGGAATCCTGCGGCTGCATCCAGAAGTCCGCCAGGCGGGTGTTGCGGGACGCCAGCAGCGCGGCGATCGTCGGATCATCGGCCAGCCGAGGCGGTGCAGGCGCGTCATCGTCACGCGACTCGGCGACGTGGTCGCGTTCGATCGCCCCGATGGCGCCCAGCACGCCCGCCGCCTTGCCGTGCGTCTCACTGACCTCGCCGGCCGGGTCGGAGTGACGGACGAGGGTGGCGCCCACCGGCACGCGCAGACGTCCGTCCTCGAGGTACACCGTGCGGATCAGGATGGGGGCGTCGAGGTCGTGACCGCCTTCGTCGTTGGGGGTGAACAGTGCTGCCACACCCGAGTAGTACCCGCGCGGCTGGCGCTCGTGGCGGGCGATGACCGTGCACGCGTTCTGCATCGGGGAACCGGTCACCGTGGGGGCGAACATCGTCTCGCGCAGGATGTCGCGCGGGTCCAGACGGCTGCGGCCGCGCAGCATGTACTCGGTGTGAGTGAGCCGCGACATCTCCTTGAGATGAGGGCCGGTGATGCGCCCGCCGTCGGAGCAGACCTGGCTCATCATCTTCAGTTCCTCGTCGACGACCATGAACAGCTCCTCGGTCTCCTTCGTGGAGGAGAGGAACTCCGTCAGCGACTCGGCCGTGGCACCGCCCGCGGGATGACGGAACGTGCCCGATATCGGGTTCATCGTGACGACCCCGTCACGAGCCACGACATGCGCCTCGGGGCTCGCGCCCACGGCGATCTGTCCGGGGGTGATCACGGCGAACGTCCAATAGGCCCCGCGCTCGTGCTCGAGAAGAGCACGGAACCAGGTCAGAGCGGCAGTGCGGTCGTCCGCATCGAAGGCGGCGCGGTAGTCGCGGCGGATGACGAAGTTCGCCCCCTCGCCGCGGCCGATCTCCTCGGCGATGACGCGCTCCACGACGGAGGCGTAGTCCTCGTCGGAGATGTCGAATCCACCGTCGGTGAGAGCGATGGAGTCGGAGGGGAGGGACGCCATCAGCTCTGCGACATCGAGCTTCTCGTGCTCGTCGACGAGCAGGCAGCGCAGTGGCGTGCCGTCGTCCTGCGCTTCGAAGCCGCGCTCGCGCACCTGGTGGTACGGCACCATCGCGAACACCTCGCGTGCGCCGTCGGGCCCGTCGAGCGGGATGTCGGCCAGCGTCCGGACGTCGACGATGTCGCCGGTGAGCAACTCGACATCACCGTCCCGGGCGATCAGCACGAAGGAGGCGGACGGATCGTCGGCGAGGTCTCGGAGGCGAGCGGGCAGAGCGGTCATCGGTGTCTCCAGGTCGGGGATTCCGGTGCGGAGAACAAGAAGACCGCCCCGGAAGGCGGTCGTGTTCTCGTGGGTACGCGAATCACCGCCTAGAAGGCGGGCCACCAGGTGCGGGTCGCGGACATACCGCGAAAGTACCACATCGCGCACGACGGGCCCGCGGCCATGACGACGCCGGACGCGGCGTCTGTCGGACGCGCCTTCTCCCTGCGTCCAGCCGGCACCGATCCAGCGGCGGTAGCCTGGACATGTGCCAGCAGTGAATCTTGGGATGCCGCGCGTCCCCGAAGTCCTCGCGCCTCGTCGCAAGTCCCGTCAGATCAAGGTCGGCAAGGTGCTGGTCGGGGGCAACGCCCCGGTCAGCGTGCAATCGATGACGACCACGAAGACCACGGACATCAACGGAACGCTGCAGCAGATCGCGGAGCTGACGGCATCCGGCTGCGAGATCGTGCGCGTGGCTGTCCCGTCGCAGGACGACGCGGACGTGCTGCACATCATCGCGGCGAAGAGCCAGATCCCGGTGATCGCCGACATCCACTTCCAGCCGAAGTACGTCTTCCAGGCGATCGACGCCGGCTGCGCGGCCGTGCGCGTCAACCCGGGCAACATCCGCAAGTTCGACGACCAGGTCGGCGCGATCGCGAAGGCCGCTCAGGCGGCAGGAGTATCGCTGCGGATCGGTGTGAACGCGGGGTCGCTGGACCGCCGCCTGCTGGAGAAGTACGGCAAGGCGACGCCGGAGGCTCTCGTGGAGAGCGCCGTGTGGGAGGCGTCCCTGTTCGAGGAGCACGACTTCCACGACTTCAAGATCTCGGTCAAGCACAACGACCCCGTCGTGATGGTCAAGGCGTACCGGCAGCTGGCCGCACGCGGAGACTGGCCGCTGCACCTGGGCGTCACCGAGGCCGGCCCCGCATTCCAGGGCACGATCAAGAGCGCCACGGCGTTCGGCATCCTGCTGGGCGAGGGGATCGGCGACACGATCCGCGTGTCGCTGTCGGCGCCCCCGGTCGAAGAGGTCAAGGTCGGCCACCAGATCCTGCAGTCGCTGAATCTGCGCGAGCGGAAGCTGGAGATCGTGTCCTGCCCGTCCTGCGGACGAGCGCAGGTCGATGTGTACTCTCTGGCCGATTCCGTCACCGAGGGCCTGAAGGACATGACGGTTCCGCTGCGCGTGGCCGTCATGGGCTGCGTGGTGAACGGACCGGGAGAGGCCCGCGAAGCAGACCTCGGCGTCGCCTCGGGCAACGGCAAGGGCCAGATCTTCGTCAAGGGCGAGGTCATCAAGACGGTGCCCGAGGCCGACATCGTCGCCACTCTGATCGAGGAGGCGAACCGCATCGCCGCCGAGATGGGTGCGGATGCTCCTCTGGGTACCGCACAGGTCATCACCGGCTGACGTCCATGCAGTCCACGCGCGTATCGTTCCCCGACGGCTCCCTGACCGGCATCGGCGAGGTGATGCTCGTCGATCGCGAGTCTTCGGTGGTCGTCGTCGATGCCACGCCCTTCCACCCGGTGGATCACACCTGGCCGGATCAGCCCGGGGACTCCGGTGTGATCCTCCTCGACGGCATCCGTGTGGAGGTCTCCGAGGCCGTGATGGCCGCCGTCGACGACGGCGGAACGCTCTTCGTCAGCGGTGACATCCCCGTCAAGCGCGGAGCGGAAGGCTGGACCTGGCTCGTCGCGCACCGGATCGATGGTGAGCTGCCGGCCGATCTGTCGGTGGGAGCGGCTGTGGCACTGGAGGTCGATGCGGGTCGCCGCGCCGCCCTCAGCCGCGGTCACACCGCCTGCCACCTGGCGTCGCTGGCTCTGGACGGCGCGCTGGCGGAGCTGTGGCGCAAGGAGATCGCCGGCGACCCGCTGGGCAACCCCGATTTCGAAGGCCGCGCGAATCAGTCCAGCCGCATCCACGACGACGGCAGCGTCGACGAGTACCGGCTGGGGAAGAGCCTGCGCAAGGCCGGTTTCGACTCCGAAGGATTCGCGGCCACTCTCGTGTCCAGGGAGGCGCGGATCAACGAGCTCCTTGCGGGCTGGGTCGCCTCCGGCGGCACGAGCCGCATCGAGGTCGAGGGCCCGAGCATCATCGATCGGCGCCATTGGCGATGCGAGCTGCCCGAGGCCGAGGTGGGATTCCTCTGCGGGGGCACGCATGCGAGCTCGCTGGCGGAGTTCGCGGCGATCACCGTGTCCCTCGATCTGACCGACCCGCAGTTGCTGGTCATGACCACCTCCGCCGTCCCGGCCTGAGCCGCGGGTGACGGCCTGGTGCCGGTCGGTCGCGCGGGGCATGACTCCGGAGATCTGCAGCATTTCGGTCGACTGCGCGGGGAATCCGTCCGATATCGCGCAGATCTCCGGAGTTGTGGACTGGACACCGCCCCACCGGCGTACGCTCTTCGCAGAACGGAGAGGAGCGCGCGGATGAGGACACGGAGCCTGGGTCTGGGGCTGGAGGTCTCGGCCATCGGTCTGGGGTGCATGGGCATGTCGCAGAGCTACGGGCCGAACCCCGGTTCCCGCGAAGACATGATCGCGGTGCTGCGCGGTGCCGTCGATGCCGGGGTCACGCTGTTCGACACCGCGGAGGTGTACGGCCCCTATGTGAACGAGGAACTCGTCGGCGAGGCGCTCCAGCCCGTGCGCGACCAGGTCGTGATCGCGACGAAGTTCGGCTTCGACATCGGCCGGAGCGGCAGGATGAACAGTCGCCCCGAGCACATCCGCGACGTCGCGGATGCGTCGCTCACGCGCCTGCGCACCGATGTGATCGACCTGTTCTACCAGCATCGCGTCGACCCCGACGTGCCGATCGAGGACGTCGCCGGCACGGTGGCCGAGCTCGTCGCCGAGGGCAAGGTCCGTCACTTCGGGATGTCCGAGGCATCAGCTGCGACGATCCGGCGTGCGCATGCCGTCTTCCCGGTGTCGGCGGTCCAGAGCGAGTACTCGCTCTGGACGAGAGACCCGGAGGCGGAGGTGCTGCCGGCACTGGAGGAGCTCGGGATCGGGTTCGTGCCCTTCAGTCCGCTGGGCCGCGGGTTCCTCACCGGCGCGATCGATGCGGGCACGAGCTTCGCCGACGACGACATGCGCCGTGACCTGCCCCGCTTCACCGAGGAGAACCGCCGCGCCAACGCCCGGCTGGTGGCGCACGTGGCGGCGCTCGCCCAGGAGAAGCACGCGACGCCGGGACAGATCGCGCTGGCCTGGCTGCTCGCCCAACGACCGTGGATCGTGCCGATCCCCGGCACGCGGCGCATGTCTCGCATCCACGAGAACATCGGCGCCGTCGAACTCGAGCTCAGCGGCACCGAACTCGATGATCTCGACGCCATCGCCGCACGGATCGGCGTGCACGGAGAACGGTATCCGGAGGAGATGCAGCGCACGGTCGACGGCTGACCGAGCGGCGTCCCTCGCGAGCCTGCCGCCCTCGCGGTCACATCCGCGGCGGCGCCATCGTCTTCTTCATGAGGCGCCAGAGCGGCGCGTCGGAAGGAGACATCATGAGTGCACTGTCCGCTGCGCGACCCGTCGCTTTCGCCGGAGACGTCATCACGCCGGAGTCCCACGGATACCCCGCAGCCGCGCGCAACGCACTGACCACGGGTGCGCCCGCCGTCATCCTCCGCCCGGCGGATGCCGCCGACGTGCAGCGGGCGGTGCGCTTCGCCGCCGTGTCAGGACGGCGGGTCGCCGTCCGGGGCGGCGGTCATTCCGCCGCCGGGCTCAGCACCGTCGACGACGGCATCGTGATCGATCTGCGTAATCTGAATGCGGTCGAGATGCTGTCGGGGAACCGGGTGCGGGTGGGCGGGGGCGCACTGTGGCGTCAGGTCGTCGAGACTCTCGGCCCTCACGGGCTGGCGATCTCCTCCGGCGACACCGCCGATGTCGGAGTGGGAGGACTGACCCTCTCCGGCGGTATCGGATGGATGGTGCGTCGACACGGCCTCACCCTGGACCATCTGCGGCGGATCGAACTGGTCACCGCGTCCGGCGACATCCTCGAAGTCGACGAATCGCATCACGCGGAGCTGTTCTGGGCGCTGCGAGGGGGAGGCGGTGGTTACGGCATCGTGACGGCATTCGAGTTCGAGGCCGAGCATGTGACCGACGTCTCATCCTGCCGGATGACGTTCCCCGCCGAGCAGGCCGCGCAGGTCGTCGACGCCTGGACCGCGCACATGCGCACGGCGCCGTTCGAGATCGGATCGACACTGGTCCTGGCCGATCCTCTCACCGGCGGCGTGAACGCTCCCGTGCAGATCACGCTGGTCCGCTGCGACGACGGCGACCTCGGCGAGTCCGTCGCGGCGCTCTCCGCCGCGGGAAGCGCCCTGACGGTCGATCAGCGACGTGTTCCGTACGCGGAGGTGCTGCACCCCGGTGCGGAACTGCCGACCGGGCTCACCGCCTCGGTGCGGAACGGAGTCGTCGCCCCGCACCGGGTCGAGGAGGCCGCAGCTGCGGTCGTGCGCAGCGCGGGCGAGGGACAACCTGGTGCGATCATCCTGCACAGTCTCGGCGGCGCATTCGCGCACGTGTCGCCGGCGGCGACGGCGTTCGCGCATAGGAGCGCGGAGGTGATGGTGACCACCTTCGCCGTGAGCCCTGACGACGCCGTCGCCGACGCGCGCGCCCGGCTGGATCTGCTGTGGAACAGGCTCGCCCCGCATGTCGACGGCGCCTATGCGAACTCGCTCGACGGCAGCTCCGCAGCGGCCATCGGCGCCGTCTTCCCCAAGGACACGCTCGTACGCCTCGCCACCGTGAAGGAGAAGTACGACCCCGCGAACCTCTTCAGGCGCCACTTCGGTCCCGGCGCTGAGGTCCCCGCTAATGTCTTGTCTGAAGGGAAGGGATCCCGATGATCGAGCCTGCAGCGCTCGCGGCGCGGTTCGACGGTCACCGCCGCTATCTCACGGCGGTCGCGTATCGGATGCTCGGCTCCCATGTCGATGCGGAGGACGCCGTGCAGGAGGCGTGGCTGCGCCTCGGAAGCGCGGGTGACGACGGCATCGAGGATCTGCGCGCCTGGCTCACCAGGGTTGTGAGCCGGGTCTGTCTCGATCAGCTCCGCTCCCGTGCACGGCGCCAGGAGAACCCCCTCGATGCGCTGCCCGACATCGAGGCGCCACCCGACAGCGCCGACCCGCTCCTGCGCGCTGATGCCGCCGACCGCATCGGCTACGCGCTGATGCTCGTGCTGGAGCAGCTCTCACCCGACGAGCGGCTCGCCTACGTGCTCCACGATGTCTTCGCTCTGCCCTTCGACGAGATCGCGGAGGTGGTGGACCGCTCCCCACAGGCGGCCCGAAAGCTGGCCAGTCGCGCGCGGGACCGGGTCCGGGGTGCCGCGCCCGGGAATCCCCAGGGCGTCGCCGCCCGTGAGAAGCGACGGGCCGTGGTCGAAGCGTTCCTCGCGGCGGCTCGAGACGGGGACTTCGAGGCGCTCCTGAGCGTTCTGCATCCGACGCTGGAGTTCCGGGTGGACCAGGGCGAGGGCGGCATCCGCATCGTCCGCGGGGCGGATCGCGTCGCGGCGAGCGCAGCGGAGTTCCACCGCTTCGCGGTCGGGTACGCATTCGAGATCCTCGAGGTGGGTGACGCGATCGCGGTGCTCGCATCGCAGCACGATCATCCGTCGTCGATCCTGTTCTTCACCGTGGGGGACGATCGGATCACCGCCATGGAATCGCGCAGCCTGCGCTGACGCCGGGCGGGCGAGTCAGTAGGCGTCCAGTGCCTCTGCGAGCATCCGATGCCCCTGGGCTTCGAAAGCCTCGTCGCCGACCTCGTACGCCCAGCACGCCGTGCCGACCGCCTGGCGCAGGGCTTCGAGTCGCCACAGGTCCGGACTTCGCGGGTCATCGCCGTAGCCGTCGAAGAACGCGGCCTCCAGGTCAGGACGTCCACGCCATTGCTGGGCGGCGAGGCGGGTGAGGTCGGTCGATGCCGGCCGGAACGCGAACCGTCCGAAGTCGATCACGCGCACCGTGCCATGGTCGAACAGCCAGTTGCGCGGATGCCAGTCGCCATGGGTGGGCACCAGCGGCACCGGTGGCGTCGGCGCGGACTCCAGCACATCACGAGCGCGAGCCGCTGTCGCCGGATCCACGCGATGCGGCCGGTCGAGCCAGTGCAGCGCGCGCGCCGTCGCACGGGCCTCGTAGTCGGCATCTCTGCGCGATGCCTGATCGTGCAGGCGACGCAGCAGCGCACCGGTCTGCCTGTACGTGTCCCTCTGCCATTCGGCCTCCGTGCCCAGCACCAGCTCACCGGGCAGATGCTCCAGCAGGATGACGCGCACCGATGGGGAGGATCCGCGCAGTGCGGCCGCATGCCCGGTGGCGACCAGGGGAGTCGTGTATCCGGAGTGCGCGGTGATCTCGCGGGGCATATGCGTGTCCTGGCGACCGGCCGCCTTCACGACGAAGTCCTCACCGTTCGACCGCAAGTGCAGCACCGTGGTGTCGACCAGCCCCCAGGACATGTCCCGGATCAGCTCGGCATCCGGCACCCGCGCCTCGACCCAGACCCGCTGCGCCGCATCGAGCCGCCCCTCGGACCAGCCGATCACGCCGCGAACTCGACCTCGCCTGTGGCCACCTCGGCGCCGATCAGGTGCAGCGTCACCGTGTCACCGGGAGCGGTACCCGCCGGCACCGGCGCCGAGGCGGTCACAGCGGGGTCGGCGATCTGGACCGCCGCCCGGTCCTCGCCGCGCATCTCGATCACGCTCGCCTCGATGTCCTGGCCGATGAGCGGTCGCAGCAGAGCCGCTTCGACGCGGTTCAGCGTGTCGGCGTTCAGCTGAGACGCGCGCTGACCCGACTGCTGCATGAGCCCGGGCAGCTGGGGGAGGGAGGACCTCGCCCAGTCGGGGGCGTCCTGACCCTGCGAGATCGCGAGGCAGATGGCCAGCGACCACCGGTCGACCAGCCGTCGCAGGGGAGCGGTCGCGTGGGCGTACGGAGCGCCGATGGCAGCCTGCTCCAGGTCTCCCTCCGGAAGCGTCCCGTCGAAGGTCGCGTATCCGGCGCCCCGGAACAGCGAGGCGGCAGCCTCGAGAACCGGAAGCGTCAGGGGATCCGATCTGTCCAGCTCGCGGAGATAGTCGCCGTACCGGCCGTTCCGCCACGGTCGGCCCAGCGCCTCGGTCTGACGGCGGAATCGAGAGAAGGCCTCCTCGTCGGGCTGCGGCATGGTGCGCAGCACCCCTACTTTCGCGCCGACCATCAGCTCGGCCGCGGCCATCCCCGTCATCAGCGACAGCTGGGCGTTCCAGTCCTCGACGGGCAGCGGTCGCCGCCGTTTGATGCCATAGCTGCCGTCCGGGTTCTGGATGGCCTCCTCGTCGGGAAGATTGAGACTGGCGCCGCCACGCTCCCGCTCCTGGTGCAGACGCAGCTCGCCGACCTCCTGCAGCAGGGAGAGCGGCCCGCCTTCTCCACGGTCGAGTGCCGCCTGTGCGGACACGTACTCCAGTTGGGCGCGGGACCGCACCAGAGCCCGCTCCAGTCGGAACCGCGTCACCGCGCCCGTCTCGTCCAGTGCGAACGTCCAGACCAGGGCAGGGCGCTCCTGGTCCGCCAGCAGCGACGCGCGGTCCGCCGAGAGGGCGAGCGGATGCAGGGGGATGGTCCCGTCCGCGAGGTACAGGGTCTGACCGCGCTGCCTGGCCTCTCGGTCGACGGCGCCACCGGCCGTGACGAACCCGGGCACGTCGGCGATGGCGTAACGCACCTGGAAGCCCGATCCGTCGCGTTCCAGATGAAGCGCCTGATCGAGGTCCCGCGAGCCCGCCGGATCGAGGGTGACGAACGGCACGTCGCGCAGATCGAGATCGGGAACCGCCGGCGTCGCCGACTCCGCCTCTGCCAGCGCCTCCTCCGAGAACTCGAGGGGAGCCTCTATCGCGGCGCGCAGTGCCGCAAGGGCAGCTGCCAGCTCGCTCTGCTCGGCGGATGGGGCGACACGGGAACGACGCTGAGGCATGCGGCCAGCCTATGCCGCGGGCCTCGAGGGGGAGCGGAGCCCGGCCCGCTGCGTCATTCTCGGCCATCCCGGCGCCGAGGCCCGCTGCGGGCGCTAGCGTGAGAGCCATGACCACCGCAGACAAGGCACAGATCCTCACCCGCCTCTACGAAGCACCCGAGATCCTTCGCGTCGTCAACATCTGGGACGTCGTCTCCGCGAAGGCGATCGCCGCGCTGCCCGAGACCCGGGCGCTCGCCACCGCCGGACATTCGATCGCCGCCACCTTCGGATACCCGGACGGGCAGATCCCGCGCGAGCTGATGATCGACATGGTCGGCCGGATCGCGGCGTCCGTCGACGTTCCGGTCTCCGCCGACCTCGACGACGGCTACGGGGATGCGGGGGAGACCACGCGCCTCGCGATCGGCGTGGGCGTCGTCGGAGCGAACGTCGAGGACCGGCTCAAGCCGTTCGCGGAATCGGTCGCGCAGGTCGAGGCGATCGTGAAGGCCGGAGAGGCCGAGGGCGTCGCCTTCGCGCTGAACGCCCGCACCGACGCCATCGTGCGCGGCGGGGACAAGCCCCTCGCCGACAAGCTGGCGGATGCCGTGCAGCGCGGTCGTGCCTTCCTCGAGGCCGGGGCCACCTCGGTCTTCGTGCCCGGCATCCTGGATGCCGACGCGACCCGCACTCTCGTCGAGGGCATCGGCGCGGGCAAGGTCAGCGTGATCGGCCTGCCCGGCGCCCTCACCGCAGCGGAGTACGAGGCGCTCGGTGTGGCGCGGATCTCGTACGGCCCGATGGTTCAGCGCGTCGCGCTGACCGCCCTGCAGGACCTCGCGACCGATCTGTACGCGGACGGCGTCATCCCCGCGAGCACCCGCGCGCTGAACTGAGAGAACCAGCAGACCGACACCTCGGCAGAGGCGAGTGATCACGGTCAGTACAATCGACTCGTGGTCACTCGTCTATCGAACTTCTTCCTCCGCACGCTTCGCGAAGACCCGGCAGGTGCTGAGGTCGCCAGTCACAAACTGCTGATCCGCGCCGGGTACATCCGTCCGCAGGCCGCCGGGATCTTCGCCTGGCTGCCGCTCGGCCTGCGCGTCAAGGCGAAGATCGAGAAGGTGATCCGCGAGGAGATGGCCGCCGCCGGTGCGCAGGAGGTGCACTTCCCCGCACTCATGCCCCGCGAGGCATACGAAGCGACCGGGCGCTGGGAGGAGTACGGCGACCTTCTGTTCCGCCTGCAGGATCGCAAGGGCGGCGACTACCTGCTCGCGCCGACGCACGAAGAGGCGTTCACTCTGCTGGTGAAGGACCTGTACTCGTCCTACAAGGACCTGCCCCTGATGCTCTATCAGATCCAGGACAAGTACCGCGACGAGGCGCGTCCCCGCGCCGGTCTCCTGCGCGGACGCGAGTTCACGATGAAGGACGCCTACTCCTTCGACGCCTCCGACGAGGGCCTGGACGTCAGCTACATGGCTCAGCGCGACGCCTACGAGCGCATCTTCCAGCGACTCGGCCTGGAGTACGCCATCGTGCAGGCCGACGCCGGCGCCATGGGCGGCTCGCGCAGCGAGGAGTTCCTGCACCCGACGCCGGTCGGTGAGGACACCTTCGTGCGCAGCGCGGGCGGGTACGCCGCCAACGTCGAGGCGTACACGACCACCGCTCCGGAGGCTGTCGGCTGGGACGACGCCCCGGCAGCCAGCGTGTTCGACTCTCCGGACACTCCCACCATCGACACGCTCGTGGCGCATGCCAACGCGGTGCTGGACGGCGACTACTCGGCTGCCGACACGCTGAAGAACGTCGTGCTGGCGCTCACGCACCTGGACGGCACCCGCCAGGTGGTCGTCGTCGGCATTCCCGGCGACCGGGACGTCGACATGAAGCGCGCGGAGGTGGCCTTCGCACCCGCCGAGGTCGAGCCCGCGACGGACTCCGACTTCGAGAAGCACCCGCTGCTCGTGCGCGGCTACATCGGGCCCTGGTCCGCGACGGGCGCGATCCTGGGCGAGGAGTCGGCGACCGGCATCCGCTATCTCGTCGACCCGCGCGTCGCCGACGGCACCCGCTGGATCACGGGAGCCAATATCGATCAGAAGCACGCGCATGACGTCGTGGCCGGTCGGGACTTCATCGCCGACGGCACCGTCGAGATCGCGAACGTCCGAGATGGCGATCCCGCACCGGACGGCTCCGGCCCGGTCACCCTCGCGCGCGGCATGGAGATCGGACACGTCTTCCAGCTCGGTCGCAAGTACGCCGAGGCGCTCGGCCTGAAGGTGCTCAACGAGAACGGCAAGCTCGTCACCGTCACCATGGGCTCGTACGGCATCGGCGTGACGCGCATCCTCGCGATCATCGCCGAGCTCAGCAACGACGACAGGGGACTCATCTGGCCGGCATCCGTCTCGCCCTTCGACGTGCATGTCGTCGCAGCCGGGCGCGACCAGGTCGCCTTCGACGTCGCCGAGGACATCGCCGAGCAGCTCGAGGCGGCGCGACTGGACGTGCTCTACGACGACCGCGTGAAGGTGTCCCCGGGGGTGAAGTTCGGCGACGCCGAGCTGGTGGGCGTGCCCAAGATCGTCATCGTCGGGCGAGGCGCCGCCGACGGGCAGGTCGAGCTGTGGGATCGCCGCACCGGTGATCGCGAGACGCTGCCGGTCGCGGATGCCGTCGCGCGCCTCACTCGCTGAGGTCGTGCCGCCTCGGCTGTGACAGGCTGAGAGCATGACGGATGCCCTGCTGGACGACGACCTTCGACACGAGCTCACCGGACTTCTGGAACGGGCCGGCATCCGCGCCGAGCGCGGGCTGGTCACACGGCTGCTGCAGACTGCGCTCCTGCTGGGCCGAGAGAACACCGACCGGCTGGATCTGAAGATCGCGTCTGCGGCGCTCAGCGAGATGCATGAGGCCTTCCGGCTGTTCCAGCCCTTCCACCGTGTCCCCAAGGTCACCGTCTTCGGCTCCGCGCGCACGCTGCACGACGACCCGCTGTACGTGCAGGCCCGTGAGGTCGCGGCGGCGCTGGCCGGCGACGGCTGGATGGTGGTGACCGGCGCCGGTCCCGGGATCATGCAGGCGGCCGTGGAGGGTGCGGGCGCGAAGATGTCGCTGGGCGTGTCGATCCGGCTGCCCTTCGAGGAGCCAGCGGACACCATCGTCGCGCAGGACGCCCAGGTCGTCTCGATGAAGTACTTCTTCACCCGCAAGCTCATGCTCATGAAGGAGTCGCGGGGCTTCGTGTGCCTGCCGGGCGGATTCGGCACCATGGACGAGATGTTCGAACTGCTCACCCTGCAGCAGACCGGCAAGGCCGAGCCCATGCCGATCGTGCTCCTGGACGCACCGGGCGGGACCTTCTGGACCGGCTTGAAGACCTTCGTGGACGAGCACCTCGTGCCCGCCGGGGTGATCTATCCCCACGATCTCGACCGGGTGCTGATCACGGACTCCGTCGACGAGGCGGTCGCCGACATCACCGCCTTCTGGCGGAACTACGACTCACTGCGGTGGGTGGGAGACAAGCTCGTGCTGAGGCTGGTGCACGAGCCGACGGATGCCGAGGTGGCGAGCCTCAACGAACGGTTCGGCGAGATGTGCGCGGAAGGGGCCATCGAGCGCTCAGGACCGCTGCAGGCGGAGATCACCGACGGCGATGCGGTGGAGCTTCCCCGGCTGGTGATGAATCTGCGCCAGCGGGCCGTGGGATCGCTGTTCGCCCTCATCCGCGCCATCGACGACCTGCCGTCGGCACTCTGACGACCGCGGCCGAGCCGCTCGCTTTCGGCTATTCTGGACGGATGCCCGCGGAGTGTCTTTCCGCGGAGGAGAGCTGAATAGAGGAGACCGCTGATGGACATCGAACTCGGACTGCTGCGAGGGATCGAGAAGGAGAAGGCGATCCCGTTCGACGAACTGGTGTCGATCATCGAGCAGGCCATCCTCACCGCGTACGGCAAGCACGTCTCCGAGGACGGGACGATCCCCGCCGGAGTCCGCGTCGAGCTGGACCGCAAGACCGGTCATGTCGCGGTGCTGCAGCCCGTGGAGGACGAGGACGGTGCGGTCATCGGCGAGGAGGAGACCACGCCCGCCGACTTCGGCCGCATCGCCGCCTACGCCGCCAAGCAGGTCATCAGCCAGCGGTTGCGCGACATCGCCGATGACGCCGTGCTCGGCGAGTTCCGCGGCAAGGAGGGCGACATCGTCGCCGGAGTCATCCAGCAGGGTCCGAACCCGCGAATGATCCACGTCGACCTCGGCACCGTCGAGGCCATCCTCCCGCCCGAGGAGCAGGTGCCGGGCGAGGAGTACGCGCACGGTACGCGTCTGCGCGTCTACGTCACGAGCGTCGCCAAGGGCACCAAGGGGCCTCAGATCACCGTCTCCCGCACGCACCCGGGCCTCGTGCGCAAGCTCTTCGCGCTCGAAGTGCCCGAGATCGCGGCCGGCCTGGTCGAGATCGTGTCGCTTGCTCGCGAAGCCGGTCACCGCACCAAGATCGCGGTGAAGGCGAACGACCCCTCCGTCAACGCGAAGGGATCGTGCATCGGTGAGATGGGCCGCCGTGTGCGTGCGGTGACCGAGGAGCTGTCGGGGGAGAAGATCGACATCGTCGACCACCACCCCGACCTCGCGACCTTCGTCGCCAACGCCCTCTCGCCCGCGAAGGTGACCTCCTCGTTCGTGCTGGACGCGGGCATCAAGGCCGTGCGCGCGCTGGTTCCCGACTACCAGCTGTCGCTGGCGATCGGCAAGGAAGGTCAGAACGCGCGTCTTGCGGCGAAGCTGACCGGCGCCAAGATCGACATCCAGCCCGACAGCGTGATGGAGTGACGCCTCCCGGCGCGGAGCGCCGGGCTTCGGATATCGTGGTGAGGTGTAGGATGGATGCTGTACGAACGTGTGTCGGTTGCCGCGGACGTGCCTCTCGAACCGCTCTGATCAGGGTGGCCCAGCGTAACGGTGAACTCGTCTTCGACGAGCGAGGCGTGCTGCCGGGGAGGGGCGCCTGGTTGCATCCGACACCCGAATGTCTGGAGGCCGCAGTGCGGCGCCGGGCTTTCGCACGAGCACTTCGCGTTTCCCCCGCCCTCGCCTTTCCGGAGGCGGAGAACGCGCAGACCATCGAACAGTACGGCTCGAAGAACAAAGGCTGAACGGCTATGGAAACAAAGTGAACGGCTCGAAATGAGACCCGTCCGCGACTAATGGTCTGCCCTGTCAGGGTGGACCGACCCCGACAGGAGAATTGTGGCTGCTAAACCACGCGTACACGAGATCGCCGCTGAACTCGGCATCGACAGCAAGTTCGCACTCGCGAAGCTCAAGGAGCTCGGCGAGTTCGTGAAGAGTCCCTCTTCCACCATCGAGCCCCCGGTGGCGCGCAAGCTTCGCGCCGCCATCGAGGCCGATCCCGCGGCGAAGCCCGCAGCAGCCAAGGCGGAGACGAAGCCTGCGGCGAAGACCCCGGCGTCCTCCGGCGCCAAGCCGGGCGCCCCGGTGCCCGGGCCCAAGCCCGGCCCGAAGCCGGCGGCGAAGCCGGAGACTCCCGAGCCGCAGGCCGAGACCGCACCGGCACCCGCCGAGGACAAGCCGGCGGCGACTCCCGGTGCGGCCCAGCCCGCCGCCCCGAAGCCGGGCGGCAGTGCACCCAAGCCCGGCGGCGGCGCCCCCAAGCCCGGCGCATCGCGTCCCGGCAACAGCCCGTTCGCCTCGGCGCAGGGCATGGGCCAGCGCCCGGCGGGTCCGCGCCCGGGCAACAACCCGTTCGCGTCGGCGCAGGGCATGGGCCAGCGGCCGACTCCCGGCAACATCCCCCGCCCGCAGGCTCCGCGGGCCGATTCGCCGCGCCTCGGCGCTCCGCGTCCCGGTCGCCCCGGTGGTCCCGGTGGCGCTCGCGGCGGACAGGGCGGCCGTCCCGGTGGCGCTCCGTTCCAGCAGCGCTCGGGCGGTCCCGGCCGTCCCGGCGGCGCTCCCGGTGCAGGCCCCGGCGCCCGTCCGGGCGGCGGCTTCGCCGGTCGCCCCGGTGGTGGTGGCGGTCGTGGTCGTGGACCAGGCGGCGGTACCGCAGGTGCGTTCGGCAAGGGCGGCGGCAAGAGCAAGCAGCGCAAGTCGCGTCGGGCGAAGCGGCAGGAATTCGAGATGCGGTCGGCGCCGGTCGTCGGCGGCGTCAACGTCTCCAAGGGCAACGGCGAGATCATTCGTCTGCGGCGCGGTGCATCGATCGCCGACTTCGCGGACAAGCTCGAAGCGCTGAACGGCTACACCGTTCAGCCCGGAACGCTGGTCACCATCCTCTTCAACCTCGGCGAGATGGCCACGGCCACCGAGTCGCTGGACGAGGCGACCTTCGAGGTGCTGGGCGAGGAGCTCGGCTACAAGATCCAGATGGTCTCGCCCGAGGATGAGGACAAGGAGCTCCTGGAGGGCTTCGGTCTCGACCTCGAGGCCGAGCTGGAGGCGGAGAGCGAGGACGACCTCGAGATCCGTCCCCCGGTGGTCACCGTCATGGGTCACGTCGACCACGGTAAGACCCGGCTGCTCGACGCGATCCGCCAGTCCAACGTCATCGAGGGCGAGGCCGGTGGCATCACCCAGCACATCGGTGCGTACCAGATCTGGACCGAGCACGACGGCATCGAGCGTGCGGTCACCTTCATCGACACCCCGGGTCACGAGGCGTTCACCGCCATGCGTGCCCGTGGCGCGCAGGTGACCGACATCGCGATCCTCGTGGTCGCCGCCGACGACGGCATCATGCCGCAGACGGTGGAGGCGCTGAACCACGCGCAGGCGGCTGATGTGCCGATCGTGGTCGCGGTGAACAAGGTCGACAAGCCCGAGGCCAACCCGGCCAAGGTGCGTCAGCAGCTCACCGAGTACGGTCTGGTCGCCGAGGAGTACGGCGGAGACGTGCTGTTCGTGGATGTGTCGGCGCGCGCCGGAACGGGCATCCAGGAGCTCGTCGATGCCGTCCTGCTGACGGCCGACGCGGGCCTGGACCTCACGGCCAACCCGAACAAGGCTGCCCGCGGTGTGGCCATCGAGGCGAAGCTCGACAAGGGCCGCGGTTCGGTCGCGACGGTGCTGATCCAGTCCGGAACGCTCCGCGTCGGCGACTCGATCGTGGCGGGTACGGCTTACGGCCGTGTGCGCGCCATGCTCGACGAGAACGGCGAGGCAGTCGAGTACGCGGCTCCGTCGCGTCCAGTGCAGGTGCAGGGACTGAACTCGGTGCCGCGCGCCGGCGACGTCTTCATCGTCACCGAAGAGGACCGCATGGCCCGCCAGATCGCTGAGAAGCGTGAGGCCGTCGAGCGCAACGCCCTGCTGGCCAAGGCCCGCAAGCGCATCTCGCTCGAGGACTTCACCCGCGCGCTCGAAGAGGGCAAGGTCGAGACGCTCAACCTCATCATCAAGGGCGACGTGTCCGGTGCCGTCGAGGCGCTGGAGGAGTCGCTGCTCAAGATCGAGGTCGACGACACCGTGCAGCTGCGCATCATCCACCGCGGTGTGGGCGCTGTCACCGAGTCGGATGTCAACCTCGCGACGATCGACAACGCGATCATCGTGGGCTTCAACGTCCGCCCCGATCCCAAGGCCCGTGAGGCTGCGGTGCGCGAAGGCGTCGACGTCCGGTTCTACTCGGTCATCTACTCGGCGATCGACGAGATCGAGAACTCCCTGAAGGGAATGCTCAAGCCGGAGTTCGAAGAGGTCCAGTCGGGCGTCGCCGAGATCCGCGAGGTGTTCCGCTCCTCGAAGTTCGGCAACATCGCCGGTGTCATCGTCCGTTCCGGAACGATCACGCGCAACGCGAAGGCCCGTGTCATCCGCGATGGCATCGTCCTCGCAGATGGCCTCGCCATCGAGTCGCTGCGTCGTTTCAAGGACGACGTCACCGAGGTGCGCACGGACTTCGAGGCCGGTATCGGCCTGGGCAAGTTCAACGACATCCAGGTCGGCGACGAGATCGAGACCATCGAAATGGTCGAGAAGACACGCAGCTGATCTGATCGGTTCGGGGAGGGGCGCCCGCGGGGCGCCCCTCATTCGTCACACAGGGAGTGGGAATCATGGCTGGAGAACGACAGGCCCGGTTCGCGGACCGCATCCGCGTCATCCTCGCCGAGCGTCTGGAGAAGGGGCTGCGCGACCCGCGCCTCGGGTTCGTGACGATCACCGACGTGCGTGTCA
Organism: Microbacterium sp. GCM10027623; assembly: GCF_042666935.1. Lineage (NCBI taxonomy): Bacteria > Bacillati > Actinomycetota > Actinomycetes > Micrococcales > Microbacteriaceae > Microbacterium > Microbacterium sp. GCM10027623. Next base: position 479,239 of record NZ_JBHTHE010000003.1, read on the forward strand.
GCGGTGATCTGCAGCACGCTTCCGTGTTCTACACGGTGCTGGGCACCGACGAGGAACGCGTCGCGAGCGGCGCCGCGCTGACCTCGGCGACCGGACTGCTGCGCAAGGAGGTCGGCCGGCAGCTGAACGTGCGCCTCGTGCCCACGTTGGAGTTCATCCCGGACGCTCTGCCGGAGAACGCCGGGCACATCGCCGACCTGCTGCGGCAGGCGCGCGAGCGCGACGAGGAGGTGGCGAAGCTCGCCGTGGGCGCGACCCACGCCGGTGACGCCGACCCCTACGTCCGCGACGAGGACGACGAAGAGGACTGACCGCTGGAAGCGCTCAGCGGGGCAGCATGAGTGTTCCCGCTGCCGCTTCGACGAGCCCGTCGGCGATCAGCGAGTCGATGGCCCGATCGCGCTGAGCCGCGTCGGGCCAGTCGGCGAGCACCTCATCGGCCGGCATCCGATGGTCCGCGGCGTCGCGCAGCGCACGCAGCACCCCGCCGCGCGTCTGCCGATCCGACCCCTCGTAGCGTGCCTGTCGGCGACGGGTGTCACCGGTGTCCGGCCTGCCGGCGGCGAGCCAGGCGCACTGCGCGGCGATCGGGCAGACCTCGCACTTCGGTGTGCGAGCCGTGCACACGACCGCACCCAGTTCCATCATCGCCGCATTGAACATCGCCGATTCGTCGACGTCGTCGGGCATCAGAGCGGACATCCGCTCCAGGTCGCGTCTGGACGGCGGATCCGGCTGGGCGCGGCCGTCGACGGCGCGCGCGATCACCCGGCGCGTGTTGGTGTCGACGACGGGATGCCGGTCGCCGTAGTGGAAGACCGCCACTGCGCGGGCCGTGTAGTCGCCGATGCCCGACAGCTCCAGCAGCGCAGCGACATCACGGGGAACGGCGCCGCCGTGGCGCTCGACGGTCTCCACCGCCGCGCGGTGCAGCCACAGCGCGCGGCGCGGGTAGCCCAGGTTCGCCCACTGGTGCACGACCTCGGCAGGGGTGGCCCGCGACATGGCATCCGGCGTCGGCCACCTCTCCAGCCACGCGGTCAGGTGAGGGATCACCCTCGCCACCGGCGTCTGCTGCAGCATGAACTCGCTGACCAGCGTTCCCCACGCTCCGTAGCGCTCGGAGAATTCCCGCCTGCGCCACGGCAGGTCGCGCGCTGTCTGGCGGTACCATTCGAGCAGGGCCGGACGCCAGGCGGCGGGGGGAATCGTCGCGGTCGGCACGTGTCCAGCCTATGGGCTGAACGGCGAGGTTCCGGTCTGCGGGTGACCCGGCTCCGGGGCGGCGTATCGGTAGGCTGAGCAGGTGGCATCGCATGGCATCCTCCTCGTAGACAAGCCCGGTGGCCTGACCAGTCATGATGTGGTCGCGCGCGTCCGGCGTGCTTGCGGGACCCGCAAGGTCGGGCATGCCGGCACGCTCGATCCGATGGCCACCGGCCTGCTCGTGATCGGCATCGAGGGCGCCACCCGACTGCTGACGTACATCGTCGGCGCCGACAAGACCTACCTCGCCACGATCCGGCTCGGCGCACGCACGACGACCGACGACGCCGAGGGGGACATCACGGAGACGGCGGATGCCGCCGCGTGGGCGGCCGTGGACGACGCGTCGGTGCGCGACGGCATCCGCCGCCTGACGGGTGCGATCTCCCAGGTCCCCAGCTCGGTCTCCGCCATCAAGGTCGCCGGTCGGCGTGCGTACGACCTCGTGCGCGCGGGCGAGAGCGTCGAACTCGCTCCCCGTGAGGTGTCCGTCTCACGTTTCGAGGTGCTCGCCGAGCGACCGTCCGACGGCTTCGTCGACCTCGACGTGATCGTGGACTGCTCCTCCGGCACATACATCCGCGCCCTGGCGCGTGACCTCGGTGACATGCTGGGCGTCGGCGGCCATCTCACGATGCTCCGGCGCACCAGGGTCGGCGGCTTCGACGTGGACGGCGCCGTGGGCGTCGACGGTCTGGAGGGCGCGCCCACGCTGACACCCGCGGAAGCGGCGGCTCGTGTCATGCCGGTGCTGCCGGTCACGGCGGAGGAGGCCCGCGACCTCCGTCACGGGAAGCGCCTGGTCGGCCAGCGACAGCGGCTGACGGCGGCGGAGGTGGCAGCACTGGATCCCGACGGAGTGCTCGTGGGGATCGTCGAGGCGCGCGATCGCGACATCAAGAGCGTCATGAACATGCCGGAGGTGCAGGCGTGATCCTGTGGTTCACCATCGTCCAGATCATCGTCGCCTGCGCGGCGGGCCTGTTCTGCCTCGCGCTGGGCTTCGCCGGTCGCCGGCCCAGCGACTACAGCGTCGGCAGTGTGGCGCTGGTGGAGGCGCTGCTCGTGGTGCAGGCGGTCGTCGCCATCATCGCACCGCTCGTGGGCAACGCGCCGACCGGTGACCTGCTCGAGTACTGGGTCTACCTGATCGGGGCCTTGCTCCTGCCGGTCGGCGGGGTGCTGTGGGCGCTGCTGGATCGCACGCGGTGGAGCACCGTGGTGCTGGGCGTCGTCGGTCTGGCCCTGGCCATCATGCTGTGGCGGATGCAGACGATCTGGACCGTGCAGATCGCGTGATCCGGAGCGGATTAGGATGGTGGACGCAATGTCCCACACCGATGCATCGCCCCAGATCCACGCGCGCACCCGCATGACGGGTATCGGCCGGGTCCTCGTCATCGTCTACGCCGTGATGGCGCTCGGTGCCACCGGACGCAGCTTCGTGCAGATCGTCCGACGCTTCGACGAGGCTCCGCTGGCCTACTCGCTGTCGGCAGGGGCGGCGGTGGTCTACATCGTCGCGACGCTCGCCCTGATCCTGGCGCATCGACGCGGCTGGTACGCGATCGCCTGGACGGCCATCGTGTTCGAACTCACCGGCGTGATCGTCGTGGGCGCCCTGAGTCTGCTCGTGCCGGCGCTGTTCGCCCACGACAGCGTCTGGTCGTACTTCGGCATGGGGTACGTCTTCATCCCGCTCGTGCTGCCGGTCTTCGGTCTCTGGTGGCTGCGCACGCATCCGCCGGCGGGGGAGCGGGCATGATCGTCTTCCGGGATCCGACCGAGGTGCCCGCCGACTTCGGACCCAGTGTGGTCGCGATCGGCAAGTTCGACGGCGTGCACGTCGGTCACCGCGCCGTCATCGAGCGGATGCGCGAGGACGCGCAGGCGGCGAACGCCCGATCCGTCGCAGTGACCTTCGATCGCAACCCGCTCGAGATCCTGCGCCCCGAGGTGTGCCCTCAGAACGTCGTCGCCACCGACCGCAAGATCGCGCTGCTCGGCGAACTGGCGCTGGACGCCACGCTGCTCCTCCGGTTCGATCGAGCTCTGGCGTCGCTGTCGGCCGAGGACTTCGTGCGCACCATCCTCGTCGACGCGCTGCACGTCGTCACGGTGCTCGTCGGTCGTGACTTCCGCTTCGGCCGCGGGGGTCAGGGCGATCCCGCGCTGCTGCGCGAGCTCGGGCCGAGATACGGCTTCACCGTCGACGTCGTCGAGGACGTGCACCCCGAGGGTGCGGAGCGGCGGGTGTCCTCCACCTGGATCCGCGAGATGCTCGCAGCGGGTGATGTCGTCGGGGCGGCCAGGGCGCTGGGACGACCGGTCACCGTGTCGGGCGAGGTCGTGCACGGACTCAAACGCGGTCGCGAGCTCGGTTTCCCCACCGCCAACCTCTCCGAGGTCATCGACGCGCTCGCACCGGCCGACGGCGTCTACGCCGGGTGGCTGGAGGACCACGACACCGGCATCCGGCACCCCGCCGCGATCTCGGTGGGCACCAACCCGACCTTCGACGACGTCCCGCGCCGCCAGGTGGAGGCCCACGTGCTCGACGAGGTCGGGCTGGACCTCTACGGGCATCACGTCACCGTGGAGTTCACCGCGCACCTGCGCGGCATGGTCGCGTTCGACGGCTTGGACGCGCTGATCGCGCAGATGGCCGCCGACGTCTCGGAGGCGCGCGCACGACTCGCGAAGGAATGACGATCGCATCAGTCCTGGGTATGCCGTAAACTGTGCCCTGGCATCCGAGATCCGCCGTACCCGCGCGCAGACCGGAGCAGCCGTCCGCACGGTCCTGGCTGGCGCCACACGCGGATCGCAGTACGAATCGAAGGCCTCTTCGGCGCTTCGGCACTCACGCTCAGGAGGAGCATGCCGACCACGGCGACTGCCGCATCGCGGCGCAAGAAGACCTCTCGTCGAGACGAAGAGGCACCCTTGATCCCGATTCTCGCCCGCAAGGTGCGCGAGATCGAGGCGAAGGCGCAGCGATCGAAGCTCGGACCCACCAACCGGGTCAAGTTCCAGGTGATCGCATTCCTGGTGCGCGAGGAGCGCGCCAGGGTGAAGGCGGATGCGGAGCTGACCGACGCCGCGCGCGCGGAGCTGCTCAAGCGGCTCGACGGCGTGGCGACGATCCTCGCGAAGACCGCGGCGCGGGACACCTCCCTGATCCAGCTGCTCGAAGCCGACCAGGCGACCTCGCCCGTGGCCAAGCGCATGCGCCGCGACTGGTTGCTCGAGTCCGGCGCCGAGCTCGCGCCGGAGGAGCTGATCATCACCGATGTCGCACCCGTGCGCGCCACCGCGGTCGTCCCGGCGGCTCTCGCCGAGAAGCAGGTGACCCCGCCGTCGGTGGAGTCGCGTCAGCTCGCGAACCCCTTCCTCGAGCCCGATCTCACCCCGCGCCCCGCCTCCGTTCCGCGCCGCCGGCTGGACGGCTGGGAGCTCATGGGGCCGCTCTACAAGGCCTTCGAGTCCGGTGCGGGCGGGGGAGCGGCCACGATGGAACTGCCCCCGACCCCGGAGTACGACCACCTCTCGCCGAAGGGCCGCGAGGTGATGGTTCATCAGTCCAGGTTCGTGGAGGCCGTCCGTGCCGGTCACCGAAGCTTCCTGCTCGCCGACGAGCCGGGACTCGGCAAGACCGCGCAGTCGGTGCTCGCGGCATCCGTCGCCGGTGCCTACCCGCTGCTGGTCGTCGTGCCCAACGTGGTGAAGATGAACTGGGCGCGCGAGGTGGAGCTGTGGACTCCGCAGCGCCGTGCGACGGTCATCCAGGGCGACGGCACCGACATCGACGCGTTCGCGGACGTGTTCATCGTGAACTACGAGATCCTCGACCGCCACCTCTCCTGGCTGGGCGAGATCGGACTGAAGGGCATCGTCGTGGACGAGGCGCACTTCATCAAGAACCTCTCTTCGCAGCGCTCGCAGAACGTGCTGGCCCTCGCCGCACGAGTGCGCGAGCGCACCCGTGACCCGCTCCTGCTCGCGCTGACCGGCACCCCGCTGATCAACGACGTCGAGGACTTCGACGCGATCTGGCGGTTCCTCGGCTGGACCAATGGGGAGAAGCCCGAGCCCGCGCTGATGGAGAAGCTGGATGCCACCGGCCTCACGCCGGCAGACAAGTCGTTCTACGCGGAGGCGCGCGACGCGGTGATCTCGATGGGCATCGTGCGGCGCAAGAAGAAGGACGTGGCCGCGGACCTGCCTGACAAGCTCATCGCCGACCTTCCCGTGCAGCTCGACGACGAATTCGGCCGCAGCATCCGGCAGGCCGAGCGCGAACTCGGTGAGCGGATGGCGGCGAAGTACCGGCGCATCGTCGAGGCGCGTGCGGCCGCGCACGGGCCGTCGTCGAAGGGCGACATCAACGACGACATCGTCCGGCTCGTCGCGCACAACGAACTCGAGGAGTCCAAGGCCGCAGGCACCGGCGGTGACAACGTGTTCACCATGGTCCGCAGGATCGGTCAGGCCAAGGCCGGTCTCGCCGCCGACTACGCCGCCCAGCTGCAGCGCTCGGTCGAGAAGGTCGTGTTCTTCGCCAAGCACATCGACGTCATGGATCAGGCGGAGGCGCACTTCGCGGCATCGGGCATCAAGGCGGTCTCGATCCGCGGCGACCAGTCCACGCCGGCGCGTCAGCAGGCCATCGACGCCTTCAACACCGACCCGACGGTCGGCATCGCGGTCTGCTCGCTGACGGCGGCGGGTGTCGGCGTGAACCTGCAGGCCGCGTCGAACGTGGTGCTGGCGGAGCTCAGCTGGACGGCCGCGGAGCAGACCCAGGCCATCGACCGGGTGCACCGCATCGGTCAGGACGAGCCGGTCACGGCGTGGCGCATCATCGCCGCGCACACCATCGACACGAAGATCGCCGAACTCATCGATCAGAAGCAGGGCCTGGCCGCGCGTGCCCTCGACGGCGAGTCCGTCGAGGAGACCGCGGGAGAATCCGTCCAGATGGCTGCGCTCATGCATCTGCTGCGCGAGGCGCTCGGGGCCGACTGAGCGTCATCACCCGCAACGAGGGCGTTAAGAACACCAGTTCTTGACGCCCTCTTTCGGTCAATCGGATGCGATATGGCTAAGTATCCGAAATCGCCCGAGATGGCCTCGCAAGATTATCGGTTTTCATGCACTGTGGAATGGCATCGACCCGGGTTCCCCACTAGGGTCGGATGCAGGCAGCGTCGCCCCAACCCTCTTTTCCCGGATCATGAAGGCAGCAGCATGAAGATCGGCATTCTCACGAGCGGCGGCGACTGCCCCGGACTGAACGCAGTCATCCGCGGCATCGTGCTCAAGGGCACCACCTCGTACGACCTCGAGTTCGTGGGCATCCGCGACGGCTGGCGCGGCGTCGTGGACGGAGACTTCTTCCCCCTGACCAGGCACGAGGTGAAGGGGCTCTCGAAGGTCGGCGGGACCATCCTCGGCACCAGCCGCACCAACCCCTACGAAGGCAGCAGAGGCGGTGCGGAGAACATCGCCAAGACCCTCGCGGCGCACGGCATCGACGGCATCGTGGCGATCGGAGGCGAGGGCACCCTCGCCGCCGCGGACCGTCTCGCCAAGGACGGCATCAACGTCCTGGGCGTGCCGAAGACCATCGACAACGATCTGCGCGCCACCGACTACTCCTTCGGGTTCGACACCGCGGTGAACATCGCCACGGATGCCATGGACCGCCTGCGCACCACCGGCGACTCGCACCAGCGCTGCATGGTCGCCGAGGTCATGGGCCGCCACGTCGGCTGGATCGCCCTGCACGCCGGCATGGCGGCGGGCGCGCATGTCATCTGCATCCCCGAGGTCCCGATGACCATGGACGAGATCTGCGCTCTCGTCTCGCGTGCCAGGGACCGCGGCCGCGCGCCTCTGGTCGTCGTGTCGGAGGGCTTCACCCTCACCGACATGAACGAGGCGTACAGCGACAAGGGGCTGGACGCCTTCAACCGTCCGCGTCTGGGGGGGATCAGTGAGATCCTCGCGCCGGAGATCGAGCGCATCACCGGAATCGAGACGCGCTCCACGGTGCTCGGACACATCCAGCGCGGCGGCTCGCCCTCGGGCTTCGACCGCGTGCTGGCGACGCGCCTCGGCCTGAACGCCGCCGATGCCCTCGTCAACGGCGCCTGGGGGCAGATGGTCGCGATGCGCGGCACCGACATCGTCCTCGTGCCGTTTGAAGAGGCCCTGGGCGAGCTGAACACCGTGCCGCGGGAACGCTACGAAGAAGCCTCCGCGCTCTTCGGCTGACCCTCTGCGCTCTTCGGCTGACCGTTCGCGCTCTGCCGTTCGATCCGTGCCGCGTACGTCGACCACGGGTGCATGTCCCAGAAGTGGTGGGTGTCCGGGCTTCGCACCCGCCGTTGCTGCGCCGCATCCGGGTGCATGTCCCAGAAGTGGTGGGTCGGATGCTGTTCCACCCGCCATTTCTGAGACGGGGTGTCAGCCGCGCCCTGGCCGCCACCCTGCGGCGAACAGTGCGACGGCCACTTTGTCGACGGCGATCTGCGGATTCGGCCGCAGGTGGTGGCTGAGGATGCGGACGTGCTGCCAGCCCTGCGCCCGGATCGCATCCCAGCGGTCGGCGTCTTTGGCGAACTGCGCTTCGTGCGCGTGTCCCCGGCCGTCGTATTCCGGTGCCACCCGATACTCCGGATAGGCGAGGTCGAGGCGGGCCACGAACTCGCCGCTGCTGTCCACCAGGTCCATGTTCAGCACCGGTTCCGGCAGGCCGGCCCGCGTCAGCAGAAGGCGCAGACGGCTCTCCTCGGGGCTCTCGGACCCCGACCGGATCTCCCTCAGGGCGACGGTCAGCAGCCCGCGCACGTCGCCGGCCTCCGCGACCTCCTGGCGCAGCTGCTCGAGGGTGGCGAGGCGGCGGCTCGGGTGGATGAGGAAGTCGCCCGCGAGGATCAGATCATCCAGCTCCCATTGCGACGCCGCCTGACGCCACATGCGCGCGGGCTGCTCGATCGGCAGGCCGCCTGCTCGCCAGCGCGCCGACTCGCGCGCCTGCAGGCGGTGGCCGTGGACTCCCCGCCGACGCGGAAGCGGATGCGGGCGCCGCACGGAGACATGCACCTCACGGCGGCCGGCGGTCGTGTACGGCAGGGGAGCGCCCAGCATGGCGAGTCCCGTCTCGTGGCTCAGGAACTGGTGCGGGGTGAAGGCGGCGGCGAACCCCTGGGCGTCCTCACGCAGGAGTCTCGTGAGTCGCTGCATCCGCTGCGTCGGCGAGAGTGCCGCAGCATCCTCCTCTGATGCCTTGTTCCGCAGCCATCGAACGCCACGGGTCGGAGCCGACAGGTCCCCTGCGCGCAGGCGAGAACGCGCGAGTCCCGCCGCGTGGGCCTGCGCGATGTGGAAGGGGGCGCCGAGGAGGTCGTCGGGAAGCGGCTGCCTGCGAGTCATCCCCGTATCTCACCCGATCACCGCGCATGCGTGGATGCCGGATGCCACCAACTGTGCACAGTCGATCAGGACGACAGAAGTGTGCAGGGCGAATGGTCCGGCATCGTGTCCTCGTCGTGGTGACTCGCGACGGCGCACACCCGCCAGTTCTGGAACACGTCGCGCGCGGCGGATCAGTTCTGGCGGGTGCGAAGGGAGCGCACCCGCCACAACGGGGACATGCAGGGGCGGCGCGCGATCAGTCGGCCAGGCCCAGCACGTCCAGCATCCAGGCGAGCTCGAACGCGCGGTCGCGCCAGGCGTTGTAGCGTCCGCTGACTCCGCCGTGCCCTGCGGACATCTCGCACTTCAGCAGCACATCCTGCGCGCCGGAGTGCCGCAGCGCCGCCACCCACTTCGCCGGCTCCACGTACAGCACGCGCGTGTCGTTCAGCGAGGTCATCGCGAGAATGCGGGGGTAGGCGATGTCGGAGCGGATGTTCTCATACGGCGTGTACGTCTTCATGTAGGCGTACACCTCGGGATCGTGCAGGGGGTCGCCCCATTCGTCCCACTCCACCACGGTCAGCGGCAGGGACGGGTCCAGGATGGAAGTGAGCGCGTCGACGAAGGGCACGTTGGCGAGGATGCCGGCGAACAGCTCAGGGGCGAGGTTGGCGACGGCGCCCATCAGCAGGCCGCCTGCGCTCCCGCCTTCCGCGACCATGAGCTCGGGCGTCGTGACCCCGGCGTCGATCAGATGCCGCGCACTCGCGATGAAGTCGGTGAACGTGTTGCGCTTGTTCAGCTCCTTCCCGTCCTCGTACCAGTGCCGTCCCATCTCCCCGCCGCCGCGCACGTGCGCCACCGCGAAGATCACGCCGCGGTCCATCAGTGACAGGCGCATGGCCGAGAAGCTCGGGTCGATGGAGTGCTCGTACGAGCCGTAGCCGTACAGGTGCACCGGTCGCGCCTTCGCGCCCGGGTCGCCGAACGAGCGCCTCCAGACGAGGGAGACCGGCACCTGCACGCCGTCGGGTGCGGTGGCCCAGACGCGCTGCTGGCCGTAGTCGGCCGGGTCGTACCCGCCGAGCACGGTCATCTGCTTGCGGACGTGCTTCTCACCGGTGGCCAGTTCGAGCTCGAGCACGGTCGACGGCGTCACGAAGGAGGTGTACCCCATGCGCAGGAACGGCGCGTGCCACTCCGGATTCCCACTGAAGTAGGCCTCGTACAGCGGCTCGTCGAACTCGACGACGTCCAGGGTGCCGCTGCGGTAGTCCAGCAGTGCCGCATGCGGCATCCCCTCGGCGCGGAACTCGACGGTCGCGAAGTCGCGGAAGCAGTCCACGTCCAACAGGCGCCGTCCCGGCGTGTGCGGCAGCAGCATCCGCCGCTCACCCTGCGGGTCGGATGCCGAGACCGAGACGAGCTCGAAGTCCAGCGCGCCGTCGTTGTGCAGGATGAGGAGCCGGTCCTCGCCGTCGACGACCGCGTGGTCGACCGAGTACTCGACCCCGTCGCGCCGCGGCCAGACGACGCGGGGCTCGGCATCCGGATCGGACAGATCGATCAGCAGCTCCTCACTGGTGATCTTCGAGCCGAGCCCGATCACCAGGTACCTCTTGCTGCGGGTGACGCCCGCGCCCAGCCAGAACCGCTCGTCGGGCTCGTGGAAGAGCTGGGTGTCCTCGGCAACGGCCGTCCCCAGGCGGTGCATCCACAGGGTGTCGGGCCGCCAGGCCTCGTCACGGGTGGTGTAGACGATCGACTCGGCATCGGGGGTGAAGAACGCCTGGCCGGTGTTCTCGATCACGTCGCCGAGCCGCTCGCCGGTGACCAGGTCGCGCACGTGGACCGTGTAGAGCTCCGATCCCTCGACATCCACCGACCAGAGCATCCGTCGGCCGTCCTCGGAGATGTCGAAGGCCCCGAGCGAGAAGAACTCGTGTCCGTCGGCCTCGACGTTGCCGTCCAGCAGTACCTCCTCGCCGGGGACGGGAACCCCCGGCTCGAGCACCGGAGGGGTCCAGTCGTCGCCGGTCGCGGCGGTACGGCACTGGATGCCGTACTGGGAGCCCTCCTCGGTGCGCCCGTAATACCACCAGTCGCCGCGTCGGGTGGGAACCGACAGGTCGGTCTCCAGGACGCGCGACTTCACCTCCTGGAACAGCCGCTCGCGCAGCGGTTCCAGCCTCGCGGTGCGCGCTTCGGTATAGGCGTTCTCGGCTTCGAGATGGGCGACGACCTCGGCATCGTCCTTGGCTCTGAGCCACTCGTAGGCGTCCTCGAAGGAGTCCCCGTGGTGGGTGCGGGTGATGGGGCGGCGGGCCGCGACGGGCGGCTGAATGCGGGAATCGCTCACCCTCCCACGCTAGCGCGGCGCGCGCGTGCCGAGCGCGTCCAGCGCGGCGGGCGCGCAGCGCTGCGCGTGTCGCGCGAGTTGACCGCGGCGGAGGAGGGTGGGAAGATTCTCGCGGGCCCCGTAAACGGATATTGAACCCACGGTGAACTCTTCGTTCGTCACGCCGGACTCCCGGCATCCCCTCCTGGCAATCCCAACGAAAGAGACCGGTGGAAACCGCAGCCCTCGTCGTCGTGCTGGTCATCGCACTGGCGCTCTTCTTCGACTTCACCAACGGATTCCACGACACCGCCAACGCGATGGCGACGCCGATCGCGACCGGCGCGCTCAAGCCCAAGACCGCCGTGCTGCTGGCGGCACTGCTGAATCTCGTCGGCGCGTTCCTGTCCACGGAGGTCGCCAAGACGGTCTCCGGCGGCATCGTCAACGAGGGAGACATTCCGCACGACCTGCTCCCGCAGCTGATCTTCGCCGGACTCATCGGCGCGATCACCTGGAACATGCTCACCTGGCTGCTGGGGCTTCCCTCCAGCTCATCGCATGCTCTGTTCGGCGGCCTGATCGGCGCGACCCTCGTGGGCTTCGGCGTCGCGGGCATCAACTTCGGCGTCGTGCTCTCGAAGGTCGTGCTGCCGGCCCTGATCGCCCCGCTCACGGCCGGGCTCATCGCCTTCGCGGCCACGAAGGTGGCCTACGGCATCACTCGCCGGTACGACGGCAAGCCCGACGGGCGCTCCGGGTTCCGCTGGGGGCAGATCTTCACCTCCTCGATGGTGGCTCTCGCCCACGGCACCAATGACGCGCAGAAGACCATGGGTGTCATCACTCTCGCCCTGATCACCGTCGGCTGGCAGACCGGAGACCCGGGCAGCGAGGACTTCCACAACCCCGAGTTCTGGGTGATCGTCGCGTGCGCCTTCACGATCGCGCTGGGCACCTACCTCGGCGGATGGCGGATCATCCGCACGTTGGGCAAGGGCCTCACCGAGGTCAAGCCCGCGCAGGGCTTCGCCGCGGAGAGCTCGACGGCCGCCACGATCCTCGCCTCCAGCGCCTTGGGATTCGCGCTGTCCACCACACAGGTCGCCTCGGGGTCGGTGATCGGCTCCGGTCTGGGCCGCCGCGGTTCGGTGGTGCGCTGGCGCACGGCGGGGCGCATCGCGATCGGCTGGCTGCTCACCCTTCCCGCTGCCGGAGCGGTCGGCGCGTTCGCCGCGCTGTTCGTGATGTGGTTCGGCGGCTGGGGCGTCGCGATAGACGCGGTGCTCGCGCTCGCCGTCATCATCGGACTGTACCTGCGCTCCCGCAAGAACGCCGTCAACTCGGCGAATGCGATGAGCGATGTCGCCGAGTCCGGTCACGTCGTCGACCTGCCCGATGTTCCCGGTCCGACCCGCCGTACCAGCCGGATCGAGCTGATGCGGGCCCTCGAGAGGGCCGAGCGCAAGGCAGACGAGGCCGAGCGGGCGGCGCGCCGCGCGAAGAAGCTCAAGAAGGCGGGCGGGACCCCGAGCGAGATCAAGGCGGCACGCAAGGCCGCGGACCGCGCGGCGCGGAAGTACGCGGAGGCCGAGAAGGCGAGCCAGGAGTGGGAGGAGCTCAGCGCCAGCCGTCGCGCGCGAGCGAAGCTCGCCGAATGGGATATCGCGGTCGATGACCAGGAGGCTGCACGATGAGCGTCGTGATCGATTGGGGTGCGTTCCTCAGCGTGTTCGTCGTCGCCTTCATCGGCGCCGTCGCGGTCGTCTCGCTCTACGCACTCGGACTGCGCATGCTGGTGCGCGCCGGACGCGTCCCCGTCGTCACGCCGGCCGAGTTCACCGACGCCATCACGGTGCTCTCCGAGAAGGAGATCAGGCATGCGGCGAAGCAGGCGGCCAAAGCGGCCAAGAAGAACCCGCTGACCACCGCGCAGAGGCAGCTGGCCTTCGTCGCCGCGATCGCCTGCTTCGTGCTCTGCGGGGCGGCCGTGCTCGGTGGCATCCTGATCATCGTCATCAATCACTGAGGCGGGCTCGGTCGTGGAAGGGCTCGGTCTCGGTTGACGGCGCAGGCCGGAATCCGGATGATGTCGTATCCCGGCCGTAGGCTGGGCGCATGATCGACCCGCCCGTGTTCGGACGCCATCAGCCCGCGTCGCACACGATCATCCATCTCAGCGACCCGCATCTCCTCGCCCACGGCGCCAGGCACGCCGGCGGCTCCGACAGCGAGAGCAACCTGGCGCACACGCTCGACACCGTGCGCCGGGTGCATCCGCACCCGTCCGCGATCGTCATCACCGGCGACCTGACGGATTTCGGCGAGCCCGACGCGTACCGCCGGCTCCGCGCCCTGATCGAACCGGTCGCAGCGGATCTCGGCTGCCCGATCGTGTGGGTCGCAGGCAACCATGACGAGCGTGCGGCGCTGCGCGTCGGACTGCTGGATGCTCCCGCGACGGAGGAACCGGTCACCGGTGTGTGGGACCTGGAGGGTCTGCGTCTCATCGCACTGGACTCCAGTGTGCCGGGCTGGCATCACGGCGACATCGACGAGGCGCAGCGGTCCTGGCTCGCGCAACAGCTGCAGCACCCGGCACCGCACGGCACGCTGATCGCGATGCACCACCCCCCGCTTCCCGCGCACCTGCCGCTGTTCGACATCCTCGAGCTGCGCCACCAGGACGAACTGGCCGAGGTCATCCGCGGTACCGACGTCCGTGGCATCCTCGCGGGGCACCTGCACTACTCGTCGTCCGGCATGTTCGCCGGTGTCCCGGTGAGCGTGGCATCCTCGACCTGCTACACGATGAATCTCGGCCGTCCTGCTCTGGAGGTCAACGGAATGGACGCCGCACAGGCGTTCCAGCTGGTGCACGTGCGCCCCGATGTCATCACCCATACGGTGGTCCCCGTCGCGGATGCGCCGACGGGGGACTACTTCAGCGAGGAGTGGACGCGGGCGATGGCCCGATTGTCGCCCCAGGAGCGGTTGGAGGCCTTCTCCAGGAAGCGGCCGAGGCCGCAGGCGTAGACTGGCAGCATCCCCCCATCCCACCCGCCACTACCCACAAGGACGTGACATGGCCGCTGACGCGCCTGCCCAGACCCGCATAGAGACCGACTCGATCGGCAGCCTCGAGATCCCCGCAGACGCCTACTACGGCGTGCACACCCTGCGCGCCGAGCACAACTTCCCGATCACCAAGCGGCCGATCTCGGTGTACCCGGACCTGGTACGCGGGCTGGCCATGGTCAAGCAGGCCAGCGCGCGCGCCAACAAGGAGATCGGGGTGCTGGATGCCGAGCGGGCCGACCTGATCGATCACGCCTCGCAGCGCATCATCGACGGCGAGTTCCACGATCAGTTCACGGTCGGCGTGATCCAGGGCGGTGCCGGTACCTCGACGAACATGAACGCGAACGAGGTCATCACCAACGTCGCGCTCGAGATGGCCGGGCGGCAGAAGGGCGACTACGCGTACCTGTCGCCGATCGATCACACCAACCGGAGCCAGTCGACCAACGACGTGTACCCGACTGCGGTGAAGATCGGACTCTCCCTCAACCTCCTCTCGCTGCTCGACGAGCTCGACCTGCTGCGGCGGTCCTTCCTGTCCAAGGCGGACGAGTTCCACGACATCCTCAAGGTCGGGCGCACCCAGCTGCAGGACGCCGTGCCGATGACCCTCGGCCAGGAGTTCCACGGCTTCGCCACGACTCTGGGCGAGGACCACAGCCGCCTGACCGAGAACGCGTCGCTGCTCACCGAGATCAACATGGGCGCCACGGCGATCGGCACCGGCATCACCACGCACGCCGACTACGCACCGACCGTGCTGCGTCATCTCCGCGAGATCAGCGGACTCGATCTCAGCACGGCAGGCGACCTGGTCGAGGCCACCAGCGACACCGGCGCCTTCATGTCCTTCTCGTCCTCGCTGAAGCGCAACGCGATCAAGCTCTCCAAGATCTGCAACGACCTGCGCCTGCTGTCCTCGGGCCCGCAGGCGGGTCTCGGCGAGATCAACCTGCCCGCGATGCAGGCCGGCTCCAGCATCATGCCGGGCAAGGTGAACCCCGTCATCCCGGAGGCCGTCAACCAGGTGGCGTTCGCCGTCGCCGGTGCCGACGTCACCGTGACCATGGCGGTGGAGGGCGGGCAGCTGCAGCTGAACGCGTTCGAGCCCGTGATCGCGCACTCGATCTTCCAGTCGATCACGTGGATGCGCCAGGCGATGTGGACGCTGCGGGTCAACTGCGTCGATGGCATCACCGCGAACCGTGAACGACTCGGTGCGATGGTCGGCGCCTCCGTGGGCGTCGTCACGGCTCTGACACCGTTCATCGGGTACGCGGCCTCCGCCGCACTCGCGAAGGCGGCGCTGCTGACCAACCGCAACATCGCCGACCTGGTGGTCGAGGCCGGGCTGATGTCCCGCGAAGAGGTCATGAAGCAGATCTCACCCGCGCGGCTGTCGGGCTTGGAGACGATCACCTCGGCGATTCCGGTGATCGCCGCCGAGGATCTTCCGCAGAACTGACCACGGCGGGCACATCGCAGCCCCCTCACGGACGCCGAAGGCGAGCCGGGAGGGGGCTGCTCGGTCGGCGGGGGCGCCTCGGCGGCCGGATCAGTTCAGGATGCGGCAGTGCGTGGTCAGCTCGCCGATCCCGTCGATGCCCACCGTCACCGTCGAACGGTCGCGCAAGAAGATCTGCGGGTCGCGGGAGTACCCCGCACCACCCGGGCTGCCGGTGGAGATCAGTGTGCCGGGCAGGAGCGTCACCGATGTGGACAGGTGCGCGATGAGCGTGGCGACGTCGCGGACCATGTGCCCGGTGGTCGAGTCCTGCACGGTGTGCCCGTCGACGACGGTCCAGATGTGCAGCGCCTGCGGATCGGGGATCTCGTCGGCGGTGACCACGACCGGGCCGGTGGGCGTGAAGCCGTCGAACGACTTGCAGCGGCTCCACTGCGCCTCGGCGAACTGGATGTCGCGGGCGGTGATGTCGTTCACGACGGTGTATCCCCAGACGGCGTTCAGCGCGTCATCGACGGAGACGTCCTTCGCCGGGCTCCCGATGATGACGCCGAGCTCGGCTTCGTAGTCGATGGATTCGCTGAGCGTGCGCGGCCAGGAGGTGGTGTGCTCGTGGCCCGTCAGCGAGTTGGGCCAGAGCGTGAAGACGGTCGGTGCCGCGTCGGTCTTCAGTCCGAGCTCGCTGGAGTGGGCGGAGTAGTTGAGGCCGACCGCGAGTACCGCGGGCGGGTCGACGATGGCGGACCCGAAGGAGAAGTCCGCGACAGGATGCCGAGGGGCCCCGTTCGCGGCGAACGCGCGGCGCACGTCGTCGAGCAGCTCGTCGCCGCCGGCGATGAGCTGCTGAAGAGTCTGGGGTCCGGGGGAGACGAGGTCACTGACGAGCACCGCCTCATCCCCGTCGATGACGGCGAGATGAAGGTTTTCGGAGTCGTGAGCGCTCAGGTGGGCAAACCGCATGTCCTCTACGGTACCGGCCGCGGCGGGTGGCGGAGCAGAGGCTCCCTCTAGGCTTTCCCTATGAGCTTTGGAGGACAGCCCCCGCGGTACGGCGAGCCACCGCGGCCGGTGTACGGTCAGCCGCCGACACCCGTCTACGGTCAGCCGCCGCATCCAGTCCGCGGGCAGGACGCGCGCACGCCGGCGGCGCAGTCCGCCGCCGGGCCCGCAGCGGTCTTCGCCGGTTCCTCGGCAGGGGCCCCGGCGACCTCACCGCTGCCCGCGCCGCAGCCGGTGACGCCCGCTGCGGCGATGCCCGCGCTCGCGATGCCGGTGCGCAAGGGACGCTCGGTCTCGATCTGGCTGTTCGGGGTGCTCGGGTTCGCGATGCTCGCGCTGATCGCGTACTTCGCCCGCTTCCTGGGCGCCGGCGCCTCGATCGTCGGGCTGCTGCTGGCTCTCGTACCGCTCGGCATCGTTCTCTTCGGCGTCCGACTGATCGACCGGTGGGAGCCCGAGCCCAGAAGCCTGGTGGTCTTCGCGCTGGCCTGGGGAGCGGTGGCGGCGGTCGGATTGTCGCTGCTGTTCGACCTGCTGCTCACGGTCGCCGCCGGCATCCGCAATCCGTTCTTCACCGGTGTCGTGCAGGCCCCGTTCATCGAGGAGGTCGCGAAGGGTCTCGGCGTGTTCCTGGTGTTCGTGATCGGCCGCCGCGCTTTCGACGGACCCGTGGACGGCGTGGTGTACGGGGCGCTGGTCGGTGCGGGGTTCGCATTCACCGAGAACATTCAGTACTTCGGGATCAGTCTCGTCACCGGCGGTGCGGGAGAGTTGACGCTGACCTTCATCCTGCGCGGGCTCGTATCGCCCTTCGCGCACGCGATGTTCACGGCGCTCACGGGCTTCGCGATCGGGGTCGTCGTGCGCCGCGGAGCGAACACCGCCGGCGCCCTCGGGGCCGGTGCCCTGGGCGCGCTCGGGGCAGTCGCTCTGCACGCGTTCTGGAACGGCTCCTCCCTGCTGGGCGACTTCACGGTGCTGTATCTGACGACCCAGGTGCCGCTCTTCGTCGTCTTCATCCTCGTGATCGTCGCGCTGCGACGTGAGGAGGCGCGTCTGACCCAGCGACGTCTGGGCGACTACGCGGCAGCCGGCTGGTTCACGCCGGAGGAGGTGGTGATGCTCGCCACCCCTGCCGGCCGCAGAGTCGGCCTGCAGTGGGCCGCCGCGCTCCCCGGCGATCGTCGCGCGCTGATGCGCTCCTTCATCAGGGATGCGGCGGCGCTCGCCGCGGTGCGACAGCGCGCGATCAACGGCCACGACGCGTACGCGGCCGCCGATGAGCAGGCGCTGCTCGCCAGGACCCGGGTCACGCGGGCGCAGCTGCTGGCGTACTGAGCCCCGAGGTTCGGGCTGACCTGCGCAAGGCCGACCTGACAGACTCAGCGCCCGGTGCTGCGGCGATGCCTGCTAGTCTCCCGGGCGCTGAGTTGGCCTACTGACAGGGTGCCTCCGACCCGCATGGAAGTCAAGAGTCGGATGGGATCCGGTCAGGAGCTCTCGACGATGACATCCAGCGCCACCTCGTCGCACGGGGTTCGCGCGAGATCCGCGAGGCGGCTGCCGCGCACGGAGTCCCCGGCCGCGTATCGAGGGTCGGTCGAGACGACGACCCGACCGACGCCGTTGACGAGTGTGACCTGCTGCCCGAGAGCGCTGAAACGGGGAATCAGCTCGCGTTCCACTTCGGAGACGAGCAGGTCCAGTCCCGCGACACCGAGGGGAGTCTCGCCGGAGAGGGCGGGCACGGCGATCGTGATGGTGTACTCGTCGCGGCAGAGGTAGTCGACGTACGGTCCGGCCACGTGCGGCAGACCGGTGCTCATCGGCACGCGATACCACTCGAGCTCGCGGTAGTCGATGTACTCCTTGTTCACGCTCTGCGACGCCAGGAGGAGCCGGCGCCTGTCCTCGCACTGCCACCAGGCGAGATGGCCGCGCGTGTCGGGAAGCAGACCGAGCGCGGCGATGAATCCCGCGCCGTGCACCCGCGCGCCCTGCAGGTCGAGGCTGCGCAGCGCGTACGGCTCCACAAGGGCATCCAATGCCGCGCGGCTCAGGTCGCCGCCTTCGAGGAGGGCGGCGACCTCCTCGGCACAGGGGGCCGCCCACTCCTGAAGGATGCGGATCGGGGCGCTGAAGTACTCCTCGACGATCTGCGCCGCGTCGGGCCGGGAGGTGATGGGAGTGATGCTCATCGCGGTCTCCTGTGCGTCGAGGGTCGTCATCCGGGAAGGGCAGAGTCCGAGAGCTCGCTCTGCAACCGGATCAGTTCGTCGATGACGTCGGCGACCATGGCCTCGGTGCGTCGTGCGGCGTCCTCCTGGTCACCGGATCGGACTGCCTTGATGATCCGGATGATGCCGCGGGCCTGTCGTGCGAGCCCCGGGGCATCGGGGGCGACGAGGCGCAGGTACGGCGAGAACTCGGCCTGCAGCTTCATCTGCTCACGGGTGAGCCGCGCCGACTGACTGAGCGCGACGAGCTCCACCTGGACGTCATCGAGCACGCGTCGCTGCTGTTCGGGCTCGAGATCGCCGATCGCCTCGAGTCGGTGCAACACGCGGTGGATCTCGCTGGGGTCCGCCCTGCGGGCCGCCAGTCGCACGGCCGCCGTCGAGATCGCGGCGTAGTGCACCCCTATGTCGCGCAGGGTTATCCGGGAGGTGCGGGCCAGTTCGGCGCGCGCGAATGCGAGGGGATCGGCATCGTCGGACACGAAGCTGCCGCCGTTGCGTCCACGTCGGGTGACGATGAGGCCGCGGCCGCGGACGGCGAGGAGTCCCTCGCGCACCGTGACGGGCGCCACGCCGAGGCTGCGCGCGAGTTCCGACTCCGCCGGAAGTCGCTCGCCGGCCCGCAGGTGGCCGCGCTGGATCGCGTCCACCAGTCTCCGCTCGACCAGCTCCGCGCGACCCTCGTCCCCGATGGGCTGGAACAGCGCGCCCTGCAGGCGATTCGGTGAGACAGGCGCAGAGGCGTCGACCGATGGCTCGTCGGACCGCAGCCCCGGCGACGACATCAGTGAATCCATGTGTGGATTCTCGCACGGCATCCACCATGCCCGTGCGAGCTTCAGCGCCTCTCGCCGGTCCGCGCGCATCGCGGACGACGCGCCGACCGGCGCGTCGGAGAGTTCGCGCTCAGCGGAGTCATCACGTTGACCTGTGCGCGCGGGTCGGGGTTTGATGTATTCATGACTGATCGCACAAAGCCCGAGTTCGACGCCCCCACCGGACCCGCCCCCACCGAGCTCGTCAGCCGCGACATCATCGTCGGAGACGGCGATGAGGCGAAGCCCGGCGACACCGTCACCGTGCACTACGCCGGTGTCGAGCACGACTCCGGCGAGGAGTTCGACTCGTCCTGGGGTCGCGGTGAGACGATCCAGTTCCCGCTGCGCGGCCTGATCCAGGGCTGGCAGGACGGCATCCCCGGCATGAAGGTCGGCGGACGCCGAGAGCTCACCATCCCTCCGCACCTCGCGTACGGTCCCGCCGGTTCCGGCCACTTCCTCTCCGGCAAGACCCTGATCTTCATCATCGACCTGGTCGCCGTCGGCTGATCCGACAGCATCCGAGCCTGGCCTCCGTCCGCGATCGCGCGGGCGGAGGCCTTTCGCATTCTTCAGCGGAAACCCGGGAATAGATTCACGCGCATAGAAGTTCTCGTCCTCTGATGCCGCGAGAACGCGGCCACCTGAACTGAGGAGAAACCACATGTCGATCGAGATCCCCGGCTACCGCCCCGGCACCTGGGTCCTGGACCCGTCGCACAGCGAGGTCACCTTCAGCGTCCGCCACATGATGATCTCCAAGGTGCGCGGCACGTTCGGCATGAAGGAGGCGACGCTCGTCGCCCCCGAGAACCCGCTGGAGGCTCAGGTCGAGGCGAAGGTCGACGTGACCTCCATCGACACGCAGGACGAGAACCGCGACGCGCACCTGCGCTCGGCTGACTTCTTCGACGCCGAGACCTTCCCGACCATGGAGTTCGCGTCCACCGGCGCCCGCATCGAGAACGGCGACTTCTTCGTCGACGGAGACCTGACGATCCGCGGCATCACCAAGCCGGTCAGCTTCGAGTTCGAGTTCGGCGGCTTCGGCAAGGATCCCTACGGCAACTACAAGGCCGGTGCGTCGGCGAAGACCGTGATCAACCGCGAGGACTTCGGCCTGACGTGGAACGCGGCGCTCGAGACCGGCGGTGTGCTCGTCGGCAAGGAGATCACCATCGGCCTCGACCTGCAGGGCGCGCTGCAGGCCTGAATCTTCGCCGCTCCTGAGCCCCGCGGCTCGACGCTCTCCGCGTCAGGCCGTGGGGTTCAGTGCGTCGTAGCCGCGGAAGCGCGGATTGAGCCGCGACAGCATCGCCGCCACGCCGATGACGAGGAAGCCCCCCAGCAGCGGCGGGAACCACAGACTCGTCAGCGTGGCCAGCGCGCCCGCGTACAGCGCACCGATCCGCGGACCGCCGGCCACGACGATGATGAAGATCCCCTGCAGCCGACCGCGCATGGTGTCCGGCACGGCAGCCTGCATCATTGTGTTGCGGTAGATCGAACTCACATTGTCCGCCGCTCCGGACAGCGCCAGTGCGACGCACGCGGCGACGATGAGCGCGATGTGCGGTGCGTCCTCGGATGCGGTGGGCAGGAAGACGCCCAAGAGCAGCACGATGCCGAACAGCGCGATCGCGGCGCCGTAGGCCTGCACGGCGCGCACGATGCCCTGCCCGTGCCAGCGGTAGTGCACGATCCTGCCCGAGAACAGGCTGCAGGCGAAGGTCCCCACCGCGACCGCGGCGGTGAGGATGCCGGTGGTGATCGCTCCGCCGCCGAGCAGCACGGTGCCGAGCGCCGGAAAGAGGGCGAGCGGCTGGCCGAAGGTCATCGCCGTGACGTCGAGCAGATACTGCATCCGGATGTTCCCGGCGCGTCTCAGGAACCGCCACCCGTCGACGAGGGAGGCCAGGCCGGGGCGCACGATCGTGCCCTCGGGTCGCAGCGCGGGCAGCGTCCACAGGCCGAGGAACATCGAGAGCATGAGGATGACGTCGATCGTGTACGTCCAGCCGAAGCCCGTGAGGGCGACGAGCATGCCGGCCACCGCCGGGCCGACCATCACTGTGAGCCCGAAGGAGATGCCGTTCAGGGCGGATGCCGCGGCGAGCTGATCCAGGGGGATCAGGCGGGGGACGATCGCGGTGCGGGTGGCCATCCCCACGGAGTTCGCCGCGGCGATGGTCATGCTCAGTGCGTACAGCCACCAGATCGATTCCGCGTGCGTCCACGTCAGGGCGGCGAGCAGGGCGGTGGCGGCGAAGGCGATCGTGGCGGAGACGAGTGCGAGCCGGCGTCGGTCGAAGGCGTCCGCCAGCATCCCGCCGTACAGCCCGGCGAGGATCATCGGCAGCAGGCCCGCGACGGCGATCATCGACACCGCGAAGGTGCTGCCGGTCAGGTCGAACACGTGCAGCATGACGGTGACGACGGTCAGCTGTCCGCCGATCCCGGACAGGGCCGACCCGATCCACATCCGCGCGAAGGCGGGGCTCGTCCGGAACGGGGTGAGGTCGATGAGGAGACCGCGGGAGAACTGCACCAGATGAGGCTATCCGGCTCGGTGCCCGACCGGGCGCAGAGGGTGCGGGAAGGCTGGTAAGCTGTTGAGGTTGCCGTTTGATCGGCCGCGGATGAAGAGAGCCCACGTATCAGGCGTCGGGCGCCGCGCAACAAGCAGAGAGGGGATCGAATCTATGGCACTGGAAGCAGACGTCAAGAAGGCGATCATCGAAGAGTACGCGACGCACCCCGGTGACACCGGATCCCCCGAGGTGCAGGTCGCGATGCTGACGCAGCGCATCAAGGACCTCACCGAGCACCTCAAGGAACACAAGCACGACCACCACTCGCGTCGTGGGCTGTTCCTGCTCGTCGGTCAGCGTCGTCGCCTGCTGGGTTACCTGCAGGACATCGACATCAGCCGTTACCGCTCGCTCATCGAGCGTCTCGGCCTGCGTCGCTAATCGCACCAGCGTTCAATCGCGCAGAACATTCTTGAGAAGGCCGCCCACGGTGTGGGCGGCCTTCGTCGTTCCCGGCAGCGCTGAGGCGCGAGAAACCATTTTCAGCGTGAGACTCACGTGCGCACGTGGTTTCTCATGTCGGACGTGATGCCTCACTGCGGGATTTTCCCGCTGGAACGTGCGCAAGGGGCTTCGGCGCCGGTGGTGCCGGCGCACCGTGAGATCGGTCGCTACGCCGACGCACCGACGAGGTCGGGGTGATGGATGGCTGCCACTTCGGGATGGGCCCGCAGACGTGACTTCAGGGCGTTCTCGCCGTACAGGCTGTGGATCGGGTTGCCGGGGTCGTCCGTCACCCCGCGCGCCTGTGACGCGAGCTCGGGCGGCAGATCGATCAACGGCAGCTGCGTGTCCAGAGCCGGGTTGAAGAAGAACGGGATCGACAGGCGATCGTCCGGCGCCTTCGGCGAGATCACGCGATGGTTCGTGGCCTTGAGATAGCCGCCCGTGGCGTACTCCAGCAGCTCGCCGATGTTCACGACGAACGCGTCCTCCACCGGTGGGGCATCCACCCACTGCCCGTCGCGCTCGACCTGCAGGCCGCCGCGTCCGGGCTCCACCCACAGCAGAGTCAGCACGCCGCTGTCCTTGTGCGCGCCCACGCCCTGCTGGGGGAGCGGCTCATCGGTGCCGGGATAGCGGACGATCTTGATCAGAGTGGACGGTTCACCGAAATGATCATCGAAGTAGCTCTCCTCCGCGCCCAGTGCGAGCGCCCACGCGCGCAGCAGACGACGGGAGATCGCAGACAGTGCGGCGTGCCATTCCGCGACCACCTCGCGCAGCTCGGGCTGCGCGGCCGGCCAGAGGTTCGGCCCGATCAGCCGGGTGTACGCGGGGCCGCCGGAGACGGACTCGCGCTCCGGACCGATGTCGATCTGCTCGCGCCAGTCGACCGCACCGCGCGTGCGCTCGCCGCCGACACGCGTGTAGCCCCGGAAGTGCGGGCTCTTCACGTTCTCGATCGCGAGCTTGTCGGATTCGGGGAGCGCGAAGAAGGCCCGGGCGGCGCGATGCAGCCGCTGCTCCAATTCGGGCGGTATGCCGGTGCCGGTCAGATAGAAGAAGCCCACGTCACGGGTCGCGGTGCGCAGGTCGTCGCGGAAGCGCTCCGCCTCGTCCTGCCCCCGGTCGAGGCGGGAGAGGTCGAGGATCGGGAGAGAGATCTGCCATGCATCGACGGTATGCGCGCGATCCGCGGGTGGCCAGGTTTGTTGCGTGGGGTTACCCGGATGTACAGTCGTTAGGTAAGGCACTCCTTACCCACACCTTCGGCTCTCGGAGTATCCGCCTGTGATCGCCACCTTCCTCATCGGCCTGCGAGAAGGCCTCGAAGCGGCGCTCGTCGTCGGCATCCTGGTCGCCTACCTCCGCCGGATCGGGCGAGAGGACGTGCTGCCGCGGATGTGGGCCGGCATCGGCCTCGCCGTCGCACTGGCACTGGGGATCGGTGCGATCCTCACCTTCGGCTCGTACGCGCTGACCTCTCAGGCCCAGGAGATCCTCGGCGGAACGTTCTCGCTGCTGGCCGTCGGCATGGTCACGTGGATGATCTTCTGGATGCAGAAGACCGGGCGCAGCATGAAGACCACGCTGCAGGGCGGCATCGACCGCGCGCTGGAGCACGGCAGCGTGTGGGCGCTGGTCGTGGTGGGGTTCGTGTCGGTCGCCCGCGAGGGGATCGAGACGACACTGCTGCTGTGGTCGATGTCGCAGACCTTCGGCACGGACCCCTCGGTGCTGCTGGGCGCGGCGGGTGGCCTCGTCGTCGCCGTCGTCGCCGGATGGCTGCTGGCGCGCGGGGCACTCCGCCTCGATCTCGGCCGCTTCTTCACCTGGACGGGCGGATTCCTCGTCATCGTCGCGGCAGGGGTGCTCGCCTACGCGGTCATGGACTTGCAGGAGGCCGGTGTCCTCCCCGGTCCGTTCAGCGCCGCGGCACCCGTCGACGCGGTGACCGGTGTGGTGCTGACGGGGTGGGCGGGGTTCCCGTTCGGCTGGGCCTTCGACGTGAGCGCTGTGATCGCCCCGGCCGGTGTCTGGGCCGTCCTGCTTCAGGCGGTCGTGGGCTTCATGCCCCACATGACCTGGCTGCAGGTGATCGCCTGGAGCATCTACATCGTCGTCGTCGGCGTCTTCTTCCTGCGCGGAGCGCACCGCGCCCGTCCCCGCCCTCAGCGCGAGCCCGCAGACGCGGCCTTGCATCCGTCGTCCCTCACCCCTACGTCTCCGGGAGCCCCATGACCAACGCAGTCCGTCCCCTCTCCTTCGCCGCGGCGATCGCCGTCGCGGCCGTCGCTCTCACCGGATGCGTGGCGAAGACCAGCGCCGACCCGTCGGCGACGTTCACCGTCACGTCGACCGACGACACCTGCACCGTCTCGGCCGACACCGCGAGCAGCGGCACCCTCACCTTCGACATCGCCAACAGCGGCGATCAGATCACCGAGTTCTACCTGCTGGCCTCGGACGGCCTGCGCATCGTCGGAGAGGTCGAGAACATCGCCCCCGCAGCGTCGCGCACACTGACGGTCGTGGCCCAGCCCGGCGACTACTTCACCGTGTGCAAGCCGGGGATGGTCGGCGAGGGGGTCGGGAGGGCGGCGTTCGCGGTCAGCGGCGACAAGGTGGCCATCGATGGACCGGACGCGGAGCAGAAGCAGAAGGCGGTCGATCTGTACGCCGCCTTCGTCAAGGATCAGGTCGGCAGCCTGGTGCCCGCCGTCGAAGGCCTCGTCGCGGCGTACACCGCGGGTGACGACGAGAAGGCTCGCCAGCTGTTCCCGGCGGCCCGCACCTACTATGAGCGCATCGAACCGGTGGCCGAGGCGCTCGGCGACCTCGACCCCCGGATCGATTTCCGTGAGGTGGATGCGGTCGCAGAGGGTCTGGACTGGACCGGCTTCCACCGCATCGAGAAGGACCTCTGGGTTCCGGCGAAGGACGCCCTGAACGCCGACGGCGCGACGCCGGCCTGGCAGGACTGGTCGCCGTCCACGACCGAGGAACGCGGTGAGTTCGGCGACCTGCTGATCGCCGATGTGCAGGAACTCTACGACTACGTGCACTCCAAGGACTTCACCTCGGCGCTGAACGACCAGGGGATCGCCGGCATCTCCAACGGTGCCGTCGCCCTGCTCGATGAGGTGGCCACGGGCAAGATCACGGGCGAGGAGGACTGGTGGTCCCGCACCGACCTGTACGACTTCGCCGCCAACGTCGAGGGCTCCAGGATGGCGTTCTCGCTGGTCAGCGACTTCGTCGCCGCCAAGGGCGACGACGGGGCCGCACTGGTGAAGCAGATCGCGGCCGGCTACGACGACCTGGACGCGGCGCTCGCCGCGCATGGCTCACTGGCGTCCGGGTTCGTCCCGTTCACCGAGCTGACGGACGAGGACAAGCGCGGACTGGTCGATCTGATCAATGCCCTGGCGGAGCCGCTGTCCCGACTCACCGGCACGGCGCTCTCCTGACGCTCGCAGTCCGATGAGCGATGACACCACGGCCCCGCACCCGCGCACGCGCACGGGTCTGAGCAGGCGCGGGCTGCTCGGGCTCGCCGGAGGAGGAGCCGCCGCTCTCGTTGCCGCCGGTGCAGGCGGCTTCGCGCTGAGTGCGACGCGGCCGCCCGAGTCGTCGGCCCCCGACAGCCACCCGTTCTTCGGGACTCATCAGGCGGGAATCGTCACCCCCGTGCAGGAGCATCTGCACTTCGCCGCGTTCGACATGATGCCGCGCAGCGGCCGGGACGATCTCATCGAGCTGCTGCAGGACTGGAGCTACGCGGCCGCCCGCATGACTCAGGGGCTCGAGGTCAGCGCGACCGGGGCCGTCGGAGGCACGGCGGAGACGCCGCCGGACGACACCGGCGAGGCGCTCGGACTGCCGGCGAGCGCGCTGACGATCACGTTCGGCTTCGGGCCGACGCTCTTCGAGAACGAGGACGGCGACCGCTACGGCATCCGTGCGCAGCGCCCGACTCGTCTGCAACGGCTGCCGTCCTTCCTCGGCGACGACCTCGATCCGGCGCAGTCGGACGGCGACCTGTGCATCCAGGTCTGTGCGGACGACCCGCAGGTCGCCGTGCACGCTGTGCGCAACCTCAGCCGGATCGCGTTCGGCCGTGCGAAGCTGCGCTGGTCGCAGCTCGGCTTCGGCAAGACCTCGCGCACGACCTCCGAGCAGGCGACACCGAGGAACCTGTTCGGTTTCAAGGACGGCACCGCGAACATCCTCGCCGACGATGCGAAGGCCCTCGCAGCCGACGTCTGGGTGGCGGACGACGACGATCCCACCTGGCTCGCGGGCGGCACCTATCTCGTCGCCCGCAAGATCGCGATGCTGATCGAGACGTGGGATCGGGTGCAGCTGGGCGAGCAGGAGCGCATCTTCGGGCGCGACAAGGGCGAGGGCGCGCCGCTGTCCGGTGGCACGGAGATGACGCGGCCGAAGCTGTCCGGACTCGACGAGCGCAGCCACGTGCGTCTCGCGCATCCCGACGCCAACGGCGGGATCCGCATCCTCCGCCGGGGATTCAACTACGTCGGCGGGAACAACGCGCTGGGCCGGCTGGACGCCGGTCTCTTCTTCCTCTCGTACCAGCGCGACCCGCGGCAGTTCGTCTCGCTGCAGCGCAAGCTCTCCTCCGACCTGCTGGCCGAGTACATCCGGCACGTCGGCTCCGGAGTCTGGGCGATTCCCGCAGGCGCCTCCGAGGGCTCCTACGTCGGAGCCGCGCTGTTCGCCTGAGCATCCCGCACCGGCTCAGCTGCGGCGCGATCCCGTCGGGTCGTTGCGGTGGTCGGCACCGGATGCCAGGGCCGCGTCGTCGAACATCCAGCGGGGCCGGGGCTCGATCAGCGGCCGGAAGAGGCGACGCACCGGCTTGGAGGCGAGCGCGAATGCGACGAGCACCGCGAAGAGGGTGATCAGCGGCAGCCACAGCCACGTCGGGTCCAGGCCGCGCAGCACGCCGGACTCGCGGAACGGGTAGAGCACGAAGGAGTGCAGCAGGTACACGTACATCGTGTACTGGCCGAGCGTGGTCCAGCGCTGGGTCCGGCGCGGCATGAGCACGAGGAAGCACGCGCTCAGCAGCAGGGCCAGGGCCATCAGGCACAGACGGATGCCGCCCGCCCACCACTCGTCGGCGGCGAGGCCCGCATACGAATCGTCGTAGAAGAACCAGTACCGCAGCTCCACGGCATCCCACGTCGGCAGCCAGCGCCAGCACACGAACGCCCAGCCGCCGAGCACTGCGACGGCGCTCGCGCGCAGCCACCACGGCCGGAAATCGATCAGCTGGAAGCGGCGCACCACGTCCCGTTCGCGCAGCCACCAGCCCAGGGTGAAGAAGAACAGCAGACCCAGGGTGCGCGACAGCGAGAAGGTGCTGTCGACGTTGTCGAGGTAGCCGACTCCGATCGAGATCGCGAGCGCCCACGCCAGCGGCCACCGCAGGATGGCCAGGTAGGGCAGCACCAGGCGGAAGATCCCCAGCGCGAGGAGGAACCACAGCGTCCACGACGGCTGGGTGAGGTTCGGGTCCGCGCGGCCCTCCACGAGCCATTTCGTCAGGGTCCAGAGACCCTCGAAGATCACGTACGGCACGACGATGTCCGTGATGATCCGCGCCATCTGCTTCCTGGTGGGGCTGGAGGCCTTGGAGAAGTACCCGGAGATGATGGCGAACGCGGGCATGTGGAACGCGTAGACCCACAGATAGAAGGCGTACGAGATGTCGGAGTCGTAGATGAGACGCTGGATGCCGTGACCGAGCACCACGAGCACGATGCAGGCGAAGCGGGCGTTGTCCCAGAACGGAACCCGCCGACGCGGGCGGGGGATCGCGCCCGTCGAACCGGTGGGCGGATGCTGCACGGCACTGCTCATCATCCGAGGCTACCCGCCGGGAATAAGTTTGCGGTGGAGGCGTTGCACCAACTACATTCAAATGAATACAAGGGGATGTCACGGCATCCCGAGCGGAGAAGATCATGGACGCACAGAGCAGCGACCGGTCCGGCATGCAGTTCGGCCTCATGTCGGTCAGTGACATCACACAGGACCCGACCACCGGCGTCACGCCCAGCGAGCGGGAGCGCATCCAGGCCGCGGTCACCATGGCGAAGCACGCCGAGGATGCGGGACTGGACGTCTTCGCCATCGGCGAGCACCACAATCCGCCGTTCTTCTCGTCGAGCCCCACGACTCTGCTGGCCTACATCGCCGCGCAGACCGAGCGGCTGATCGTCTCGACGTCCACGACGCTGATCACCACCAACGATCCGGTGCGCATCGCGGAGGAGTACGCGATGCTGCAGCACCTCTCCGGCGGCCGGATGGACCTGATGATGGGCCGCGGCAACACCGGCCCTGTCTACCCGTGGTTTGGCAAGGACATCCGCCAGGGCCTGCCTCTGGCGATCGAGAGCTACGCGCTGCTGCACGAGCTGTGGACCAAGGACGTCGTCGACTGGGACGGCAAGTTCCGCACCCCGCTGCAGGGATTCACCGCCACCCCGCGTCCGCTGGACGGCGTCGCGCCGTTCGTCTGGCACGGATCGATCCGCACCCCCGAGATCGCCGAGCAGGCCGCATACTACGGCGACGGCTTCTTCGCGAACAACATCTTCTGGCCCAAGGAGCACTACCAGCGCCTGATCGAGCTGTACCGTCAGCGCTGGTCGCACTACGGCCACGGCGCCCCGGAGACGGCGATCGTGGGGCTCGGCGGCCAGGCCTTCATCCGCCCGAAGTCGCAGGACGCCGTCAACGAGTTCCGGCCGTACTTCGACAACGCGCCGGTCTACGGCCACGGCCCCTCGATGGAGGACTTCACCGAGATGACGCCGCTGACCGTCGGATCCCCGCAGCAGGTCATCGACCGCTACGCCGCCATGCGCGACACCTTCGGCGACTACCAGCGTCAGCTGTTCCTCGTGGATCACGCGGGGCTGCCGCTGAAGACCGTGCTCGAGCAGATCGACCTGCTCGGCAGCGAGGTCGTGCCCGTTCTGCGCAAGGAGCTCGCGCAGAACCGCGCGCCCGAGGCACCGGACGCGCCCACCCATGCGGCCCGGGTACGCGCCGTATACGGCGATGGGCCCGCCCGCGAGGCACGCCCCGGTGCGAACCGCGGCGACAACCTCACCGCGGGATCGCCCTACCAGGACGCGCCGGCTCCCGCCGGTGCGGCGTTCGGACTGACCCGGACGGAGGCGTGAGATGAGCGAGCGCCGTATCGCCGTGATCTCCTCCGGACTGTCGAACCCGTCCTCGACGCGGATGCTGGCGGACCGCCTGCTCGCCGAGACGGTGAAGGCCCTGCGTGAGCGGGGCATCGAGGTGCAGGCCGATGTGATCGAGCTGCGCGACCTCGCGCACGACATCACGAACAACCTGCTCACCGGCTTCGCGCCCGCGCCCCTCGAGGAGGCGATCAACCGGGTGGTCTCGGCGGATGCACTCATCGCCGTCACCCCGATCTTCTCGACCAGTTATGCGGGATTGTTCAAGTCGTTCATCGACGTGCTGGACCCGGACGCGCTCACCGGGAAGCCCGTGCTGCTGGGTGCGAACGCCGGCACGGCGCGGCACTCGCTCGCGATCGACTACGCGATCCGCCCGCTGTTCACGTACCTGCACGCGGAACCCGTCTCCACCGGCGTCTTCGCCGCATCGAGCGACTGGGGCGCGAACGCCGACGAGGTGGCGCCGTTGAGTGCTCGCGTGGAGCGCGGTGCGCGCGAGCTCGCGGACGCGATCGCCCGCCGCGACGCGGTGACGGATGCCGACCCGTTCGACCCCGACACCTACCTCGGCAAGGGGCGCTCGTTCGGCCACCTGCTCGGCGGTCTCGCGGGGGAGTGACGAAAGACCCCCGGCGGGGGAGGATGGACCCATGGACATCGCCATCGCCGGGGGCACCGGGGTCATCGGATCGCACGTGGTCCGCGTCGCTCAGGAGCGCGGCCATGCCGTGCGCGTGCTGAGCAGGGGCTCGGGGATCGACGTGCAGGCGGGAGTCGGCCTCGAGAACGCGCTCGGGGGAGCCGATGCGGTCATCGACGTGCTGAACATCACCACCACGGACGCGGACAAGGCGGCGGAGTTCTTCCGTCGCACCACGGCGAACCTCCTCTCCGGGCAGCGGCGGGACGGAACGGGCCATCACATCGCGCTGTCGATCGTCGGCGTGGATCGAGCACCGTACGGCTACTACGCGGGCAAGCTCGCCCAGGAGGCCGCGGTGCAGGAGGGCGAGGTCCCGTGGACGATCCTGCGTGCGACGCAGTTCCATGACTTCGCGGCGCAGATGTACGCGCGGGCGGCCATCGGCCCGATTCACCTCGCGGTGCGCATGCGCACCAGGCCCGTCGACGCGCGCGAACTCGCCATCCGTCTGGTGGAGCTCGCCGAGCGCCCTGCGCAGGGACGTGCGAAGGACATCGCCGGACCGCGCGAGGAGGACCTCGCCGAGATGATGCGGGCCTGGGCGCGCCACCGCGGGAGAAGGGGATGGATGCCGAAGCTGGGCCTTCCCGGACGATTCGGGCGGGCGATGCGCTCGGGCGCGCTGCTGCCGCAGGACGATGCCGACCACGGAACGACGACGTTCGCAGAATGGCTCTCGGCCCAACCCGAGAGATGAGTTGAGCCGAGAGCAGGTGGATGCGGACGGGCGTCAGCCGCTCTTGCGGCGGAACTCGCGCTTCATCTGAGGGGCGTTGGTCGCGTGCACGGCCGAATCGCCGTTGAGGTGCGATTCACCGGCCCGGCTCTTCGAGTTCTTCCGGTCGAGCGCTTCCTTGAACTTGCGCTTCATCTCCTCGGGGGAGACTGCCTTGTCTTCGCTCATGTCGGTCAGCCTAGTCGCTCGGTGGGAGCGCGTCGATTGCAGAGGCACTGCTAGGCTGGCATCGGATGCCTGTGGCATCCGCCAACTTCATATCGACGTAGTACGGAGCGGTCGGCTGAGAAGCTGGTCCCCTGTGGTGGGTTCCTCGTCGCGCACGGCGCCGGGTGGTCTTCTACTGGTGGCCAGTGCTGGCGACATTCGCGGGAGTGCCCGCGCGCCTATATCTGCCCGCATCCGCTCCTTCGCGAGAACTCGCCCGTCATACGGACGCGCGAGCCTAAACAAAGAAGGAGAGACCTCTTGGAAGGTCCTGAAATCACTGCCGCCGAAGCCGTCCTCGACAACGGACGCTTCGGAACCCGCACCGTCCGCTTCGAGACCGGCCGCCTCGCCCAGCAGGCGCAGGGCGCCGTCGCCGCCTACCTCGACGACGAGACGATGATCCTGTCGGCCACCAGCGCGGGCAAGCACCCGCGCGAGGGCTTCGACTTCTTCCCGCTGACGGTCGACGTCGAGGAGCGGTCCTATGCCGCGGGCAAGATCCCCGGTTCGTTCTTCCGTCGTGAGGGCCGCCCCTCCACCGAGGCGATCCTGGTGTGCCGTCTGATCGACCGTCCGCTGCGTCCGTCGTTCGTCGACGGTCTGCGCAACGAGGTCCAGATCGTCATCACCGTGCTCTCCATCGCTCCCGGCGAGTACTACGACGCACTGGCCATCAACGCCGCATCCGCGTCCACCCAGATCTCCGGTCTGCCGTTCTCGGGCCCGATCGCCGGTGTCCGCCTCGCGCTGATCCCGGGTCACGGCGAGCACGCCGACCAGTGGGTGGCGTTCCCGAACCAGGCTCAGGTCGAAGAGGCGGTGTTCGACCTGATGGTCGCCGGCCGCGTCGTCAAGAAGGCCGACGGTTCGGAAGACGTCGCGATCATGATGGTCGAGGCCGAGGCCACCGAGAACAGCTGGAACCTCATCAAGGCCGGAGCCGTCAAGCCCAGCGAGGAGATCGTCGCCGGTGGCCTGGAGGCTGCCAAGCCGTTCCTCAAGAAGCTCGTCGAGGCTCAGGCCGAGATGGCTCAGCACTCGTCGAAGGAGCCCGGCGTCTACCCGGTCTTCCCGGCGTATGAGCAGGCCACGTACGACTTCGTGTCGGCATCCGCGTCGGCAGACCTCGAGAAGGTCTACCAGATCGCCGACAAGGTCGAGCGTCAGAACGCCGACGACGAGGTCAAGGACCGCGTCAAGACCGAGGTCGCCGCCGCCATCGAGGCGGGCACGCTCCCGGCAACCGCCGCGGGTGAGGTCTCCGGTGCCTACAAGTCGGTCACCAAGAACATCGTCCGCGGACGAATCCTCTCCGAGGGCGTGCGCATGGACGGCCGTGGCCTGGCGGACATCCGTCCGCTGGACGCAGAGGTGCAGGTCATCCCGCGCGTGCACGGCTCGGCGATCTTCCAGCGCGGTGAGACCCAGATCATGGGCGTCACCACGCTGAACATGCTCAAGATGGAGCAGCAGATCGACTCGCTGTCGCCGGTGACGCACAAGCGGTACATGCACCACTACAACTTCCCGCCGTACTCCACCGGTGAGACCGGTCGCGTCGGTTCGCCGAAGCGTCGCGAGATCGGGCACGGCTTCCTCGCCGAGCGCGCGCTCGTGCCGGTGCTGCCCACCCGCGAGGAGTTCCCCTACGCGATCCGTCAGGTGTCCGAGGCGCTCAGCTCCAACGGCTCCACCTCGATGGGCTCCGTCTGCGCCTCGACACTGTCGCTGCTGAACGCCGGTGTGCCGCTGCGCGCACCGGTCGCCGGCATCGCCATGGGCCTGGTGTCCGACGAGGTCGACGGCGAGACCCGCTACGCGGCGCTCACCGACATCCTGGGTGCCGAGGACGCGTTGGGCGACATGGACTTCAAGGTCGCGGGCACCAGCGAGTTCATCACGGCGATCCAGCTGGACACCAAGCTCGACGGCATCCCGTCGTCGGTGCTGGCGGGCGCCCTCACCCAGGCTCGCGAGGCGCGTCTGACGATCCTCAACGTGCTGAACGCCGCAATCGACGCTCCCGACGAGATGGCGCCCACCGCTCCCCGCGTCATCAGCGTGCAGATCCCGGTCGACAAGATCGGCGAGCTGATCGGCCCGAAGGGCAAGACGATCAACGCGATCCAGGACGAGACCGGCGCTCAGATCTCCATCGAGGAGGACGGCACCGTCTACATCGGAGCTGTCGACGGCCCGTCGGCCGAGGCCGCCCGTGCCCAGGTCAACGCGATCGCCAACCCCACCAACCCGGAGGTCGGCGAGCAGTTCCTCGGCACCGTCGTGAAGATCGCCACGTTCGGCGCCTTCGTCTCGCTGCTGCCGGGCAAGGACGGACTGCTGCACGTCACCGAGGTGCGCAAGCTCGCCGGTGGCAAGCGCGTCGAGAACGTCGATGACGTCCTCTCCGTCGGCCAGAAGATCCTCGTGAAGATCACGAAGATCGACGACCGCGGCAAGCTGTCGCTCGAGCCCGTGCTCGACGACGCGGCCGCGGAGGGCGAGACGGCTCCGGAGAGCACCGAAGCGTGATCCGGAGGATGCCGCTTCGGCTGCATCCATGACGAAGACCCGGGCTCCTGCAGCGGATTGCAGGAGCCCGGGTCTTGTCGTATCCGATGTGACCGGATCGTTACGAGAAGTTCACCTCCGCACGGTCGTCGTGGACATCGCGGTGCAGGACGTCGCTTAGCCTGTGAGTACGCACCGGGGGGTGCGCTGCATCACGGATCGAGGGTCCGCGGGGGTGGGAGATGAGGATATTCGGTATCGGCACAGCCGATCAGCCGTCGCGTGCCGACACGTCCGTCGACGACCATCCCTCCGCGCCGATCCCCGTCATCGGTCCCGGCGTCGGCGAGAGCATCCGCGTCTCCCTCGGCGAGACCGGCTTCCGCATCTTCCCGATCATGCTGGGAGCCGCCGAGTTCGGTTGGAACGTCGATCAGCAGACCAGCCATGCGCTGCTGGACCGCTATCTCGAATTCGGCGGCAACGCGGTGCACACTGCGGACGGCTTCTCGGGAGGCCGGAGCGAGCACATCATCGGCCGGTGGCTGCAGTCCAACGGACGACGTGAGCAGATCGTGCTGAGCGCACGCATCGGCTCGCACGCCGACAACCCCGGGCTCGGATCGGTCAACCTCGTGCGTGCGGTGGAGGGCTCGCTCACCCGACTCGGCGTCGATCGCATCGACGTGCTCTACCTGGATGCGTCGCTCGATGAGAGCACCGACCTCGAGGACACCCTCGCGACGGTGGAGTGGCTGCGTGAGGCCGGGAAGATCTCCGCGGTCGGTGCGTTCCGCTTCGCACCGGAGCGACTCGTGGAGGCGCGGATCCTGGCGGCGGCGGGTTACCCGCGACTGGAGGTGCTCGACGAGCCCTACAACCTCGTGCGACGCGATGACTTCGAAGGCGACCTGCGCCTGGTCGCCGCCGCACAGAGTCTGGCCGTCACTCCATCGCACGCCCTGGAGCACGGCTTCCTGTCCGGGCGGCACCGCACCAAGAGCTCCGCGGTGGGCGTGCGCGGACAGCAGATGCGCAGTCATCTGAATCGGCGCGGAATACGCGTTCTGCGGGCTCTGGACCTGATCGCCGATGAGCTCGCGGTCCCTGTCGCGGCCGTGTCGATGGCGTGGCTGCTCGCGCAGCGCACGGTCGTGGCGCCGATCGTCAACGCCTTCGCCGTGGAGCACGTCGACGAGCTCGTGCAGGGCGCCGGAATCACACTCTCCCGCACTCAGATCGCCGAGCTCGCCCGCGCCAGTGAGTGATCCGCATCTTCCGGGCCCGAGCGTCGTACGCGTGTCCTAAGCTGGAAGAGCCCCGGCGCGGTGGCATGAAGTGAGCAGGGTTGTGACGCATTACATTTATCTGGTCAGGCACGGTGAGCACGTCGACGCCGAGCACGGCATCGACGACGGACCGCTCTCACCTCGAGGTCAGCGTCAGGCGGAACTCATCGCAGACCGGCTCTCGGGCCTTCCGCTCGACGCCGTCTGGCATTCCCCGCTGCTGCGCGCAGCCGAGACCGCACGAGCGATCGCGGCGCGACTTCCCTCCGTGGACCCGGTGCCGTCGGCGCTGCTGTTCGACTGCGTCCCCAGCGGGATGACCGAGGACACCCCGAGCGTCTACGAGCCGTTCTTCGGTTCGATCAGCGACGCGGAGATCGAAGCAGGCGCCGCACAGATGTCGGATGCGGTGGGGGAGTTCCTCCGTCGACGCAACGGCGACGTCCACGAGGTGCTCATCACGCACAACTTCGTGATCTCCTGGTTCGTGCGCGAGGTGCTGGGGGCGCCGGACTGGCGGTGGATGACTCTCAACCAGGCGCACTGCGGTCTGAGCGTGATCGCACAGAAGCAGGGTCGCCCCTGGACTCTGATGAACCACAACGACCTCGGCCACCTGCCGATGGAGCTGCGCACCGGTCTGCCGGACGCGCTCACGGTCTGAGCGGCACCACGACCGGCGACACTCGGCGAACCGGGTCGAGCGGCGAATCTAGACTGGAAGCATGACCACTCAGGTTGCCCTCGTCGGCGGAACAGGCAAGCTCGGCCACATCATCCACAGGGTGATCGATGAGCTCGAGGGGTTCGAGGTGCGCAGGGTGCTCGGATCCGGCAGCGATCTCGCCGAACTCGACGGCGCGGATCTGGTGGTCGACGCGTCGGTGCCGGCCGTGAGCATCGACGTGGTCCGAGCGTCGATCGACCGCGGTATCAACGTGCTCGTCGGCACCTCGGGATGGTCGCAGGAGCGCATCGCCCTGGTGCGCCCCCTGGTGACCGCAGCGGAGACGGGAGCGGTGTTCATCCCGAACTTCTCCCTGGGCTCCGCACTCGGCACCGCACTGGCGGCCGCGGCAGCGCCGTTCTTCCCCTTCGCCGAGATCGTCGAGTCGCATCGGGACACCAAGATCGATTCGCCCAGCGGCACCGCCGTGCGCACCGCCGAGCTGATGGCGGACGCGCGTGAGCAGCACGGACCCTTCGCCGCGCCGCACGGCGATCAGCGCGCCAGGGGACAGCAGGTGGCCGGCGTCCCCGTGCACTCGCTGCGCCGTCCGGGGGTGATCGCCCGTCAGGAGGCGATTCTGTCGGGCGCGGGCGAATCGCTGTCGATCGTGCACGACACCATGGACTCCGCCGCCGCCTACGCACCCGGGATCCGGCTGGCGCTGCCCTTCGCGCGCGACGCACGGGGCATCGTCGTCGGACTGGAGAACATCATCGACATCGGCATCGGGGCGCGGTCGTGAGCTCCCGGATCAGCGTCGTCGTCATGGGCGCCGCACTGCTGCTGTACATCGTCATCGCGGTGTGGCTCGGGGTGATGTTCTTCGCCGTGGGCACCCCGGCGGCGGTGGGCATGGGCATCGCGCTGGTGATCATCGCGCCCATCGGCGCGTGGGCACTGGTGCGCGAACTGATGTTCGGCTTCGCGGCCGAGCGGCTCGGCAGCATCCTCGACGGCGAGGGCGGGATGCCGCCGGCGCCGGCGGAGCTGACACCGAGCGGGCGCGTGCGCCGTGAAGACGCGGATCCGCTTGTCGGCTCCTACACGGCGGCCGCCGATGAGGCGACGGGCGACTGGCGCGCCCGCTACCGGCTCGGGGTGGTCCAGGACGCCGCCGGACGGCGGAAGGATGCCAGGGCCAGCATCCGCGAGGCGATCCGGCTCTCGCGCATCCGGCCCTGACTCCCGCCTCAGGCCAGACTGGCCTCGAGGGTGATCTCGATTCCGGCGAGAGCCTGTGAGACGGGGCAGCCGGTCTTGGCGCCTTCGGCGATCTCCTGGAACTTCTCCGGGGTGATGCCCGGGACCGTCGCATTGACGTTGAGGTGGCTGCCGGTGATGCCGGTGCCCGGTTTGAAGGTCACGGACGCCGACGCGTTGATGCGCTCCGGCGGAGTGCCGTTCTCGCTCAGCGCGTGTGCGAGGGCCATGCTGAAGCACGAGGCGTGCGCGGCGGCGATGAGCTCCTCGGGCGTGGTCGTCGTGTCGGATCCCTCGCTGCGCGCCTTCCAGTCGATGGGGAAGGTGCCGAGGTTCGATGACGAGAACGCGACCGTTCCCGAGCCCTCTGCCAAGGACCCGGTCCAGGTGGTTGCGGCTTCGCTGGTGACGGACATGTTTCCTCCTGAGATCGGCGGTCGTCGTCGCGGGGTCGCGTCGTCCCGTAAGCCTACCCAGGAGGGCGCTCGGACGGTACCGGTCCTCAGGCCGTGCGGCTGGTGCGCCCGAGCACGCCGGCACGCTGGAGAAGCAGATACAGCTGGCAGCCCAGGCAGAAGCCGAATGCGGCGTTGAGGAAGGCAGCGACGAAGGCCGCGGCGGTCGCGATCGGCAGAGCGAGCGGAACACCGACCAGGTGCAGCACCAGGCCCACCGTCACCACCAGCAGTCCCACGCCCTGCGCGAAGCGCGGAGGACGCGGGTCCTCCAGTTCGGTCGGCGGTGCGAGGCGCGGGCGCACGACGCGGCGGAACAGCGTGCTCCACGGGTGCGTGGTGGGGGAGAGGACTCCCCACAGGAACAGCAGCGCGACGACGAGAGCGAGCAGGAAGGCCGGGTCGATGACGCGCTGGCCGAAGGATGCTGCGGGAAGCGCCCAGCCGGAGCCGACGAACGTCGCGTTCGCGAGCGGCTGGTAGGCGAACCAGCCGAAGGTCGCCGACGCGCTCTGCGCCGCGATGCCGGTCAGTCCGAGGAATGTCGCCACCAGGAGCAGCACGGACGTGATCCACGCGCCGAAGCGCGGAGCGCGTGGGTCGATGCCGCGCGCGGGAGCGGAGTCGGTCATGATGCCTCCTGGAGTGCGGGGAGTTCGGACAGCGCGGACTCGATGTCGGCGCGGCGGGGCGCGCCGTTGAAGCGCGCGATCAGAGTGTCGTCCGTGCCGATCAGGAACGTCGTGGGGGTGCTGAGCACCCGGTGGCGTCGGGCGAGATCAGGTCGGTGGGTGAGATCGACGTCGATGTGGTCGACGTCGTCGTGGCCGGCGGCGACGCTCTGCAGCATCCGTCGCACCTGCGGGCAACGGGTGCACGTCTCGGTGCTGAACTGCACGAGCGAGACCCGGCCGGGCGTGACACCGAGGTCGGCCAGATCGACGGCCGAGGTCGAGCCGCCCCGGCGCCGACCGTCCGCGGCACGCCAGATGACTCCTGCGACGACGGCGATCAGCACCAATGCGCCCAGCGAGAGGAGCGCGGAGGTGAGGGGCATGTGTCCACGATAGGGGCGCAGGCCGGGGGAGAGGCCGATGTGACAGCGCATGACATTCCCTCCGTACGCTCCGCGCGCAGGTATCGTT
Organism: Microbacterium sp. GCM10027623; assembly: GCF_042666935.1. Taxonomy (NCBI): domain Bacteria; kingdom Bacillati; phylum Actinomycetota; class Actinomycetes; order Micrococcales; family Microbacteriaceae; genus Microbacterium; species Microbacterium sp. GCM10027623. Next base: position 518,132 of record NZ_JBHTHE010000003.1, read on the forward strand.
GCTGGCATGAGCGCCGCCATCCCCACGCCCTATGAGGACCTGCTCCGCGATGTGCTCGAGAACGGCACGCACAAGGATGATCGCACCGGCACCGGCACGACCAGCGTCTTCGGTCGGCAGATCCGCTTCGACCTGGCCGAGAGCTTCCCGCTGATCACCACCAAGCGGGTGCATTTCAAGTCCATCGCCTACGAGCTGCTCTGGTTCCTGCGCGGCGACTCGAACGTGCGCTGGCTGCAGGAGCACGGTGTGAAGATCTGGGACGAATGGGCGGACGCCGACGGCGAGCTCGGCCCCGTGTACGGCGTGCAGTGGCGGTCATGGCCCACCCCGGACGGCGGCAGCATCGACCAGCTCTCGCAGGTGATCGAGCAGATCAGGGCGACCCCCGACTCCCGCCGGCTCATCGTGTCGGCCTGGAACCCGGCCGACATCCCCGACATGGCGCTGGCGCCCTGCCACGCGCTGTTCCAGTTCTACGTGGCGGACGGCAAGCTGTCGTGCCAGCTGTACCAGCGCAGCGCAGACCTGTTCCTCGGTGTGCCCTTCAACATCGCCTCCTACGCCCTGCTGACGCTCATGGTCGCTCAGCAGACCGGTCTCGAACCGGGGGAGTTCGTCTGGACCGGCGGAGACTGCCATGTCTACGACAATCACCAGGACCAGGTGCGCGAGCAGCTGACCCGTGAGCCGTTCCCGTATCCCACGCTGCGCATCACGCGCACCCCGCAGTCGATCCTCGACTACGACTACGAGGACTTCGAGGTCGTGGACTACCGGCACCACCCCGCGATCCGTGGGGCGGTCGCGGTATGAGCGCGGTCTCCTCCGCGATGCCGATGGTCGGTCTGATCTGGGCCGAAGCGGATGGCGGTGTGATCGGAGCGCAGGGCGGCATGCCCTGGCACGTGCCCGAGGATCTCGCGCACTTCAAGGAGATCACCCTGGGGCAGCCGGTGGTCATGGGGCGCCGCACCTGGGACTCACTGCCGGAGCGGTTCCGGCCGCTGCCCGGCCGGGAGAACATCGTCATCACCCGCCAGCAGGACTGGAGCGCCGAGGGCGTCCGCCGCGCCGCGAACCTCGCCGAGGCGGTGCGCGGTCTGGACCGGGTCTGGATCATCGGCGGCTCCGACATCTTCCGGCAGGTGATCGGCGAGGCCGACCGACTGGAGGTCACCGAGCTCGACCTGGCGGTCGACGGAGACGCGTTCGCGCCGTCCAGAGAGGGCTGGCGACTGGTCGATGAGGGGGAGTGGCAGACGTCCCGCACCGGCATCCGCTTCCGCTTCCTGGGCTACGAGCGCTGATGCCCACCGCACTGATCACGGGCGCCAGTGCCGGCCTCGGCGCCGAGTTCGCGCGTCAACTGGCCATGCGGGGCGCCGACCTGGTGCTCGTCGCTCGTGGCGCTGGCGCGCTGGAGGATCTCGCGGCCCGGCTGCGGGCTGCGCACGGTGTCGCGGTCGAGGTGATCGTCGCGGACCTGTCGCAGGAGGGCGACGTCGGGCGCGTCGCCGCACGACTCGCCCGGACCGGCGAACCGATCGACCTTCTCGTGAACAATGCCGGCTTCGGGCTGCCGCTGCACTTCGCCGACAACGACATCGACGATGAGGTGCGCCACCTCCGCGTGCACGTGGAGGCGTCGATGCGGCTCATGCATGCCGCGATCCGAGCCATGCGCGGCCGCGGCGGGCGGATCATCAACGTCGCCTCGGTCGCCGGATTCATCTCCCGCTCGACCTATTCCGCCTGCAAGGGCTGGCTGATCGGCTTCAGCCGTTGGGCGAACGCCGAGTACGCCCGCGACGGTGTCACCGTCACTGCGGTGTGCCCGGGGTTCACGCACACCACCTTCCATGCCCGCATGGGCCTCGCCCCCGGCGAGGAAGGCGTGCCGGGACTCATGTGGTTGGATGCCGAGGACGTCGTGCGGGAGGGCCTGCGGGATGCCGCACACGGCCGATCCGTGTCGATCCCGTCGCTGCGGTACAAGGTGATCGTCGCGGCCGCCAGGCTGCTGCCGAGCTCCCTGACCGCGGGCGTCGCGCGCCGCGGGCGGGTCTGAGCGACGAGGCCGGGCATCGGGCGCCGTCTCCGGCGCATGAATCCGGGGCCGACGCGATAACCTGAGTGCATGACCCACTCGGACAATCCCTTCGGACAGGTTCTCGTCGCGCTGGCCACCCCCATGACCGCCGACGGCGAAGTGGACTGGCCAGCGGTCGAGAAGCACATGGATCGCGTCATCGCCGACGGCGCCGACGGGATCGTGGTGACCGGCACCACCGGCGAGACATCCACTCTGACCGATGATGAGAAACTGCGACTGGTCGAGGTCGGCAAGGACGTCTCGGCGGGACGGGCGAAGATCATCACCGGCGGCGGTTCCAACGAGACCGCGCACGCCATCGAGCTCTACAAGGCCAGCGAGAAGGCCGGCGCCGACGGCATCATGATCGTCACGCCCTACTACAACAAGCCCACCCAGGCCGGCATCCTCACGCACTTCCGCCTCGTCGCCGACGCCACGGATCTGCCGGTCATCCTGTACGACATCCCGGGGCGCACGGGCGTGCCGATCAAGTACGAGACCATCCTGCGCCTGGCGAAGCACCCGAACATCCTCGCGGTGAAGGACGCCAAGGGCGACTTCTCCGAGGTCAGCCGCGTGCTCAACCAGACGGACCTGATGTACTTCTCCGGCGACGACGCGAACGTGCTGCCGCACCTGGCGATCGGGGCGACCGGACTGGTCGGCGTCACCGCGAACATCACCTCCGCGCCGTACCGGACCATGATCGACGCCGTGAACCGGGGCGATCTCAAGGCGGCCACCGCCGAGCACCAGCGACTGGAGCCGCTCGTGCGCGCGGTGATGACGCATATCCCGGGAACCGTCGCCGCGAAGTACATCCTGCACGGCCTCGGCCGGATCGGCAGCCCGCGTGTGCGCCTGCCCCTGGTCGGACCGGAGGAATGGGAGGCCGCGATCATCGAGGACGAGCTGTCGCTGGTCACCGGCGTCCCCGGAGCCGATTTCTCGAACTTCCGTCCCGACCGCAACGCCGCCGCCGGCGGCGCCCTGCCTAAGGTGCACGGCACCACACGCTGAGCGCGTCCACGCGCTGAACACATACGAACGGGCACGCGGTGCCCGACAGAGGAGACGTCCATGTCCACCCCCATCGCCGCTCCCGAACCACTCGCCCCGGGCACGCTCCGCGTGACTCCGATCGGTGGTCTCGGTGAGATCGGCCGCAACATGACCACGTTCGAGTACGACGGCAAGATCCTGATCGTCGACTGCGGCGTGCTCTTCCCCGAGGAGCACCAGCCGGGCGTCGACCTGATCCTGCCCGACTTCGAGCCGATCAAGGATCGTCTGGACGACATCGTGGGCGTGGTGCTCACGCACGGCCACGAGGACCACATCGGCGCCGTCCCGTACCTGCTCCGGCTCAAGGCCGACATCCCGCTGATCGGATCCGGCCTCACGCTGGCGCTGGTCGAGGCGAAGCTCAAGGAACACCGCATCAAGCCGTACACCCTCACCGTCCAGGAGGGGCAGGAGGAGCAGGTCGGCCCGTTCGATCTCGAGTTCATCGCGGTCAACCACTCCATTCCGGACGCGCTGGCCGTGGCGATCAGCACGCCGGCCGGTCTGGCGCTGGCGACCGGCGACTTCAAGATGGACCAGCTGCCGCTGGACGGACGCATCACCGATCTGAACACCTTCGCGCGTCTGGGAGACGAGGGTGTCGACCTGTTCCTCGTCGACTCCACCAATGCCGACGTGCCGGGATTCACGCCCACCGAGCGCTCGATCGGACCGGTGCTCGATCAGGTGATCGCCAAGGCGCCGCGCCGAGTGATCGTGGCCAGCTTCTCCAGCCACGTCCACCGGGTGCAGCAGGTGATCGACGCGGCGCACGCGAACGGCAGGCGCGTGGCGTTCCTCGGCCGCAGCATGGTGCGCAACATGACCATCGCCGAGCAGCTGGGCTACCTGCGGGTGCCGGACGGCGTGCTCATCGACTACAAGAAGGCGCGTGACCTGCCCGACGACCGGATCGTCTACATGTCGACGGGGTCGCAGGGCGAGCCGATGGCGGTGCTGAGCCGCATGGCGAACCTGGACCACGCGATCGAGCCGGGAGAGGGCGACACGGTCATCCTCGCGTCGAGTCTGATCCCGGGCAACGAGAACGCCGTCTACCGCGTGATCGACGGACTGACCAAGCTCGGCGCCAACGTCGTGCACAAGGCCAACGCGCGCGTGCACGTCTCCGGTCACGCCGCCGCGGGCGAGCTGCTCTACTGCTACAACATCCTCAAGCCCCGCAACGTGCTGCCCGTGCACGGCGAGTACCGGCACCTGACGGCCAACGCGAAACTCGCCCAGGACACCGGGATCGCCGAGGAGCGCACCTTCATCGCTTCCAACGGCACCGTCATCGATCTGCGCGACGGCGACGCCCGAGTGGCCGGGCAGCTCGACATCGGCTTCGTGTACGTCGACGGCTCGACCGTGGGCGGCATCACGGATGCGGATCTCAAGGACCGCCGCATCCTCGGCGAGGAGGGCTTCGTCTCGGTCATCATCGTCGTCGACTCCACGACGGGGCAGGTCGTGTCGGGCCCGGAGATCCACGCCCGCGGCGTGGCCGAGGACGATCGCGTGTTCGACGACGTCGTGCCCAAGATCGTCGCGGCGCTGAAAGAGGCGGCCGGCAACGGCGTGCGGGACAATCACGCGCTGTCGCAGATCGTCCGCCGGACCATCGGCCGCTGGGTCAACCAGAAGCTGCGTCGACGTCCGATGATCGTCCCGCTCGTCATCGAGGCGTAGCCGCCCCGCCGTCCCGTGCCGGATCCGGGCGCAGCAGCGCCCCGCCACCGGCTCGGGACCCGATCGCGGATCCCGGATCCGAGCGTGATCCCCCGGAAACCCGCGTCACTGCGCCCGGATGTCGGTCAGCGGCCGTACCGTGGAGGCATGGCCAGGAGCACCACCAAGTCCGAGCGCGCGTCCGCGGCGTCTTCGTCGCGCCCCCGGCGGCAGGCGTCTCCCCGGTCCGGCGGCAAGGCGGCGCCCGCACCGAAGCGCTACGTCGACGAGGCCGAGAAGCCGCCGCTGGGCGTGCGGATGTGGCTCGGCCTGGCCCACGGCGTCGGCGGACTGTTCCGCGCTTTCGGGCCGGAATCGCTCGAGAAGGAGCAGCGCCGCGACGGATTCCCCTTCCTGCTGGTGCTGCTCGCCTGCGCCGGCGCGGTCGTGGAGTGGTTCTTCATCGGCGAGCTGATCGCCCAGAACATCAGCGCGTACACGTGGGGTCTGCTCGTCGGGCGGGTCGCGTTCGTCCTTCCCGTGCTGCTGCTCCTCCTCGCCGGGTGGCTGTTCCGGCATCCGTCGTCCGTGAACGACAACGGGCGCATCGGGATCGGGTTCGGCTTCTTCGTGCTCGCTCTCGCCGGGATCTGCCATGTCGCCTCAGGGGCGGCCGACAAGTTCGGCGACCTCGCCCGTCCGCAGCCCAAGGACGGCATGCCCGCCCTGAGCGCCGCGGGAGGCCTGTTCGGCTGGATGCTGGGGGAGCCGCTGGCCTTCCTCACACCGATCGTGGCGTATGTCGTCCTGGCGGTGCTGGTGGTGCTCAGTGTGCTCATCCTCACCAAGACGCCGCCGAACCGCATCGGCGAGCGCCTCGGCGACCTGTATGCGTGGATGTTCGGCGCCGAGCGCCCGCTGCGCCCCGCGGCGACCGACGAAGCTCCGCAGGATGCCGAGCAGGACGACGCCCTGCCATGGTGGCGGCGCAACAAGACCGGTCGCGAGGAGGACCCCGACGACGACGTCGACTCGCAGGCGATCACGGCGCTGCTCGAGGAGCCGAGCAAGAAGGCCGCCTACGACCAGGCCGTCATCGTGGAGGACTCCGCGCAGGACGCCGCCACCGAGGTGCTGACCGACATCAGCGCGCTCGCGGACGTGCTCGGCGAGCAGAACGCGACGGCGCTGCTCGATGACGACGGTTCCACCGGCGAGCTGCCTGGTCTCGACGGCTTCGGCACGTCGGGTCCGGGCGCGAACGCCCTGCAGGCGCCCGCCGCACCGTACGTGCTGCCGTCGCCCGGCGTGCTGAAGGCCGGTCCGCCTCCGGTGACGCGCTCGGACGCGACGGATCGCACCATCGCCCAGATCACCAGCGTGCTCGAGCAGTTCAAGGTGGATGCCAAGGTCACCGGCTTCTCGCGCGGCCCGACGGTCACCCAGTACGAGATCGAGGTGGGCCTCGGAGTCAAGGTCGAGAAGATCCTGCAGCTCAGCAACAACTTCTCGTATGCCGTCGCCTCCAACGACGTGCGCATCCTCTCACCGATCCCCGGCAAGAGCGCGATCGGCATCGAGATCCCGAACGTCGACAAGGAGACGGTCGCCCTGGGCGATGTGCTGCGCTCGGCCGCGGCGCAGAAGAGCACGCACCCGATGACCATCGGCGTCGGCAAGGACGTCGGCGGGAACATCGTCGTCGCCAACCTCGCGAAGATGCCCCACCTGCTGGTCGCCGGATCCACGGGGTCCGGAAAGTCCAGCTTCGTGAACTCGATGATCACCAGCCTGCTCATGCGGGCGCGCCCCGCCGACGTGCGCATGGTGCTCATCGACCCGAAGCGCGTGGAACTGACCAGTTACGCCGGCGTGCCGCATCTCATCACGCCGATCATCACGAACCCGAAGAAGGCTGCCGAGGCACTGCAGTGGGTCGTGAAGGAGATGGACATGCGGTACGACGACCTCGCGTCGTTCGGCTTCCGTCACATCGACGACTTCAACCGTGCCGTGCGGGCCGGTGAGGTCGAGCTGCCTGCGGGCAGCGAGCGGGTGCTCAAGCCGTATCCGTATCTGCTCGTCGTCGTCGACGAGCTCGCCGACCTGATGATGGTCGCGCCGCGCGACGTCGAGGATTCGATCGTGCGCATCACGCAGCTGGCTCGCGCCTCCGGCATCCACCTGGTGCTGGCGACCCAGCGTCCCAGTGTCGACGTCGTGACCGGATTGATCAAGGCCAACGTGCCTTCGCGGCTGGCGTTCGCCGTCACCAGCGTCACCGACAGCCGAGTCATCCTCGATGCGCCGGGCGCCGACAAGCTGATCGGGCAGGGTGACGCCCTGTTCTCGCCGATGGGTTCGTCCAAGCCGTTCCGCCTGCAGGGCGCGTGGGTCGACGAGAGCGAGATCGCGGAGGTCGTGAAGCACGTCACGCAGCAGGCCCGCCCCGAGTACCGGCCCGATGTCCAGGAGTCGGCCGAGGCGAAGCGCAAGGAGGTCGACGCGGACATCGGCGACGACCTCGAGTTGCTGCTCGCCGCAGCCGAGCTGATCGTCTCGTCGCAGTTCGGGTCGACGTCGATGCTGCAGCGCAAGCTGCGCGTGGGGTTCGCCAAGGCCGGTCGTCTGATGGACCTGCTCGAATCGCGCGAGATCGTCGGACCCTCCGAGGGGTCCAAGGCGCGCGACGTGCTGGTGACCAACGAGCAGCTGCCCGGCGTGCTCGCCAAGCTCCGCGGCGACGACGTGCCCGCGGCGGCCCCCGTGGCATCCGCACCTGCTGCGGCGCCCGCCGAGCACGACATGTACTCGCAGGACCCGATCGAGCAGCAGTTCGAGGGGATGCCCGTGGTGGAGAGCGACGACGACGGCGATGAGGACGCCTGGGGCCTGACGGGCCGCGACTGATGAGCATCCCCCGTCAGCTGCCCAACGCGATCACGATCGCCCGCATCCCGCTCGCGGTCGTCTTCTTCGTCCTTCTGCTCCTGGCCGGAACGTTCGGCGCGGACGACCTGGCGCTGCGGTGGGTGGCCGGCGTGCTCTTCGTCGTGGGCATCTCCACCGACTGGGTGGACGGCTACCTGGCCCGGCGCTACGACATCGTCAGCGACTTCGGCAAGCTGTGGGACCCGATCGCCGACAAACTCCTCACCGGAGCGGGATTCCTCGGACTCGCGATCCTCGGCGAGGTGCCGTGGTGGATCGTCATCATCATCCTCATCCGCGAGTGGGGGATCACGATCCACCGGTTCACGATCGTGCACGAGCACGTCGTCGCCGCCGCATGGATGGGCAAGATCAAGACCGTGGTGCAGGGTGTCGCACTCGGGTGGGCGCTGCTGCCGCTGCACGTGCTGATCGGCCAGCCGGCGTGGACGGTCGTCACGCTGGTGCTGATGCTTCTCGCTCTGCTGCTCACGGTCGCCAGCGGCGTCGACTACGTCGTCGCGCAGTCCCGCGGCAGGCGAAGCGCGCCGTGACCACGGCGGCACAGCTTGTCTCGGCGCTGCGCGAGCGCGGCTGGACCCTGGGTGTGGCCGAATCGCTGACTGGGGGAGCCGTCGCCTCCGAGATCGTCACGGTGCCCGGCGCTTCCGCCGTGCTGTGGGGTGCGGTCGTGGCGTACGCGACGCCGGTCAAGCACACTCTGCTCGGCGTGGACGCCGCTCTGCTCGCCGCTCACGGCCCGGTGCACCCCGACGTCGCAATCCAGATGGCGGACGGCGTGCGTCGCGCCGTCGCCGTCGGCGGACGTCCTGCTGACGTGGGCGTGTCCACCACGGGCATCGCCGGGCCGGTATCGCCCGACGGTCAGCCGGTGGGTACCGTCCACATCGGCGTGGCCACACCACTCGGAGCGCGGTCGCGGGTCTTCGTGTTCGAGGGCTCGCGCGATGAGATCCGCACCCGGGCGCGCGACGCCGCCATCCTGCTCGCGCTCGAGGCGGTCCGGGAATAGCCCGCGCAGCGGCAAGGTTGACAATGATGTGCTCAAGATTCGACACACCAGAACGACCACGATGAGAACTTTCACAACAGAAGCACAGCGCGAAACAGTAGGTTCGGTGCCAAGCGAACGGGTTAGACTGGCTGTCCGCTCGGATGCGGATCCGAGTGAGGCGACGGAGAGGAGGTTCCGATGATCCTTGTACGACAGGAGATCGGCGATGTCCTACGGGACTTCCGCCTGCAGAGGGGTCGGACCCTCCGTCAGGTCGCGAGCAGGGCGTCCGTCGCGCTCGGCTACCTCAGCGAGGTGGAGCGCGGCCAGAAGGAGGCGTCGAGCGAGATCCTCGCCTCGGTGGCCGACGCCCTCGACGTCCCCATCTCGACGATCATGCGCGAGGTCGGCGACCGCATCTCGGTCATCGAGGGCCTGAGCGGTTTCCCGGACGTGGTCCCCGACGACCTGGTCGCGTCCGTCGAGCCCGAGCTGTCTCTGCACTGAGCGGCCTCCCACACGCATGAGACGCAGTGAGTTCCTGCGCGCCGTCGAAGACGAGTTCGGGGCGAGAGCCACCTCGCTGACGCATGACCTGGTGCTGACCGGACTCGGTACGACGGCCGCGGAGGCACTCGATGCCGGCGTGGCGCCGCGCGACATCTGGCTGGCGCTGTGCGAGGAGGCGGACGTGCCCGCCGAGCGACGCTACGGGGTGGGACGGCTGGAGCCGCGCAAGCACTGATCGAATATGCGCCGAAGATCGTCGGCGTGTCGTCGAAGATGTGTTCGATGAGCGCGTATCGTTCTGCACAAGTGGTCTCAGCGCGACTGTCATCCACAATCGGTGGCCCCGCCGACGCAATGTCGGTGGCACCTCCTAGCGTGAATGTCGTGGCACTGAGCCATGCGCCTTGTCGGAGAGCGACCCCAGTCGGGGTGGCCGCGACAGCCTACAGGCGGCAGCACACGAGCAGAAGGAGCACGTCATGCCATCACCCTCGGACCGCGAGAAGGCACTGGAATCCGCCCTCGCCCAGATCGACCGCCAGTTCGGAAAGGGCTCGGTCATGCGGCTGGGCAGCGACGAGCGTGCACCGGTCGAGGTCATCCCCACCGGCTCCATCGCTCTCGACGTCGCTCTCGGCGTCGGTGGACTGCCGCGTGGACGCATCGTCGAGATCTACGGACCGGAATCCTCCGGTAAGACGACGCTCACCCTGCATGCCATCGCCAACGCGCAGCGCGCGGGTGGCATCGCCGCCTTCGTCGACGCAGAGCACGCGCTCGATCCGGACTACGCGGCCAAGCTCGGCGTCGACATCGACGCGCTGCTCGTCTCCCAGCCCGACACGGGGGAGCAGGCTCTCGAGATCGCCGACATGCTCGTGCGCTCCGGCTCCATCGACCTGATCGTCATCGACTCCGTCGCGGCTCTCGTGCCGCGCGCCGAGATCGAGGGCGAGATGGGCGACTCGCACGTCGGACTCCAGGCGCGCCTCATGTCGCAGGCGCTGCGCAAGCTCACCGGTGGTCTGAACCAGACCAACACCACGATGATCTTCATCAACCAGCTGCGCGAGAAGATCGGCGTGTTCTTCGGATCGCCCGAGACGACCGCCGGTGGAAAGGCGCTGAAGTTCTACGCGTCCGTCCGACTGGACATCCGCCGCATCGAGACGCTGAAGGACGGCACCGACGCGGTCGGCAACCGCACGCGCGTCAAGGTCGTCAAGAACAAGATGGCGCCGCCGTTCAAGCAGGCGGAGTTCGACATCCTCTACGGCGTCGGAATCTCCCGTGAGGGCAGCCTGATCGACTTCGGCGTCGAACACGGGATCGTGAAGAAGTCCGGCTCCTGGTACACGTATGACGGCGACCAGCTCGGCCAGGGCAAGGAGAACGCCCGCAACTTCCTGATCAAGAACGACGACATCGCGCTCGCGATCGAGACCCAGATCAAGCAGAAGCTGGGCATCGGGATGAAGGCGGGCGACGAAGCGCCCGCCGACCAGCTCGCCGAGCGCCGCCCGGCCTGATCATGTCCGACCTGAACGGGGGCGAGGAGCACCTCGCCCCCGTCATCCCCCTCTTCGGCGGACGCCCGTCCGGCAAGCAGGCGACCGAGCACACCGACGTCCCGCGCCGGACCGGTCCTGATGGGCTCTGGCGCTCCGCGCTGGCCGACGGGCCGATGCGCTTCGGACCGGTCGCGGACCCGGACGCCACGCCGACGAGCGTGCCGGCATCCGCCGACGTCGAGGAGACTCGGCGGCAGGCCGAAGAGGTGCTCGTGCGCAAGCTGCGCGCCAAGCAGCTGTCGGTCTCCGAAGCCCGCACGGTCCTGCGCTCGCAGGACATCGACCGCGACACGATCGAGCAGATCATCGATGAGTTCCTCCATCGCGGGTATCTGGATGACCGCACGCTCGCCTCGCTGCTGGTGACGGCCGGCGTCGAACGCAAGGGGCAGGGGAGGGTGGCGCTCTCCCGTTCCCTCGCGCAGCGGGGGATCCCGCGCGACGTCGTCGACGAGGCGCTCGCCGAGCTGCCCGACGACGACGAGGAGCGTGCGCTGGAGTACGCCCGCAGCAAGGCGCGTTCCCTGAGCCGGCTCGATCCGGATGCGGCGCTGCGACGGCTCGTCGGCCAGCTCGCCCGGCGCGGGTACGGCGGATCATCCGCGATGAACGCCGCACGCACGGCGCTGCGCGAAGCGGGGAGCGGTCGCCCAAGCGGTCGATCCGGTGTGCATTTCGTGGAATCCGACTGACCCACGGGTGCAGCTGTTCCCCCGGCCGGGCGAGCGCGCACGGCGGATGCCGAGCGTTCCTCGACGCTGGATCGTAGAATGGCTGGATCATGTCTCTTCTCTCCTCCGAACCGACGATCATCGCGCCCTCTCTGGCCGCGGTCGACGCCGACGGGCGCCGACGCTCCTACGAGGTGCGCACCTTCGGCTGCCAGATGAATGTGCACGACTCCGAACGCCTCTCCGGCTCCCTCGAGAGTGCGGGCTATGTCCGCGCGGATGCCGGCGAGGACGCCGACATCGTCATCATCAACACCTGCGCGGTGCGAGACAACGCCGCGGGCAAGCTGTACGGCACGCTCGGTCACCTGAAGTCCCGGAAGGACAAGCACGCGGGCATGCAGATCGCCGTCGGCGGCTGCCTGGCGCAGATGGACCAGCAGGCCGTGCTCGACAAGGCGCCCTGGGTCGATGTGGTCTTCGGCACGCACAACATGGGGTCCCTCCCGGGCCTGCTCGAGCGGGCGCGGCACAACGGTGAGGCCGAGCTGGAGATCCTCGAGGCGCTCGAGGTCTTCCCGTCGACTCTGCCCACCAAGCGCGACTCCGCGCACAGCGGCTGGGTGTCGATCTCGGTCGGCTGCAACAACACGTGCACCTTCTGCATCGTGCCCAGCCTGCGCGGCAAGGAGAAGGACCGTCGTCCAGGCGACATCCTCAGCGAGATCCGCCTGCTGGTCGAGGACGGCGCGATCGAGGTCACCCTGCTCGGCCAGAACGTGAACTCCTACGGTGTGGAGTTCGGCGACCGTCAGGCCTTCGGAAAGCTGCTGCGCGCGGCCGGCGAGATCGACGGACTCGAGCGGATCCGCTTCACCAGCCCGCACCCCGCCGCGTTCACGGACGACGTCATCGACGCCATGGCCGAGACGCCGAACGTCATGCCGCAGCTGCACATGCCGCTGCAGTCCGGCAGCGACCGCATCCTCAAGGCCATGCGCCGCTCCTATCGCAGCTCCCGCTATCTCGGCATCCTGGAGCGTGTGCGCGAGCGGATTCCGCACGCCGCGATCACCACCGACATCATCGTCGGATTCCCCGGGGAGACCGAGGAGGACTTCCAGGAGACCATGCGCGTCGTGGAGCAGGCTCGTTTCTCCAGCGCGTTCACCTTCCAGTACTCGATCCGCGAGGGCACTCCGGCGGCGACCATGGCCGATCAGATCCCCAAGGAGATCGTCCAGGAGCGCTACGACCGCCTGATCGCGCTGCAGGAGCGCATCTCGCTCGAGGAGAACCAGAAGCAGGTCGGCCGCGAGGTCGAGGTTCTCGTCTCGGTCGGCGAGGGCAAGAAGGATGCCGAGACGCATCGCCTGACCGGCCGCGCCGAGGACAACCGGCTGGTGCACTTCGAGGTGACCCCGGGATCGGAGCTGCCGCGCCCCGGCGACGCGGTGACGGTGAGGATCACGCACGGCGCACCCTTCCACCTGCTCGCCGACGACCCGACCGGCGCGCCGCTGCGCATCCGCCGCACCCGCGGGGGAGACGCGTGGGATCGCGCGCAGGCCGCGAGCTGCGCAGTCCCGGCGCCCTCCGGTGCGGCTGGTGCGCCGCGCGCGGTGTCGCTGGGTCTGCCGACCTTGCGCGCCGGGGTGTGAGCGCAGTCATCGCTTCGCGTTCGCTCGCAGATCCGCGCAACTCCGCAGGGCTGCAGCGGAACGCCTGCGGGGCTGCGCAGATCTGCGAAGTTGTGCACACCCCCGAGCTGGGCGTGGCATGAGCGAGCGGGTGTGGGCGGTCGTGGGAGCGACCGGCACGGGCAAGAGTGAGCTCGCCCTGAACGTCGCCGAGCGGCTGCGTGATCGCGGCAACCCTGCCGAGATCGTCAATGCGGATGCCATGCAGTTGTACCGCGGCATGGACATCGGCACGGCCAAGCTGCCCGTCGATGAGCGGCGCGACATCCCGCACCATCTGTTCGATGTCCGCGAGGTCACGCAGGAAGCGGCCGTCGCCTGGTATCAACCGCTGGCGCGCGCCGCCGTGCAGAAGATCCATGCGCGCGGCGCGGACGCGATCCTCGTCGGCGGGTCCGGTCTGTACGTCTCCAGCGTGGTCTTCGACTTCCGGTTCCCGCCGCGCGATGCCGAAGTCCGCGCGAGGCTGGAGGCGGATCTCGAGTCCCTGGGTGCGGGCGCGCTCTTCGAACGGCTCCGCGACAGGGATCTGGCCACCGCCGAGCGGATCGATCCGAAGAACGGCCGTCGCATCGTGCGCGCGCTGGAGGTCCTCGAACAGGGCGGTGCGACGCACGGCGCCGCCCTGCCCGAGGTCCCCGAGCCGTGGCATCCGAACACGCGCATCCTCGGTCTGCACGTCGACCGTGCGGCGCTGGTCCAGCGGCTGGACCAGCGCACCGAGCGGATGTGGCGGGAGGGGATGCTGGATGAGGTCAGGCAGCTGCGGGATGCGGGCATCGAGCGCGGCGTGACCGCATCGCGGGCGATCGGCTACGCGCAGGCCCTCGCCCAGCTGCGCGGCGAGCGGACCGAACAGGAGGCCATCGCCGAGACGCAGGCTCTCACCCGACGGTACGCGCGCCGGCAGGTGTCGTGGTTCAAACGCTACCCCGGGATCGAATGGTTCGAGCCCGACGCCGAGCCGATCACGCGACTTCTGGAAGAGCTCTGACTCCCTTGTCGATGTCGGTGGTCCTCGGCACCATGGAGTGATGGTCACCCACTACTACACCGCCTCGAGCCTGGACGGGTTCATCGCCACAGCCGACCACTCCCTGGGCTGGCTGCTCAGACAGGACATCGACGACGACGGCCCGATGGCGTACCCCGGCTTCCAGGCACGGCTGGGTGCCATCGCGATGGGCGCGCACACCTACGAGTGGATCATGGAACATGACGCCGACGGCTGGAGCTACACGCTGCCGACCTGGGTGTTCTCGCACCGTGATCTCGAACTCCCGCGGGGCGCAGATATTCGACTGACGCAGGATGACGTCCGCACCGTGCACGCCGACATGACCGCCGCGGCCGGCGGCAAGGACCTCTGGATCGTCGGCGGGGGAGAGCTCGTCGGCCGCTTCGCCGATGCGGGGCTGATCGATGAGGTCTGGGTGCAGTACGCGCCGGTCACGCTGGGTTCCGGCGCGCCGGTGCTCCCGCGGGCACTGGACCTCCAGCTGCTCGATGCAGCGCGCAATCAGAGCTTCCTGTGCGGGCGGTATCGCGTGCTCGGCCCGCTGGAGGACGCCTGACCCGCGACCCGTAGACTTGCCGCATGGTCGCATTCACCAAGGGGCACGGCACCGGCAACGACTTCGTCATCATCGAGGACGTCGACGGAGCGCTCGATCTGACACCGAGCCGCGTGCAGGCTCTCTGCGACCGCAACTTCGGCGTGGGCGCCGACGGCGTGCTGCGCGTCGTCCGCTCGACGGCGATCCCCGAGGGGGCGGCGGCGCTGGCGGAGGAGCCGACCGCGGAATGGTTCATGGACTATCGCAACGCAGACGGGTCCGTCTCCGAGATGTGCGGCAACGGCATCCGGGTGTTCGTGCACTACCTGCTGCGCTCCTCGTTGGCGACGCTGGAGCCGGGCTCCACCCTTCCGATCGGCACTCGCGCGGGTGTGCGCGATGTGATGCGCAGCGAGAACGGCTACCAAGTCGACCTGGGTCGCTGGCGTCTGGCGGGAGGGGAGCCGCTCGCGCGTGCTGCGGGTCTCTCGGTGGCACGGCCCGGCCTGGGCATCGACGTCGGCAATCCTCATGTCGTGGTGGCGCTGGCCTCGGATGAGGAGCTCGCCGGCCTCGACCTGAACCCCACGCCGATCCTGGACCCCGCGCCCGCAGCCGGCGCCAATGTCGAGTTCGTCGTGCCGGGGGAGCCGCTGATGCGCGACGGGGTGGGACAGCTGCGCATGCGCGTGCACGAGCGGGGCTCGGGCGAGACGCTGAGCTGCGGAACGGGCGCGGTCGCCTCCGCTCTGGCCGTCCGGCACTGGGCCGGCGCGCGTGCTCCGCACCTGTGGCGCGTCGAGGTCCCGGGCGGCACCCTCGGAGTGCGCATGTTCCCCGCCGAGGACGGCGAGCATGTGGCTCTGTCGGGACCCGCGCAGCTCGTCTACCGAGGCGAGATCGACCTGGTCTGAACTCCACGGCGGAGGTCGGCGCGGTCGGCGTCAGCCTGCGAGTGCGATCGGCGTCAGCCCGCGAGTGCGATCGGCTTGGTGGGCGGGTCACCGTGACGGCGCACCTTCAGCACCCGGTAGCCCTTTCCCGTGGCGGCACGGTGCACGCTGAATCCGGGTGTGAAGGTCGACGCCATCCAGCGCTGCAGCGAGTCGGAGCCCAGGTTGCGCTGCACGACCAGCCAGGCGTCGCTGCGCTGGTCCAGCCGAGGGATCCAGTGCTCGAGCATTCCGTGCAGCTCGTTCTTGCCCACGCGGATGGGCGGGTTGGAGCGGATCGTGCGGAACGAGACCTCGTCGGGAACATCTTCGGGCCTGACGGCGTTCACATTGGTGAGGCCGAGAGCCTCGGCGTTGCGGCGAGTCAGATCGAGGGCGCGCTCGTTGACGTCCACGGCCCACACGGTCGCGTGGGGGGCGGAGAGAGCCATGGTGAGTGTGATGGGGCCCCAGCCGCATCCGAGGTCGAGGAAGTCGCCCCCGGGAGGCAGCGGAGGCATGTTGGCGAACAGCACGGCCGTCCCCGTATCCAGTCGGTCGGGACTGAAGATCCCACCGGCGGTGGTGAGTTCCAGATCCTGACCCGCGAGGGTGACACGGAGGGTGCGCAGGTTCTCTGCACTTGCCGGGGCCGCGCTGAAATAGTGGTCGGACGGCATGCAGTGAGCGTACCGGACGACGGGGCTAAGGTTAAGGCGCCCTGAGCATATGACGTCGAAGAAAAGGACCGGATGACGAAGACGCACGACGACAGCACCACATCGCAAGCGCTGGACCGCGTGCTCGCGCGCGCAGAGTCGCGCACCGAGGCGAGGGTGTTCGGCGCCGCTCAGGCTCTGCAGAGCGATTCCACCGCTGTGCACGGCGCGAACGACGGTGATCAGTGGGATCTGGACGACCGGCATGCGCTGCGGCGCGTGGGAGGTCTCTCCACAGAACTCCAGGACGTCACGGAGGTCGAATACCGGCAGCTGCGGCTGGAGAACGTCGTCCTCGTGGGTGTGTACCCGCAGGGGGCCCAGGAGGATGCCGAGAACTCACTGCGCGAACTGGCCGCACTCGCCGAGACGGCCGGAGCGGCCGTGCTCGACGGCCTGCTGCAGCGCCGGCCTCACCCGGATCCCGCAACCTACCTCGGCCGGGGCAAGGCCCAGGAACTGAAGGACATCGTCGCCGCGGTCGGTGCGGACACCGTGATCGCCGACACCGAACTGGCCTCCAGCCAGCGCCGCGCGCTCGAGGACGTGGTGAAGGTCAAGGTGATCGACCGCACGACGGTGATCCTCGACATCTTCAGCCAGCACGCCAAGAGCCGCGAAGGCAAGGCGCAGGTGGAGCTCGCGCAGCTCGAGTACCTCCTGCCGCGCCTGCGCGGCTGGGGTGAGTCCATGAGCCGCCAGGCCGGTGGACAGGTCGGCGCCGGCGGCGCGGGAATGGGCTCGCGCGGCCCCGGTGAGACGAAGATCGAGCTCGATCGCCGTCGCATCCGCACTCGGATGGCGCTGCTGCGCCGTCAGATCCGCGACTTCGCTCCGGCCCGCGACGCCAAGCGCGCCGAGCGCAAGCGCAACACCATTCCCTCGGTGGCGATCGCCGGGTACACGAACGCGGGCAAGTCGAGTCTGCTGAACGCGCTGACCAGTGCCGGCGTGCTGGTCGAGAACGCCCTGTTCGCGACCCTGGATGCCACCGTGCGGCGCGCCGAGTCCGCCGACGGACGCGTGTACACGCTCACCGACACCGTCGGCTTCGTCCGCAACCTTCCGCACCAGCTGGTGGAGGCGTTCCGCTCCACGCTGGAAGAGGTCGCGGAGGCCGATGTCATCGTGCACGTCGTCGACGGCTCGCATCCGGATCCCTCCGCGCAGCTGCAGACCGTCCGCGACGTGATGGGCGACGTCGGCGCACGCGGCATTCCGGAGATCATCGTCTTCAACAAGGCCGACCTGGTGGATGAGGACGAGAGGCTCGTGCTGCGCGGGCTCGCGCCCGACGCGCACTTCGTCTCCTCACGAACGGGTGAGGGGATCGACGGACTTCGGGCCACGATCGAGCGCATGCTGCCGATGCCCGCCGTCGAGGTCCACGCGCTCGTGCCGTACGACCGTGGCGAGCTGGTGTCCGCGGTGCACGAGACGGGTGTCCTGATCTCGGCGGAGCACGAAGAGGGCGGCACGCGGGTGCACGCGCACGTCTCCGAGAGGTTGGCCGCCGAACTCGCGCCCTACACCGTCGGCTGACCGGGGTCGTCGACGGGGTGCTGCCCGGCCGGCTGCGCTCGGTCTGCAGATCGACTCAGTTGGCCGCGAAGCGACCCTCAACGGTGGCCGAGACGGTGATCTCCTCTCCTTGCAGCTCGAAACCGCCGGAGGCCTCCATGTCGAATGCGGCGCCGGCCCGCATGGCCGCCTTGGCCTGCACCGGCATGCCGCCCTCCGAGATGAGACCGCGATCGGCGATCTCGAGCGGCATGACGTTGTGCAGCCCGAGCGCCTCGGCGTAGGCGCGGGCCCGTGCGACGGCGACACCGACGGCCTGAGCGGCGACCTCCCGCTCCACCTCCGCCTCCGTCTGCGGTGTGAGATGCCAGTCGATGTAGCCGACCGAGACGCCGTCCTCGCCCGAGATCTCGGCCACCCACTCGGACATCGCCGAGATGTCGCAGAACGTCGCGGTGAATTCGACGCTGGCGCGGTGCAGCGGTGCGAGCTGTCGGCCTTCGCTGTTCCACGGACGGTCGCTGAAGACGCCCATGCGCTCACTGGACCACTCCACGACACTGCCCGCGGCCTTCTGCGTCTCGAGGCGCTCGCGCGTCGGGCCCACGGCCGCAAGGGTTCTCTCCACGACCTGTGCGCGGTCGGCGCCGTCGAAGGAGACGGTCAGATGCACGGTGGCGCGTTCAGGGGCGATGCGCAGCTCGTGCTCGCCGCGGACGGTGATGATGACGTCGCTCATGAGGGAGACTGTACGTCACACCGCCGCCGTGTCGGCGCCGGAATAGCATGCACCGCGGATCCGTTGTAGTCTGTGATGCTCGGGCGCGAAGGCGCCCGGTTGGTAATTCCACAGTGTGACAGCGGCTCCTTCGCAAGAAGGTCCACGGGGCTGATCGGTTTCGACGGCGCCTGTGTATCGACGAGAAGCGGGCCGAGGATGCAGGGTTATCTCGTGAACGCTCCCTGCAAAACAATAGTTGCCGAAACAAAGCGCAACGACTTCGCCCTCGCTGCATAAGCGAGCCCGATAGTCCGTCAGACCGTATGTGATCCCGATACGGACCCTGGCGTCATCTAGGGATCTTGCTGCAGGACGGCGTCTGGACGTCATGCGGGACTCTTCCCAGGCTGGGCTCGTCGACTTAGGTGTCTGTGACAAAGGTCGGAGCCGAGCAGAACGCTTTCACAGACTGCGCCCGGAGAAGACGTGGATGAGCAGCGTCGGACGGGGGTTCGATTCCCCCCAGCTCCACCAAGCCGTTGTCACCGAGGAAGCCCCTCGATCCCTGGCAAACACCGGGATCGAGGGGCTTCTTTGCGTCTTCCCCAGCCGATGCCCTGCGCGTTCGGCCGGTCATGGCCTCTCGACGACACCTCCGCTGTGGATCAGTCGGACCTCGATGCCGTTCGCGCCGTGGATGGACGGGTCGGTCGACGCGAGCGCGAGGGCCTCGTCCCAGTCCCGCGCTTCCAGGATGTACACGCCCGCGACGACCTGCTCCGCATCCACGAACGGGCCGTCGCTCACTCCGCCGGCGCGAACCGAACGCGCCATGTCGCGCGGCGTGAACGCGTAAGCCGCGCGCATCGCCCCGGATTTCGTCATCGCGTCCGCGTGCCCGTCGGGCACTGCGAGGTCTTCCTTCGTCGCATCCGGCGCGTGGGCGGAGTCATCGGTGTAGATGAGGATGGCGAACTGGGGCATGCGAGTCTCCTGGACAGCTCGGTGAGGTGAGATGAGGTCCTGCGGCGACGGCAGCCGCTGTCACGGTGATGGCGACTCGCCTCCTGTGCCCCCCTGCGGAGGCAGGCCGTCGTCGTGTGCACGAAGTCCGCGCAGCACGACGGTGAGGATCTCCTCGGCGAGCAGCTCCGGATCGACGGGACCGTCGGGCCGGTACCACTCGACGACCGAGTTGATCATCCCGAAGATCAGTCGCGTCGCGACGCCGGCATCCAGGTCGGTCCGCACCAGACCCTCGGACTGCGCTTCCCGTACCAGCTGCGTGACCGTGTGATCGAAGCTCCGTCGGCGCGCGAGCGCGGCGGTCTCGATCGCGCTGTTGCCGCGCAGGCGCAGCAGCAGCGTGACCTGCGGCTGCCGCTCGGTGAGCACGCGCACCGCGCCGTGGATGATCCCGGTCAGCCGCTCGGACGCGGTCGGGCGACTCAGAGCGTCGGTCAGCGCCTGCTCGAGCCCGCCCAGCGCGTCCTCCAGTGCCACCTGGAGGATCTGCTCCTTCGAGTCGACGTGGTGGTACAGCGCTGACTTGGTGAGGCCGAGCCGTCCGGTCAGATCCGATACCGAGGTGGCCTCGTAGCCCTGCTCGTTGAAGAGCTGCACGCCGGCGCGGATGACGTCCGCTCGGTCATGTCCGGGGCGTCCGCGCCGCGCGGGCCCGGCGACGTTCGGCATCCTCGGCATGCCTTCAATCTAGCGGCGCGGTGTCGATGACCGCGTCAACGCCGCCGATCGAACACCAGTAAGCTGAAGGGGTTATCCGACGATCGGGAGGCTTTCGACGTGGTCGACTTCATTGTGTTCATGGTCCTGTTCCTGGGCGGTTTCTACCTGTTCGGCCTCTCCTGGAGCCTGGACACCGCACAGGGAGCCGTGTTCTCGGCCGGCATCCTGCTGGTGAGCCTGGCGCTCGCCTACGTCATGCGCCAGCGCGGCTCGGACACCCGTCGCCACGACAACTGGAACCAGCAGGGCAAGTGATCCTGCGGCGCCGCCGCGTGCGCGGCGCCGACGCTCACGGGGGCTGCGTCACTCATTCCATTCGATGAGCAGCAGCCCCTGTTTCGTGTCCGCGAACTTCACCCAGCCGTCGCCGAACTCGTAGGTCATCCCGAACCCGTCGTCGTCCTTCGCGATCGCATACGAGGGGTCCTCCGTGAGATAGGTGCTGCCGTCCTCGCGGGAGCGCAGCCAGCCGTCGCGCTCCAGAGCGGACTGCGCCGTACGCGCCACCTGCTCGCTGATCGGCCCCCAGCCGTACATCTGACCGTGATCCGACGCGGTCGTGTAGTCGGCCCAATCGCAGCGCAGGCCGCCGTCGATGACCGTCTCGCCGATCGTGAGCGGCTGCTCCTTGAACGTCCAGCCCTGGGACGTCAGCGCATCGACGGTCCCCGCGGAGATCATCGTGTCGCAGGTCAGCGGCTCACCGGCCGTGGCGCGGGGTGTCTGGGCGACCGGGGACGGGTTCGTGGTCACCGTCGCCTGAGGGGTCTGCGGCGGTGAGTCGGACGTCGGCGTCGGGTCAGGGGCCGGGGGCGTGCCGCTGCACGCGGTGATGGTCAGAGCGGCCAGCAGCACGCCGACAGCCAGGGAGGTGCGGTTTTTCATGTGATCCGTGGGGGAGGGGGCGCGTGCGGCGCTCAGGAGCGGTGCGCGTCGCGGAACAGGGAGAGGAACGGGTCGTGCAGGATGCCGTTGGTGGCGAGGGCGGAGAGGGAGGACAGGGTGTCGGCGCCGTCGAACGCGGTCATGCGGCCACCGGCTTCGCGGACGATGGGGACGGCCGCCGCGATGTCGTACTCCTTGACGTCGAACTCCGCGACCATGTCGATGCGTCCTTCGGCCAGGAGCATGTAGCTGAAGATGTCGCCGTAGGCGCGATCCCGCCACACCCTGTCGGCCACCGCGAGCAGCTCGGGCAGCCTGCCGGCATCCGACCACTGCGCGATGCTCTGGAAGCTGACGCTCGCGTCGTCGAGGGAGTCGACGCCGGACACGGAGAGACGCCGTGGGCCGGCACCCGTCGCGGTCCATGACCCCTGACCGGTCGACGCCCACCAGCGCCGCCCGAGAGCGGGCATGCTGACCACACCGACCTGGGGGACGCCGTCCACGGCGAGAGCGATCATGGTGCCCCACAGTGGAACACCGCGCAGGAAATTCGCCGTGCCGTCGATGGGGTCGATGATCCATTGGCGGTGCGCGTCACCCTGACTGCCGTACTCCTCGCCGAAGACGCCGTCTTCCTGCCGCTCGTCGCGGAGGATGCTGCGGATCGCGCGCTCCGTGGCGAGATCGGCGTCGGTGACGTGCGTGCGGTCCGCCTTGCGGGAGACTTCGAGATCGGGCGCGTCGAATCGCGGGAGGGACTGCGCATCGGCGGCGTCCGCGAGCCGGAGCGCGAGTTCGAGGTCAGCACTGAAGTCCGTGGCGGAGGGGGAGGCGGTCACTCTTCCAGGCTAGCCCGGGGGTGACATCGCGAGAGGCCGGGCGTGTATCGGTCGTGAAACGATACGCAACGCGCCCGGGTTCCGGAAGCGATTTGGTGCGCACTCGCGCCGCTGGTAATGTAATTCCTCGGTCGGAGTGCTCACTCGGACCACGCACCTCTAGCTCAATCGGCAGAGCAATTGACTCTTAATCAATGGGTTCAGGGTTCAAGTCCCTGGGGGTGCACGGATCAGCCACGAAGACTCTCGCCAGTCCTCGTGGCTTTTCTGCGTCAGCAGGCGCTCCGCGCGCGACGCGCCTGAGCGAAGCGCCGCTACGGTGATGCACCGCCGCCGATGAGCTCCGCGGCCTCCTGGATGCCTTCGACGAGGTGCACGTGCCCCTCCATCGGACGCCCCTTCGCGAGAGCCTTCAGCAGCGGCCAAGCCGGGTAGTGCTCGGTCCAGTACTCGCGGCCGACGAGCACCATCGGGGCGATGGACGACTCGTCCGCGTAGTAGTTCTCGCAGGCGTCCTGGAAGATCTCCTGGATGGTGCCGGCGGCGCCGGGCAGGAACACGATACCGGCCTGGCAGACCTGCAGCAGGATCGCCTCGCGCTGCGCATTATGGCAGTACTTCGCGATCGCCTGCGCGAACGGGTTGGGCGGCTCGTGCCCGTAGTACCACGTCGGGATGCCGAGGGACTCCGCGCCGGCCGGAAAGCGATCGCGCACGGTGAAGGCGGCATCCGCCCAGTCGCCGATGCGGGGAGCGAAGTCCGGCACCGCGCCGAGCATCTCGATCGACTCGCCGAGTGCGTCCTCGTCGTATTCGGACAGGTACGCGCCGAGATTCACCGCCTCCATCGCGCCGGGACCGCCGCCCGTGGCGACGGTGTGCGTCTGCGCCAGCATCCGCCCCAGCCTCGTGCCGTCGACGTAGCCGCGCTCGCCGCGTGCGGCGTCGTGACCTCCCATCACTCCCACCAGCGTCCGCTCCCGCGTCCAGTCCTCGAGGGCGAGGCCGAGGCTGTGGTCGTGCAGCGCCTGCGCCAGGGCGGTGTCCCTGGAGTCCTGGTGCTGCGACCAGGCGTAGACACGCGCGTCCAGGCTCTGCGGGTAATCCGCCGTGTCGTACAGCTCCTGCGGGGTGTACAGCGCGGTCCGGTACATGTCGACCGGGACGGCCGGGATCGTCGGAAAGACGATCGCGCCACGCGCCCGCACGGACTCGCCGTCCTCCGGACGCAGCAGGCATCCCAGGAACAGCGCCCCCGTCACCTCCACCGCCCGCAGCGCCCCGCCGCGATCGCGCAGGTCGATGCCACGAAGCCGCCACCCCGAGAGGGAGCGCGCTCCGGCAGCGAGACGGTCGTCGAGGTCGTCGAGCGCGTCGATGTAGATCACACGTCCATGAGTTCTCCGCATGTCGACGAGATTAGGCGCACTCGCACTTCCGCCTGCCGCGACGCGGTGACATCATGGCGATCAGGAGGTTCTCATGATCGAGCTTGACGACATCGACCAGGACGAGGACGGAGCTCTGACAGCCAGTGTCGAGCTGCCCGGCGGGCGCCGCGTCACCGTGGAGTACGAATTCGAGGAGGAATTCGAGCGCGACGACGACGACGATGAGGACGACGACATCGTCCGTGAGGACCTGCCCGACATGGACGCGATGCAGTCGACCGTGCGCCATGCGCTGGCCAGGCTGACGCAGGAGACGCTCGACCAACGCGAACAGGAGGTGGCCGAGGAGCTCACCGATGCCGCGTACGAGGGCGATGATGACGCCGACGTGGAGAGCGCGCTCCGCGATCTCAGAGCGGATATCGTCCTGGACGGCGTGATCGTGTTCGGCGACGGCGGGATCACACTGCTCTACCTCGCGCCGGAGGAGTACCCGGACATGATCATCTACTGTCTGCTCGACGAGGACCTGGAGATCGAAGACCTGATGGTGGAGTAGCCCGTCCGCTTCCGTTCAGGCAGAACCCCGTATCAGGCCGCGTCGCCGAGCAGAATCGCCTCGGCGTCCTCTCCGGCACCGTCACCGGGATCGTCGATGTGCGCCAGCACGCGGCGCCCGAGCAGCACGGTCAGAGCCGCGACGATGACGGACGCCGCAGCGAACACGTAGGGCACGGTGTCGCCGAATGCATGAGCGAGCGCCGCGGCCACCGGCGGAGCCATCGCGCCGCCGAGGAAGCGAACCGCGGAGTACGCGGAGGAAGCCACCGAGCGCGGCAGATCCGTCGCCTCCATGACGGCTTCGGTGAGCACGGTGTTCATCACACCCAGCAGCAGGCCGCCGACGACGATGCAGACCACGAGAGCCGCCGGGCTGGCCACCACCATCCCGGCGGCGACGAGATCGACCGCGAGCAGTGGCAGCGTCGCGAGGATGATCGTCGTCCGCGACAGCCGTCTCATGAGCGCCGGGGCGACCCATACGCTCGTGACGGCGAGCGCGACACCCCAGCCGAAGAACGTGAAGCCGATGCCCATGGCGCCGAACCCGAGGGGGAACGGCGAGAATGCCAGCAGCACGAAGAACCCGATGTTGTAGAAGAGGGCGGCGACGGCGAGGATCGCCAGGGCAGGTCGTCCCAGCGCACGGAACGGCGCCGAGAACGGCATCGGCACGCGCGCGTCCTCGCCGCTGCTGACCAGGGCGAGCACCGCGATGAAGCCGATGGCCATCAGGGCGACGACGCCGAAGAACGGCCCGCGCCAGCTGACCTCGCCGAGCAGGCCGCCCAGGAGCGGTCCGATGGCGATGCCGAGACCCAGAGCGGCCTCGTACAGCACGATAGCCGCCC
Source organism: Microbacterium sp. GCM10027623 (assembly GCF_042666935.1). Lineage (NCBI taxonomy): Bacteria > Bacillati > Actinomycetota > Actinomycetes > Micrococcales > Microbacteriaceae > Microbacterium > Microbacterium sp. GCM10027623. Next base: position 543,089 of record NZ_JBHTHE010000003.1, read on the forward strand.
CGCTGCCGCCGGCGGCGGCTCCGACAATGGTGGCGAGCGCCGTGGAGATGAACAGCGCGTTTCCCAGGCCCCAGCCCGCCCGGAATCCGATGACCCAGTCGACGCTGCCGCTCAGAGCGCTCAGCAGGGCGAAGACCACGATCAGTCCCAGGCCCGTCAGCAGAGTCGCCTTGGCTCCGATGCGGCTGGAGATCCAGCTGGTCACGAGCATTGCGAGCCCGGTGACCAGGAGATAGCTGGTGAACAGCAGCTCGGTCTCGACGGGGGATGCCTGCAGGGATTCCGCGATCGCCGGAAGGATCGGGTCGACGAGGCCGATTCCCATGAACGCGACGACGCACGCGAACGCCACCGCCCAGACCTGTGCGGGCTGACGCCAGACCGATCCCTGGGGTGCTCCGCTCATGCGACGTCTCCTGTCGTGCTCGATTCCTGTGCGTGGAGGGCGAGGATGTCGGCGGCGCGCTGCAGCGCGGACCAGTCCTCCTCGGTGAGTTCGCGGAAGCGGGGGGCGAGCGTGTCGCGCATCTCGGTGCGCCAGTCCGCGAGCGCCTGCAGACCGGCGGGAGTGGCGGTCACGACGGTCGCGCGGGTGTCGGCCGGATCGGCGGTTCTGACCACGAGTCCGGACTGCGCGAGTGCGCCGATGAGCCGGGTCATGCCGGGCTGCGTGGTCCGCGCTGCGGAGGCGAGTTCGCCCAGGCGCAGGCTGCCGAGCCGTTCCAGGATGCCCAGTGCACGCCACTGCGCCGAGGGCGCCTCGTTCCCCGCCTCCTGGGCGGCGATACGGGCCAGCGCATGGGCGGACAGCACCAGGGACGGGATCACATCCGCTCTATTCATGCCATGAAGTATATATCGTGCGGTATGCATCGGATGCCGTGCTGTGTTGACCTGCGCCGACCCGTGCTATACATTACCTGAATCGGGTTTCATGTTCTTACCTTCCACTGCTGAAAGGCCTCCAGATGCGAGTTACGAAGAAGTTGCTCCTCGGCTCGGTGCTCGTCACCGCGGCCCTCGTGATCACGGCGTGTGCGCCGCAGGCGGGCGCACCCGCTGCCGACGGCGGTGACCAGAGTCCTGCCGAAGTGCGAGTGGGTGTCATCACCAGCGAGACGGGCCCGCTCGCGGGCTACGGCAAGCAGTACCTGGACGCGTTCGCCGTCGGTCTCGACTACGCCACCGACGGCACCGGCGCGGTGGACGGCACCACCATCGTCATCGAGAACCGCGATGACGCGGGCGACCCCGACACGGCGGTTACCGCGGCGAAGGAGCTCATCGGTGACGGCGTGAACATCCTGCTGGGCAGCGCCTCGTCAGGTGTCGCGCTCGCCGTGGCGGAGCAGGCCGCACAGAACAAGGTGCTCTTCATCTCCGGCCCGGCGGCGGCCGACGCCGTCACCGGCATCAACGACTACACGTTCCGCTCGGGTCGACAGTCCGCGCAGGACGTCGCCACCGCAGGAACCTTCCTTGATGACATCGACGGCAAGAAGATCGCGGTGTTCGCGCAGAACACCGCGTTCGGGCAGGGCAACGTCGCTGCGGTCGAGGCGATCCTGGGAGCCAAGGGTGCGACGGTCGAGCCGGTGCTGGTGGCCGAGGACGTGACCGAGTTCACCCCGTTCGCGCAGCAGGTTCTCACCGCCGAGCCGGATCTCGTGTTCGTCGCCTGGGCCGGAGCCACCTCCGGTGCGATGTGGCAGGCGATGAGCCAGCAGGGTGTGCTCGACGACATCCCGGTGGTCACGGGTCTCGGCGACAGCGCCACCTTCGGCGCTTACGGCGTCGCTTCCGAGAAGATCAACTTCCTGAACCACTACTTCGCCGCCGCACCCGACAACGAGGTCAACACCGCGATGGTCACCGGTCTGGAGAAGGCGGGCGGCGAGCCCGATCTGTTCAGCCCCGACGGCTTCAACGCCGCGATCATGCTCGTGCAGGCTGTCAAGGAGGGCAAGGGCGACGTGGATGCCATGATCGCCGCGCTTGAGGGCTTCGAGTTCGAGGGGCCGAAGGGCAAGAACACGGTTCGCGCCGAGGATCACGCGCTGCTGCAGGACATGTACCAGGCCAGGCTCGTCGCCCAGGACGGCTCCTTCGTCCCCGAGCTGGTCTCCACTGTTCCCGCCGCAGACGTCGCCCCGTGACCCGGAGGATCAGCCCACGATGAACACCCCAGTCCCGTCCGCGAGCGGAGCTGCGCTTCGGATCGAGGGTCTCGGCCTCGACATCGGAGGTGCGACCATCCTCAAGGACGTCGACCTCGCGATCGAGCCGGGTGCCCTGGTCGGAGTGATCGGACCCAACGGCGCAGGCAAGACCACGCTGTTCAACGCCGTCTCGGGGCTCGTCCGGCCCACTGCCGGGCGCATCCTGATGGACGGCGTGGACATCACCCGCACCAGCGTGCCCCAGCGCGCGCGGGCGGGACTGGGCAGAACCTTCCAGACCTCCAGCCTGTTCCCGCAGCTGACGGTGCACGAGAACGTGCGCACCGCGGTGCAGGCGACCCAGCGCGGCAGCTACTCGCTGTTCCACTTCCCCAGGCGCACGGATGCCGCCGGCGTCCGCGCCGAGGAGCTGCTGCACTCGGTCGGCCTCGGGCACCGGCTGGACGCCCGCGCGGGCGACATCGGCCACGGCGACAAGCGCAAACTCGAGATCGCCGTCCTCCTGGCCACCCGCTCCCGGTTGGTGCTGCTCGACGAGCCGATGGCGGGTGTCGCCTCCGGCGATGTCGCGGGGCTCGTCGACAGCATCCGGGCTCTGCAGGCCGAGACCGGCTGCACCGTGCTGATGGTCGAGCACCACATCGAGGTGTTGATGGGACTGGTGGACCTGGTGGCCGTGATGTACTTCGGCAACATCATCGCCGTGGACACCCCGCAGCGGATCATGGAGAACGCGACCGTGCAGAGCGCCTACCTGGGGACGAGCGCATGAGCGCCCCGATCCTGCAGGTGCGGAACCTGCGCGCCTGGATCGCCGGCCAGCAGGTCGTCGAGGACGTCACCTTCGACGTGCCGGCCACGGGCATCACCGCCGTGCTCGGTCGAAACGGAGCGGGCAAGACCTCGACGCTGCGAGGCATCCTGGGCCTCATCACCCGCAAGGGCGAGGTACTGCTGGACGGTGAGCGGATCGACGGGCTGAGCACGCACCGCATCGTCCAGAGGGGCGTCGGGTACGTGCCCGAGGACCGCGACGTCTTCGCCGGACTGACCGTCGCCGAAAATCTCGCGCTCGCCGAGCGCCAGCGCGAACCGCGTCGCGACTTCGTCGCACAGCTCTTCCCCGACCTCGTCACGCGTCGCGACCAGCGCGCTGGCACCCTCTCCGGAGGGCAGCAGCAGATGGTCTCCGTCGCCCGTGCACTGCTGAACGACAACCGCCTGCTGCTGGTGGACGAGCCCACCAAGGGGCTCGCCCCCAAGATCGTCACCGAGGTGTCCGACGCGCTCGCCGAGGCCGCTCGGGTGGTCCCGATGCTGCTCGTCGAGCAGAACCTCGATGTCGTCCGGCGATTGGCCGATCAGGCCATCGTGATCGCCGATGGGCGCGTGGCGTTCGTCGGCCGCGCATCCGAGATCCTCGATGATGCCGACCTGACCCGGCGCCTCCTGGGCGTCAGCGCCGAGGAGCACGCATGAGCACTCTCATCCTCACTCTCATCATCGGCCTGGGTCTGGGCGCGCTGTACTTCCTCGTCGCCAGCGGCCTGAGCCTGATCTACGGGCTCATGCACGTGCTGAACTTCGCGCACGGCGCCTTCCTCACTCTCAGCGCCTTCGTCGGCTGGGCCGTCGCCCAGGCCATCGGGGTCACCAGCTGGGGCGGATTCCTGCTCTCGATCCTCATCGGGGCCGTGGTCGGCGCGGTCTTCGCGGCAGGCACGGAACTGCTGCTGATCCGGCCGCTGTACGAACGGCACATCGAGCAGGTGCTCGTCACGGTCGGACTGTCGTTCGCCGCGGTCGCGCTGTTCGAGGGCATCTGGGGCACCGACCCGATCACGATCGCCGGGCCGGCCTGGCTCAGCCGCACCACCTCGGTGCTGGGCGCCAGCATCCCCAACAAGTACTGGGTGCTGATCATCGCCGCCGGCCTCGTGCTGGCGGGCCTCGTGCTGTTCCTGAAGAAGACCCGCTACGGCATGATCATCCGCGCCGGTGTGGAGAACAGGGCGATGGTCACCGCGCTCGGCATCGACGTGCGCCGCTCCTTCACGCTCGTGTTCGCGATCGGCGGCGCCGCGGCGGGCATCGGCGGCGTCCTCGCGATGCACGCGCTGACGTACGTGTCGGCGCACATGGGATCCACCCTGCTCATCTTCGCGTTCATCGTCACCGTCGTCGGCGGTCTGGGCTCGCTCACGGGAGCGGCCATCGCCTCGGTGCTCGTCGCCGTGATGCAGCAGGTCGCCAACACCTATCTGGGCGGAACGGGCGATTTCATCGTCGTGATCCTGCTCGCGGTCGTCCTGCTCGTGCGCCCGGCCGGGCTGATGGGAAAGAGGGCATGATCATGCGCGCGACCCGTGTCTCCCGCCTTCTCCCGCTCCTCGTGGGGGTGGTCCTCGTCGTAGCCCTGGCGCTGCTGCCGATGCTGAACCTGTCGATCCCCGGCATCCTCCCCGGCCCGACGTACACGCCCGGGTCGCTCGCGCTGATGTCGCTGTGCATGGTGTTCGCGGCCCTCGCACTGTCGTACAACCTGCTGCTCGGCACGGCCGGGATGCTGTCCTTCGGGCACGCTCTGTACTTCGGCGCCGGAGCCTACGGACTGGGCATCGTGCTCAGAGCCGCCGAGCTGCCGCTGGTGCCCGGAGTTTTCGTCGCACTGCTCGGCGGCATCGTCATCGCCGTGGTCACCGGAGCGGTGGCCATGCGCGTGAACGGCATCCCCTTCGCGATGGTCACGCTCGCGTTCGCGCAGGCCGGATCCGTGCTCGTGCGCCGCAACCAGGCGATCACCGGCGGCGAGGAGGGCCTGGGATTGAACACCGCCGGCGTTCCCGACTGGTTGGTCGGCGTGGTCAACACCCGCAACCTGTACTGGGTCTGCCTGGCGGTCGTCGTGCTGGTCTACCTGATCGTGCTCTGGGTCGATCGCTCGCGCCTCGGGCACCTCGCCGCCGCGGCGCGCGAGAACGAGCTGCGTGTGCGCGTGCTCGGGCTGCATCCGTCCCGGGCCCGACTCCTGGTCTTCGTGATCGCCGGACTCTGCGCCTCACTGGCCGGCGTCGCCTACCTGCTGCTGCAGTCGGGCACCCAGCCCAGCGCCGTCGGGGCCGACCTGACCATCACGGTGCTCGTCATGGTGGTCCTCGGAGGCGTCGGCTTCCGCTGGGGAGCCGTCCTCGGGGGTGTGCTGTACACGATCCTCGACCAGCGGCTCACGGTGCTCGCCCGCGCGGACGGCATCCAGCAGCTGCCCGATGTGCTGCGGGTGCCCCTGTCGGAGCCGCTGTTCATCCTGGGCGTACTCTTCATCCTCGTGGTTATGTTCCTCCCCGGCGGCATCGCCGGCACCGTCGACTCGTGGCTGCGACGTCGACGCGGCGGGCAGACCGGCGGGGGCCTGGATGCGCTCGAGGAGCAGATCGATCGGCAGGCGGTCGCGCCATGATGGATGCCATGGCGGGCCCGCACACGATCGGTCGCTGGCTGCGCGACAGCGCCGCCGCGGCTCCCGCGCGCGTCGCCGTGGACGACCGCGGCGTCCGCACCGACTACGGCACACTCGCGGCCCGCACCGACGCCCTGGTGCGGCGGCTCGCGGATGCCGGTTACGGCGCCGGTCAGCGGATCGCCACCGTGTCGGGAAACTCCACCGACCACATCGTGGCGTTCTTCGCCTGCGCTGAGCTGGGGATCGGCTTCGTCCCGCTCTCCTGGCGGTTGACACCGGCGGAGCTCGCGGACCTGCTCACCCGGACCGATCCCGCCCTGCTCCTGATCGAGGACGAGCACTGCTCGCTGGCGGCGGCGGCCCTCGAGATCGCGGAGATCGACGCGCCGAACGCCGTGCTGGGTGTGTCGGGCATCGAGCGGGAGGCGCCGGGCTCGGCGACATCCGCGCCCCGCCGGCCCGCCCGGGACGACGATCCGCTGCTGATCATCTACACCTCCGGGAGCGAGGCCGCCCCCAAGGGCGTGATTCTCACGCACGAGAACTGCTTCTGGAACAACCTCGCCCTCGACCGGGCGATGCCGCTGAACACCGACGACGTCGTGCTCGCCATGCTGCCGCAGTACCACGTCGCCGCGTGGAACGTGCAGCCGTTGCAGGCCTGGTGGCGGGGCGCCACCGTCGTTCTGGAGCGCTCGTTCGACCCCGGGCGCGTGCTGCAGCTGATCTCCGCGCGAGGCGTCACCGCGATGATGGGCGTTCCGACCCAGTACCGGATGCTGCAGCGGCATCCGCTGTGGGCGTCCGCCGACCTGTCCACGCTGCGACGCGTCGTCGCAGGAGGCGCGACCGTCCCCGAAGACCTCGTCGCGCACTGGGCGCAGCGCGGGGTCTTGTTCACGCAGGGCTATGGGCTCACCGAAGCGGGCCCCAACGTGCTCCACCTCCCGTCGGAACTCGTCTCGGCGCATCCGGGAGCGGTCGGACGACCCTATCCGGGCGTCGACGCCCGGATAGTCGACCCTCTCACCGGTTGCGAACTCGAGGGCGCCGCAACCGGGGAGCTGTGGGTGCGCGGTGCGAGCGTGTTCGCCGGCTACCTCGACGACCCCGAGGCCACCGAGCGCGCCATGAACGGTGATTGGCTGCGCACCGGCGACCTGCTGCGCCGGGATGCCGACGGCGTCCATCACGTCGTCGATCGGCTCAAGGAGATCTTCGTCTCGGGCGGAGAGAACGTCGCGCCGGCTGAGGTCGAGCGTGCTCTCGGGGCGCATCCACTGGTCGCCGCCTGCGCCGTGGTCGGTGTGCCGGATGACACCTGGGGGGAGCGCGGTTTCGCGTTCGTCGTGACGGTCGCGCCGGTCTCCGCCGATGAACTGCGCGCCTTCGCCGCCGAACGTCTGGCGTCGTTCAAGCTTCCCGCGCACATCGAGTTCGTCGACGAGCTGCCGCGCTCGACGATCGACAAGATCGCCCGAGGTCGACTGCGCCGATGGGCGCAGGAACTGCTCCGCGAGCAGAAGGAGAACCATGACCATGCACACTGAGGACCCGCCGGTCTCCCAGGCGACCGGACGTCCGCTGACCACGCGGGGGCAGAAGACGCGGCGACGCCTCCTGGAGGCGGCCGAACAGGTCTTCGCCGACCTCGGGTATCACGAGGCCTCGATCGTGAAGATCACCGAACACGCCGGTGTGGCGCTGGGAACGTTCTACCTGTACTTCGACAGCAAGCAGTCCATCTTCGAGGCGCTGGTGCTGGATCTCAACAGCAGGGTGCGGCACTCGATGTCCGAGGCGATGGCGGGGGCGTCCGGCCGGATCGAGGCCGAGCGGCTCGGGTTCGAGGGGTTCTTCCGCTTCACTGCCAGGCATCCCGCCCTGTACCGGGTCGTCCGCGAGGCGGAGTTCGTGTCGCCTGCCATGCTCCGGCTGCACTACGAACGCATCGTCGACGGCTACCAGGCCGGGCTCGCCGCCGCCCAGCGCAGCGGCGAGGTCGCCGAGGAGCTCGACACCGAGGTCGTCGCCTGGGCGCTGATGGGCGCCGGTGAACTGATCGGCATGCGGTATCTGCTCTGGGAGAAGGATGCCGACGGCAACCCGCCCGCACAGATCGCCCCGGCCGTACTCGACGGCATGACCGCGTTCATCGCTCGAGCGCTGCGCCCGGACAGCACGACGTCGCACAGCACTGAGGAGGCAGGACGATGACCGAGCACGATCTCGCGGGAAAAAGGGCGATCGTCACGGGTGGGGCGAGCGGGATCGGACGGGCCTGCGCGCAGGAGTTCGCGCGTCGCGGCGCCCACGTCGTCATCGCCGACCTCAATGCCGACGCGGCCACCGCTGCCGCCGACGAGATCGGGGGAGAGGCGTGGGTCGTCGATCTCTCCGACACGGCGGCGTTGGACGACGTGGCGCTGCAGGCCGACATCCTCGTGAACAACGCCGGCATCCAGCGGGTGAGCCCGATCGAGGAGTTCGATCCCGACGCGTTCCGCGCGATCCAGCGCATCATGCTCGAGGCTCCCTTCCTGCTGATCCGTGCGGTGCTGCCCGGCATGTACGAGCGCGGCTGGGGGCGCATCGTGAACATCTCCAGCGTCCATGGGCTGCGCGCCAGCGCCTTCAAGTCCGCCTACGTCGCGGCCAAGCACGGGCTGGAGGGACTGTCGAAGGTGACGGCGCTGGAGGGCGGCCCGCACGGCACCACGAGCAACTGCATCAACCCGGGGTATGTGCGCACTCCTCTGGTCGAGAAGCAGATCGCCGACCAGGCGCGCCTGCACGGGATCCCCGAGGCCGACGTCGTGGAGAAGATCATGCTCACGGAGAGCGCGATCAAGCGACTCGTCGAGGCGTCCGAGGTCGCGTCGCTCGCGGGATGGCTGGTCTCGGATGCCGCGGGCATGGTCACCGGTGCGTCGTACACCATGGACGGCGGATGGAGCTCCCGCTGATGCCCCACACCTATCGCACCGTCGACGTTCCCGTGACCGGGGGTGACCTGCGCGTCGGCGTCTGGGAGCCCGAGGGTGAGGCCGCGCACACCGCGCTGCTCATCCACGGCGTCACCTCGTCGCACCTGGCGTGGCCGTTCCTGGTGGACCGTCTGCCGGGTGTGCGGCTGATCGCTCCGGACCTGCGCGGTCGGGGTGCCAGCCACGCCGTGCGGGGACCCGCGGGCATGGCGGTGCACGCCGACGACATGGCGGCCGTGCTGGACGCCTTCGGCATCGCCGAGACGACCGTCGTCGGGCACTCCATGGGCGCCTTCGTCGCGGTCGCCGTCGCGCACCGGCATCCCGATCGGGTCTCCCGCCTGATGCTCGTCGACGGCGGACTGCCGTTGGATGTGCCTGCCGGCGTCGCGCCCGAGCAGCTGGTGCCGATGATCCTCGGTCCCGTCGCCGAGCGGCTGTCGCAGCGCTGGCCGAGTGTCGACGCCTACATCGACGACTTCTGGCGCGGCCACCCGGCCTTCGCCGACGACTGGAGCGACGAGCTCGAGGCGTACATCGCCTACGACCTCGTGCCCGACGGCGGCGCGCTGCGCTCGGCGACGAGCTACCGGATCATGGCCGAGGACACCGCCGACATGAACACCGGCAGCACGCTTCCGGATGCGCTGTCGGCGCTGTCGAAGCCCACGCTGTTCCTCACCGTCCCCCGCGGACTGCAGAACGAGACGCCCGGGCTGTACGCGCCGGAGCATCTGGCGCGGCTGCTCGAGACGTTCCCCCAGGTGCGGCACGTGGCGCTGCACGACCTCAACCACTACACGGTGGTCATGTCGCATCGCGGTGCCGAGAAGCTGGCGCCGCTGCTGCGCGCCGAGCTCGGCTGACCCGCTTTCAGTGCCTGGCGCCGGCGATCCGGGAGGACAGCTGGTGCGCATGCGCGAGCAGAGTGCGCCCGAGCTGGGGGAGCCGATCGGGGCCGAAGCGGAACTCCGCGCCGGTCAGGCTCAGCGCCCACTCGGCGCGACCCTCGCGGTCGAACACCGCGGCGCCGATGCCCCACGATCCCTCGACGATCAGGCCGGGATTCACGGCGTAGCCGCGCTCCTTCGTCTCGGCCAGCCGCTTGCGCAGCGGTCCCGGGCCGTGGGCGCGTCCCCAGCGCTCCTCGAGCTCGGGATGACGCTCCAGGTAGGCATCCACATCGTGGTCAGGGAGGAAAGACAGGATCGCGATGCCGGCGCTGGCGACGCCCAGCGGAAAGCGGATGCCCTCGCTGAGCACGAAGGACCGGATGGGGAACGACCCCTCCTCGCGGATCAGGCACACCGTCTCGTCTGCGCGGCGGGTGGACAGGAACGCGCTCTCCTCGGTCTTCACCGCCAGAGACCGCACGATATCGCGAGAGATCTCGGTGATGTCATACCGCGACGCCGCCGCTGTTCCCATCAGATACAGCTCGGGGCCGGGCATCCACCGCGATGTCGCGGGATCCTGATCGACCAGCCCCTCCACGCGCAGGGCGGTCAGCAGACGGTGCGCGGTCGAGCGACTGAGCTCGGCATCCCGGGCCAGCGTCTGCAGCGACGCACCGTCAGCGGACGCCGAGACCAGACGCAGCAGCGCCGAGGCACGGGCGATCGCCTGCGCCCCGGGAACCGTACGCCGCCCGGAAGAAGGTGATTCCACAATATGGACGCTACTCGTTCTCATGACCACATCGCAAGCATCCGCTTGCCCGCTGTCGCGCCTCGGGCGGATGCTGGAGGTGACCCATCACGAAGGAGTGGCCCTGTGATCGACAAACAGTTCGCATCGGCGGCGGAAGCCGTCGCCGACATCCCGGACGGAGCATCCCTCGCCGTGGGCGGCTTCGGGCTCTCGGGCAATCCGATGCTCCTCATCGAGGCGCTTCACGCGCAGGGCACCACGGACCTCAGTGTCGTGAGCAACAACTGCGGCGTGGACGACTGGGGACTGGGGATCCTGCTCGCCGCGCAGCGCATCCGCAAGATGACGTCGTCGTACGTGGGGGAGAACAAGGAGTTCGAACGCCAGTTCCTGGAGGGCGATCTCGAACTCGAACTGACTCCGCAGGGGACTCTCGCCGAGAAGCTCCGGGCAGGCGGGTCGGGCATCGCCGCCTTCTTCACGCAGACGGGCGTCGGCACGCAGGTGGCCGAGGGCGGTCTGCCTCGCCGTTACCACCCAGACGGCACGATCGCCGTCGCGTCTCCGGTCAAGGACACCCGCACGTTCGAGTTCCACGGCGAGCAGCGTGAGTTCGTGCTGGAGGAGTCGATCACCACCGACTACGCGCTCGTGCACGCGCTCAAGGGCGACCGGCACGGCAACCTCGTCTTCAACAAGGCGGCCCGCAACTTCAACCCGCTCGCCGCGATGGCGGGTCGGATCTGCATCGCCCAGGTCGAGCAGCTCGTCGAGCCCGGTGAGCTGGACCCGGACGGCATCCACCTGCCCGGAGTGTTCGTGCACCGCGTCGTGGAGGTCGGCTCCGACATCGAGAAGCGCATCGAGCGACGCACCGTCCGTCCTTCGACGGGCTCAGGAACCGAGGAAGGGAACTGACATGGCCCTCACGCGCAATGAGATGGCGGCCAGAGCCGCCCGCGAGCTCGCCGACGGCTCGTACGTCAACCTCGGGATCGGCCTGCCGACCCTCGTGCCCAACTACGTCCCCGACGGCGTGACCCTTGTGCTGCAGTCCGAGAACGGCATCCTCGGCGTCGGCCCGTACCCCACGGAGGAGAACGTCGACCCCGACCTGATCAACGCCGGCAAGGAGACCGTGACCCTGCTGCCCGGCGCGGCCTTCTTCGACTCCGCCACGAGCTTCGGCATGATCCGCGGCGGCAAGATCGATGCCGCCATCCTCGGGGCCATGCAGGTCTCGAAGAACGGCGACCTGGCCAACTGGATGATTCCGGGCAAGATGGTCAAGGGGCCCGGCGGTGCGATGGACCTCGTCCACGGCGCCGGACGCGTGATCATCCTCATGGAGCACGTCGCCAAGGACGGCTCCGCGAAGATCGTGGACGAGTGCTCGCTGCCGCTGACCGGCAGGGCGGTGGTCGACCGCATCATCACCGACCTCGCCGTGATCGACGTCACCGCCGACGGACTGGTGCTCGTCGAGACGGCACCCGGAGTGAGCGTGCAGGACGTCATCGACGCGACGGAGCCGGCACTCATCGTGTCCGAGCACCTGACCGTCTCGGAGAATCTGAAGGAGAACTCATGAGCGACATCGTCATCGTCGCGGCCGCCCGCACACCCCAGGGACGGTTGAAGGGGCAGCTCGCCTCGTTCACCGCGCCGCAGCTCGGCTCGTTCGCGATCCGCGGTGCCCTGGAGCAGGCGGCCATCTCGCCGACGGACGTCGACGCCGTCCTGATGGGCCAGGTGCTCTCGGCCGGCTCCGGCCAGAACCCCGCGCGGCAGGCCGCGATCGGAGCGGGCATCGGATGGGACGTCCCGGCGAGCTCGATCAACAAGGTCTGCCTGTCGGGCCTGACGGCCATCATCGATGCCGCGCGCATGATCCGCACGGGCGACGCGACCACCGTCGTCGCGGGCGGCATGGAGTCCATGACGCGAGCGCCCCACCTGCTCATGGGCTCGCGTGACGGCTGGGCCTACGGCAGCATCGAGGTGCTCGACCACATGGCGCACGACGGGCTGACCGACGTGTACGACCGCGAGAGCATGGGCGCATCGACCGAGCGGCACAATCCGCGCTACGAGATGACGCGCGAACTGCAGGACGCGGTCGCCGCCCTCTCGCACCAGCGTGCGGCCGCCGGCCAGCAGAACGGCGCGTTCGACGCGGAGCTCGTCGAGGTGTCCGTGCCGCAGCGCAAGGGCGCCCCGATCGTCGTCACCCAGGACGAGGGGGTGCGCCCCGGCACGACCGTCGAGTCGCTGGCTGGACTGCGGCCGGCCTTCGCCGAGGGCGGCACGATCACGGCCGGGAACTCCTCGCAGATCTCGGACGGTGCTTCGGCGGTCATCGTCACCTCGCGTGAGAACGCAGAGGCGAAGGGCTGGCCGGTGCTGGCGGTCATCGGCGCGAACGGTCAGACCGCCGGTCCCGACAACTCGCTGCAGGCGCAGCCTGCGCGTGCGATCGAGCGCGCGCTGGAGAAGCAGGGCATCGCCGCATCCGACCTGGATCTCGTCGAGATCAACGAGGCGTTCGGCGCCGTGGTCGCCCGGTCCCAGCAGGAGCTCGGACTCTCCAGCGACATCGTGAACACCGACGGCGGCGGCATCGCCATCGGACATCCGATCGGCGCCAGCGGCGCGCGTCTGGTCGTGCACCTCGCCCACCGGCTCGCCCAGCGCGGATCCGGCACAGCCGTCGCGGCGCTCTGCGGTGGCGGCGGTCAGGGGGAGGCGCTCATCCTCACCCGCTGAGTCCGTTGAACCTCCGGGCGTGGGGATCAGCGCTCGGAGGCGATCCGCGCGACCTCGTCGCGGCGCTTCTGCTTGCGCTCCCGCTTGTCCGGCTTGGGGGCGAACGGCGAGTCCGTCGCGACGGGCAGACCCTTCTCCTGGCGGCGCATGTCCTTGATCGCGCCGAGTGCCAGGGCGAACGTGATCGCCCAGCTGACCCATCCGAGGATCGCGCGCCACGTGACCTGTTGGCCGCGTGAGCCGCGCAGCAGGGTCACGCCCATGCTGATGGCGCTGAACAGTCCGGTGCGAAGGAGATAGCGCATGGCTCCACGCTATCCGAGTGGCAGGGATGCTCGGGTAGGGTTGACAGCAGTATCGACTGTGTATCTACCGGCCGTCGGATCTCCGGCGGAAAGCGGCGGCACCCGACCCGGCGTCACGCGGAACCGCTGCGGCGCCCGAGAGCCATGACGCACAACTCCTCTTCTTCGCCGAGCCTGATCCGCCTCGCAGGCCTGCCGTACTTCATCATCGCGTTCATCGCGCGCCTTCCGTTCGCGATGATGGTCGTGGGGGTGCTGACCGTCGTCGTCACCGCGCGCGGCTCCCTGGGGCTCGGCGGCATCACATCGGCCGCAGTCGGTCTCGGCACAGCCCTGATCGGGCCGTTCCTGGGTGCGGCAGCCGACCGCTACGGGCAGCGGCCGGTACTGATCGCCGCGGCGGTGCTGAACGCGATCATGCTCGCGGCGTTCGCCGTCGTCGTCTACAGCCCTCTGGATCAGGCGTTCGTGCTGGTGTCCGCCTTCGCGATCGGCGCGACGGCTCCCCAGGTGTCGCCGATGTCGAGGTCGCGGCTGGTGACGATCATAGACGAGCGGATGCCGCAGGCCCTGCGTGAGCGAAGCACCTCCGCGACCATGTCGTACGAGTCGGCGGCCGACGAGACCGTGTTCGTGTTCGGACCCTTCATCGTGGGGGCGCTGGCATCGCTGATCACACCGTGGGCTCCGATCGCCCTGGCATCCGCCCTCACCCTCGTCTTCGTGGGCGCCTTCGCACTGCATCCGACGGCGCGGCACGTCTCGGCGACCCGAGGCGCCGACGGGTCGGCCCCCACTCCGGCGTCGGACCTGTTCCGACCGGTGCTGCTGGTGGTCGTCATCGGCATCCTCGGCGTCGGCCTGTTCTTCGGCTCCATGCTCACCTCGCTGACCTCGTTCATGGCCGACCGCGGAGCGGCGGAGCAGGCCGGCCTGCTCTACGGGGTGATGGGCATCGGCTCGGCGATCCTCGCCCTCGGCGTGGCCTGGTTGCCTCCTCGCTTCACGCTGCACGCGCGCTGGATCGTCTTCGGCGGCATCCTGCTGGGCGGCTCGCTGCTCGTCGCCGGAGCTGCCGACGTCACCACCATGACGATCGCGCTGGGTCTGCTGGGGATCGGCATCGGACCGACGCTGGTCACGCTCTACAGTCTGGGGGTCGCACGCAGCCCGCTGGGCCGTTCGGCGACGGTGATGACGATGCTGGGCTCGGGGATCGTGGTCGGCCAGGCCGCGGCCGCGGCGATCACGGGTCAGCTGGCGGAGAGCACCGGCACGGCAGCGGCGCTGATCATGCCCCTCGCCGCCGCGGCGATCGTGGTGGCGGCCGGTATCGCAAACCGGCTGCTCTCACCACCCCTGCGCTGACACGGCTCGCGCTCGGTAGCCTGGAGGTACCGAGCAGAGGAGTCCCATGGTCGCCGCAGAGTTCGTCGTCGTCGCCAACCGCCTTCCGGTCGATCGGATCGTGAATGCAGATGGAGAGGAGACCTGGCGAACCTCGCCGGGCGGACTCGTGGCCGCACTCGAGCCGATGATGCGCAGCGTGGACGGCGCCTGGGTCGGCTGGGCGGGCATGCCGGATGTCGAGATCGCGCCGTTCGACGCCGACGGCATCCGCCTGATCCCCGTCAGCCTCAGCGAGCAGGACATCGAGGAGTACTACGAGGGATTCTCGAACGACACCATCTGGCCGCTCTACCACGATGTGATCGCACCACCGCAGTACCACCGGGAATGGTGGGAGGCGTATGTCTCCGTCAACCTGCGGTTCGCCGAGGCCGCTGCCGCCGCCGTGGCGAAGAACGGCACGGTCTGGGTCCATGACTACCAGCTTCAGCTCGTCCCCGAGATGGTGCGCAACCTGCGTCCGGACATCACGATCGGATACTTCCACCACATCCCGTTCCCGTCGCACGGCCTGTACGCCCAGCTGCCGTGGCGCGATCAGGTGCTGCGCGGCCTGCTGGGCGCCGACGTCATCGGCTTCCAGCGGGCTCAGGATGCCGCGAGCTTCCTCGCGGCGACCAAGCGGCGGCTGGGGTACGAGACCAAGGCCGCGTCGGTGGCGATGCCCGACGGTCGCGTCAGTCAGGTGAAGGCCTTCCCGATCTCGATCGACACGACGCCGTACCGGGAGCTGGCCAGGCGTCCCGACATCCAGGCCCGCGCGCTCGAGATCCGCGAGGGACTCGGCAACCCCAAGCACATCCTCCTGGGCGTGGACCGGCTCGATTACACCAAGGGCATCGGGCACCGCATCAAGGCGTACGGCGAATTGCTCGACCAGGGCCGCATCTCGGTGGAGGACGTCGCCTTCATCCAGGTGGCCAGCCCCAGCCGCGAACGGGTGAACGCCTACATGCTGCTGCGCGACGAGGTGGAACTCGCGATCGGACGCATCAACGGCAACCACGACACGCTCGGGCACACCGCGATCCGCTACCTGCATCAGGGCTTCCCGCGCGAGGAGATGGTGGCGATGTACCTCGCTGCCGACGTGATGCTGGTCACGGCGCTGCGCGACGGGATGAACCTCGTCGCCAAGGAGTACGTCGCCACCCGCGCGGACAACCGCGGTGTGCTGGTGCTCAGCGAGTTCACCGGCGCCGCCGACGAGCTGCGCCAGGCGGTGCGCATCAACCCGCACGACATCGAGGGCGTGAAGGATGCCATCGTCACGGCCATCGAGATGCCGCGTCACGAGCAGAGCCGGCGGATGCGCTCGCTGCGCAAGCGCGTGCTCGAGCACGACGTCACGGATTGGTCGCAGTCGTTCCTGCGAGCCCTGGACCAGGCGGCGCACCGTTGCCGCCACGCAGAGGAGGAGCACGCATGACTCGGCAGTGGACCCCTGGATCGCCGGATGCCGCCGTCACCGCGATCGCCCGTACCCCCGTGCTGCTGGTGGCGCTGGACTTCGACGGCACGGCGGCGCCGCTGGTGCCGGAGCCGATGAGCGCGCGGGCGCTCCCCGCCGTGACGGATGCCGTCGCCCGACTCGCGGCGCTGCCGGACACCTTCGTCGCCTACGTGTCCGGCCGCAGCCTGGTGCACCTGCGCGAGATCGCCGAGCACGCCGACGATTCGCCGGTGCTGCTGGCCGGCTCCCACGGCGCGCAGTACTGGTACCCGGGTGAGGGAGAGTCCGACATCCCGGAGCAGGCGGAGGAACGCGAGCTCCGCGAGTCGCTGTTCGAGGAACTCGAACCACTCCTGACCGCCTACCCGGGCGTGGAGCTGGAGCGCAAGACCTTCGGGGTGGGCATCCACGGACGCCCGGCGCATCCCGACGTCGAGCGCGCCGCCTTCGCCGCCGTCGACCAGGTGCTGGCACGTCGCGCTGCGCGCTGGCGCCGACGCACGGGCGACCGCATCCTGGAGTTCTCCTCCCGAGCGGAGGGGAAGGACGCCGCCATCGCGGCCCTGCGCGAGCACACCCGGGCGACCGGCATCGTCTTCGCCGGAGACGACGTCACCGATGAGGACGCCATGCGCGTTCTGACCGCTGATGATCTGGGAGTGCGCGTGGGCGCGGGCGACACGGCGGCCACCGTGCGTGTGGAGTCCCCACAGCAGGTCGCCGAGCTCCTTGGCGTCATCGCGACCGAACGCGCCTCAGGGCGGGAATAGACTTCCGTCATGTCCTCCCGCGAAGCTCCTTCCGGTGCGCCCGGCGCACCCACCGAAATCGACATCAAGCCGCGCAGCCGAGTCGTCACCGACGGCATCGAGGCCACCACGTCCCGGGGAATGCTCCGTGCCGTCGGCATGGGCGACGCGGACTGGGACAAGCCCCAGATCGGCATCGCCTCGAGCTGGAACGAGATCACTCCCTGCAACCTGAGCCTCGACCGGCTCGCGCAGGGGGCGAAGGAGGGCGTGCACTCCGGCGGCGGATATCCGTTGCAGTTCGGCACCATCTCGGTCTCGGACGGCATCTCCATGGGCCACGAGGGCATGCACTTCTCGCTCGTGTCGCGCGAGGTCATCGCCGACTCCGTCGAGACGGTGATGATGGCCGAGCGGCTCGACGGCAGCGTGCTGCTGGCAGGTTGCGACAAGTCGATCCCCGGGATGCTCATGGCCAGTGCCCGACTGGGCCTGTCCAGCGTCTTCCTCTACGCCGGATCGATCGCACCCGGCTGGGTCAAGCTCTCGGACGGCACCGAGAAGGAGATCACCATCATCGACTCGTTCGAGGGTGTCGGCGCGTGTCGCGCCGGACGCATGAGCGAGGAGGACCTCAAGCGCATCGAGTGCGCGTTCGCACCGGGTGAGGGCGCATGCGGCGGCATGTACACCGCCAACACCATGGCATCCGTCGCCGAGGCTCTCGGTCTGAGCCTGCCCGGCTCCGCCGCCCCGCCGTCCGCCGACCGCCGTCGCGACTACTTCGCGCACCGCTCGGGGGAGGCCGTCGTCAACCTCCTGCGTCAGGGCATCACGACCAAGGACATCCTGACGAAGGAGGCCTTCGAGAACGCGATCGCACTGGCGATGGCTCTGGGCGGCTCGACCAACGTCGTCCTGCACCTGCTCGCCATCGCGAACGAGGCGGGTGTGGATCTGAGCCTGCACGACTTCAACCGCATCGGTGACAAGACGCCGCACATCGCGGACATGAAGCCGTTCGGCAACTACGTGATGAACGACGTCGACCGCCACGGCGGCATCCCCGTCATCATGAAGGCGATGCTCGACGAAGGCCTTCTGCACGGCGATGCGCTCACCGTCACGGGCAAGACGCTCGCCGAGAACCTCCGCGAGCTGAACCCCGATCCCATCGACGGTGAGGTCATCCACACCTTCGACAACCCGATCCACGCCTCCGGCGGCATCACGATCCTGCACGGCTCGCTGGCCCCCGAGGGCGCGGTGGTGAAGTCGGCCGGTTTCGACGCCGACGTCTTCGAGGGGCCCGCACGCGTGTTCGAGCGCGAGCGCGCCGCGATGGACGCCCTCGCCGACGGCGAGATCCAGGCCGGCGACGTCGTCGTCATCCGCTACGAGGGCCCGAAGGGCGGTCCGGGAATGCGCGAGATGCTCGCCATCACCGGAGCCATCAAGGGCGCGGGGCTCGGGAAAGATGTACTACTCTTGACGGACGGACGATTCTCAGGCGGCACAACCGGCCTGTGCATCGGCCACATAGCACCCGAAGCGGTGGACGCTGGTCCGATCGCCTTCGTGCGCGATGGTGATCTGATACGGGTCGATATCGCGGCTCGCTCCCTCGAGCTACTCGTCGAGGAGTCCGAGCTGAACTCCCGCCGTGAGGGCTGGGAGCCCCTTCCTCCGCGCTATACCCGTGGTGTCCTCGCCAAGTACTCCCGTCTCGTGCGCTCTGCAGCTCAGGGCGCTGTGACCGGTTGACCCTTCGACAGTCTCGGGGACCCAGCCTCCCGAGCGCACTCGATCACCTAGGAATGACATGACTCCTGATTCGGCTCCCGCCGTGCCACGACCGCCTGCGCGCCCCGCATCCGCGCCCGAGCTCACCGGCGCCGAGGCGGTCGTCCGCTCACTCGAACTGCTCGGAGTGACCGATGTCTTCGGTCTCCCCGGCGGGGCGATCCTCCCCGTCTACGATCCGCTCATGGACGCCTCGGAACTGCGCCACATCCTCGTGCGGCACGAGCAGGGCGCCGGTCATGCCGCCGAGGGCTACGCCTCGGCATCCGGCAAGGTCGGCGTCTGCATCGCCACCTCCGGCCCGGGGGCGACCAACCTCGTCACCGCCATCGCCGACGCCTACATGGACTCCGTGCCGATCGTCGCGATCACCGGACAGGTGTTCTCCACGCTGATGGGAACCGACGCCTTCCAGGAGGCCGACATCGTCGGCATCACGATGCCGGTCACGAAGCACTCCTTCCTCGTCAAGCGCGCAGAGGACATCCCCGGTGCGATCGCCGCCGCGTTCGAGATCGCCTCGACGGGGCGCCCCGGTCCCGTGCTGGTGGACATCACGAAGGACGCGCAGCAGAACGTGGCGTCGTTCGTCTGGCCGCCGAAGATCGACCTGCCCGGCTACCGGCCGGTCACGAAGGCGCACGGCAAGCAGATCCAGGCCGCGGCGACGATGCTCGCCGAGGCCAAGAAGCCGGTGCTTTATGTCGGCGGCGGCATCATCCGCGGTCGCGCCTCGGCCGAGCTGCTCACGCTGGCGGAGTCCACCGGGGCACCGGTGGTCACCACCCTGATGGCACGGGGAGCCTTCCCCGATTCGCACCCGCAGCATCTCGGCATGCCCGGCATGCACGGCACGGTGCCGGCGGTGCTGTCGCTGCAGGAGGCGGATCTGATCGTCTCGCTGGGCGCCCGCTTCGACGACCGTGTCACGGGCCGCGCGGCGCTCTTCGCGCCCAAGGCGAAGATCGTGCACGTCGACATCGATCCCGCTGAGATCTCGAAGATCCGCACAGCGGACGTGCCGATCGTGGGCGACGTGCGCGACGTACTCGTCGACCTCGACACCGCCTACCGCGGCGCGATCGCGGGATCACAGCCCGACACCGAGGAGTGGTGGTCGTACCTGGACGGGCTGAAGTCCGAGTTCCCGCTCGGATTCGCTCAGCCCAGCGACGGTCTGCTCTCACCGCAGCACGTGATCCAGCGCATCGGAGAGCTGACCGGACCCGAGGCGGTGTACGCCGCAGGCGTCGGTCAGCACCAGATGTGGGCGGCGCAGTTCATCAAGTACGAGCGGCCCAACTCCTGGTTGAACTCCGGGGGAGCGGGCACGATGGGCTACTCCGTGCCGGCCGCCATGGGCGCCAAGGTCGCCGAGCCGGACCGCGTGGTGTGGGCCATCGACGGCGACGGATGCTTCCAGATGACCAATCAGGAGCTCGCGACCTGCGTCATCAACAACATCCCGATCAAGGTCGCGATCATCAACAACTCCTCGCTCGGGATGGTGCGCCAGTGGCAGACGCTGTTCTACGACGGACGCCACTCGAACACCGACCTCAACACCGGACACGGCACGGTGCGCATCCCCGACTTCGTCAAGCTCGCCGAGGCGTATGGCTGCCTCGCGATCCGGGTGGAGAGCGAGGACGAGGTGGATGCCGCGATTAAACTCGCTCTGGAGACGAACGACCGCCCCGTGGTGATCGACTTCGTCGTGAGTGCGGATGCGATGGTGTGGCCGATGGTCCCGCAGGGAGTCAGCAACAGCTATGTCCAGTACGCGCGTGACCACGCGCCCGCGTTCGACGAGGAGATCTGAGTCATGGCGTCGCATGTTCTGAGCCTGCTGGTGGAGGACACCCCCGGTCTGCTGACCCGCGTGGCCGGATTGTTCGCCCGCCGCGGTTTCAACATCGAGTCCCTCGCCGTCGGTGTGACCGAGGTGCCAGGCATCTCGCGCATCACGGTCGTGGTGGACGTCGACGAGCTGCCGCTCGAGCAGGTCACCAAGCAGCTGAACAAGCTCATCAACGTGATCAAGATCGTCGAGCTGGACTTCTCGACGTCGGTGCAGCGCGAGCACATGCTCATCAAGGTGCGCACCGACAACAACACCCGGTCCAACGTGCTCGAGGTCGTGAACCTGTTCCGCGCCTCGGTCGTCGACTACGCTCCGGATGCGCTGGTCGTCGAGGTCACGGGCGACCAGGGCAAGGCCCAGGCGCTGCTGCGGGCGCTCGAACCGTTCGGCATCAAGGAGTTGGCGCAGTCCGGCCTGCTCGCCATCGGCCGCGGTGGGAAGAGCATCACCGAGCGCGTCCTGCGGGGCTGACCCTTCGACAACTGAATTTCTGGGTCCCTGAGCATGTCGAAGGGCCCGCCAAAACCACAACCAAGGAGAAACACACCGTGAGCACCGAGATCTTCTACGACGACGACGCTGACCTCTCGATCATCCAGGGCAAGAAGGTCGCCATCGTCGGCTACGGCTCGCAGGGCCATGCCCACGCCATGAATCTGCGCGATTCCGGCGTCGAGGTCACGATCGCCCTCAAGGAGGGCTCCAAGTCGATCGCCAAGGCCGAAGAGGCCGGCTTCCCCGTGAAGAACGTCGCCGACGCCACCGAGTGGGCCGACGTGATCATGATCCTCGCCCCGGACCAGCACCAGCGCACCATCTACAACGAGTCGATCAAGGACCGTCTGACGGCGGGCAAGGCGCTCGCGTTCGCGCACGGATTCAACATCCGCTTCGGCTACATCGACGCTCCGGAGGGCGTGGACGTCATCCTCATCGCGCCGAAGGCGCCCGGACACACCGTGCGCCGCGAGTTCGTCGCGGGCCGGGGCATTCCGGACATCATCGCGGTCGAGCGCGATGCTTCCGGTGGCGCGTGGGCGCTCGCACTGTCGTACGCGAAGGCCATCGGCGGCACCCGTGCCGGTGTCATCAAGACGACCTTCACCGAAGAGACCGAGACCGACCTGTTCGGAGAGCAGGCCGTGCTCTGCGGTGGCGTCAGCCACCTGGTCCAGGCCGGCTTCGAGACCCTGACCGAGGCGGGCTACCAGCCGCAGATCGCCTACTTCGAGGTTCTGCACGAGCTCAAGCTCATCGTCGACCTCATGTGGGAGGGCGGCATCGCCAAGCAGCGCTGGTCGATCTCCGACACGGCCGAGTTCGGCGACTACGTCTCGGGTCCGCGCATCATCGACGCCGGCGTCAAGGAGCGGATGCAGGGTGTTCTCGCCGACATCCAGTCAGGCGCCTTCGCCAAGCGCTTCATCGACGACCAGGACAACGGCGCCGAGGAGTTCCTCGCGCTTCGCGAGAAGGAGCAGGGGCACCCGATCGAGGTCACCGGCAAGGAGCTGCGCTCGCTGTTCGCCTGGAAGCAGGCGGACGAGGACTACGTCGAGGGCAGCGCAGCGCGCTGATCAGCATGAAGAAGGGGCGCCCCGCATGAACTGGTCCGCGTTTGTTGGACTGGTTTAGTTGAAGCCTATGCTGCGAGGGTCTGGGTCCGGTATTGCACCGGGC
>NZ_JBHTHE010000004.1:0-225585 GCF_042666935.1 Microbacterium sp. GCM10027623
GCCCGGTGCAATACCGGACCCAGACCCTCGCAGCATAGGCTTCAACTAAACCAGTCCAACAAACGCGGACCAGTTCAACGGCCACGCCCCTCCTGGTTCGCTGACCGGCGCCCTCATCGACCGGTCGGCACGCGCTCCAGACCCCGTTCGACGCGGTCGACCTCTTCTCCGATCGCAGTGATGCCGATCTCGTCGACGCTGCTCTCGCTGATGCTCGCCTCGTCGATGCCGCCGTCCGCGGCGCTCGGGTCAGTCACGCGGATCGTCTTGCGTGCGCGGGGGCGCGCGTGGGTGAAGTACAGCGGCAGCCCGACGAACAGCAGGCCGCCGAAGAGGTTCCCGATCACCGTGGGGATCTCGTTCCAGATCAGGTAGTCCCAGAGCGTGAAGTCCGCCCCCAGCATCAGGCCCGAGGGGAAGAGGAACATGTTCACGATCGAGTGCTCGAAGCCCATATAGAAGAACAGCGTGATCGGCAGCCACATCGCCAGGACCTTGCTGGACAGGCTGTCGGATGCCATGGCGAGGACGACACCGGTCGAGACGAGCCAGTTGCAGAGCACCCCGCGTATGAACAGCGTGAGCATCCCCGCGGCTCCATGATCGGCGTACCCCACCGTGCGGCCGTGTCCGATCTCGCCGATCGCGTGCCCGACGGCACTGGGCTCGGTGGAGAACCCATAGGTGAAGTAGATGGCCATCAGGACGGCCACCAGGACGGCCCCCATCAGGTTGCCCAGGAACACCAGGCCCCAGTTGCGCAGCATCGCGCGCACGGTGGCTCCCGGCCGCCGTGCGATCACCGCCAGCGGACCGAGCGTGAAGACACCGGTGAGCAGGTCGTAGCCGAAGAGGTAGAGGATGACGAAGCCGATCGGGAACAGCAGCGCTCCGAGCAGCGGCTGGCCGGTCTGGGTCGAAACGGTGACGGCGAACGCGGCTCCCATGGTGAGCAGCGCGGCTCCCATGAACGCGCGCACGAGGGTGTCGCGCGCGGCCAGCTGCATCTTGGCGGCGCCCGCCTCGACCATGCGATCGACGAGCTGAGGTGGCTTGATGTAGGACACGGAACCTCCAGTGACGGGAGCCCGGCGGGCTCGGCTGCACCCAGCGTCACCGCTCGCCGTTTCGCCTGATCGCACGCTCCGTTACGTGCGGGGAACGATCCGCTCACCACAACGCGATCCCGCTGTGAGGCCTTCGGGGCGGCCGGTGGTGTCCGCCGTCCCGACTAGCCTGGGAGGATGACGCCAGCCGCCCCCCTGCTCTCCGGGCAGACGCCGCTCGCCGTGCGGATGCGGCCGGTCTCCCTCGCCGAGGTCGCCGGGCAGAAGCACCTGCTGCGGGCGGGGTCGCCGATCGTGGCGCTGGCCGACCCCGATGCGAGTTCGCCCGGTGCGGTCTCCATCATCCTGTGGGGTCCGCCAGGCACGGGCAAGACCACCTTGGCGCAGGCGATCGCGCGTTCGTCGGGCCGCCGTTTCATCGAGCTCTCCGCGATCACGGCCGGCGTCAAGGACGTCCGTGAGGTGATGCAGGACGCCGTGACGCAGCGCGACCTCTACGGGCAGACGACCATTCTGTTCCTGGACGAGATCCACCGCTTCACGAAGGCCCAGCAGGATGCGCTGCTGCCTGGCGTCGAGAACGGCTGGGTGATCCTCATCGCCGCCACCACCGAGAACCCGTCGTTCTCGGTGATCTCGCCGCTGCTGTCCCGCTCGCTGCTGCTGACCCTGCAGCCGTTGACCGATGAGGACATCGGGGTGCTCGTCGACCGCGCGGTGACGGATGCCCGAGGTCTGAACGACGCGGTGACCGTCGCAGAAGACGCGCGGGCAGCGCTCATCCGGCTCGCATCGGGCGACGCACGTCGGGCACTCACCGGCCTCGAGGCCGCTGCGGCCGTGGCGCTCTCGCGGGCCGACGGCGATGACGCCGGTGCGATCACGGCGGACGACGTCGCGCAGGCCGTGGACCGCGCGCTGCTGCGCTACGACCGGCAGGGCGACGAGCACTACGACGTCATCAGCGCGTTCATCAAGTCCATCCGCGGCTCCGACCCGGACGCCGCGGTGCACTACCTGGCGCGCATGATCGAGGCGGGGGAGGACCCGCGCTTCATCGCGCGGCGACTCGTGATCTCCGCCGCCGAGGACATCGGGCTTGCCGATCCGCAGGCGCTCGTCATCGCCAACGCCGCTGCCGACGCCGTGGCGTTCATCGGGATGCCCGAGGGCCGCATCCCGCTCGCGGAGGCGACCATCTACCTGGCCACGACCGCCAAGTCGAATGCGGCGTACACGGCCATCAACCAGGCCGTCGCGGACGTGCGAGCCGGCGGGTTCGGCCGCGTCCCGATCCACCTGCGCGACGCGCACTACGCGGGCGCCAAACGACTCGGACATGGCAAGGGGTACCGGTATCCGCACGACAGCGACGCGGGCATCCTGCCGCAGCAGTATCTCCCCGACGAGCTGGACGGCCGGCGCTACTACGAGCCGAAACCGCTCGGCGCGGAGCGCGATGTCGCCGCCAGGCTCGAGCGCATCCGCCGTATTCTCGGCGACCGCTGAGGGCGGATCGCCGCATCTGTTAGCATTGAACGGCTCGAAACCCAGTTTTCGGGCATCCCTCCACTCCTGAACCACTTCCCGACGCGCCCCGGCGTGCGTGGCGAGAAGGCGGAATCGAGGCGATACGCCCGTGAGACGTGAAAGACGCGTCCACGTCATGGAAGGAACACTTCGTGGTCACGAAGTCCCAGGACCGCCGCAAGGTCCGTCTCAGCCGCGCGCTGGGCATCCCGCTCACCCCGAAGGCCGCCCGCTACCTCGAGAAGCGTCCCTACGCTCCCGGCGAGCACGGCCGGACCAAGCGCAAGGCCGACAGCGACTACGCCGTCCGTCTGCGCGAGAAGCAGCGCCTCCGCGAGCAGTACGGCATCCGCGAGAAGCAGCTGCGCATCGCCTTCAACGAGGCTCGCCGCAAGGACGGCCTGACCGGTGAGAACCTGGTCGAGCTGCTCGAGATGCGCCTCGACGCCCTCGTCGTCCGTGCCGGTTTCGCCCGCACCACCGCACAGGCCCGCCAGCTGGTCGTGCACCGTCACATCCTCGTCGACGGTCAGCTCGTCGACCGCCCGTCGTTCCGCGTGAAGCCGGGTCAGCTCATCCACGTCAAGGCGAAGTCGGAAGGCCTCGAGCCGTTCCAGGTCGCCGCGGCCGGCGGACACGCCGAGGTGCTGCCCCCGGTCCCCGGCTACCTCGAGGTCGAACTCGACAAGCTGCAGGCCCGTCTGGTCCGTCGTCCGAAGCGCGCCGAGGTCCCCGTGACCTGTGAAGTGCAGCTCGTCGTCGAGTACTACGCGGCTCGCTGATATCAGTGCACACGAGAGGCGCCGGGGGATCCCCCGGCGCCTCTCGTCGTAGGATGGCGGAATGAAGAGTCTGCTCTGGTTCCTGATCGGTGTGATCGGCGGGTTCATCGCCGCGCACTTCATGAACAAGGATCCCCGTGGTCAGGAGATCGTCGCCGACGTCGATGCCCGCATCTCGGAGTTCACCGGCATCCTCAGCGAGGCCTACCGCCAGCAGGAGGCGCGCCTGGCGGACTCCGCAGACGACTGACCACGATTCGAATCGAGCCGCGTCCGGATGGACGCGGCTCCGCCACGCAAGGAAACCCACGAGCCCTATGAGAACTGCGGAGATCGCGCAGCGCTACCTCGATTTCTTCGAGAAGAACGACCACCTCATCGTCCCCTCCGCCTCTCTGGTCAGTGACGATCCGTCGCTGCTGTTCACGGTCGCAGGCATGGTGCCGATGATCCCGTATCTGACGGGGGTCGTGCCCGCACCGCATCCGCGCATCGCCGACCTGCAGAAGTGCATCCGCACCAACGACATCGAAGAGGTCGGACGCACCGCGCGTCACGGCACCTTCTTCCAGATGCTGGGCAACTGGTCCTTCGGCGATTATTTCAAGGAAGGCGCGATCCGTTACGCGTGGGAGCTGCTGACCTCCTCGGAAGCCGACGGCGGACTCGGATTCGACGAGAAGGATCTCTGGGTCACGGTCTACGAGACCGACGACGAGGCGGAGGCGATCTGGCGCGACATCATCGGCCTCAAGCCGGAGCGCATCCAGCGGCTGGGCCGCGCGGACAACTACTGGAACACCGGTCAGCCGGGACCCGGCGGTCCGGACTCCGAGATCTTCTTCGACCGCGGCCCCGCTTACGGTCGCGACGGTGGTCCCGCTGTCGACGACACCCGGTTCCTGGAGATCTGGAACCTCGTGTTCATGCAGGACTTCATCGAGAACATCCGCGGCAAGACCGAGTTCGACATCACGGGCGAGCTGCCCATGAAGAACATCGACACCGGCATGGGCCTGGAGCGCGTCGCCTTCCTGAAGCAGGGCGTCGAGAACATGTACGAGACCGACCAGGTCCGCCCCGTCCTGGACCGCGCCGTGGAGCTCTCCGGCCGCACCTACGGCGCGGTGCACGAGGACGACGTGCGCTTCCGTGTCATCGCCGATCACGTGCGCTCCTCGCTGATGCTGCTCTCCGACGGCATCCGTCCCTCGAACGAGGGCCGCGGCTACATCCTGCGCCGTCTGATGCGCCGCACGGTCCGCGCGATGCGGCTTCTCGGCGTGGACGCGCCGTCGTTCCCCGCGCTCTTCGAGGCGTCGCGCGATGCCATGAAGTCCGCGTACCCCGAACTCGAGAAGGACTGGGGCGTGCTCTCCTCGGCCGCTTTCGCCGAGGAGGAGACCTTCCGGCGCACTCTCGCCCAGGGCTCGACCATCCTCGACCTCGCCCTCGACGAGACGAAGAAGAGCGGTGCCGCCACGCTCAGCGGCTCGGAGGCGTTCCTGCTGCACGACACCTACGGCTTCCCCATCGACCTCACGCTCGAGGTCGCCGAGGAGGCCGGGCTCTCGGTCGACCGCACCGCGTTCGACGCCCTCATGACCGAGCAGCGCGAGCGCGCGAAGGCCGATGCGCGCACCCGGAAGCGCCAGTTGGCGGACGTGTCGGTCTACCGGCAGTTCCGTGCGCTGGGGGAGACGGGATTCCTGGGGTACACGGATCTGCAGGCCGACTCGCGAGTCCTCGGCATCATCGTCGACGGCATGCCCGTGCAGACGGCATCCGAGGGTCAGGTCGCCGAAGTGGTTCTCGCCGAGACCACGCTGTACGCGGAGTCGGGCGGTCAGGTGGCCGACAAGGGCACCATCGTCGGCACCGGGTTCGAACTGGACGTCCTGGACGTGCAGCGCCCGGTGCCCGGGCTGATCAGCCACACCGTGCACGTCGCCTCGGGCAGCGTCGCGATCGATGACCGCGCGACGACCGTGGTGGATGCCGCCAACCGGCGCGCGGCCCGCCAGGCGCACTCCGCGACCCACCTCGTGCACGCCGCTCTGCGGGACACGCTCGGCAAGACCGCCACCCAGGCGGGATCACTGAACCGCGCGGGGTACATGCGCTTCGACTTCTCCTGGTCGCAGCCGCTGTCCGCCGAGACCCGGTCCGAGATCGAGGACATCACCAACCGGGCCGTCACCGATGCGCTCGAGGTCACGACCCGCATCGTGTCGCTCGACGAGGCGAAGGAAGCCGGCGCCATGGCGCTCTTCGGCGAGAAGTACGGCGACGTCGTGCGCATGGTGGACATCGGCGGCCCCTGGTCCCGCGAGCTCTGCGCGGGCACACATGTCTCGTCGAGCTCTGAGATCGGTCTCGTCAGCGTGGTCGGCGAATCGTCGGTCGGCGCGTCGAATCGCCGTATCGAGGCACTGGTCGGCCAGGACGCCTTCCGCGAGCTCGCCGCCGAGCGCACGATCGTCTCCCAGCTGTCCGCCGCGCTGAAGGCGCCCCGCGACCAGCTGGCGTCGCGCATCGAGGAGCTTCAGGCCAATCTGAAGTCCGCCGAGAAGCGCATCGCCCGGTTCGAGGCCAAGGAGCGCGAGGGCCGTGTTCCGGCACTGGTGGAGTCTGCGCGAACAGCCGGCGGACACCGTGTCGCGGCGACGTCGCTGGGTGAGATCGGCTCCGCCGACGACATCCGCACGCTTGCTCTCAGCGTGCGCGAGCGCCTCGGCTCGGAGGCGGCAGTGGTGGCTCTGGGCGGCATCGTCGGCGGACGTCCGATCGTCGTCGTCGCGACGAACGACGCCGCACGCGCCGCGGGTGCGAAGGCCGGCGCGCTCGTGCGGATCGCCGCCGGCGTGCTCGGCGGAGGCGGGGGCGGAAAGGACGACGTCGCTCAGGGCGGCGGAACCGACGCCTCGGCGATGGACGCCGCACTGGAAGCCATCGTCACGGAGCTCGCGGCAGCGTGACCACCTTCCGGCGCGGCATCCGACTCGGCATCGACGTCGGAAAGGCGCGCGTCGGCGTGTCGCGGTGCGACCCGGATGGCATGCTCGCGGTTCCCGTGGAGACGGTCCCGCGCTCGGAGGCCTCGCTCGACCGCATCCAGCAGCTCGCACAGGAGTGGGAGCCGCTGGAGATCGTGGTCGGTCTGCCGGTGAACATGCGCGGGGAGGACACCGCATCGACGACGGATGCGCGCGAGTTCGCCGCGGCGATCGCCCGGCGCACAGGCGTCGCCGTGCGGATGGTGGACGAGCGGCTCAGCACCGTCACGGCCCACGCCGCTCTGCGCTCTTCGGGTCGATCTCAGAAGAAGTCTCGTAGCATTGTCGATCAGGTAGCGGCGGTTGTGTTCCTGCAGCACGCCATCGACACCGAGAAGAGCACCGGTGTCCCGGCCGGTGCGTTGATCCACCTCGATGAGGAGTCCGTCCAAGATGACTGACGCCGACGGTTCCCCCCAGCGCGATCGGCTGAACGGCCTGTTCGACAACCTCCCGACCGCGGCCTCCCAGCTGCCCGAGCGCTCTGCGCGCGACGAGCCCGCGCCCGGATCGCGTCGCGCACTGCGCGCGGCGCGAGAGGGCGGCGGCAGCACCCAGCCGGGATCGGATGCGGCACCGGACGCGACGGTGCCCGCCACCGCATCGGCCGCGTCGGACTCATCGGCGGCGCCGGACGACCCCGTGTCCGCGGCCGCTCCGGCGCAGGACGTCAGGGGAGAGGCGGCTGCCGCCTCCACGGCCCGGCCCGGCGAGGCGAGCCCGCAGCCCGCCGACGCGGGGCTGCCGGACGTCAGCCCGCTCGAGGATCTGTTCGCCCCGGAGCAGCACCACGCGGTGCCGGCGAAGAAGCGCGGACGCGGCTGCCTGATCGGGCTGATCATCGTCCTCGTGGTGCTCGGCGGCATCGCCGCCGGCGGTGCGTGGGTCTACAACACGTACCAGGACAAGATCAACGACCTGATGGGCTGGGGAGAGCCGAAGGACTACGAGGCCGGCCAGGCGACCGGCGAGGCCCTCGTGACGATCAGGAAGGGCGACACGGGCTCGCCGGTCTCGACTGCGCTGTTCCAGGCGGGCGTGACCAAGACCGATCGCGTCTTCTACGACTACCTCATCCAGGAGGCGCCTGCGGCGACCTTCTACCCCGGGGTGTACAAGCTGCAGAAGAAGATGACCGCTGCCGCCGCGTTGAAGGCGCTCGAGGACCCGGCGTCGCGGATGGAGAACACCGTTCGCATCCCCGAGGGGAGCACGGTCGACTCCGCGCTGCCGCTGATCGTCGACGGCGTCGGCCTCGCGCTGGAGGACCTGAGCAGTGCCGTCAGCACGCCGTCCGACTTCGGCGTCCAGGCGGACAATCTCGAAGGCTGGCTGTTCCCCGCCGTGTACACCTTCGATCCCGGCTCCAGCGCGGAAGACGTCATCGCCCGCATGGTCGCCCGCACACGGGAGTCCCTCGCCAAGGCCGACGTGCCGGATGCGGATGCGCAGCGCGTGCTGACGATCGCCTCCATCATCGAGCGCGAGGGTCGCACACCTGACTTCGCGAAGATCTCGCGCGTCATCCAGAACCGCATCGACGACGGCATGATGCTGCAGATGGACTCCACCGCACAGTACGGCTACGGCGAGCTGCACGCGGGCAAGGCCAGCACGTCCGAAGAGGCGCAGCACAACGACAACCCCTGGAACACCTATGTGATCACGGGCCTGCCGGCGACGCCCATCTCCAACCCCGGCGACGCGGCGATCGAGGCCGCCATGCACCCCGCGGACGGTCCCTGGCTGTACTTCGTCACGGTGAACATGGCCACCGGAGAGACGCAGTTCTCCACCACTTACGACGAGCACCAGCAGGGCATCACGAAGATGCGCGCGTGGTGCAAGGCGAACCCCGGCTCGGGCTGCTGAGGTGCTCTCGCGCACCCGGCTCGCGGTGTGGGGAGACCCGATCGCGCACAGCAGATCACCGCGACTGCACGCCGCCGCCTACGAGCGACTGGGACTCGACTGGGACTACGGACGTCAGCGGGTCGACGCCGCGACCTTCCCGACGGCCCTGGCGGCACTGGACGGATCGTGGCGAGGCCTCTCGCTGACGATGCCGCTCAAGGAGGTCGCGCACGACGCCGCGGACGAGCTCGACGGGCATGCGCGCCTGACCGGCGCGGTGAACACACTCCTGCTCGACGAACGGCTGCAAGGATTCAACACCGACGTCGGAGGAATCGTCGACGCGTTCGCGCAGGCCGAGGTCGGCGAACTGGAAGAGGTCAGGATCCTCGGCGCGGGTGCGACCGCGGCATCCGCTCTCGTCGCCGCCGTCGAGCTCGGCGCGCAGCGCGTCGAGGTCCGCGCCCGCCGGCCTGAAGCCGCGGACCGCCTCCGGCGCATCGGAGGCGAACTCGGTGTCGCGGTCACCGCGGTTGCCTTCGACGCCCCGGCCGCCGATGTCGTGGCGACGATCGCGACCCTGCCCAGCGGCACCGTGCTCGAGCCCTCGGTGTCGGCTGCCCTGTCGTTCTCCGGCGGTGTGCTCTTCGAAGCCGCGTACGCCCCCTGGCCGTCCGCCCTCGCCGCCGGCTGGGGGTCGGCGACGGTCATCTCGGGGTTCGACATGCTGCTGCACCAGGCCGTCCGGCAGATCCGCATCTTCCTGCACGGCAGCCAGGACATCCTGCTGCCCGAGGAGGACGTCATCGTGGCGGTCATGCGGTCGGCGAGCATGGAAGACTAGAGGCATGCTCCGCGTGCTCACGGCCGGCGAATCCCACGGCCCCGAACTCATCGCCGTCATGGAGGGTCTTCCCTCCGGCGTCACGGTCACCGCCGAGGCCATTCAGGCCGATCTTCAGCGTCGCAAGCTCGGCTACGGACGCGGCTCCCGGATGAAGTTCGAGCAGGACGAGCTGACCATCTCCGGCGGCATCCGTCACGGCAAGAGCATGGGCAGTCCCATCGCGCTGCGCATCGGGAACACCGAGTGGCCGAAGTGGACCGAGGTGATGAACGCCGCTCCCACGGAGCTGACCGACAAGTCCCGCGGACGCGGCGCCGCCCTCACCCGTCCCCGTCCCGGGCACGCCGACCTGGTGGGCATGCAGAAGTACGACTTCGAC
The DNA here is from genome assembly GCF_042666935.1 of Microbacterium sp. GCM10027623. Lineage (NCBI taxonomy): Bacteria > Bacillati > Actinomycetota > Actinomycetes > Micrococcales > Microbacteriaceae > Microbacterium > Microbacterium sp. GCM10027623. Next base: position 9,516 of record NZ_JBHTHE010000004.1, read on the forward strand.
GAGGCGCGGCCGATTCTGGAGCGCGCCAGCGCCCGCGAGACGGCGGCACGCGTGGCGCTGGGCGCCGTGGCCCGCGCGTTCCTCGCAGACCTCGGCATCCGTCTGGTCAGCCACACGCTCTCCATCGGCCCTGTGCGGGTGCCGGAGGGGTCGCCGTTGCCGCTGCCGGACGACGTGGACGCACTGGACGCCGATCCGCTGCGCTGCTTCGACTCCGAGACGTCCGCGCGGATGGTGGCCGAGGTCGATGACGCCCGCAAGGACGGCGACACCCTCGGCGGCATCATCGAGGTGCTGGCCTACGGGCTGCCGCCCGGGGTGGGCTCGCACGTGCACTGGGACCGCCGTCTGGACGGTCGCCTGGCACAGGCCCTGATGAGCATCCAGGCGATCAAGGGCGTGGAGATCGGAGACGGTTTCGAGACGACCCGTCGACGCGGCTCAGCCGCCCATGACGAACTGTTCCCGGCCGAGGGCGGCATCACTCGCGCGTCCGACCGCGCCGGCGGCACCGAGGGCGGCATGACCACCGGGACCGTGCTGCGCGTGCGCGCCGGCATGAAGCCCATCGCGACCGTGCCGCGTGCGCTGCGCACGATCGACGTCGCCTCCGGGGAGACGGCTACCGCCCACCACCAGCGCTCCGACGTGTGCGCGGTGCCGGCGGCCGGCGTCGTCGCCGAAGCGATGGTGGCGATCGAACTGGCGAACTCGCTGCTGGAGAAGTTCGGCGGCGACAGCGTCCGCGAGACCCGCCGCAACCTGGACGGCTACCTGGCGGGCATCCCCGAGACCCTGCGGACGGCTCCGGCGTCGGAGGCGGCGCTGCTCGCCCATGATGAGCTCTCCTGAGCGGCCCGACCCGCCGCTGACCCTGGTGCTCGTCGGCCCGATGGCCGCCGGCAAGACGAGTGTCGGGCGTCGCGTCGCACGCCTGCTCGAAGTCCCGTTCGTCGACACCGACAAGCGGATCGCCGCGCAGCACGGACCGATCCCGCAGATCTTCGCGGAGCACGGGGAACCGTACTTCCGCGCGCTGGAACGCGACGCCGTGGCGGCAGCGGTCGCGGAGGGAGGTGTCGTGTCGCTCGGCGGGGGAGCGGTGACGGATGCCGGGACGCGGACGCTGCTCGCACGGCATCCGGTGGCTTTCCTGACGGTGAGCCCCGAATCGGTCGCCCGCCGCATCACCGGGTCGGGACGCCCCCTGCTGGCGGGCGAGGGCGATCCGGTCGAACGTTGGCGGACGATCTTCGATGAGCGCCGCAGCTGGTACGAGGAGGTCGCGGATCTCACCGTCGACACCTCGCACCGGCCGATGCGGATGCTCGCAGAGGAGATCGCCGCGTGGAGGAAGGAACAGGCATGAGCACGAAGACCATCAGCGTGACGGGGCAGGCCGCGTACGACATCACCGTGGGCCGAGGCATCCTCGACGAGGTGCAGGCCGCCCTGGCACCCGAGGTGCGGAAGGTGCTCGTGGTTCATGCGCCGACTCTCGCGATCCGCGCCGGTGAGCTGCGCGACCGGTTGATGGCCGACGGCTCGCTGCAGGTGCTGCTGGCCGAGATCCCGGATGCCGAGGCGGGCAAGCGGATCGAGGTCGCGGCGTTCTGCTGGCAGATCATGGGACAGGCCGACTTCACCCGCACGGACGCCGTGATCGGGTACGGCGGCGGTTCCGTCACCGATGTCGCCGGCTTCGTGGCCGCCACCTGGCTGCGTGGCGTGCAGGTCGTGCAGGTCCCGACCACGGTGCTCGGTCTCGTCGATGCCGCCGTCGGCGGAAAGACGGGCGTCAACACCAACGAGGGCAAGAACCTGGTCGGCGCCTTCTGGGCCCCCCGCGCCGTGATCGGCGACCTGGACGAGCTCGGCAGCCTGAGCGCCAACGAGGCGACGGCCGGCTACGCCGAGGTCGTGAAGGCCGGGTTCATCTGGGCGCCCGAGATCCTCGACATCGTCGAGGCGGACCCGCAGCGCGCCGTGGACACGTCCTCCGAGGAGTTCCGCCGCACCGTCGAGCTGGCCATCGAGATGAAGGCGAAGGTCGTCTCCGACGACTTCCGCGAGGGCGGGCTGCGAGAGATCCTCAACTACGGCCACACCCTGGGTCACGCCATCGAGCATGCGGAGCGGTACCAGTGGCGGCACGGGGCGGCGATCTCGATCGGCATGATGTACGCCGCCGAGCTCTCCCGCCTGGCCGGCAGGCTCTCCGATGCGGCGGCCGAGCGGCATCGCACGGTTCTGGAGTCGCTGGGCCTGCCCACGACCTACCGTGCCGGGGCCTGGCAGGCCCTGCTGGCCACGATGCAGCGAGACAAGAAGGCGCGGGGCGGGATGCTGCGGTTCGTGCTGCTCGACGACATCGCCAAGCCGACCGTCCTGCAGGCACCCGACGAGTCGCTGATGTTCGCCGCGTACCAGGAGATCGGCGCCTGATACAGTCCGGTCATGCGGAGACCGGCACAGCTCGTGGCGACGGTGATCGTCGCCGTATCGGTGCTGACCGGGTGCGCCACGAGCGGCGCCGATGAGGCCGGGTTCGGCCTGGGGGCGCTCGCGACTCAGGAGGCCCATGCCGCGCTGGAGCGCGCGGGCGTCACCGCCGAAGAGCTGCGCGGCACGCTCCTGGTGCGGAGCGACGGATGCTTCACCTGGTCGGGCGACGAGGGCGATGGCGCCTGGATCGTCTGGCCGGACTCCGCCGTGCCCGATCCTGACGACGGTGGCCGGGTGGTGCTGCCGGGCGGGTCGGTCGTCTCCGACGGGTCGACGCTGTCGGGGCAGGGCTCGCTCGTCACGCTGGCTGATCTGCCCGACGGCGGCAGCCCGGACTCCTACTTCGGCTCCTTCGGCGGGTTCTGCGATGCCGACACCCGGGGAGTGATCCTGCTCACCGACGTCGCACCGGGCTGAGCGGCGGTCGGACCGGTCGCCGCGCTGGTAGTGTGCGGAGCGTGTCCGCACCGCTCCGCCTCCTGCTCCTGAACGGCCCGAACCTCAACCTCCTCGGCACGCGCGAGCCGGAGGTGTACGGCACCGACACCCTGGCCGATGTCGAGACGCTCACCGCACGGACGGCGCGCGAACTCGGGTACGAGGTGCGGGCGCTGCAGAGCAACCACGAGGGCGCGCTGATCGACGCGATCCATGCGGCGCGCGAGGACTGCGCGGGCATCGTCATCAATCCGGGCGGGCTGACGCACACCTCGGTGGCGCTGCGCGACGCCCTCACCGGGGTGAGCCTGCCGTTCGCCGAAGTGCACATCTCGGATGTGTACGCGCGGGAGACGTTCCGCCACTTCTCCTACCTCGACGACGTCGCCGCCGTGCGCGTGGTCGGCAGGGGGATCGAGGGCTACGCCGACGCCGTGCGCGAGCTGGCCGCGCTCATCGCAGACCACGGCGCCTGAGCGGAAGCGGCGTCTGCCAGGCAACCGGCCCATCGCCATCCGATAGAATCGACTCTCGGCCACTTTCTCCGCGCTTCCGCGCCCGGCCATCGAACCTTCTACACGAACGGACTCCACCAGCATGGCATCCACCGCAGACATCAAGAATGGCGTCGTCATCAAGATCGACGGGCAGCTCTGGAGCGTCGTGGAGTTCCAGCACGTCAAGCCGGGCAAGGGCGGCGCCTTCGTGCGCACCAAGCTCAAGAACGTGGTCACCGGCAAGACGGTCGACAAGACCTACAACGCCGGCACCAAGATCGAGATCGAGAACGTCGATCGCCGTGACTTCACCTACCTGTACACCGACGGCGACAGCTTCGTGTTCATGGACCAGGAGACCTACGACCAGATCAACGTGTCCTCCGCCACGGTCGGCGACGCGGCGAACTTCATGCTCGAGAATCAGCAGGTCCAGATCGCCCTGAACAACGACAACCCGCTGTACATCGAGCTCCCGGCCTCCGTCGTGCTCGAGGTCACCTACACCGAGCCCGGCCTGCAGGGCGACCGCTCCTCCGCCGGCACCAAGCCCGCCACGCTCGAGACCGGCTACGAGATCCAGGTCCCCCTGTTCCTCGACCAGGGCACGAAGGTCAAGGTCGACACCCGCACCGGTGGCTACCTCGGCCGGATCAACGACTGACCTTGAGCGCACGCACCAAGGCGCGCAAGCGCGCTCTCGACATCCTCTTCTCCGCCGATGTGCGGGGCGAGACGGTCCCCGTCACGCTGGCCGCCGCCGCGACCCGCGCGGCGAACGAACCGTCGCGTCAGGCCTCTTGGCTGTACGCCCGCGACATCGTCGACGGGATCATCGACCACCAGGACGAGATCGACGAGCAGATCACCACCCACAGCCGGGACTGGAAGCTGGACCGGATGCCGGCCGTGGACCGTGCGCTGCTGCGCATCGGCACGTGGGAGATTCTGTTCAACGACGAGGTGCCGACCGCCGTCGCGATCGACGAGGCCGTGGAGCTCGCCAAGGAGCTCTCGACCGAGGACTCCGGCGCGTTCGTCCACGGTGTACTCGCGCGCATCGACCGCTCACGCTGATCCGTCACGCCAGCCGCGCCCGGACCTGCGCCGGGCGCGTCGTGTCCGAAGCAGGCGGGAGGATGCCGAGATGAGCATCCCGCGCCCCACCGTGCAGCAGCTGCGCCGACTCGCCGGTGACGGCGGCTACCAGCGCGGCCTGGACTACGCCCGACGCGGGTACGTCCAGCGCACCTCGTGGGACGCCGATTCCCAGACGCTCACCGCCGACGTCTTCGGCAGCGGGGTCGCTCCCTATCGCTGTCGGGCGCAGTTCGACGGCGCCGCCATCCTCAGCACAGCCTGCTCGTGCCCCGTGCAGCGTGCATGCAAGCATGTGATCGCCGCGATGCTCGTCGCAGCGGAAGCCGAGTCCGCCGACGCCGCGGCCGAGGACAGACAGCGTGCTGAGCGCCGGGCGTCCTGGCGGCGTCTGCTTCCTCAGGCCGGCCCGACGAGACCGACGTCGGCGCTCGCTCTCGGTGTCGAGCTGCGCGTGCGCCCCTCTCGCAGCGTCGATCGCTGGGGAGCCGCCGCGGCGCGCACCGCCACGCCGCGGGAGCTGGTCCGCGAGCACGGTGAGGTGCAGTTGGCGGTCCGTCCGCTGATGCGCAGCGAATCGACCGGGAAGTGGATCCAGGGCGAGGCGACATGGGACGGCGTGCGACGACCCGGCATCCGATTCGATGCCGCGCAGGCGCGCTGGTTCACCGACTTCCTCGCGATCGCGCGCGACTCGCTCCTCTCCGGCACCGCCGGCGATTGGATCCCGCTCGACCGGGTCGAGTCGCCCCTGCTCTGGCAGCACCTGCACGCCCTGCGCGACCTCGGCATCCCGATGATCGCCACCCAGAAGCACACCGTCGTGCGCATCGCACGCACGGCCTCTACAGGGCTGCGCATCGATCCCGCCGAGGACGGCGGACTCTCCGTCGCAGCCGACGTGCGCATCGACGACACTCCGGTGCCTGCAGCCTCGGTGCGCCCGATCGGCTCCACGGGCATCTACCGATGGGAGGTGATCGGCGCGGCCGTCGAGGTCACGATCGCCCCCGCGCCGCTGACTCCGCCGGTGCGCGCCGCCATCCTCGCCGCGGAGACGATCGAGGTGGACGGCGAGGACCGCGAACTGTTCCTCACGGAGGCCTACCCCGTCATCGCACGCCAGGCGCCCCTCACCGTGGCATCCGGGCTCGAGCTCCCGGCCCCGGCGCGGCCCCAGCCGGTGCTGCGGGTGACGTTCGGCGCCGCCGATCGCATGGAGCACCGGTTCGAGTGGGAGTACCGCGGTCACGGCACCGTCCCGGTCATCGAGATCCCACCCGCACCGGGGGCCTCGGACTTCCGGGACGGGGACGCCGAGCGGCAGGGCCTGCGCGAACTCGAACGACTCTGGGCCTCGGCCAGCGATGAGGCATTCCAGGCGAGGGGAGTGCGCACGGGCGTCGCCACGGCGGAGTGGGCCGCGACCGTGCTGCCGGTGTTCGAGGAGAGCGAGGTGCGCGTCGTCGTCACCGGGCGACGCAAGAAGTACCGTGAGCTCTCGGGGACGCCCGACATCGCCGTGTCCACGGTCGACTCTCCGGATCCCGACTGGTTCGATCTGGGCATCCTCGTCAAGATCGACGGCGTCTCCATCCCCTTCACTCCGCTGTTCACGGCCCTGAGCATGCGGCGCACGAAGATGGTGCTCGTCGACGGCAGCTACTTCTCACTCGCGCACCCGGCGCTGCAGTCGCTGCGCGAGCTGATCGACGAGGCAGCCGACCTGGCGGAGTGGGAAACCGGGCCGCGCATCAGCCGCCATCAGACCGCGCTGTGGGCGGACTTCGAGGACCTCGCCGATCAGTCCGAAGCAGCCGTGTCGTGGCGCGCCCTCGCCCAGGGGCTGCGCAGCGTGGAGAGCATCCCGCCCGCCGCGGTTCCCCGCGCTCTGGGCGCACAGCTGCGGCCGTACCAGAAGCAGGGATTCGACTGGCTGGCCTTCCTCTGGCAGCACGGCCTGGGCGGTGTGCTCGCCGACGACATGGGCCTGGGCAAGACGCTGCAGCTGCTGACCCTGATCACGCACGCGCGTGAGGCGGGGGAGAGGCGCCCGTTCCTCGTGGTCGCCCCGACGTCCGTGCTCGGGACATGGCGCAGCGAGGCGGCGCGGTTCGCGCCCGGGCTGCGGCTGCGGATCGTCGAAGGCACCTCGGCGCGGCGTGACGACCGGATGACGGATGCCGTGCAGCAGGCCGACGTCATCGTCACCTCGTACACCCTGCTCAGGCTCGATGACGACGAGTACGCCGACGTCGACTGGGCAGGAGTCATCCTCGATGAGGCGCAGTTCGCGAAGAACCCGGCGACGAAGGCGCACAAGGCGATCGCGGCGCTGCGGGCACGAGTGAAGATCGCCGTCACCGGCACGCCGCTGGAGAACAGCCTCACCGACCTGTGGGCGCTGTTCTCGCTGACGGCCCCGGGGCTGTTCCCCTCTGCGCGCAGGTTCCGCGAGGACTACGTGCAACCCATCGAGAAGGGCAAGGTCCCCGACAACGAAGAGGGCGGCGAGTACCGCGCGCGCAGGCTGGCACGGCTGCGCCGCCGCATCCGTCCACTCATGCTGCGCCGCACGAAGGAACTCGTCGCGGCCGACCTGCCCGAGAAGCAGGTGCAGGAGATCTTCGTCGAACTGGCGCCCGCGCATCGCGCGCGCTACGACACCGTGCTGCAGCGCGAGCGGCAGAAGCTTCTGGGCCTGCTCGCCGACCTGGACCGCAACCGGTTCACCGTGTTCCGCTCCCTCACCATGCTGCGGATGCTGGCGCTCGCTCCCGGGCTGATCGACCCTGCCGACGCCGCCGTCCCGTCCAGCAAGCTCGATGTGCTCCTGGAGCACGTGCAGGAGCTGCGTGCCGAAGGACATCGCGCGCTCGTCTTCAGCCAGTTCACCAGCTTCCTCGACCTGGCGGCCGAGCGGCTCACTGCGGCCGGCATCGACCACGTGCACCTGGACGGCTCGACGCGTCGCCGCGAGGAGGTCATCGAGAGCTTCCGCGGCGGTGAGCAGCCCGTGTTCCTGATCAGCCTCAAGGCCGGCGGCTTCGGCCTCACCCTCACCGAAGCCGATTACGTGTTCCTGCTGGACCCGTGGTGGAACCCCGCGGCCGAGGCGCAGGCCATCGACCGCACGCACCGCATCGGGCAGGACCGACCGGTCTTCGTGTACCGGCTGATCGCGTCGGGCACCATCGAGGAGAAGGTGCTGGCGCTGCAGCAGCGCAAGGCGCGCCTGTTCACCGCGGTGGTGGACGATGAGGCGATCTTCTCGCAGGCGCTGACCGCCGACGACATCCGCGGTCTGCTGGAGTCCTGACCGAGACGGACTCGCCGCGCGTCGGATATCTCCGGCGCCTCCGCCCCGGTGCACAGGAACGCCTCGGTAGAATCGAGGCTGTCCACAGCGCGAGGAGAGATATGCGGATCACGGGACTCGGCCACGCCGGGATGTTCATCGAGACGGTCGGCGGGAACATCATCTGCGACCCTGTCATCGGTCCGTCCTTCTTCGGCTCCTGGTTCCCGTTCCCCGACAACCGCGGGCTGGACTGGGAGCGCCTCGGCCGCGAGGCCGACTTCCTGTACATCTCGCATCGCCACCGCGACCACTTCGATCCGCGGGCGCTGGAGCGCTACATCCGTAAGGACATCGAGGTGCTGCTGCCGGAGTACGTGACGGACGACCTCGAGAAGGACATCCGCGCCCTCGGCTATCAGAACATCTTCTACGCACCCGCAGGCCAGATCTTCGAGCGCGGCGGCACGAAGCTCATGATCACCCCGCTGCGGGCGCCCAGCGACGGCCCGATCGGCGATTCCTCGCTGAGTGTCGACGACGGCACCGCGTCGATCCTCAACCAGAACGACTCCCACCCGCTCGACCTCGATGCGCTGCTCTCCTTCGGCAAGCCTGAGGCGTACTTCACCCAGGTATCCGGCGCGATCTGGTGGCCCATGGTCTACGACCTGCCGCAGGACGCCAAGCAGAACTTCGCGAAGCTCAAGCGCGAAGCGCAGAACAAGCGCGCCATGTACTACATCGAGAAGGTCGACGCACCGCACGTGTTCCCGATGGCGGGACCGCCGATGTTCCTGCGCGATGACATCTTCCGCTACAACGGCACCGGCCAGGACGATGACTCGATCTTCACCGATCAGAAGGAGTTCCTCGCCCATCTCAAGGAGCAGGCGCCGCAGTACGACGGCCGGCTGTTCGTTCCCGGAACGGTCGTGGAGATGAACCACGGCGAGATGACCGTCTCCCAGTCGCTGTACACGGATGCCGAGATCGCGCACATCTTCGATGAGAAGTGGGACTACCTCGAGGAGCAGCGGGCGACCCGTCAGCAGGAACTGCGCGACGAGGAAGCCACCCGCGCCGAGATCCTGCCTCCGGCCGAGATGCTCGTCGCGATCAAGGAGTGGTGGGAGCCACTGATCAAGAAGTCCCGCACCATCCGCCTCGGCGTCGGCGGCAACGTGCGGTTCATCATCGGCGACCTGGACATGGTCGTCGACTTCCCCAAGGCCAAGGTGCGCGAGTACGCGGGGGAGGAGTGCATCTACTGGTACACGATCCCCGCCGACCTCGTCTCGACGAACATCCGCGATCACGAGATCGACTGGTCGAACTCGATCTTCCTGTCGATGCAGTTCTCCGTCGGCCGCAGCGGCAAATTCAACGAGTTCCTCACGACGTTCCTGAAGTGCCTGTCGGTGGACCGGATCGAGTACGTCGAGAACTGGTACCAGGAGCAGACCGATCAGACCGAGGACGCCGAGATCGGCGACTGGGTCGTCCAGCGGCGCTGCCCGCACCTGCGTGCCGACCTGACCCGCACCGGGAAGATCGACGAGGACGGCGTGCTCACCTGCAGCATGCACGACTGGAAGTGGGACCTGAAGACCGGGAAGTGCCTGACCACGACCGGTCACCCGATCCGCGTCTCGCAGTGCCCTCTCACCGATGAGGCGCTGCGCGTCGGAGCCTGAGCACGAGCTGCTTCAGCGCTGAGCGAGCAGCAGCTCTTTCAGCTCAGAGGGACGCAGGTCGAGCGCGCGCAGTTCGTCGCGCGTGACGAACTCGACCTCGTACGCTCCGCGTGAGGGGTCGTCGAACTCGGGGCCGTCGGCGGCGGTGGGATCGATCGACGTCAGCCGGGGGGTAGAAGACCTCGGAGCTGATGCTGTCGATCTGACGTGCTCCGCATCGTGCGCCAGCAGCCACTCGTGGAAGCGGCGCACCGCGGCATCCGGGATCTCCCAGCCTTCGTTCCGCGCGTCGAGCCGTCCCGCGATCCACGCCCCCCGCGCATCACTGAAGCCGTCGTGCACCCGCTCGACGCGATCGACCTCGCGAAAGGACGCGGCGGTGGCAACAGCCGATTCGGGGAGACCCAGTGCGAGCGCGACAGTCTGCACAGACTTGCGCTCGGGGCTGGACACCGCGCCAGAGTAGGGCGCGGTGACGAACGCCGGAGAGCGAGCGACAGACACGGCGTGTCGACGCGCGACACGCCGAGCTCGGCGCTGCAGCTCCGGTTGACGTCACCAAGACATCGCAACGCCACCGAGTCGCTAGACTGGAGGCATCACCCACCTTTAACACCGTCCTGTGAGGCGGAGAAGGGAAGTGGCCAGTGTCTGCACGTACCGTGCTGCAGGAAGCCGATATCGCGCGCGCTCTGACGCGCATCGCCCACGAGATCCTCGAATCCAACCGGGGCGCGGAGGGACTCGTCCTCCTCGGAATCCCCACCCGCGGCGTCACCCTCGCCGACCGGCTCGGACCGATCGTCTCCGGCATCGCCGGCAGCGAGATCCCCGTGGGATCGCTGGACATCACCCTCTTCCGCGACGACCTGTCCCGGCATCCCACCCGCTCGCCCAAGCGCACCGAGATCCCCGACGGCGGCATCGACGGCAGGACGGTCGTGCTCGTGGACGACGTGCTCTTCTCCGGCCGCAGCATCCGGGCCGCGCTGGACGCGATCCAGTCGATCGGCCGTCCCGCCGCCGTGCGCCTGGCGATCCTCGTCGACCGCGGCCATCGCGAACTCCCGATCCGGCCCGACTTCGTCGGCAAGAACATCCCCTCCGCCAGCTCCGAGCGCGTCAACGTGCGCCTGAAGGAGCTCGACGGCGTCGACGAGGTGACGATCGAATCATGAGGCACCTGCTCGACACCCGCAGTCTCGACCGCGAGACCGCCCTGCAGGTCCTCGACGTCGCCGAGGACATGGCCGACACCCAGTCCCGCCAGGTCAAGAAGCTGCCGACCCTGCTCGGCAAGACCGTCGTCAACCTCTTCTTCGAGGATTCCACCCGCACCCGCATCTCGTTCGAAGCGGCAGCCAAGCGCCTCTCCGCCGACGTGATCAACTTCGCCGCGAAGGGGTCCAGCGTCTCCAAGGGCGAGAGCCTGAAGGACACCGCGCAGACGTTGCAGGCGATGGGGGCGGATGCCGTCGTCGTGCGCCATTCCGCCTCCGGCGCGCCCCGCACGCTGGCCACCAGCGGCTGGATCTCCGCGGGCGTCGTGAACGCCGGAGACGGCACGCACGAGCATCCGACGCAGGCGCTGCTGGACGCGTTCACGATCCGCAAGCGGCGCTTCGGTGCCGACAGTCGCGGCCATGATCTCGCCGGCCTGCACGTCGTCATCGTCGGAGACGTGCTGCACTCCCGCGTCGCCCGGTCCAACGTCTGGCTGCTCGCGGCACTCGGCGCCGAGGTCACGCTGGTCACCCCGCCGACGCTGGTACCGCAGAACGTCTCGCAGTGGCCCGTCCGCGTCATGTACGACCTGGACGCAGCACTGGCCGCGGGACCCGACGCCGTGATGATGCTGCGCATCCAGGCCGAGCGCATGCACGCCGCTTATTTCCCGACTGAGCGGGAGTATTCGCGGCTGTGGGGACTGGACGCATTGCGCGCGGCCGGTCTGCCGGAGAGTAGCATTGTCATGCACCCCGGCCCCATGAACCGCGGCCTGGAGATCTCCTCCGAGGCCGCCGACTCCCCACGATCCACCGTGCTGGAGCAGGTCACGAACGGCGTCTCGGTGCGCATGGCAGTGCTGTACCTGCTTCTGGCAGGGGAGCGGAACGACGAACGAGGGGAAGTGAAGTGAGCCAGGCCCTCGTCATCGCAGGAGTCCAGCTGCTCGGGCGCGACAGCACCGACATCATCATCGAGAACGGCGTCATCACCGAGATGGGTTCAGGTCTGAGCCGATCGGGCGCACGCGTCATCGATGCGGCCGGGCTGGTCGCGCTGCCGGGTCTCGTCGACCTGCACACGCACCTCCGCGAACCCGGCTTCGAAGCATCCGAGACGGTGCTCACCGGAACCCGCGCTGCGGCGGCCGGCGGTTTCACCGCCGTGTTCGCCATGCCGAACACCCAGCCGGTCGCGGACACGGCGGGCGTGGTCGAGCAGGAACTCGCCCTCGGCGAGGCCGCCGGCTACGCCACCGTGCAGCCGATCGGAGCCGTCACCGTCGGACAGAAGGGCGAGCGGCTCGCGGAGCTCGGCGCCATGGCCTCCTCCCGGGCTCGTGTGCGCGTCTTCAGCGACGACGGCTTCTGCGTGTGGGATCCGCTGATCATGCGCCGCGCCCTCGAGTACGTGAAGTCCTTCGGCGGCGTGATCGCGCAGCATGCGCAGGATCCCCGTCTCACCGAGGGCGCCCAGATGAACGAGGGCGTCGTCTCCGCCGAGCTCGGCCTGGCCGGATGGCCCGCCGTCGCCGAGGAGTCGATCATCGCCCGCGACGTGCTGCTCGCCGAGCACGTCGGGTCCCGTCTGCACGTCTGCCACCTCTCCACGGCCGGGTCCGTCGACCTGATCCGCTGGGCCAAGAAGCGCGGCGTCCACGTCACCGCTGAGGTCACGCCGCACCACCTGCTGCTGACCGACGAGCTGGTCCGCGACTACGACGCGCGGTACAAGGTCAACCCGCCGCTGCGCACGCAGGAAGATGTGCTCGCCGTGCGAGAGGGCCTTGCCGACGGCACGATCGACATCGTCGCGACCGATCACGCCCCGCACCCGGCAGAGAACAAGGCCTGCGAATGGCAGGCGGCCGCGAACGGCATGGTCGGTCTGGAAAGCGCGCTGCGGGTGGTCCACCAGTCGATGGTGCAGACCGGGATGCTGGACTGGACCGACGTCGCGCGCGTGCTCAGCACGAAGCCGGCGCGCATCGGGCAGCTCGACGGCTTCGGCTCGCTCGAGGTCGGTCGTCCGGCGCACATCACCCTGTACGACGCGACCGCGCCTGGTGTCTTCTCGGAGGCCGATCTGCACGGACGCAGCCGCAACTCGCCCTACCTGGGACGCGACCTGCCGGGTCGGGTGCAGTGGACCATCCACGGCGGCGCCGTGACCGTCGACGACGGAGTCCTCGTCGAGGATCTGAGCGAGCGGGGCGAGTCGAAGTGACGCGCGAGATCGCCGCGCTGATCATCGCCGGTGCCACCGCCCTCATCCTCATCGCCATGTTCATCGGATGGCGACGACGAATCCGGCGGGACTCCGACCTGTCCGCGCCCATCGGAGTCCCGGAGCACGCCGAGGTCACCGCCCGCCATGAGGTGCTGTACGTCGCCACGACCCGGCACGACCAGCCTCTGGAGCGGGTCGCGGTCCAGCCGCTCGCGTACCGCGCACGCGGTGAGCTCGTGCTCACCGACAGGGGAGTGGCGCTGAGCCTCGACGGCACTCCCACCGTCTTCATCGCCTCGACACGACTCGTCGCCGCCGACCGCGCGACTGTCGCCGTCAATCGCGTCGTGGAGCCGAACGGATTGGTCCGCCTGGTCTGGCGGGTCGCCGACGGCGTCCTCGTGGATTCATTCCTGCGACTCACATCCGCTGAGCCTCAGCAGATACTTCCGGAGCTCGAGCGCCTCTGCGCCGCACCGGAGAACGGAGAACTGTCTTGACCGCTGCACACCCGGGGGCCTCGACCCCGCTGTCACCCGCCGTGCTCGTCCTCGAGGACGGCACCCGCTTCGAGGGCCGCTCCTACGGAGCTATCGGAACCACACTCGGCGAGGTCGTCTTCGCCACCGGAATGTCCGGCTACCAGGAGACGCTGACCGATCCGTCCTACGCGGGACAGATCGTGCTGCAGACCGCGCCGCACATCGGAAACACCGGCATGAACGCGCTCGACGCGGAATCCGAGCGGATCTGGGTCGCCGGATACGTGGTGCGCGACCCCGCCCGGCGCGTGTCGAACTGGCGATCCGAGGAGTCCCTCGACGACGCTCTCGTGCGCGACGGCATCGTCGGCATCAGCGGCATCGACACGCGCGCGCTGACCCGCCGCATCCGCGATGCCGGATCCATGCGCGGCGGCATCTTCTCCGGACCGGCCGCTGAGCTGGATGCCGACGAGCAGCTGCGTCAGGTGACCGATGCGCCCCGGATGGCAGGCCAGAACCTGTCCGCCGCGGTCTCCGTCACCCAGGAGCGCGTCATCCCCGCGACCACCGACCGCATCGGGAACCTGGCGGTCCTGGACCTGGGGATCAAGCAGTCCACCCTGGACAACCTCGCCGCACTCGGGTTCGACGTGCACGTGCTGCCGCAGTCCGCGAGCTTCGCCGACATCCGCGCGATCGATCCCGTCGGGGTCTTCTACTCCAACGGCCCCGGTGACCCCTCCGCTTCCGACGCCCAGGTCGCCGTGCTGCGGGAGGTGCTCGACGCGCGGCTGCCGTACTTCGGCATCTGCTTCGGAAACCAGCTCTTCGGTCGTGCACTGGGACTGGGCACGTACAAGCTCACCTTCGGCCACCGCGGCATCAACCAGCCGGTCCTCGACAAGTCGACCGGCCGGGTGGAGATCACCGCGCACAACCACGGATTCGCCGTCGAGGCCCCCCTCGATGGCACCTTCGCCAGCCCGAACGGCTACGGCACCGTGGAGGTGAGCCACGTCGGTCTGAACGACCAGGTCGTGGAGGGCCTGCGCGCGCACGACATCCCTGCCTTCTCGGTGCAGTACCACCCCGAAGCCGCGGCCGGGCCGCACGACGCCCACTACCTCTTCGCCAGGTTCCGCGACCTGGTTCTGTCAGACCTCATCCAGAAGGACGCCCAGTAATGCCGAAGCGCGAAGACATCAACTCCGTTCTGGTGATCGGCTCCGGCCCGATCGTCATCGGTCAGGCGTGCGAGTTCGACTACTCCGGCACCCAGGCGTGCCGCGTCCTGCGCGAGGAGGGCGTGCGCGTCATCCTGGTCAACTCCAACCCGGCCACGATCATGACCGACCCCGACTTCGCCGACGCGACTTACATCGAACCGATCACCCCTGAGGTGATCGAGACGATCATCGCCAAGGAGAAGCCGGATGCCATCCTGCCGACCCTCGGCGGTCAGACGGCCCTGAACGCCGCGATGACGCTGCATGAGCGCGGCATCCTGGACAAGTACGGTGTCGAGCTGATCGGCGCGAAGGTGGAGGCCATCCGCAAGGGCGAGGATCGTCAGATCTTCAAGGAACTGGTCCTGGAAGTGGGCGCCGACGTCGCCGACTCCCGCATCTGCCACACGATGGACGAGGTCCTCGCCGGTGCCGCCGAACTCGGCTACCCGCTGGTGGTCCGGCCGTCGTTCACGATGGGAGGCCTCGGCTCCGGCTTCGCCTACGACGAGGAGGACCTGCGCCGCATCGCCGGTGCCGGCCTGCACGACTCGCCCACCCATGAGGTGCTCCTGGAGGAGTCCATCCTCGGCTGGAAGGAGTACGAGCTCGAGCTCATGCGCGACACCGCCGACAACACCGTCGTCGTCTGCTCCATCGAGAACGTCGACCCGGTCGGCGTGCACACCGGCGACTCGATCACGGTGGCACCCGCCCTCACGCTCACCGACCGCGAGTACCAGAAGATGCGCGACATCTCGATCGACATCATCCGCTCCGTGGGCGTGGACACCGGCGGCTGCAACATCCAGTTCGCCGTGGACCCGACCAACGGCCGCATCATCGTCATCGAGATGAACCCGCGCGTGTCCCGCTCGTCGGCGCTGGCCTCCAAGGCGACCGGCTTCCCGATCGCCAAGCTCGCGGCCAAGCTCGCCCTGGGCTACCGGCTGGACGAGATCCCGAACGACATCACCGGTGTCACGCCGGCCAGCTTCGAGCCCACGCTGGATTACGTGGTGGTCAAGGTGCCGCGGTTCGCCTTCGAGAAGTTCCCGGCGGCGGATGCGACCCTGACGACCACCATGAAGTCGGTCGGCGAGGCGATGGCGATCGGACGCAACTACACGACCGCATTGCAGAAGGCCCTGCGCTCGCTCGAGCACCGCGGATCCTCGTTCCACTGGGGTCCCGAGGAGCGCACGGTCGAAGAGCTCCTGGAGATATCCCGGACGCCCACCGATGGTCGGATCGTGGTGCTGCAGCAGGCACTGCGCAAGGGTGCGACGATCGAGCAGGCGTTCGCCGCCACGTCGATCGACCCGTGGTTCCTCGACCAGATCGTCCTGATCAACGAGGTCGCCGAGCTCGTCGCCGGGGCACCGGAGCTGGATGCGGCCACGCTGCGTCACGCCAAGGAGCACGGCTTCTCGGACATCCAGATCGCGCAGCTGCGCGGTGTCAGCGACCTCGAGGTGCGCCGCATCCGTCACGACCTGGGCCTGCGACCGGTGTACAAGACGGTCGACACCTGCGCGGGGGAGTTCCCCGCGCTGACGCCGTACCACTACTCGAGCTATGACTTCGAGACCGAGGTCGCGCCCTCGGAGCGCACCAAGGTCGTCATCATCGGCTCCGGCCCCAACCGCATCGGTCAGGGCGTGGAGTTCGACTACTCGTGCGTGCACGCCTCGTTCGCGCTGTCGGATGCCGGCTACGAGACCGTCATGGTCAACTGCAACCCCGAGACCGTGTCGACAGACTACGACACCTCGGATCGCCTGTATTTCGAGCCCCTGACGCTCGAGGACGTGCTGGAGGTGCTCGACGCGGAGGCGCGCAGCGGCACCATCCTCGGCGTGGTCTGCCAGCTGGGCGGCCAGACGCCGCTGGGACTGGCGAAGGGCATCGAGGCGGCCGGCTACACCGTGCTGGGCACTAGCCCTGCGGCGATCGACCTCGCCGAGGAGCGCGAGCTCTTCTCGCGTCTGCTGGACCAGGCCGGTCTCGTCGCGCCGCGCAACGGCACGGCCATCGACGTCGAGGGCGCCGTCCGCATCGCGGAGGAGATCGGCTACCCGGTGCTCGTGCGGCCGAGCTTCGTGCTCGGCGGCCGCGGCATGGAGATCGTCTACGACACCCCCTCGCTGCGCGACTACTTCGTGCGCACCGCCGGCCAGGTCATCATCGAGGAGGGCAAACCGCTGCTGGTGGACCGCTTCCTCGACGACGCGATCGAGCTGGACGTCGACGCCCTGTTCGACGGCACCGACCTGTACATCGGCGGCATCATGGAACACCTCGAGGAGGCGGGCATCCACTCCGGCGACTCCAGCTGCACGCTGCCGCCCATCTCGCTCGGACGCAGCGATATCGACCGCGTCCGCGAGGCCACCAGGTCCATCGCCGAGGGCGTGGGCGTGCGCGGTCTGCTGAACGTGCAGTTCGCGATCAGCGCCGGCGTGCTCTACGTCATCGAGGCGAACCCGCGGGCGAGCCGCACCGTGCCGTTCGTGTCGAAGGCGCTGGGCATCCCGCTGGCCAAGGCCGCCAGCCGCATCATGGCGGGCGCGACCGTCGCGGAACTCATCGACGAGGGCATGATCCCCGTCCAGGACGGGTCGAAGGTGCCGCTGGGCGCCCCGATCGCCGTCAAGGAGGCCGTGCTGCCGTTCAAGCGATTCCGCACCCACGACGGCAAGGTGGTGGACTCGGTCCTCGGCCCCGAGATGCGCTCCACCGGAGAGGTCATGGGCATCGACAAGGACTTCCCGACGGCATTCGCGAAGAGCCAGGCCGCCGCGTACGGAGGCATGCCCACGTCGGGCACGGTCTTCATCTCCGTGGCCGACTCCGACAAGCGCGCCGTGATCCTGCCCGCTCACCGCCTGCAGCAGCTCGGCTTCTCCCTGGTGGCCACCGAGGGGACCGCGGAGATCCTCGGACGCAACGGCATCCACGTCAGTGTGGTGTCCAAGTACAGCGAAACGCAGGAGACCGGGGAGCGCAACATCGTCGACCTGATCAACGACGGTGAGATCGACATCGTCGTGAACACTCCGAGCGGCGGCGCGGCCCGCGCCGACGGCTACGAGATCCGTGCGGCCGCCGTCGCGGCGGACAAGGCGCTGTTCACCACGATGGCCGTTCTCGGCGCCGCCGTGAGCGGCATGGACGCGGCGAACGAGGGCTTCTCGGTGCGCAGCCTGCAGGAGTACGAGCTCGACCGCAGGTCGGCGAAGTGACCCAGTTCTCGGACGCTCCGCGCTCGTTCGGCGTCCGCCTCCGGGCGGCGCTGGACGAGCACGGGCCGCTGTGCGTCGGCATCGATCCGCATGCGTCGCTGCTGGAGCAGTGGGGTCTGCCGCAGGACGCCGACGGAGTGCGCTCCTTCGGACTCGCGGTGGTCGACGCCGCCGCGGGCCGGGTCGGCGTGGTCAAACCCCAGGTGGCGTTCTTCGAGCGCTTCGGATCGCGGGGCTTTGCCGCGCTCGAGGACGTGATCGCCCGCGCGCGGGAGGCAGGGCTGCTCGTGCTCGCCGACGCGAAGCGCGGCGACATCGGCTCGACGATGGCGGGATACGCGTCGGCGTGGCTCGAGCAGGGCGCGCCGCTGGAGTCGGATGCCGTCACGGTCAGCCCGTACCTCGGGCCCGAGTCGCTGCGCGAGACCATCACCACGGCCGTCCGCGCCGGCAAGGGCGTGTTCGTGCTGGCTGCGACCAGCAACCCCGAGGCCGCTGCGGTGCAGACCGCACGAACGGTCGATGTGGGTGCCGGCGACGAGCAGACGGTCGCACAGCGGGTCGTGCGCGACATCGCCTGGGCGAACGGCTCGGTGGCGTTCGAAGGCGGTCTGGGGCCGGTCGGCGTCGTCATCGGGGCGACCGTGGACCGCACCGAGTTCGCGCTCGATGACCGTGCTCTCGCCGGCACGCCGATCCTCGCACCCGGGTTCGGGGCGCAGGGCGCGGTGCCGGAGGACCTGGTCTCCCGGTACGGCGCGATCGCCTCACAGGTTCTCGCCAGTGAGAGCCGCAGTGTCCTCGATGCCGGCCCGGCAGGGATCGCGGCAGCCATACGCGAACGGGCCGCACGGTATCAGGAGGTTCTTCGTGGCTGAACATCGCATCGTCCCCGACGTCGATCGCCGGGCTGCGTCCCAGCGGGCGCTGGAGCGCAGGCGCGCGCGGGCGTCGATCAAACGCGACCTGACCACCCGGGTCACCACCGGCCAGGAGATCCTTCGACAGGCCGTCGAGGAGCCCGACTCGGATGCCGCGACCATGCGGGTGACGGACTTTCTGCTTGCGCTGCCCGCGATCGGCACGGGCAAGCGCGACCGCATCCTGGAAGAGCTGCACATCTCGCCGGTCAAGCGCCTGGGAGGTCTCGGCGTGCGTCAGCTGGCCGCACTGTCGGGATGGCTGGACGCGCGATTCCCCCCGCACACGGCGCGGCCCGGGCGCAGCCGCCTGCTGGTGCTCGCCGGACCGACCGCCGTCGGAAAGGGGACGGTCGCCGCGCACATCCGGGAGAGCCATCCGCAGATCCACCTGTCGGTGTCGGCCACGACCCGTGCGCCGCGGCCCGGGGAGATCGACGGCGTCCACTACTACTTCGTCGACGACGATGCCTTCGACCGGCTGATCGCGGAGAATCAGCTCCTCGAATACGCGACCGTGCACAACCGGCACCGCTACGGCACGCCGCGCGGTCCGGTCGATGAGGCGCTGGCGGCGGGAAAGACCGTTCTGCTCGAGATCGACCTGCAGGGCGCCAGACAGGTGCGCGCTGTCGAACCCTCGGCGACGCTGGTGTTCCTCCTGCCGCCCAGCTGGGACGAACTGGTGCAGCGGCTGGTCGGTCGGGGCACCGAGGACGCCGAGGAGCGCAGCCGCCGACTGCGCACCGCGCGCAAGGAACTGGCGGCCCAGAACGAGTTCGATTATCTCGTCGTGAACGCCGACGTCGCCACAGCGGCCCGCGAGGTCGTAGAATTGGCCTCAGGCTCTGCGCGCTGACCCGTCCGCCAGGACGATGAGTTCCTGAGCTCGCCCCAGGGCGCGCGCTCCGTTTCACCGATTTAGCGACACGTCATCGTCCGATGGCAGCGTCGCCTGACCAGGAGGTCCACCATGGCCGGACACAACCAGGGCATCATCGACCCGCCCATCGACAATCTGCTGGAGCGCGTCTCGTCGAAGTACGAGCTGGTGATCTTCGCGTCCAAGCGCGCGCGCCAGATCAACGACTACTACTCCGACCTGCACGAGGGGAACCTCTTCGACAACGTGGGCCCGCTGGTCGACTCGTCCGTCGAGGACAAGCCCCTCACGATCGCTCTGCACGAGATCAACGAGGACAAGCTGCGCATCCGCCACGCCGAGTGATCTCTCGCACCCTGTGAGCCGCCGACGTCCGGACCCGGATGTCGGCGGTTTCACGCATACTGGCGTCGAGCCGATCCCGGCTCCGCCCGACAACCCTGCTTTGGAGCATCGATGAGCGCGCTGCGCCTGTTCACGTCCGAGTCCGTCACCGAAGGGCACCCCGACAAGATCTGCGACCAGATCTCCGACAGCATCCTGGACGGTCTGCTCACCGTCGATCGAGATTCGCGCGTCGCCGTCGAGACCCTGGTGACGACGGGGCTCGTGCACGTGGCCGGTGAGATCCGCACGGAGGGATACGTCGACATTCCGACGATCGTGCGCGACGTCGTGAACGGCATCGGCTACACGTCGAGCGACATGGGCTTCGACGGCTCGTCCTGCGGCGTGAGCATCTCGGTGGGGGAGCAGTCCACCGACATCGCCCACGGCGTCGACCAGGCTCAGGAGCAGCGCGACGGAGGCTCCACGGACCCGCGCGACGAGCTCGGCGCAGGCGACCAGGGGATCATGTTCGGCTTCGCGACCAACGAGACCCCGCAGCTCATGCCGATGGCCGCCTGGACCGCCCATCGCATCGCCGAGCGCCTCACCGAGGTGCGCCGCTCCGGCGAGCTGGACTTCCTGCGCCCCGACGGCAAGACGCAGGTGACTCTCGGCTACGACGGCTTCACGCCCAAGAGCGTGGAAGCCGTGGTGCTCTCCACTCAGCACCACCCCGACATCTCGCAGGACGAGCTGAAGGCGCTCGTGCGGTCGAAGGTCATCGACCCCGTGCTCGCCCAGACCGGACTCGACCTGGCCGACGATCTGAGCTACTTCATCAACCCGGCGGGCCCCTTCGTCACCGGTGGGCCGAAGGGCGATGCGGGCCTGACCGGTCGCAAGATCATCATCGACACCTACGGCGGCGCCGCGCGCCACGGCGGCGGCGCCTTCAGCGGCAAGGACCCGTCGAAGGTCGATCGCTCGGCCGCGTACGCGATGCGCTGGGTGGCGAAGAACGTGGTCGCCGCCGGTCTGGCGGACCGCGCAGAGGTGCAGGTGGCCTACGCCATCGGCGTCGCCCGTCCGGTCGGTCTGTACGTCGAGACGTTCGGCACCGGAACGGTCTCCGACGATGCGATCACCCGCGCCATCGAGTCCGTGTTCGACCTGCGCCCGCAGGCGATCATCGAGGAGCTCGATCTGCTGCGTCCGATCTACGCCCAGACCGCCGCCTACGGTCATTTCGGCCGCGAGCTGCCCGACTTCACCTGGGAGCGCACCGACCGCGCAGACGAGCTGCGCCGCGCTGCCGGCGTCTGAGGCCGACGTGGCCCCGGAGCCGGTCACTCCCGCGCAGGCAGCGGCGGTCGGCGGCAGCGGCGCACGCCGTATCGCGCGCGTGCTCATCGACTCGCCTCTGCCCCAACTGGATCGTCTGTTCGACTACGCACTGCCCGACGAGCTCGGCGATGTCGCGCCCGGGGTCCGGGTCAAAGCGCCGCTGCGCACGGCCGGCCGCGTGATCGACGGATTCGTCGTCGAGATCGACGTCGAACCGGATGCCGGGCGGGCACTCTCCGAGATCGAGAGCGTCGTCTCGCCGACGGTCGTGCTGCCCGAACGGCTCTATCGTCTGGCGCGCCGCGCCGCCGACCGGGCCGCGGGATCGGCGGCCGACATCCTGCGCCTGGCGATCCCCAAGCGCCAGGTGCGCGTCGAGAAGGCCTGGCGCCCCGCAGCATCCGCTCCCGTCCCGGATGCGGGGGCGCTCACGCGCGCGCGGGAGACCATCGCCCTGTACGACGGACTCGCGACCCTGCTCGCCGCCGATGGACGCGCCGCGGTCGAGGCCATCCCCGTGTCACAGGACGACACGCCCTCGTGGGCTCTGCTGATGGCATCCGCCGCGGCCGTCCAGCTGAGCGAAGGACGCTCCAGCGTGCTGGTCGTGCCCGACTACCGCGATCAGGACGTGCTGCTCGCCGCCCTCGGAATGCTCGTCGCCGACGAAGCCGTGGTGCGTCACGATGCCAGGCAGACGAACCCCGATCGCTACCGCGCGTTCCTGCGCACCCTCGAGGACGCGCCGTGCGTCGTGGTGGGCAACCGCTCGGCGGTCTACTCACCGGCACGCGCCGGGCTGGTCGCCATCTGGGACGACGGCGACCCGCTGCTCGCCGAGCCCCTCGCCCCGTACGTGCACGCGCGTGACGCGGCGCTGATCCGTCAGGAGGAGGAGGGCAGCGCGCTGCTGCTGGTGGGGCACACCCGATCCACCGATGCCGAGCGGCTCGTCGCCCACGGATGGCTGCAGGACGTCACCGCCGCACGACGCGTCATACCTCAGGTTCGCCTCAGCACGCCGCAGGAGCTCGAGCAGACCGCGCAGCGCGTGCCGTCGAGCGCGTTCGCCACCGCACGCACCGCGATCGCGGACGGCCCCGTTCTCGTACAGGTCGCGCGCCCCGGCTTCTCACCGACCCTGGTGTGCGGCGGATGCCGCGCGCCGGCCCGCTGCGTGCACTGCGGTGGGCCTCTGGGCGCGCGGCGTCGGGGCGCGGTGCCGGTCTGCGGGTGGTGCGGTCGCTCCGCCCACTCCTGGCACTGCCCGGAGTGCTCCTCCGACCAGGTGCGACTGGCGTCATCCGGAACCGAGCGCACCGCTGACGAGCTGGGCCGCGCCTTCCCCGGCGTGCGGGTGATCGTCTCCGACGGCGCGCATCCGCTGCAGCATGTCGACGCCAAACCCGCGCTGGTCGTCGCCACACGGGGCGCGGAGCCGGCCGCCGTCGGCGGTTACCGTGCCGTGATCCTGCTGGACGGTGCACGGATGCTGCAGGCACCCGAACTGCGCATCGGCGAGTCGTGCCTGCGCTGGTGGGCGAACGCCGCGGCGCTGGCGGCCCCCGGCGCCCCGATCCACCTGGTCGGGGTCAACGGCCCCGTGGCGCGCGCCCTGGCCACCTGGTCGCCGGCTGCGTACGCCCGCAGCGAGCTCGAGGCGCGCCTGCCCCTGCGCATGCCGCCCACCGCGCGCGTCGCCCAGATCGAGGGGCCGGCCGAATCCGTGCGGACAGCCCTGGAGGCGCTCGCGGAGATCGGGATCACCGGTGAAGCGGTCCTCGGGCCGCTTCCGTCCGGCGACGACGGTCGCGTCCGAGCTCTGGTGCGGTTCGGCTACGCGGCAGGTCACAGCGTGGCTGGCACCCTGCGGGCGGCGGTCATCGCCGACGCCGCCCGACGGCGCCGCGGCCGCGGCACCTCGAGGAGCAGTCTCTCGGTGCACCTCGATATCCTCGAACCAGAGATCTGAACGCGTCCCGACCTCTGACCCCACCCGAACACCCCGAGCGGAGAACCTTCATGCGCCTCGTCTTCGCAGGCACGCCCGCCGTCGCGGTGCCCACCCTGCACGCCCTTGCCGCCGATCACGAGATCGTCGCGGTCATCACGCGGCCCGATGCGCCGCTGGGTCGCAAGCGCGTGCTGACTCCCTCGCCGGTCGCTGCGGCCGCCGCCATGCTCGGACTGCCGATCCTGAAGACGTCGCGACTGGATGAGGACGCGACCGCGTACATCTCGACCCTGAATGCCGACCTCGGCGTCATCGTCGCCTATGGCGGCATCGTCCGGGAGCCGCTGCTCTCGACGCCGCGGCACGGGTGGATCAATCTGCACTTCTCGCTGCTGCCCGCCTGGCGAGGCGCGGCTCCCGTTCAGCGCGCTCTGATCGCCGGGGACCGGGAACTGGGCGTCAGCGTGTTCCAGCTCGTGCCGGCACTGGACGCCGGTGACGTGTTCGCCCTGCGCACGGTGGACGTCCCGGTCGACGCCACCGCCGACGTCGCGCTCGAGCTGCTGGCGTCCGCGGGGGCGGGCGTCACCGAGGAGGTGGTCTCGGGTATCGCCGACGGGACCGCGGAGGCGACCCCCCAGCAGGGCCAGGTGACCCTCGCACCGAAGCTGACCCTCGAGGACGGCGCCCTGGATTGGACCCAGCCGGTGACGGCGGTCCACGCGCGGTACCGCGGTGTGACACCGGAGCCCGGGGCCCACACCACCGTCGACGGCGCACGGCTGAAAGTCCTCGCCGCACGGGTGGCGACCGACGCGCCGACGCTCGCCCCCGGCGAGCTGACCGGCAGGAGAACCGCCGTGCTGATCGGCTGCGCAGAGGGCGCCCTCGAGGTGACGCGTGTCCAGCCCGCAGGAAAGGGCGCGATGAACGCTGCGGACTGGTGGCGCGGACTGCGGGCCGGCGAGAACGTGCGGGCCGGCTCATGAGCGACAACGCACACGGCAAGCGCGGCATCCAGCCGGCGCGATGGGTCGCCTACGACGTGCTTCGTGCCGTGACGGACGACGACGCCTACGCGAACCTTCTGCTTCCGCGGCTCATCGCAGAAGCCGGCCTGGACGCTGCGGACGCGGGGCTGGCCACCGAGCTCGCCTACGGAACGCTGCGTCGCCGCGGCACGTACGACGCGATCATCGCGGCCGCCGCAGGGCGACCGGTCGGGGACATCGACGACGCGGTCCTGGACGCCCTGCGGCTGGGCGCCCATCAGCTGCTGGCGACGCGGGTCGCCCCGCACGCGGCGGTCAACGAGTCCGTGAACCTGGTCGCCGCGGAGGTGGGGCGGGGTGCGTCGGGTTTCGCCAACGCCGTGCTGCGTCGCATCGCACGCGACGATGCCGCCACCTGGCAGGAGCGCATCGAGTCCGGTGCCCGGTCGGACGACGAACGGCTGGCCCTGCGCACCGCCCATCCCGTCTGGGTGATCCGGGCACTGCGCCGCGCGCTGGCGGCAGAAGGACGCGCCGACGAGCTCGACGAGCTGCTGCGCGCCGACAACGTCTCGCCGGAGGTGACCCTGGTGGCCCTTCCCGGGCTCGCCGAGCGCGGGGAGCCGGCCCGGCCCTATGCGGCGACGGCCTTCGCGTCACCGGGCGGGGATCCGCGCGAGCTGCTCAGCGCGTCGGCGGGGACGATCCGCGTGCAGGACGAGGGCTCTCAGCTCGTCGCGCTCGCTCTGGCATCCGCCGCACCCGTGCGCGCGGGGGAGCGCTGGCTCGACCTGTGCGCGGGCCCCGGTGGCAAGACCGCGCTCCTGGCCGCGATCGCCCACCGCGACGGCGCGGCGCTCGAGGCCAACGAGGTCGTGCCCGTGCGGGCCGGCCTGGTCCGTCGGGCGCTCGGCCCGCTGCCGATCGACGTGCCCGTGCACGAGCAGGACGGACGCGAGTTCGCGGCGCAGCATCCGGGCGCCTTCGACCGCATCCTCGTCGACGCACCCTGCACCGGACTCGGCGCCCTGCGCCGCCGTCCGGAGGCGCGCTGGCGGAAGTCGCCCGCCGACGTCGCCGACCTGGTCGTGCTGCAGACGCAGCTGCTGGACGCCGCCCTCGATGCGCTGGCGCCCGGGGGCATCGTCGCCTACGTCACCTGCTCTCCGCACCTCGCCGAGACCTCAGGGGTCGTCTCGGAGGTGCTGCGGCACC
The DNA here is from genome assembly GCF_042666935.1 of Microbacterium sp. GCM10027623. NCBI lineage: Bacteria > Bacillati > Actinomycetota > Actinomycetes > Micrococcales > Microbacteriaceae > Microbacterium > Microbacterium sp. GCM10027623. Next base: position 35,099 of record NZ_JBHTHE010000004.1, read on the forward strand.
GCGACGACGTCACCGAGCTCGACGCGCAGGCTGTGATCGCGGGCGTCGCCACTTCGCCCATCGATCTCGCGCCCCCCGCGGATGGCGAGCCCCGACGTGTGCAGCTGTGGCCACATCGTCACGGTACGGATGCCATGTTCCTCGCGCTCCTGCAGCGCGACACCCGTACCGCCCAGGACACCCGTACCGCCCAGGAAGGATGACCCGTGAATCTCCCCGTCGCCCCCCGCATCAATCCCAGCATCCTCGCCGCCGATTTCGTCAACATGCAGGCGGACCTCGCCCGCATCGCCACCGCCGACTTCGTGCACGTGGACGTCATGGACAACCACTTCGTCCCGAATCTCACGTTCGGCCCGCAGATGGTCGAGCGCATCCAGGCCACGAGCCCGATCCCGCTCGACGTGCACCTGATGATCACCGACCCCGACCGCTGGGCACCCGGATACGCCGAGCTCGGCGCGGCCAGTGTCACGTTCCACCTGGAGGCGGCCGGCGATCCCGTCGCCCTCGCCCGACGGCTGCGGGACATGGGGGCGCGTGCGGGAGTCGCGATCAAACCCGGAACCGCCGGCGAGGCGCTGTACTCGATCCTCGACGAGTTCGATCAGGTGCTGGTGATGACCGTGGAGCCCGGCTTCGGCGGACAGGGGTTCATGCCCGAGACCATGCCGAAGCTGCGCGCGATGCGCGAGGAGGCGCGCCGACGCGGATCGGATGTGTGGTTGCAGGTCGACGGGGGGATCTCCGACGCGACGATCGCCCAGGCGGCCGAGGCCGGTGCCGACACGTTCGTCGCCGGATCCGCGGTGTACGGTGCCGATGACATCGGGGCCGCCGTCACCCGGCTCCGGGAGCTCGCGAGAGCGGCTAGCCTGGAACCGTGAAGACATTCGACGAGCTGTTCGCCGAGCTCCAGCGCACCGCCGAGACCCGCCCGGAAGGCTCGAGCACCGTCGCGCAGCTGGATCGCGGCGTGCACGCGATCGGCAAGAAGATCGTCGAAGAGGCCGCCGAGGTGTGGATGGCCGCCGAGTACGAGAGCGACGAGAACGCCGCTGAGGAGATCTCCCAGCTGCTGTATCACCTGCAGGTGATGATGCTCGCCAAGGGGCTGAGCCTGGAGGACGTCTACCGACATCTGTGAGCGCGCACTCACCAGACCGCTCGAACAGAAAGACATCCATGCTGCGCATCGCCGTTCCGAACAAGGGCTCGCTCTCCGAGACCGCTGCCGAGATGCTCGCCGAAGCCGGGTACACCGGTCGGCGTGACCCCAAGACCCTGCATGTCGTCGACGCGGACAGCGACGTCGAGTTCTTCTACCTGCGCCCCCGCGACATCGCCACCTACGTGGCCTCCGGCGCGCTCGACGTCGGCATCACCGGGCGCGACCTGCTGCGCGACGTGCGTCAGGACGACGCGCGCGAGATCGAACAGCTGGGCTTCGCGCGCTCGACGTTCCGCTTCGCCGCCCCTCCCGGACGCTACGCGACGATCGCCGACCTCGAGGGCGTGCGTGTGGCATCCGCCTATCCGGGGCTCGTCGATGACTTCCTCCGCGAGCACGGGGTCAAGGCCGAGCTCGTGCCCCTGGACGGCGCCGTCGAGTCCGCCGTGCAGCTCGGCGTCGCCGATGTGATCGCCGACGTCGTCGAGACCGGCACGACCCTGCGCCAGGCGGGTCTGGAGATCTTCGGACCCGTGATCATCGAATCCGAGGCGGTGCTCATCAGCCGCCCCGGCGACGCACCGGGAACCGCTCGGCTGCTGCGCCGCCTGCGTGGGGTGATGGTCGCTCGCCGGTTCGTGCTGCTCGACTACGACCTGCCGGCCCGCCTGGTCGACCAGGCCGCAGCGATCGCCGGCGGCCGCGAATCGCCGACGATCTCGCCGTTGCGCGACCCCGACTGGGTGGCCGTGCGCGTCATGATCCCGCGCAAGGGTATGAACCAGGTGATGGACGACCTGTACGCGCTCGGCGCACGCGCGATCCTGGTCACCGCGATCCACGCGGCGAGGCTCTGATGACGCTGGCCGCCCGCGTCATCCCCTGCCTGGACGTGGCCGACGGCCGCGTCGTGAAGGGCGTGAACTTCAAGGACCTGCGGGACATGGGCGATCCGGTCGAGCTCGCCGTGCACTACGCGGCACAGGGTGCGGATGAGATCACCTTCCTCGATGTGACCGCCACGGTCGACGCCAGGGCGACGACCTACGAGGTCGTGCAGCGCACCGCCGAACAGGTGTTCGTGCCGCTGACCGTCGGTGGGGGAGTGCGCAGCGCTGAGGACGTCGCCCGTCTGCTGGCCGTGGGCGCCGACAAGGTGGGCGTGAACTCGGCCGCCATCGCGCGACCCGAGCTGATCGGCGAGATCGCCGACCGCTTCGGAGCGCAGGTGCTCGTGCTCTCTCTGGACGTCAAGCGTGCCGCCACGACCGCATCCGGGTTCGTCGTCACGACTCACGGCGGCCGGGCCGAGACCACTCTGGACGCCCTCCAGTGGGCGGTCGAGGCCATCGAGCGCGGTGCGGGTGAGCTGCTGGTGAACTCGATCGACGCGGACGGCACGAAGGACGGTTTCGACCTCGAACTGGTCCGCCTGATGCGCGACGTCTCCTCCGTGCCCGTGATCGCCTCCGGCGGCGCCGGCGCCGTCAGCGACTTCGCGCCGGCGATCGAGGCGGGCGCGGATGCCGTGCTCGCCGCCAGCGTCTTCCACAGCGGGCAGCTGACGGTCGGTGACGTCAAGGACGCCCTCAGGGCGGAAGGCGTGGTGGTGAGGTGAGCGACACAGCGGGAAACGGGATCGTCGAGAGCGAGATCGCGCGCGTGGTCTGGAACGACGCCGGGCTCGCGCCGGTCATCGTGCAGCAGCACGACACCCGCGAGGTGCTCATGCTCGCATGGATGAACGCCGAAGCGCTGCGGCGCACCCTCACCGGCGGACGTGCCGTGTACTGGTCGCGCTCGCGCGGGGAGTACTGGCGCAAGGGCGACACCTCCGGCCACACGCAGCATGTGCACGGCGTGGCCGTGGACTGCGACGGGGACGCCATCCTGCTCACCGTCCACCAGCAGGGGCCCGCCTGCCACACGGGAACCCGCACCTGCTTCGACGGCCGTGAGCTCACCCTGACCGGGGGCGAATGACGATGCTGCGACGTGCACGGATGCTCGCAGTGCTGGGATTCCTGATCGCGGGCGGCGTCGGCATCATCTCGTCGACGCAGACCTGGATCACGGTCCATCGCGCCGACACTGAGCAGCCCCTGCTCGTCTCGGGTGCGGATGCCCTCGCACTGCTCGCGCCGCTCTCGCTCGCCGTGCTCGCACTGGGCGCCGCGATGGCGATCGCGGGCCGCGTGCTGCGGTACGTGTTCTCGGTGCTCGGGGGTGCGGGGGCGGTCGTCCTGATCCTCGGCACCCTCCCGATCCTGTCCGACACGCCGCTCGCGGCCGTCGCACCATCGCTCACGGAGGCGACCGGACTCAGCGGGGTCAGTGCACTGAGCTCGATCGTCACGGCCCTGGAGCCCTCCGGATGGGCTGCAGCCGCGCTGACGGGCTGGCTGGTGCTGCTGGTCGCGTCCGTCTTCGTCCTCGCCACGGCGCACCGTTGGAAGGCCGGTGGCCGGCGCTACGAGCAGCCCGTGTCAGGTCATCACGACCAGGCCGGCCCGCTGGATCCGATCGACTCGTGGGACGAGCTGTCCCATGGCACCGATCCGACCGGGCCTTCCCGATAGACTGAGATCATCGCCGACCTCCCGGAGGAGAACATGACCAACCCGATCGCCGACCCCGGTCACGGACACTCGCCTGCAGCCTGGATTGCCGTGGTGATCATGCTGCTCGGCTTCGCCCTGGGCACGATCTTCTTCTGCCTGGAGCTGTCCGTCGGCGTCTGGGTCTCGGCTGCGATCGTCGTCATCGGCGCGATCTCCGGCTGGGCCCTCGCACGGGCCGGCTGGGGAGTGAAGGGCCCGAAGTACACGCCGAAGGCACACTGATGGTCCTCGCCGACCTGACGGCCGGCGCTGTCGAAGACGCCGAGCGTCGTGCACGGACCCGTCCGCTCGCCGCCGTGGAGCGCGACGCACGCGCACGGCCGGCCGCGCGCGACGCACTCGCCGCGCTGGCGCCCGCCGATCAGGTGAAGATCATCGCCGAGGTGAAGCGCGCCAGCCCGTCGCGGGGATCCCTCGCGGAGATCCCGGACCCCGCGCTGCAGGCGGCGCTGTACGAGCAGGGCGGCGCCTCTGCGATCAGCGTCCTCACGGAGGAGCGGCGTTTCGGCGGCAGTCTCGCCGATCTCGAAGCCGTGACCGCACGGGTGTCCCTGCCGGTGCTGCGCAAGGACTTCATCGCGACGCCCTACCAGGTGTTCGAGGCGCGTGCGGCCGGCGCCGACCTCGCCCTGCTCATCGTCGCTGGACTGTCGCGTTCCACGCTGGACGAACTGCACACCCTCATCCTCGAGCTCGGCATGACACCGCTGATCGAGACGCACTCCCCAGAGGAGCTCGAGGTCGCGATCGACCTGGGCGCCGCACTCATCGGCGTGAACGCGCGCAACCTGAAGACCCTCGAGCTGGACCGAGACCTGTTCGCGCGTCTGGCTGATCGGATCCCCGACACGGCGATCCGCGTCGCCGAGTCGGCGGTGCTCGCACCCGACGACGTCCGTCGCTACCGCGAGGCGGGGGCGGACGTGGTGCTCATCGGAGAGGCGCTGGTCACCGGCGACCCGGTTGCGACGCTGGCGAGCTACCTCGAGGCCGGATCGATGGTCGTCCGCGACCAGAAGGAGTCTCTGTGAGCCTGCGTGATCAGCACGGGCCATTCTTCGGCGAGTTCGGCGGGCGGTACATGCCCGAATCCCTCATCGCCGCGATCGATGAGCTCACCGTCGCGTACGAGGCCGCCATCGTCGACCCGGAGTTCCGCTCCGAGCTCGCCGCGCTGCTGCACTCGTACGCCGGCCGCCCGTCGCCGATCACCGAGGTCGCACGGTTCGCCGAGCACGCCGGGGGCGCACGGGTCTTCCTCAAGCGCGAGGATCTCAACCACACCGGATCCCACAAGATCAACAACGTGCTGGGACAGGCGCTGCTGACCAAGCGGCTGGGCAAGACCCGCGTCATCGCGGAGACCGGAGCAGGTCAGCACGGAGTCGCCACCGCGACCGCCGCCGCGCTGTTCGGGTTGGACTGCACGATCTACATGGGCGAGGTCGACACCGAACGGCAGGCACTCAACGTCGCCCGCATGCGACTGCTGGGCGCCGAGGTCGTGGCCGTCAGGACCGGGTCCCGCACTCTGAAGGACGCCATCAACGACGCCTACCGCGACTGGGTGGCGACGGTCGACACCACGAACTACATCTTCGGCACGGCGGCAGGACCGCACCCCTTCCCGGCGATGGTGCGCGACTTCCAGAAGATCATCGGCGAGGAAGCCCGCGAGCAGCTTCTCGCCGAGGCCGGACGCCTGCCGGATGCCGTCGTCGCCTGCGTCGGCGGCGGCTCGAACGCCATCGGGATGTTCGACGCCTTCCTGGACGACCAGGGCGTGAAGCTGTACGGCGTGGAGGCCGCAGGCGACGGCGTCGACACGCCGAAGCACGCCGCATCGATCGAGCGCGGCCGCCCCGGCGTGCTGCACGGCGCGAAGACCTACGTGCTGCAGGACGAGGACGGGCAGACCGTCGAATCGCACTCCATCTCCGCAGGCCTGGACTACCCGGGTGTCGGCCCCGAGCACGCGTGGCTGTCCGACATCGGCCGTGCCGAGTACATCCCCGCCACTGACGACGAGGCCATGCAGGCACTGCGACTGCTGAGCCGCACCGAGGGCATCATTCCCGCGATCGAGTCCGCCCATGCCCTCGCGGGCGCGCTGCGCATCGGACGCGAGCTGGGGTCCGAGGCGATCATCGCCGTCTGCCTCTCCGGTCGCGGCGATAAGGACATGGACACCGCTGCGCGGTACTTCGAGCTGTACGACCAGGAGGACCCTTCGTGAGCCGCGTCGAGAACGCCATCCGCAAGGCGCACGAGGCGGGACGCGGCGCGTTCGTCGGCTATCTGCCGATCGGGTTCCCCGACCTGAAGACCAGCATCGACGCCGCCCTCACGCTGGCGCGCAACGGCGTGGACGTCATCGAGCTCGGCCCGCCCTACTCCGACCCGGTCATGGACGGCGAGGTCATCCAGCAGGCCACCCAGCAGGCACTCGCGAACGGCTATCGCACACGCGACCTGTTCACCGTGGTCGAAGCGGTCACCGCGCAGACCGACGTCCCCGTCGTCGTCATGACCTACTGGAACCCCGTCATCCAGTACGGCGTGGACCGGTACGCCGACGATCTGCTCGCGGCCGGAGGAGCCGGCCTGATCACACCGGACATCACGCCGGAAGCCGCGGGGGAGTGGATCGCCGCGAGCGAGCGCACCGGACTGGACCGCATCTTCCTCGCCGCGCCGACGTCGACCGATGAACGGCTCGACCTGGTCATCTCAGCGTCGACGGGGTTCGTCTACACCGTCTCGACGATGGGCATCACCGGCGAACGCGCCGCCCTGGACCGCGCCGCACGCACCCTGGTCGATCGGATGCGCGAGCGGGGCGCTACCTCGGCGTGCGTCGGCATCGGCATCTCCAACGCCGAGCAGATCGCCGGGGTCGTCGAGTACGCCGACGGTGCGATCGTCGGAACCGCGCTGGTGAAGGCGCTGCGCGACGGCGGACTGCACCGTCTCGCCGAAACCACCCGAGCCCTGGCCGGCGGCACGCCGTCGGGCAGATTCGTGACAGGAAACTAGACTCTCTCTCATGTCCTTCGCGCTTCACAGCACCTTCACGAGCGTGCTCACCAGCATCCCGAGCCCTCCCTCCAACGGCTTCGAGATCGGCCCTGTGCCGATCCGCTACTACGCGCTGTGCATCATCGCGGGGATCATCGCGGCGACGCTGCTGACCAACCACCGCCTCACCAAGCGCGGCGCGGAGAGGTGGGTCGTCATCGACATCGCCATCCTCGCGGTGCCGCTGGCCATCATCGGCGCCCGCGTCTTCCACGTGCTCACCCACCCCGGCTTCTACTTCGGGCCGGGCAGCAATCCATGGAACCCCATGGAGTTCGGCTCGGTCTGGGCGATCTGGGAGGGCGGCATCGCCATCTTCGGCGCACTGCTCGGGGGCGCGGTCGGCGCCTGGCTGGGCTGCCGGTGGACGGGGATCCGGTTCTGGACCTTCGCCGACGCGCTCGCGCCGGGACTCCTCCTCGCGCAGGCGATGGGTCGTTTCGGCAACTGGTTCAACCACGAGCTCTTCGGGCTTCCCACCGACCTTCCGTGGGGCCTGGAGATCGAATCCACCAACCCGGCATTCCCTCCGGGGCTTCCCGAGGGCACGCTGTTCCACCCCACGTTCCTCTACGAGGTCGTCTGGAACGCCCTCGGCGTGCTGGTGCTGCTCTGGATCGGCAGAAAGCTGCACCTGCAGTGGGGCAAGCTGTTCGCCGTCTACCTGATCTGGTACTGCTCCGGACGCATCGTCTGGGAATCGATCCGGATCGACCCGAGCGAGATCTTCTTCGGCCTGCGCAGCAACGTCTGGGCGGCGATCATCGGCGTACTCGTCGGAGTCGTCATCCTCATCGTGCAGACGCGTCGTCATACCGGTGTGGAGCCGTCGCCGTACACGATCGGTCGGCACCGTGCTGATGCGGATGTAGAATCGCAGAACGAATCCCATGACTACGTCGACCTGAGTGAGCCTCCGGCCGATGAGATCGGCGCAGGAGCACCAGCCACAAGCACCGCTCCGTAGAGCGAGAGCATCATTCTGACGCCTCGCAGCATGCGGTCATTCCACACTGAACGAGCGGGCCAGCGCTGTCCCCGGTTTCACTCGACACTGAGGACGGTGACTGGTGTACTTCCAGCCTCCCTACGGCGCCTCCGGCGCTTACCCCCCGAAGCAGGGACTGTACGATCCGGCGTTCGAGAAGGACGCCTGCGGCCTGGCGATGGTCGCGACGCTGCGCGGCCGAGCCGGGCACGACATCATCGCGCTCGCGCTGGAAGCGCTGCGCAACCTGGAACACCGCGGTGCGATCGGCTCCGATGCCGGCACCGGCGATGGCGCCGGCATCCTGACCCAGATGCCGGACGTGTTCCTCCGATCGGTCACTGACTTCGATCTCCCCCCGGTCGGCGAGTACGCCGCGGGCCTCGCGTTCCTCCCCCGAGAGTCGAGCGCACGCCGCGAGCAGAAGGCCGGCATCGAGCGCATCGCCGCCGAAGAGGGCCTCACCGTGCTGGGCTGGCGCACGGTCCCCACCGCGAACGAGAATCTCGGCAAGCTCGCCGATGAAGCGCGCCCCGCGTTCGAACAGCTCTTCGTGTCCGCTCCCGGCGGTGCGTCCGGCATCGCCCTGGACCGCATCGCGTACCGCCTGCGCAAGCGCGCGGGTCACGAGCTGGACGCGTACTTCGTCTCCCTGTCGGCGCGCACCCTCGGCTACAAGGGCATGGTCACCACTCTGCAGCTGGAGCCGTTCTATCCCGACCTGCAGAACGAGCTGTTCGCCTCCGAGCTGGCGGTGGTGCACTCGCGGTACTCGACGAACACCTTCCCGTCCTGGCCGCTCGCGCAGCCTCTGCGCATGCTGGCGCACAACGGCGAGATCAACACCGTGGGCGGCAACCGCAACTGGATGCGCGCACGCCAGTCCCAGCTCGAATCCGAGCTGCTCGGCGACGTCACCCCGCTGCTGCCCATCTGCACGGAGGGGGCCAGCGACTCGGCATCCTTCGACGAGGTCCTCGAACTGCTCACCCTCACCGGCCGCAGCCTGCCGCACGCGGTCATGATGATGGTGCCGGAGGCCTGGGAGAAGCAGCCCGACCTCGACCCCGATCTGCGCGCCTTCTACGAGTACCACGCCAACCAGATGGAGCCGTGGGACGGTCCTGCCGCGCTGATCTTCACGGACGGAACCCAGGTCGGCGCCACGCTCGACCGCAACGGGCTGCGCCCCGGCCGCTGGACGGAGACCACCGACGGACTCGTCGTGATCGGCAGTGAGACGGGCGTGCTGGAGTTCGCTCCGGAGCGCATCAAGCGCCGGGGACGCCTCCAGCCAGGACGCATGTTCCTCGTCGACACCGCCCAGGGCCGCATCATCGAGGACGACGAGGTCAAGCGCGATCTCGCCACTCTGCAGCCATGGCGGGAATGGCTCGATCAGGGGGCGGTGCAACTGGCCGACCTGCCCGAGCGCGAGCACATCGTGCACCCGGCCGCCTCCATCACGCGCCGCCAGCGCACCTTCGGCTACACCGAGGAGGAAGTGCGGATCCTTCTCACGCCGATGGGGCAGAACGGCGCCGAGCCGCTCGGCGCGATGGGCACGGACACCCCGATCGCCGCGCTCAGCGACCGCCCCCGTCTGCTGTTCGACTACTTCGTGCAGGAGTTCGCACAGGTCACCAACCCGCCGCTGGACGCCATCCGCGAGGAGGTCGTGACGAGTCTGCGCCTCGGACTCGGCCCGGAGCGCAACCTGTTGACCTGGGGTCCTGAGCACGCGCGCACCGTGAGCCTCGACTTCCCCGTCATCGACAACGACGAGCTCGCGAAGATCCGACACATCGACCGTGCTCTGCCCGGTCGCTCGTCGGCGACGATCCGGGGTCTGTACCACTTCGATGCCGGACCGCACACACTGCAGCAGCGGCTGACCGAGATGTGCGCGGAAGCGGATGCCGCCATCGAGCGCGGTGCGGAGTTCCTGATCCTCTCCGATCGCGACTCGAACAAGGACCTCGTCCCGATCCCCTCGCTGCTCATGGTCGCCGCGGTTCATCACCACCTGATCCGCCGCGAGAACCGCATGAAGGTGGGGCTCGTCGTCGAGGCGGGCGATGTGCGCGAGGTGCACCACGTCGCGACGCTCATCGGCTACGGCGCCTCTGCCGTGAACCCGTACCTGGCGATGGAGACCGTCGAGCACCTGGTGCGCACCGGCTACATCACCGGTATCTCGCCGGAGCAGGCCGTGCACAACGTGATCCATGCGCTGGGCAAGGGCGTGCTGAAGATCATGTCCAAGATGGGCATCTCTACGGTGTCCTCCTATGCCGGCGCTCAGGTCTTCGAGGCGATCGGCCTCAGCCAGGAGCTCGTCGACGCCTACTTCACCGGCACCGAGACCCGCCTCGGCGGAATCGGCATCGAGGATCTGTTCGCCGAGAACCAGGCCAGGCACGACTACGCCTACCCGGAGGACTCCGCGGCACGGGCATACGAGCGCCTGTGGACCGGCGGGGAGTACCAGTGGCGCCGCGACGGCTCACCGCACCTGTTCAACCCGGACACGGTGTTCCGCCTGCAGCACTCCACGCGCACCCGCCGCTACGACATCTTCCGCGAGTACACCGCGCTGGTCGACGACCAGTCGCGGGAGCTGAAGACGCTGCGCGGGCTCTTCGAGCTGCGCACCGGGGAGCGTCCGGCCGTCCCCCTCGACGAGGTGGAGCCGGTCAGCTCGATCGTCAAGCGGTTCTCCACCGGAGCGATGAGCTACGGCTCGATCTCGAAGGAGGCGCACGAGACCCTCGCGATCGCGATGAATCGCCTCGGTGCTAAATCGAACACCGGCGAGGGCGGTGAAGACCCCGACCGGCTCGTCGACCCCGAACGTCGCAGTGCCATCAAGCAGGTGGCCTCGGGCCGCTTCGGCGTCACGAGCCAGTACCTCACGGAAGCGACCGACCTGCAGATCAAGCTCGCTCAGGGCGCCAAGCCCGGTGAGGGCGGGCAGCTGCCCCCGCAGAAGGTCTACCCGTGGGTGGCCCGCACCCGTCACGCCACACCCGGCGTCGGGCTGATCTCTCCGCCGCCGCATCACGACATCTACTCGATCGAAGACCTCAAGCAGCTGATCTTCGATCTGAAGCGGGCGAACCCCAAGGCCCGGATCCACACCAAGCTCGTCAGCCAGTCCGGCATCGGTGCTGTGGCCGCCGGTGTCGCCAAGGCCCTCAGCGACGTGATCCTGGTCGCCGGCCACGACGGCGGGACCGGCGCGAGTCCGCTGAACTCCCTCAAGCACGCGGGAACGCCATGGGAGCTCGGCCTGGCCGAGACCCAGCAGACGCTGATGCTCAACGGGATGCGCGACCGCGTGGTCGTCCAGGTCGACGGGCAGCTCAAGACGGGGCGCGACGTGATCATCGGGGCGCTGCTCGGCGCCGAGGAATTCGGATTCGCCACGGCGCCGCTGGTCGTCAGCGGCTGCATCATGATGCGCGTCTGTCACCTGGACACCTGCCCGGTGGGGGTCGCGACCCAGAACCCGCTGCTGCGCTCACGGTTCACGGGCAAGCCGGAGTTCGTCGTGAACTTCATGGAGTTCATCGCAGAAGAGGTGCGCGAACACCTCGCCGCGCTCGGTTTCCGCTCCCTGGACGAGATCATCGGGCACACCGAACTGCTGCGCACGGACGCCGTCGCGCAGCACGGCAAGGCCGCGGGCCTCGATCTCAGCCCCATCCTGAACGGGCCGGCGTTCCCGGCGAGCGAGCCTCGCAAGAGCGCCCGTCAGCAGGATCACGAGCTGCAGAAGCACTTCGACACCACGCTGATCGCCCTCTCCGCAGAAGCCCTCGACAACGGCGACCCGGTGCGGATCGACCTGCCCATCCGCAACACCGAGCGCGCCGTCGGCACGATGCTGGGCCACCATGTCACGTCGCGATACGGTGCGGCGGGCCTGCCGCCCGAGACCATCGACGTCACCCTGCGCGGCACGGCCGGGCAGTCGCTCGGAGCCTTCCTTCCCGCGGGCGTCATGCTGCGCTTGGAGGGCGACGCGAACGACTACGTGGGCAAGGGCCTCTCCGGAGGCGACATCGTGATCCGTCCGCCGCGGGACGCCTCCTTCGCGCCGCATCGCAATGTGATCGCGGGCAACGTGATCGGGTACGGGGCGACGAGCGGATCGATGTTCATCTCCGGGGTCGTGGGTGAGCGTTTCCTCGTCCGCAACTCCGGCGCCACCGCCGTCGTGGAAGGCGTCGGAGATCATGCGCTCGAGTACATGACCGGCGGCCTCGCCGTGATCCTCGGCGACACGGGGCGCAACCTGGGTGCCGGCATGTCCGGCGGCATCGCCTACGTGCAGGGCCTGCGCGAGGCGCAGGTCAACGCGGGTGCCCTCGCGACCGGGGAGCTGCGGCTCCTCGGCCTCGACGACGCCGACATCGCCGTGCTGCAGGGTCTGCTGACCGAGCATGTGGAGCGCACCGGATCGCCGCTGGCGGCCGAGCTGCTGGGCGACGCGGATGCCCTGCGCACGGCGTTCGTGAAGGTGCTGCCGCGTGATTATGCGGCCGTGCAGGAGATCCGTCGTGAAGCGGAGGCCGCCGGGGACGACCCCGATGGCGAGAGTATCTGGACCCGGATCCTGGAGGTGACCGGTGGCTGACCCCAGAGGTTTTCTGAAGACGACCGAGCGCGAGCTGCCCGCTCGCCGTCCGGTTCCTGTTCGGATCATGGACTGGAAGGAGGTGTACGAACCGACAGATCACACCATGCTGCGCCGTCAGGCCAGCCGGTGCATGGACTGCGGCGTGCCCTTCTGCCATTCGGGCTGTCCGCTGGGCAACCTCATCCCGGAGTGGAACGACCTGACCTGGCGGGACGAAGGCAGCGCGGCGAGCGATCGGCTGCACGCGACCAACAACTTCCCGGAGTTCACCGGACGGCTCTGCCCGGCACCGTGCGAGAGCGCGTGCGTGCTCGGCATCAACCAGCCGCCGGTGACCATCAAGCGCATCGAGCAGACCATCGCCGACGATGCTCTCGAGAACGGGTGGGTGCAGCCGCAGCCGCCGGAGCGCCTGACGGGCAAGACGGTCGCGGTCGTCGGTTCGGGGCCTGCGGGTCTCGCCGCGGCGCAGCAGCTGACGCGCGCAGGCCACACCGTCGTCGTGTACGAGCGCGAGGACCGCATCGGCGGTCTGCTGCGCTACGGCATCCCCGACTTCAAGATGGAGAAGCAGCTCGTCGACGCGCGCATCGAGCAGATGACCGCGGAGGGCACCCGGTTCCGCCCCGGTGTCGAGATCGGCGTCCAGCTCTCCTGGAGCGACCTGCGCGCGCGTTACGACGCCGTGCTCATCGCCACCGGATCCACGGTTCCCCGTGAGCTCCCGATTCCCGGGCGTGACCTGTCCGGCGTGCACTTCGCCATGGACTACCTGGTCCAGGCCAACCGCGTCGTGGCCGGCGACCGCGTCCCCGACCAGATCACCGCGGCGGGCAAGCACGTCGTCGTGATCGGGGGAGGGGACACCGGGTCCGACTGCATCGGCACCGCGCACCGTCAGGGCGCCCTGAGCGTGACGAACCTCGCGATCGGGCGCCAGCCCGCCGCGGAGCGCGGCGAGCACCAGCCCTGGCCCACGCAGCCCACCCTGTTCGAGGTGCAGTCCTCGCACGAGGAGGGCGGCGAGCGGACCTATCTGGCGTCCACCGTCGAGTTCCTCGCCGACGAGAACGGAGCCCTTCGCGCACTGCGCGTCGCCGAGACCGAGTACATCGACGGCAAGCGCGTGCCCCGAAGCGGAACCGAGCGCGAGATCCCGGCCGAACTCGTCCTCATCGCAATGGGGTTCACCGGCCCCGAGACCGGTGTGCTCGGCGACGAGAGCGTCCCGGCCGTCACCCGCATCGGCACCTACCGCCGCGACGCCCGTTTCGTCTCCTCCGAGCCGGGCGTGTACGTGGCGGGCGACGCCGGGCGCGGCCAGTCCCTCATCGTGTGGGCGATCGCGGAGGGCCGTGCCGCGGCTGCCACGATCGACAGCGACCTGATGGGCGCCTCGGTCCTGCCCGCGCCGGTCGCTGCAACGGATGTCGCACTCAGCGTCCAGCCCGCGTAGGCTGAGCGCGGCACCGTCGCCATTTTGTTCCCCTTCCCTTCTTACCCCTGGAGAAGCCGTTGAGACGCGCGAAAATCGTGGCCACACTCGGGCCTGCAACCTCGACCTATGAGACGGTCCGTGCATTGATCGAGGCCGGTGTGGACGTCGCTCGCCTGAACCTCAGCCACGGTGACTACACCGTGCACGAGACCAACTACGCCAATGTGCGGCGCGCCGCTGAGGACGCGGGTCGTGCGGTCGCCGTGCTCGTCGACCTGCAGGGCCCGAAGATCCGTCTCGGCAGGTTCGAGGACGGGCCGTACGAACTGGCCGTCGGCGACATCTTCAAGATCACCACCGAAGACATCGTCGGCAATCGTGAGATCTGCGGGACCACGTTCAAGGGGCTGCCTCAGGATGTGAAGCCGGGCGACTTCCTGCTGATCGATGACGGCAAGGTGCGCGTGCAGGTCCTCGACACGGATGGGACCGTCGTCACCACCGAGGTCATCGTCGCCGGCGCCGTGTCGAACAACAAGGGCATCAACCTGCCCGGTGTCGCCGTCAACGTCCCTGCGCTGAGCGAGAAGGACGAGGACGACCTGCGCTGGGGTCTGCGCACGGGCGCCGACCTGATCGCGCTGTCCTTCGTCCGCGACGCGTCGGACGTCGACCGCGTCCACGAGATCATGGCCGAGGAGGGCGTGCGCGTCCCCGTCATCGCCAAGATCGAGAAGCCGCAAGCAGTCGACGCGCTGGAGGAGATCGTCGACGCGTTCGACGGCATCATGGTCGCCCGTGGCGACCTGGGCGTGGAGCTCCCGCTGGAGGCCGTGCCGATCGTCCAGAAGCGCGCGGTGGAGCTGGCGAGGCGCATGGCGAAGCCGGTCATCGTCGCCACGCAGATGCTGGAGTCGATGATCTCCAGCCCGGTGCCGACACGCGCTGAGACCTCCGACGTCGCGAACGCGGTGCTCGACGGCGCCGACGCCGTCATGCTCTCCGGCGAGACGAGCGTGGGCGACTACCCGATCGTCGTCGTGGAGACCATGGCGCGCATCATCGAGTCCACCGAGGAGCACGGTCTGGAGCGCATCTCTCCGCTGACCAACAAACCTCGCACCCAGGGAGGTGCCATCACGCTCGCGGCTCTGGAGGTCGCCGCGTTCGTGGAGGCGAAGTTCCTGTGCGTCTTCACGCAGTCCGGAGACTCCGCACGCCGACTCTCCCGCCTGCGCTCGGGGATACCGATGCTGGCGTTCACCCCGGAGCCCAGCATCCGCCGGCGCATGGCGCTGACCTGGGGCATCAGCTCGGCCTTGGTCGACATGGTCCAGCACACCGATGCGATGTTCCACCAGGTCGACGAGTACCTGCTCAGCTCCGGACTGGCCCAGGAGGGCGACCGCGTCGTCGTGATCTCCGGGTCGCCTCCCGGGATCATCGGCTCCACGAACGACATCCGCGTCCACAAGGTCGGGGATGCCGTGGGCGGGGCCGCCCCGATCTACAAGAACGGCGTCTGAATCCGCACCGCAGCGCCGAGGAGAGGACCCGTGAGGAGTCCTCTCCTCGGCGCTGTGCTGCGCGGTGGGAGTACGGTGCGTGGATGGTGAAGGAGCCGTTGACGCAGCGGACGCACCGTGCAGGTGCCATGACGTTCCGCACGTCCCTGTCGCGCGGTTCGTCCGCGTCGATCTTCGTGCTCGTGCACGGCATCGGGATGTCGCACCGCTACCTGATGCGTCTGCACCGGGCGCTCCGCGCGCACGGCACGGTCGTCTCCGTCGACCTTCCCGGGTTCGGCGGGCTGCCCAAGCCGTCCCACGATGTCGATGTCACGCGGATGGCCGACGGCCTCGGCACCGTCATCGACGAGCTGGGCGTCGGTCCGGCGGTGCTTGTCGGCCACTCGATGGGGACCCAGTGGGTCGTCGAGCTGGCCGTGCGCCGTCCCGATCTCGCGCGCGCAGTCGTCACGATCGGTCCCGTCACCGATGACCGGGCGCGCACGGTGTGGCAGCAGGCCGCCGCGCTGACGCTGGACACCCTCGGCGAGCCGCCGGGCGCGAACGCCCTCGTCTTCGGCGACTATCTCCGCTGCGGCCCGGTGTGGTACATCCGACAGCTGCGGCACATGCTCGCCTACCCGATCGAGGACCGAGTGGGCGTCCTGGATGTGCCGCTCCTGATCGTGCGAGGCTCCCGCGACCCGATCGCGCCGCGCACCTGGTGCCGGCGGCTGCGCACGGCGGCGAACGACGCCGCACTGGTGGAGATCCCGGGTCGCGTGCACAACGCGCAGCACACGGCACCGCGGGCGGTCGCCTCCGCGATTCTGCACAATCTCGCGTCGGTGACCCAGCACGGACCGCTCCCATTTGCGCCCGCATGGCGGACAGCACCGTGAACCGGATCGTGCGTCGCGCGGCGTGGTGGGCGCAGGACTACGCCTATGCCGCGGCGCAGCAGATCCGCGCTGCCGCGACCCGGCGGCGGCCCGAGGCCTACATCTCGGGGCAGCGGACGCCGCTCGTCGTGCTGCCGGGGATCTACGAGACCTGGCAGTTCATGCATCCGCTCGTCCGTCGGATGCATGACCTGGGCCACCCCGTCCACGTCATCGACGTCCTGCGGCGCAATCTCGATACCGTGCCGGAGATCGCGGACCAGGTCGGCGGATACCTCGCCGCGCACGACCTCCGCGACGTCGTGCTGCTCGCACACAGCAAGGGAGGTCTTGCCGGCAAGCTCGCCATGCTCGGCCCGGAGGCGTCGAGAATCCGTGGGATGCTGGCGGTCGCCACGCCGTTCGGCGGATCGCGATACGCGCGGCTCATGCTCCCGCGCACGCTGCGCGCGCTGTCGCCGCGGGATCCATCCATCGTGAGTCTCGCCGGACAGCGCGCCGTCAACGCCCGGATCGTGTCCGTGTTCGCCGACTTCGATCCGCACATCCCGGAGGGCAGCGAACTGCCCGGAGGCAAGAACGTGCGCCTCGCGACCGGGGGCCACTTCCGGGTGCTCGCCCACCCGGACGTGTTCGCCGAGCTCAGGGCACTCGCCCGGTGAGCGACTCCCGGGGTGCGGCTGCGCTACAGTCGAAGTCGCAGCGCAGGCCGGCGTGGCGGAATGGCAGACGCGGAGCACTCAAAATGCTTTGTCCGTGAGGACGTGTGGGTTCGAGTCCCACCGCCGGCACCAGCTCGAACAAGGATTCACCCCGATAGGATGTAACCCGTGACCGAAGAACAGCCAGACCAGCCCACGGCATCCGCCCCGCGACGCGTCGTCGTCGCCGAGGATGAGTCGCTGATCCGCCTCGACATCGTCGAGATCCTGCGCGACAACGGATTCGACGTCGTCGGTGAGGCCGGTGATGGCGAGACCGCCGTGCAGCTGGCCACCGAACTGCGACCCGACCTCGTCGTGATGGACGTCAAGATGCCGCAGCTGGACGGCATCAGCGCCGCCGAGAAGCTGCACAAGGCGAACATCGCGCCCGTCGTGCTGCTCACCGCATTCAGCCAGAAGGAGCTGGTCGAGCGCGCCAGCGAAGCCGGTGCGCTCGCCTACGTGGTCAAGCCGTTCACGCCGAACGACCTGCTGCCGGCGATCGAGATCGCGCTGGCCCGCCACGAGCAGATCATCACGCTCGAGGCCGAGGTCTCCGACATGGTCGAGCGCTTCGAGACCCGCAAGCTCGTCGACAGGGCGAAGGGCCTCCTCAACGAGAAGATGGGTCTCAGCGAGCCCGAGGCGTTCCGCTGGATCCAGAAGGCGTCCATGGATCGCCGTCTGACGATGCAGGACGTCGCGAAGGCGATCATCGAGCAGCTCGCTCCCAAGAAGTCCTGACGCAATGCGAAGGCCCGGATGCCGTGCATCCGGGCCTTCGTCGTCTCCGCGTCCGGGATCCGCGCGTCAGGCGGACATCTCCCGGATCATGTTCGTGATGCGGATGGTCGAGCACCGTCGACCCTGATCGTCGCTCACCACGATCTCGTGGACGGCCATGCTGCGTCCGAGATGGATGGGGGTGCACACGCCGGTCACGATGCCGGAGGTCGCGGAACGGGTGTGCGTGGCGTTGATGTCGATGCCGACGGCCAGCCTCCCCGGACCCGCGTGCAGATTCGCCGCCATGGAGCCCAGCGACTCGCCGAGCACGACGTACGCCCCACCGTGCAGCAGGCCGACCGGCTGGGTGTTGCCCTCCACCGGCATGGTCGCCACGCTGCGCTCGATGGAGAACTCCGTGAAGACGATCCCCATCTTCTCGGCCAGTGCGCCCATTCCGCGCTGAGTGACCCACTCGATACCCGTCAGCTGTGCCTGATCCGTCACATACCCTCCTCGGCGAGTGTCCGTCGCGCTGGCTAGGCTTGCAGGGTGACGGACTCCGCAAAGCCTACCCTCATGGTCGTCGACGGCCACTCGCTCGCCTATCGGGCCTTCTTCGCCCTGCCGGTCGAGAATTTCACGACGAAGGACAATCAGCACACGAACGCCATCTACGGGTTCCTGTCGATGCTGGTCAACCTCATCAAGGCCGAGAAGCCCACGCACATGGCGATCGCGTTCGACACCTCGCGCCACTCCTTCCGCACCGAGGAGTACCCGGAGTACAAGGCGACGCGCTCCGAGTCCCCGCAGGAGTTCCGCGGGCAGATCCCGTTGCTGCAGGACTGTCTGGCGGCGATGTCGATCCCGGTGCTCACCAAGGAGGGCATCGAGGCCGACGACATCCTGGCCACCCTTGCGCGACAGGGTGCCGAGAAGGGGTACGACGTGCTGGTGGTGTCGGGCGACCGGGACTCGATCCAGCTCGTGAACGATGAGGTCACACTCCTGTACCCCTCGGTGCAGGGCGTCTCCCAGCTGAAGAGGTACGACGCGGCGGCCGTCCAGGAGCGCTACGGCGTGCGTCCCGAGCAGTACCCCGACATCGCCGCTCTTGTCGGGGAGACCAGTGACAACCTGCCGGGTGTGCCCAAGGTGGGGGAGAAGACCGCCGTCAAGTGGCTCACCCAGTTCGGCAGCCTCGATGCCCTGCTTGAGCGCGCCGACGAGATCAAGGGCGTCGTCGGGGGGAACCTGCGCGAGCACATCGAGGACGTGCGCCGCAATCGCAGACTGAACCGTCTGCTCGACGACGTGGAGCTGTCGCTCGGTCCGGACGAGCTGGCGGTCGCCCCCATCGACCCGCAGGCCGTGCGCGACATCTTCGCCCGCCTCGAGTTCCGCACCCTGCTGCCCCGGGTGTTCGAAGCAGTGGGGTCCGGAGATGAGCCGGTCCACGACACCCCCGCCGTCCAGATCCCGGCAGCCGTCGAGTCCTCGCCCGCCGACATGGCCGCCTGGCTGCGCTCCCGCACGGCCGAGGTCGCCGTGAACCTCTTGACCTCGGGCGGGTCGATCAGTCGTCTCGGTGTCGCCGAAGGCGGTGAACTGCGCGAGTGCGACTGGACCGAATCGGCCGGCGCAGAGCTTCGCGGCTGGCTCGAATCGGACGCCGTCAAGGTCATGCACGACGCGAAACCGCAGGTGAAGGCGCTGTCCGCCGTCGGCATCCGTCTCGGAGGTCTCGCCTACGACACGCTGCTCGCCGGCTGGCTGATGCGTCCGAGCCTGCCCGACAAGACACTGGCTCACCTGGTCAGCCGCTACCTGGACGAGAGGCTTCCGGAGTCCGATCCGACGCAGCTCGTGCCGGAGACGGAGGGGGCGACACCTGCCCAGGAGGCCTGGTTCACGCTGCGGACCGCCCAGGCGATCCGTGAGGCGATGCCCGAGTCGGTGGCCTCGGTCCTCACCGAGATCGAGCTGCCCACCCTGCTGGCCCTCGCCGACATGGAGATCGCCGGCGTCGCGGTCTCGCAC
Source organism: Microbacterium sp. GCM10027623 (assembly GCF_042666935.1). NCBI lineage: Bacteria > Bacillati > Actinomycetota > Actinomycetes > Micrococcales > Microbacteriaceae > Microbacterium > Microbacterium sp. GCM10027623. The sequence goes on from NZ_JBHTHE010000004.1 coordinate 54,923, forward strand.
GATGTGCTCACCGCTTTCTCCGGTGAGCTTCTCGCCCGCACCGACACGCTCGCCTCCGAGGCGTTCGCGCTCGTGGGCCGCGAGTTCAACCTCGGTTCCCCGAAACAGCTCCAGGAGGTGCTGTTCGAGGACCTCGCACTCCCGAAGACCCGCAAGACCAAGACCGGTTACTCCACGGATGCCGCGGTGCTGGCCGACCTCCAGGAGAGCCACCCCCATCGGTTCCTCGACCTGCTCCTGCAGCACCGCGAGGCCACCAAGCTGCGTCAGATCATCGAGTCGCTCGACTCGGCGATCGGCGCCGACGGCCGCGTGCACACCACATACGTGCAGACCGGCAGCCAGACCGGGCGCCTCTCCAGCACCGACCCGAACCTGCAGAACATCCCGGTGCGCACCGAGGAGTCGCGTCGCATCCGCAGTGCGTTCCAGGTCGGCGAGGGCTACGAGACGCTGCTGACCGCCGACTACTCGCAGATCGAGATGCGCATCATGGCGCACCTGTCCGGCGACGCGGGGCTCATCGAGGCGTTCCGGACCGGAGAGGACCTGCACCGCTTCGTCGGAGCCCGGGTCTTCGGCGTCGAACCGGAGGAGGTCAGCTCGGCCATGCGCACCAAGGTCAAGGCGATGTCCTACGGCCTGGTCTACGGCCTCAGCGCGTTCGGCCTGTCGAAGCAGCTGCGCATCGAGCAGTCCGAGGCCAAGCAGCTGATGATGGAGTACTTCGCTCGATTCGGCGCCGTGCGCGACTATCTGCGCGCGTCCGTCATGCAGGCGAAGGAGGACGGCTTCACCGAGACCATCTTCGGCCGTCGCCGGCCGTTCCCCGATCTCTCGAGCCCGAACCGCGTGCTGCGCGAGAATGCCGAGCGCGCCGCGCTGAACGCACCGATCCAGGGGAGCGCGGCCGACATCATGAAGCTCGCGCTGTTCCGCATCCATGCGGACCTGCGCGCGGCAGGGATGCGCTCGCGGGTTCTGCTGCAGATCCACGATGAGCTCGTCGTGGAGGTCGGCGCGGGGGAGTGGGACGCCGTGGAGAGCATCGTCCGCGATCGAATGGCCGGTGCCGCCGATCTGACGGTGCCGCTGGACGTGCAGGTCGGTCGTGGCCAGGACTGGAACGAGGCCGCGCACTGAGGCGACTCCACGATTAGGCTCGTCGGCATGACCGCTGAAGCCCGCACCCCGTCCGCCATCGATGACGTCGCCGAGCGCTGGGTCGACACGCTCGTCGAGCTGTCGCCGGTGCTCGCCACCTACATCGGCCGCAACGAGGCCAACGGGAGGCTCGACGACGTCAGTCCCGAGGGCCACGACCGGTCGGTCGCCGCCGCACGCGTCGCGCTGGCGGACCTGGATGCTCTCCAGCCCGTCGACGGCATCGACGAGGTGACCAAGGCCGACCTGTCCGCGGAGCTGCGCCTGCAGATCGAGCTGCACGACGCGCAGTGGCATCTGCGCGATCTGAACGTGATCGCGTCGGCTCCGCAGGACTTCCGGCAGGCCTTCGACCTCATGCCGACCTCGCAGGTGGAGGACTGGGCCGTCATCTCCGAGCGCCTCGCCGCCGTTCCCGCAGCGCTCCGCGGCTATGTGCAGTCGCTGCGCGAGGGGATCCGCAGCGGCGTGGTGCCCGCACGCCGGCAGGTGCGCGAGGTCGCGACCCAGATCGCACGGTACAGCGCTGACGACGGCTTCTTCGCCACCTTCGCGGCCGAGGCGGCCCCCGACGAGGGTCAGCTCCCGGCGTCCCTCGCACGCGACCTGTCCGACCGCGCGGGCGCCGCGCGCGTCGCGTACGACGAGCTGCGCTCGTTTCTCATCGGTGAACTCGCACCGGCGGCCTCTGAGGAGGACGCGGTCGGGCGCGACCTGTATGCGCTGAACTCCCGGCGGTTCCTCGGTGCGACCATCGATCTCGACGAGACGTACGAATGGGGTCGGGAAGAGCTCGCGCGCATGATCGATGAGCAGGGCGCGATCGCCGACGAGATCCTGCCCGGTGCCACCGTGGAAGAGGCCGTCGCGCACCTCGAAGCCGATTCCTCCCGCAAGCTGCACGGCACGGAAGCGCTGCAGAAGTGGATGCAGGAGACCAGCGACCGGGCCATCGCCGAGCTCGGCGCCAGCCATTTCGACATCCCCCAGGAGATCCGCGCCCTGGAGTGCATGATCGCGCCCACCCAGGAGGGCGGGATCTACTACACCGGTCCCACCGATGACTTCTCCCGCCCCGGGCGGATGTGGTGGTCCGTGCCCGAGGGCGTCACGGAGTTCGACACCTGGCGGGAACTGACCACCGTGTATCACGAGGGCGTTCCCGGCCACCATCTGCAGATCGCGCAGGCCACGTACAACCGCGCAGAGCTGAACACCTGGCGTCGGGTGCTCGCGGGCACCTCCGGCCACGCCGAGGGGTGGGCGCTGTACGCCGAACGGCTCATGGAGCAGCTGGGGTACCTGGACGATCCGGCCGACCGTCTGGGCATGCTGGACGGGCAGCGCCTGCGAGCGCTGCGGGTGGTGCTCGACATCGGCGTGCACCTGCGCAAGCCGCGTCTGGACGGCCAGGGCGTCTGGGACCACGACTACGCGCTCGAGATGATGCGACGCAACGTCAACATGTCCGACGAGTTCCGTCAGTTCGAGGTGAACCGCTATCTCGGCTGGCCGGGACAGGCACCCTCGTACAAGGTCGGCCAGCGGATCTGGGAGCAGGTCCGCGACGGCGTGCGCGAACGCGAGGGGGAGGCGTTCTCGTTCAAGGACTTCCACAAGCGCGCGCTCGACATCGGCGGTGTCGGTCTCGACACGCTGCGCGCCGTCCTGCTGGGCTGAGTCCCGGCGGCCGGGAGCAGTCACACACCGGCCCGCATCCAAGGTGCGGCTCTACGATGAGACCATGTCCGGACCCTCGCTCTCGAGCCGCTCGTCGCTCGCCGCCCGTCTCGATGCGCTGCCGTTCACGCGGTCGCATCTGCGGGTGCTGACCGGATCGGGGGTCGGCTGGGCGCTGGACGCCATGGACGTGGGTCTGATCTCGTTCATCATCGCCGTACTCGCCCAGCAGTGGTCCCTGACTCCCGCTGAGACCGGGTGGATCGCATCCGTCGGCTTCATCGGGATGGCGATCGGTGCCGGCGTCGGCGGTCTGCTGGCCGATCGGCTCGGCCGACGACAGGTCTTCGCCATCACGCTGCTGATCTACGGCGCCGCAACAGGTGCGAGCGCGCTGGTCGGGGGAGTGGCGATGCTGCTCGTACTGCGCTTCTTCGTCGGCCTCGGTCTCGGCGCGGAGCTGCCGGTCGCGTCGACCTATGTGAGCGAGTTCGCTCCTGCGGCCATCCGCGGCAGACTCATCGTCATCCTCGAGGCGTTCTGGGCGGTGGGATGGACGGCCGCCGCCCTCATCGGCTACTTCGTGATCCCGGCGTCGGAGAACGGCTGGCGCTGGGCCTTCGCGATCGGCGCCATCCCGGCCGTGTATGCGCTGGTCGTGCGCTGGGGCCTGCCCGAGTCCCCGCGCTGGCTGGCGTCCCGCGGGCGTATCGCGCAGGCCGACCGGATCGTCTCCTCACTCGAGACGGATGCCGCTCTGCAGCGCACGCGCGTCACCCGCCAGGAGTCCGCAGCCGCCCCCCTCGCGGCCACGGCATCCGGGCGCATGCGCACCCTGTGGGCGCCGGAGTTCCGCGTGCGCACGCTCAGCGTCTGGACGGTCTGGTTCTGCGTCAACTTCGCCTACTACGGCGCGTTCATCTGGATCCCGAGCATCCTCGTCGCGGCCGGCTACGACCTGGTGCGCTCCTTCGAGTTCACCCTGCTGATCACCCTCGCCCAGCTGCCGGGGTATGCGGTGGCGGCCTGGCTCATCGAGGTGTGGGGGCGACGCATCACACTGTCGGTGTTCCTCGCCGGATCCGCCGTCTCCGCCGTGCTGTTCGGCCTCGCCGACAGCCAGTTCACGATCATCGCCGCGGGCATGGCGCTGTCGTTCTTCAATCTCGGCGCGTGGGGCGCCCTGTATGCGGTCACGCCCGAGATCTATCCGACCTCGCTGCGAGCCACGGGGGCGGGGTGGGCGGCCGGGATCGGCCGCATCGCCTCGATCATCGCCCCGCTGCTGGTACCCATTCTGCTCGTCCAGGGCGGTGCGCCGCTGGCGTTCGTCGTCTTCTCCGGCTTCTTCGTCATCGCGACGGTGGCCGCCTGGGGCCTGGTCGACCAGCGCGGGAAGACCCTCGACGACCGCTGACGGGTCGCTGGGCGCCTCCCGGCGGTCATAGGCTGGGGCGCATGGCGGAAGTGCGATTCGTGGCGATCGGAGACTCGTTCACAGAGGGAGTCGGCGACGAGCTTCCCGACGGCACGGTTCGCGGCTGGGCCGACATCGCCGCACAGGGCTGGGCGGACGCCGCCGGTCACCGCATCCAGTACGCCAACCTGGCGATCCGCGGACGCCTCGCCTGGCCGATCGTGGAGCAGCAGCTGGAGCCGGCGCTGGCGCTGCGCCCGACCCATCTGTCCTTCAATGCCGGCGGCAACGACATGCTTCGCCCCAACGCCGACATCGAGCACATCGCCGATGCGTTCTCGCGCGTGCTGCGGCGGTGCGATGAAGAGGATGTACGGCTGATCGTGCTGTCCGGGGCGAACCCGAGCGGGCGCCTGCCGATGGGGCGGATGATCCAGCGTCGCGGTGACCTGCTGTCCGCTGCCGTCGTGCGCAGAATCGAGGACCGTCCCGATGTCATCCGTGCGCTGAACTGGCCGGACGCCGAGCTGTCGCGCGAGCCCTACTGGTCGCAGGACCGACTGCACATGAACATGCACGGCCACCACCGCGTCGCAGCGCGCGTGCTGCATGCGCTCGGTATCGAACCGCCGGCCGACTGGTGGTCTGCGACGTCGCATCCGGCCGCCGGGCCCGACGGCTACGCGTACTACCGGGAGTTCGTCGGCCCCTGGGTCCGGCGGCGGGTCACCCGCACGTCCTCCGGCGATGGACGCGCTGCGAAATACGCGGCCTGGGTCGAACGGACGCCGCAGTGATGACGAGGACGGGAAGACGTATGCCGAGGCGGATCGTCCAGTTGCTGATCGGGCTGTTCCTCTACGGCATCGGCATCGCGTTCATCATCCGCGGGGTACTCGGCGCCGCGCCCTGGGACGTGCTGTCGCAGGGCATCTCCATGCACCTGCCGCTGAGCTTCGGGGTGATCACGATCATCGTCAGCGGGATCGTGCTGCTGCTCTGGATCCCGATACGGCAGAAGCCGGGTGTGGGCACCATTCTCAATGCGGTCCTCGTCGGCCCGTCCGCGGACGTCGGATTCCTGTGGATCCCCGAGACGGAGCTGCTCTGGCTGCGTATCGCGTTCTTCATCATCGGCCTCACCACGCTCGCCGCCGCGACGGGTCTGTACATCGGTGCTCACTTCGGTCCCGGGCCCCGAGACGGACTCATGACGGGACTTCATCGGGTGACGGGTCGTCCGATCTGGATGGTGCGCACCGCGCTGGAGGTCACGGTCGTCGCGATCGGCTGGCTGCTGGGCGGCATCGTCGGGTTGGGCACCGTCGCTTTCGCGCTGCTCGTGGGTCCGATGTGCCAGTACTTCATGCGCATCTTCGACGTGAAGCTGCCCGTTCGCCGCACCGCACCGGACGGCGAAGAGGCGCGCCACGACCCGGTGTCCGGCTGACCGTGGAACTCACACCGATGCGGCCCATCGCGGCCGGCACCGTCAGGCTGCACGACGCACGTCGCAAGGAGCACAGGACCGTCCACCTCGAACCGTTCGAGATCGGCATGTATCCGGTCACCGAGGAGCTCTTCGCCGAACTGCTGGGTGTGCCCTCCCGGCATCCCCGCCGTCCCGCGCGAGACCTGACCTGGTTGCGCGCCGTGCGCTTCTGCAACGCCGCCTCGGAGTGGGAGGGGTACGACCCCGCGTACACCTACGACGGCGAGGACGTGACGTGGCACACCGACAGCGACGGGTACCGGCTGCCCACCGAAGCGGAGTGGGAGTTCGCGTGCCGCGCAGGATCGGTCGGTCCTCACTACGGACCGCTGGCGGACGTCGCCTGGACGGCGTTGGACGGGGTGAGCGAACCGCAGGACGTCGGCGGCAGGCTGCCGAACCTGCACGGCCTGTTCGACACCCTCGGCAACGTCTGGGAGTGGTGCTGGGACCTTCTCGACCCCGAGCGGTACGACGACTACCGCGTGTTCCGTGGCGGCGGCTTCGCCGACGAGGCCTGGAGCGTGCGTGCCTCCGTGCGCCGCGGCGGCGCGCCGCGCATGCACCATGACGATGTCGGGATGCGGTTGGCGCGCGGCGCATTCGACACGGCGGACGCCGCCCAGGGGTGGTCCGCTGCGGCTGACGTCGATCGCGGAGGCCGCGGGGGCCCGCGACCGATCGGATGGACGCCGCGGCGTTGAAGCGCTGCGAGCGAGTAGGACGACCACGAGGAGAAACGCATGTCACGCACGATGGATGTCATCATCTCGCAGGGGAGGGTCGGGGATCGCTCCGACGGCGCGCTTCCCGGCGCGCTCAAGGCCGGCCGGGCACTTGGCCGCCTGCTGGGCCTGGAGCCGCGCATCGTCGGCACGCCCTCTGCGGCGGTCACCGACGACTGGACGGTGAGCCTGCCCGCGGCATCCGAGACCCTGACCGCTCTGCGCGGCGCACTCCGCGAATCGCTCGACGCCGGCAACGTGCCCGTGTTGGCCACGAACACCTGCGGTGCGAGCGTGGGGACGCTTCCGACAGTCGCCGAACGGTTCCCCGATGCCATCGTGCTCTGGATCGACGCGCACGGCGATTTCAACACCCCCGACACGACGGAGTCCGGCTATCTCGGCGGCATGGTGCTGGCGGCGGCATGCGGGCTGTGGGACAGTGGACACGGCGCAGGTCTCGATCCGGCGCAGGCGATCATCGTAGGCGGGCGGGACATCGATCCTTCCGAGGCGGAACTGCTCGACGGAAGCGGTGTCACAGTGCTTCCTCCCGCGCAGAGCACCCCCGCTCGGGTCGCTGAGCTGGTCGGCGACCGCGACGTGTGGATCCACGTCGACTGGGATGTGCTCGAGCCCGGCTACATCCCCGCCGCGTACCGCGTCGAGCAGGGACTCCTGCCGCACGAGATCGCCGCCATCTTCGCGGCGCTGCCCACCGATCAGGTGCGGGGCGTCGAGCTGACCGAGTTCGAGGACGGAGACCCGGAGGTTCCGGCGCGCGTCAGCGTGGAGCTGATCCTGGAGACCTTCCAGGCACTGGGACTTCAGCAGTAGCCGCTCAGCGCCGGCGCTTGCGCTCGGGATCGACCCCGATGCGGATGCGGGTGCGCTTGCGTTCGATGATGATCATCGTGATGCCCAGAGCCCACAGCGGCAACTGGGTGAAGAACGCCCAGCGGAATGCATCCATCGAGTAGGTGGACGGTGTTCCTGCCCCCTGGAGGTCGAGCGTGAGGCCGATCAGGAAGATGGCCGTCAGCGCGGCGAGGAACCCACCTGAATTCGTGACCCCGGTGGCGGTGCTGAGCCGATGCGCGGGGTTGTGCGTGCGGGCGTGGTCGAAGGCGATCATGGATGCCGGACCACCGGCCCCCAGGCACATCACAAGCACGATCAGCAGCCAGATCGGCGCGGGCCCTGGCCAGAAGATCACCAGCAGCCACGCGATGATCTGCACGCCGATGCTCGGCAGGACGAGTGCGAGTGAACGGCGCAGCGGACTGCGCCGCGAGAGCTCGCCGAGAATCGGTCCCAGGACCATGGCCACGACGACGTTGAGGGACAGGAGACCCGCTGCGGCCGCGTTCGAGAGGCCTTCGCCCGCCGTCAAGAACGGCATGCCCCACAGTAGAAGGAACGCGGTGCCAGCGAAGGGGGTCGTGAAGTGGGACCAGAACGCGAGGCGGGTACCGGGATGCGCCCAAGCCGCGCGGATGCCGACGCCAGTGTCGATCGATGAGGTGACCACCCGGATCACTCCGGTCTCGGTGTCCACCGTGACGTCCGCTGCGCGCTCAGGGGGTCGGTTGCGCACGATCGACCAGACGAGGATGGCGAACAGCACGCCCAGTCCTGCGATGCTGCCGAAGGTGATCGTCCACGATGTGGAGTGCAGCAGGGCGGCGAGCGGCAGCAGCGAGACCAGCTGGCCGGCCTGACCGGCGATGCCCGTCATCTGAACCATCAGCGGGCCCCTCTGGGCAGGGAACCAGGTCGCGACCAGGCGCAGCACGGCGGGGAAGATGGCGGCGTCGCCCGCTCCGAGCAGCACCCGGGCGATGATCGCGACCCCGATGCTGGGGGACACCGCCATCACGAACTGACCGAGCGCCATGAGGAGCATCCCGATGACCATGATCGGCCGCGAACCATAGCGGTCCAGCAGAACGCCGATCGGGATCTGCATGCCTCCGTACACCGCGAGCTGCACCACCGCGAACAGAGACAGCGTGGCCGCATCCGCCTGGAACCGCTCGGCCGCATCGACGCCGACCGCACTCAGCGAGCTGCGATTGACGATGGCGAGCACGTATGCCGCAACCGCCACCGACCAGATCAACCAGGCGCGCCAACCCGGCGTCGCATGGGGGAGGGGAGCGGCAGTCACTTCATCGAGACTAGTCCACCCGGGGTAGGCGCTGGTCGGGGCGGAAAGCCCCTTCACCTGCGACGCATCCACGATCTACTCTCGACCCATGAGTCCGATCGGGCATCCCTTCATCGCCCTGCGCCGAGCCCGCATCCTGCCGCGCTGGGTGCGCAGGCTCGACGCCCGCACGTCGCGGGCCATCAACGGCCGGCGCGCTCCCGCGAGGGTGGACCGCGGCCTCGTCCGTCTCTCTCACCTCGCCGACCGAAGCCGACTGTGGCTGGATATCTCGGTTCTGCTGTACGTGATCGGCGGTCGCTCCCGACGCGGAGCCGTACGGGGCATGCTCTCCCTGCTCGTCGGCAGCGTGCTGGCCAACCTGGTCGGCAAGAAGGTCTTCGGCGGCGACAGGCCACTGCTGAAGGATGTGCCGGTGCCCCGGCGGCTGCGGACGTTCCCCGCATCGGCGTCGTTCCCGTCCGGGCATTCGGCGTCGGCGGCCGCGTTCGTCACCGGGGTCGCGCTGGAATCCCGCCGCGCCGGCGGCCTGCTCGCGCCGGTCGGTGCCGCGGTCGCATACTCGCGCCTTCACACGGGTGCCCACTGGCTCTCCGACGTGACCGGGGGGCTGGCGCTGGGAAGCGCGGTCGCCGTCCTGGGACGGATCCTGGTTCCCGCGCGGCCGGAGGCGCCGCACGCGCGATCCGCGCCGTCCGTCGAGTTGCCTGCCCTGCTCGACGGTGCCGGTGCATTCATCATCGTCAACGGGGCTTCGGGGATCGACCCGCGTCGCCCCGATCCCGTCGAGTTCCTCTCCGACGCGCTGCCGAACGCCCGCGTCCACACCCTCCAGGACGGCGACCGCATCGCAGACCTCATGCGCGATGCAGTGGCCTCCGCGCACCCCCCGCTGGCACTGGGCGTGTGGGGTGGGGACGGCACGGTGGCTGCCGCCGCCGATGCCGCGCGCCGCAACGGGGTCCCGTTGATCGTGTTTCCGGGCGGCACTTTCAACCATTTCGCCCGCACCGCCGGCATCCCGACGATCGAGGCCGCACTGGACGCGGTTCGCACGGGTGCCGGTCGGCGCGTGGACGTCGCCGAGCTCGCCCTGGACGGACGCGAGCCGTTCACCGTGCTGAATGCGACCTCCCTCGGCGTCTACGCGGATTTCGTCTCTGAGCGCGAACCGATGGAGAAGAGCCTCGGCAAACCGCTGGCCGCGCTGGTCGCCGCGATCAGGGTGCTCTCGCGCGCGGAGGCGATCCCGGTGAGTGTCGACGGACGTCCAGCCCGGGTCTGGTCCGTCGCGGTGGCGACCGGTGGGAACGACTCGGCATCCATGGTCCCGCTCCAGCGCCGCCGTCTCGACGACGGCGTCCTCGATGTGCGCGTCCTGCACGCCTACGGCAGGATGCCGCGGATTCGCGGTCTGGTGGCGCTGGCGTTCGGGGCACGAGCATCGTCGGTGGTGGACCGGGTTCCCGGGCGCGGCGGGCTCAGGACGATCGAGGCGTTCACCGCCCGGTCGGTGAGGATAGAGGCGGACGCCGGGCCCGACCGGACGATCGGCGTCACGCACGACGGCGAGGTGACGGAGAGCACACGCGGGGCGGGTGTGGTCGCGGCCGTCACGATCGCCGTCGGCGGCCTGGACGTGTACAGCACGGCGGCGCCTGACCTCGCCGGGTAGCACCGGGGTGGCGCCGCAGAATGGTCCGTGACAGAACGCCCGGGAACGCGCAGACTCGAGAAATGACACCGATTCCCTGGGTGCTCCATGTGGACATGGATCAGTTCATCGCCGCGGTCGAGGTGCTGAGGCGTCCGGAGCTCGCCGGGCGACCGGTCATCGTCGGTGGATCCGGGGACCCGACCGAGCGCGCGGTGGTCTCCACCGCGTCGTACGAGGCGCGCGCCTACGGGATCGGATCGGGGATGCCGATGAAGATCGCGGCGCGCAAGGCACCCGAGGACGCAGTCTTCCTTCCCGTCGATCACGCCGCCTACGAGGATGCTTCGGCCCACGTAATGCGTGCGCTGCGAGGACTGCCGGGCGTCATCCTGGAGATCATCGGCTGGGATGAGTGCTTTCTGGGCGTGACGACCGATGACCCCGAGCACGTCGCCCGGGAGGCGCAGCGAGTGGTGCTGGAGGCCACGTCGCTGCACTGCTCGGTCGGTATCGGCGACAACAAGGTGCGCGCGAAGATGGCAACCGGATTCGGCAAGCCCCGTGGAGTGTTCCGACTCACGGAACAGAACTGGTTCGACGTCATGGGGGAGAGGGCCACCCGTGACCTGTGGGGCGTCGGGTCGCGGGTGCAGCAACGCCTGGCGGAGCGCGGCATCCGGACGGTGCGCGAACTCGCGGATGCGGAAGAAGCCGAGATGGTGGACGAATTCGGCCCGAAGATGGGCGTCTGGTATCAGGGGCTCGGCTCCGGACTCGGTCCGGCGGTAGTCGATGACACGCCCTGGATCGCGCGCAGTCACAGTCGCGAGATCACCTTCCAGCAGAACCTCTCCACTCGCGCGGAGATCGACGCCGCCATCGGTGACCTCGCGCGTCAGGCATTCGCCGACTGCGCCGCGGAGGGCAGACCGGTCGTACGCGTGCACCTCAAAGTGCGCTACGCGCCTTTCGAGACGCGCACGACCGGACGCAAGCTGGCGGAACCTGCCACCGGCAGCGCGGAGTTCGTCGCGGCGGCGATGGAGCTGGGCGCGGCGATCGACGCCGACCGGGAGGTGCGGCTGCTGGGCGTGCGGGCCGAGATGGCCATGCCTGACGTCGACGGCACGGTGGAGCGCACTCCCGTGCGCGGGCGGATCTGACGAGATCCGCTCTCGAAATGCCGGGGAATGCGTCTCCGTGGGGCACCGCTGTAGTCTGGCCGTGCGCGCGCAGCGACAGACGGGGGAGAGGTGCGGTGTGACCGATCCTGAGCTTCGCGATTGGCGTGCGAGCTCGCGCGGATACCGACGTTCGGAGATCACGGCGCCCATCGGCCACGGCGAGGGCGTGTGGACCCGCGCGGCGGAGGGTGTGCTTCGTTGGGGTGTGAAGACGGCGAGCGGATTCACCGTCGACCCGCCACGTGCCGTCTCGCCGGGGGACCGGGTGATGGTCACCGTGCGCCTCCTCGCCATCACGATCAGGGAGCCTGTCGAAGTCGTCTCCGTCGTCGAGGAGAGCGATCGCGTCGGCTTCGCCTACCGCACCTTGCCCGGTCATCCCGTCAGCGGCGAAGAGGCGTTCATCGTGCATCGCGACGGCGGCGAGGTGCGGCTCACCGTTCGCTCACTCACGCGACCTGCGCCGCAGCAGCCGTGGAGAGCCCTGTACCCGTTGCTGCGGGTCGCGCAGCGGGTCGCACGACGCCGCTATCTGAGAGCTCTGCGGTGAATGCGACGGTGTTCGTCGCCGAAGATCCAGAACTCTGCACCGCGCGATGGTTTTCCTTTCTGACATAATGTGCATTATCGGCATTCTCTGACGTGGGTGCCGACTGCCGCGAGTGCGGCTGCGAGTGCATCATAATTGCGGGGTGCGTCCACTGCGTCTGTTCTATGTCCTGCCCGCATTCGCGCTCGCGCTGATGGCCGCTGTCGGCTGCACCGCCGACAAGTCGTCGACGGGAGTTCCGTCACCTGCTGCGCCGTCGGGCACTCCGGATGCGGTCGAAAGCACCGATCCGCGTGCATCCGAGGCCACCAGTCCTGAGCAGGCGTTCCGCGTCTGGCTTGCGGCCAGCCGCGAGCCAGACGCAGATGTCGCATGCGGGTACCTCACCGACGCGCTCGTGGATCGGATGCTGGCGGAACTGGAAGCCAGCGGGATGCCGGTGAGCTCCTGCGCCGAGATGGTGTCGACGACCGCGGCACTCTACAAGGCCGTCGGCGATAGCGGCGAGGTCGAGATCCAGACTCTCTCCGAAACAGAGACGGACGCGGTGCTCGACGTCACCTATCTCAGCGGCGACTGCGGGACCGTCGCGCTACAGCGCACTGGTGCCGACTGGATCATCACCGAGCAGACCGAGGAGCAGTGCTGACGACGCTCAGCCCACTCTGGCGACCGCGATGAGGTGCGCGCTCATGTCTCGGATTCCACGCAGAGAAGCCGCCGCCCTGGCGATCAGAAGAGTCGCCTCGACGAGCTCCTCCCCCGCTGATTCCATCGATTCCAGGAGGCCACCGGCGGGACCTTCGACGCCGACGACATCGACGACCGTGAGCCCCGCCGCAGCGACCTCGGCCTCCAGTTCTTCGGCCGTGTGGAAATGTCCTGCGGGGAAACGCATGCCGGATGCCGGCGTCCCTTCTGCCGCAAGCTCCACCCACTCCTCTGGGTACGGCTCTGGAACCGGTCGTCCCAGCGTGGCCTTCCCGAACGCGATATAACGCGAAAGCGCTGCCGCGAAGATGTATCCACCGGGGCGCACGACCCGCGCGGCCTCACGGATCGCCTGAAGACGCTCGTCCCGGGAGGCCAGGTGATAGAGCGGCCCCAGCATCAGTGCGGCATCGAAGTCAGCATCCGGGAACGGCAGATCTCGGGCGTCCGCGACCCGAGCACGCACCCCGGCGCGCTGCGCCTGGGCGACGTGGCGTGGAACCGGATCGACGAGATCGACCTCATATCGCGCGTCCTGCAACGCGCGAGCGTGGACGCCCGCACCGCCGCCGATGTCCAGAATCCTTCCCGAGGGGACGTGCCCACGGACGATCTCCTGCGTACGCGAGAACTCCGCAGGGCCTTGGGCCGACCGGGTGGTCAGCCGGACGTGCTCGTCGAAGACCTCACCGTAGTACGCCTGGATGCGTGCATCGATCTCTTCCTGGTTCGGTGCCGTCATGCACTCGAGAATAGGGCCTGACTCGCACGGTGCCCCGTGTCCTCATGACCCGACGTAGTCGGCGAGGTGCTGACCCGTCAGCGTCGTGCGGTCCGCGACGAGGTCCGCCGGCGTGCCCTCGAACACCACCCGGCCACCGTCATGTCCGGCGCCAGGGCCGATGTCGACGATCCAATCGGCGTGCGCCATCACGGCCTGGTGGTGCTCGATCACGATCACGGTCTTGCCCGAGTCCACCAGACGGTCCAGCACACCGAGGATCGTCGACACGTCTGCCAGATGGAGGCCGGTCGTCGGCTCGTCGAGCACGTAGACCTCGCCCTTCTCCCCCATGTGGATCGCCAGCTTCACGCGCTGACGTTCCCCGCCGGACAGCGTCGACAGCGGCTGACCCAGCGACAGATAGCCCAGTCCCACATCCTCGAGCCGGCTCAGGATCGCGACAGCCGCCGGAATCTTCGACTCACCGGCGGAGAAGAAGTCGCGCGCCTGCGCGACCGAAAGGTCCAGCACCTCCGTGATGTCCAGCCCGCCGAGCTTGTACTCCAGCACCGCAGCTTGGAAACGCTTACCCCCGCAGTCTTCGCACGGCGTCTCGATCGTGTCCATGAAGCCGAGCTCGGTGACGATCACACCGGCCCCCTTGCAGGTCGGACAGGCGCCCTCGGAGTTGGCGCTGAAGAGAGCCGGCTTCACGCCGTTCGCTTTCGCGAAGGCCTTGCGAATCGGCTCCAGCATCCCGGTGTAGGTGGCCGGATTGCTGCGTCGCGACCCCTTGATGGCGCTCTGATCGACCGACACCACTCCCTCGCGCGGCGAGACGGAGCCGTGGATGAGTGAACTCTTCCCAGACCCGGCCACGCCCGTGACGACCGTGAGGACACCCGTGGGGATGTCCACGTCCACATCCTGCAGATTGTTCGCCGACGCCCCGCGGATCTCGATGGCACCTGCGGCGGAGCGCACCGACTCCTTCAACGCGGCGCGGTCGTCCAGGTGCTGACCGGTGAGGGTCCCGCTCGACCGCAGGCCCTCCACCGTCCCTTCGAAGCAGATCTCTCCGCCGGACGCCCCCGCGCCGGGACCGAGATCCACGACATGGTCGGCGATCTCGATGGTCTCGGGCTTGTGCTCGACGACCAGGACGGTGTTGCCCTTGTCTCGCAGTTCGCGCAGCAGATTGTTCATCCGCTGGATGTCATGCGGATGCAGCCCGATGGTCGGCTCGTCGAAGACGTAGGTGACGTCCGTGAGGGAGGATCCCAGATGACGCAGCAGCTTGATGCGCTGCGCCTCTCCCCCGCTCAGCGTGCCCGACGGGCGGTCCAGGCTCAGGTAGCCGAGTCCCAGTTCGACGAAGGAGTCGAGATTCGCGCTCAGGGCCGTCAACAGCGGACCGGCGCCGGACAGGTCGAGGCCGCGCACCCATTCGGCGAGATCCGTGACCTGCATCCGGCAGGCGTCGGCGATGCTCACCCCGGCGATCTTCGACGACCGAGCGCCCTCCGTGAGCCGGGTGCCGTCGCACTCCGGACACGTGGCGAAGGTCGCGACCTTCTCGACGAAACGGCGGATGTGGGGCTGCAGGGCCTCCAGGTCCTTCGACAGCATGGACTTGGTGATCTTCGGGATCAGACCCTCGTAGGTGATGTTGATGCCGCTGATCTTGACCTTGGTCACCTCGCCGTAGAGGAACAGCTGCCGCTGCTTGTCGGTGAACGCCGAGATCGGCTTGTCGGCGGGATAGAAGCCCGATCCGGAGAACTGCTTCACCATCCAGCCGTCGGCGGTGTAGCCGGGAACCATGATCGCGCCCTCGTCGAGCGACTTCGACTCGTCGACGACCTGCGCGAGGTCGATGTCGGACACCGCTCCCCTGCCCTCGCATCGAGGGCACATGCCGCCCAAGTAGATGGCATCCTTGACGATCTTCTTCTCGCCCTTCGGCCCGGTCATCACCCCGCTCGCCTTCTGCGTCGGGATGTTGAACGAGAATGCGGTGGGGCCGCCGATGTAGGGCTGACCGAGCTTGGAGAACAGGATGCGCAGCATCGCGTTCGCATCCGTGACGGTACCGACCGTCGAGCGCGGGTTCGCACCCAGCCGCTCCTGGTCGACGATGATCGCCGTGGTCAGTCCTTCCAGGACATCCACATCCGGGCGCGGCACGGAGGGCATGAAGCCCTGCACGAAGGCGCTGTACGTCTCGTCGATCAGGCGGCGGGACTCCGCGGCGATCGTATCGAACACGAGGGAGCTCTTACCCGAACCGGAGACACCGGTGAAGACCGTCAGCCGCCGCTTCGGGAGCACGACGCTGACATCCTTGAGATTGTTCTCCCGTGCACCTTCGACACGGATGCGGTCATGGTTGTCGGCGATGTGCGCCATTGCTGACCTTTCGTTCACGCGGACTGCTGCAGACGCACCATATTGCCAGCAGGATCGCGGAACGCGCAGTCCCGCAGCCCGTAGGGCTGATCGATCGGCTCCTGCACCACATCCGCGCCCTTCGCCTCGATCTCGGCGAACGCGGCATCCACTTCGGGCGTCTCCAGGACGATTCCGCCGTAGCTGCCCTTCGCCATCAGCTCCAGGATGGTGGTGCGCTCGTCGTCGCTGATGCCCGGGTCCACGGCCGGCGGCGTCAGGACGATGGCCGTGTCGGGCTGGCCCACCGGACCGACGGTCACCCACCGCATCCGCCCCTGCCCGACGTCCATGCGCACCTCGAAGCCCAGTATGTCCCGGTAGAACGCGACCGACTCGTCGGCGTCGGTGTGCGGGAGGAAGCTTGATTTGATCGTGATCTCCATGACCGCGACGCTACTCGGAAGGCGGACGGCGCGCTTCTCGATTCCTGATCGGTCTGGTCGCCTGCTTCTCCAACCACGATGGAACACCCGGACCATGGCCGGGATCGGCCTTGTAGGCACTCGGCGGCACGCCCACGAGCTCGGCGAAGCGAGTACTGAACGTCCCGAGCGACGAGAAGCCGACCTCGAAGCACACCTCCGTGACCGACAGGTCGCCGCGGCGCAGCAGCGCCATCGCCCGCTCGATGCGCCTGGTCATGAGATAGGAGTACGGAGACTCCCCGAAGGTCTGCTTGAACCGACGGCTGAGATGCCCGGCGGACATGTGGACGCCCTGCGCGAGGGACTCGACATCCAGCGGCCGCGCGTACTCACGGTCGATCCGGTCCCGCACCCGGCGAAGCGCCGTCAGTTCGCGGATCCTGTCTTCAGAGGAGTTCGCATGCTGCGTCACACGGCTATCGTCGCACGCGCGACGCCTCATCCTTCCGGAGCGAAGCCGACCCCCGTTCGGCGGACCCGGGCACTATGCTGACCTCATCGTCCGAGCTTTCGAGAAAGGCACGTCATGGCCGACGCATCCACACACGTGAAGTCGTTCCTGTCCCTCGTCCGCCGGACCCTCGCCGTCTCCGGCGCCATCATGCTGCTGCTCGGCCTGTTCATCCTGATCTGGCCGACCAAGACCGCACTGTTCTTCGCGGGAATCATCGCCGTCTACCTGATCGTGCAGGGTCTGGTGTACATCGGCACCGGTGTCTTCTCGAAGAGCGACGGCGGATGGTCGCGTCTCGGACACGTCCTGCTCGGCGTCCTCTACGTCATCGGCGGCGCACTGGCGTTCGTGAATCTGTTCGCCTTCACCGCCACGCTGGTGCTGTTCATCGGCATCATGCTCGGCATCACGTGGATCATCGACGGTGTGGTGGCCCTCTCGCTGCTGAACCACGGCAGCTCGCGGGTGTGGACGATCGTCTACGCGATCCTCAGCATCATCGCCGGCGTGATCCTGCTGCTGTCACCGTTCTACGTCGCGGTGTTCTGGTGGCTCACCGGAATCGCGCTGGTGGCGTTGGGCATTCTGCAGATCGTGCGGTCCGTCACCCTCCGCAAAGACGCCGCCACGCTCACTCAGGAATGAAATCCGAGGTGTCGCCGATGAGGCGCGTGTTGTCTGCCGGAACGGGATCGACAGCCGCCTGAGCGACCTCGGCGGCGAACTCGGACACGTTGTACAGCTTGCCGGCGGACTCGCGACGCCCCGCGATGGCTCCGGGATTGGCGCGCTCGAGGAGCGTTGCGGTGATGGTGCCCTCGATCATGTCGCCGGAGACAACCGTGAAGCCGATGCCCTTCTCCGCCAGGCCGGGGATCAGCTCACGCAGCGCATCCTCACCGGCGCGCTTGGACCTGGCCACCGGCTCGTACTCCGGCATGGTCGGCGTCGTGCGGATGAAGTGCGCCTGGTGACTCGTGACGAAGACGACGCGTGCGCCGTCGCCCATCAGCGGCTCCGCCGCCTGCAGCACGCCCACCTGGGCGTCCCGGTTGAGGGTGAGCGCGTAGTCCTCAGCCATGCCGGATTCCATCCCGCCGGAGGCGTTCAGCACCAGCACATCCAGACGGCCGAACTCCCGGCGCACACTGTCGAACATGGCGGCGACGGACGCCGGGTCGGTCAGATCCGCGCCGACGACCAGCACGCGTCGGCCGAGCGCACGCAGTTCACCGGCGAGCTTCTCGGCGCGCGGGGCCTTGTTGCGGAAGTTGATGACGACGTCTGCGCCGGCCTCCGCGAAGTAGCGGACGGTGTCGGCACCGATTCCTCGGGACGAGCCGGTGACGAGTGCCACCTGGCCCTCGAGGGAGCCGGCGGGGAGAACCTGGGTCATTTCTGACTCCTCGTTGTGCGGGTGATCGCTCCGATGGCGACCTCCCAACCCTACAACGCGGCTCCCGCCGACCCGCGGGAGCACCCCCGTGATAGGTTGACCGCAGGAGGGCGCATGAACGGTCTGGAGACAGTGCTCGCAGGCATCGAGCAGTGGGCATGGATCGGTTGGATCGTGCTCATCGCGCTCTTCCTCGTGGTCGAGATGCTCACCCTCGATTTCACCTTCCTCATGCTCTCGTTCGGTGGTGCCGTGGGTCTGGTCACCGACCTGGTCGGCCTGCCGTTCTGGGCACAGGTGATCATCGCGGCCGCGGCCGCGGCCGCGTTCATCTTCTTCCTGAGACCGCCTCTGCTGCATCGGCTGCGGCGCGGCGAGGACCCCACCAAGTCCAACGTGGATGCACTGCTCGACCTGCATGGCACCGTGCTGCAGGACATCACCGAGATCTCGGGGCAGGTGAAGCTCAGCAACGGCGACACCTGGACCGCACGCAGTGCCGACGGCAAGGCCATCATCCGCGGCAGCCGCATCGCCGTCACGCAGATCAGCGGTGCGACCGCCATCGTCCGCCCCGTCACCGAATAGGAGCACTGATGGACGACTCCTCGTTCCTCCCCGCCGCGATCGCCTGGATCCTCGCGATCGCGGTCATCATCTTCGTGCTGGTCACGCTCGCCCGATCCATTCGGATCATCCCCCAGGCCACGGCCGGCGTCGTCGAGCGGCTGGGTCGGTATCACAAGACCCTCGCCCCCGGGCTGAACCTGCTCATCCCCTTCATCGACCGACTGAGGCCCCTGATCGACATGCGCGAGCAGGTCGTCTCCTTCCCGCCGCAGCCGGTGATCACCGAGGACAACCTCGTCGTCTCCATCGACACGGTCGTCTACTTCCAGGTGACCGATGCGAGGGCCGCGACGTATGAGATCGCCAACTATCTGGGAGCGGTCGAGCAGCTCACGACGACCACGCTGCGCAACGTCGTCGGCGGATTGAACCTCGAAGAGGCTCTCACCAGCCGCGACGAGATCAACGGCCAGCTGCGGGTCGTGCTGGACGAGGCCACGGGCAAGTGGGGCATCCGCGTGTCCCGCGTGGAACTGAAGGCCATCGACCCGCCCGTCTCGATCCAGGACTCGATGGAGAAGCAGATGCGCGCAGAGCGCGACCGGCGCGCTGCGATCCTGACCGCCGAAGGCTCGAAGCAGTCGCAGATCCTCGAAGCCGAGGGGCAGCGTCAAGCGGCCATCCTCAAGGCCGAGGGCGACAAGCAGGCGGCCGTCCTGCGGGCGCAGGGTGAGGCGGAAGCGATCCAGAACGTTTTCGCCTCCATCCACGAGGGCCGGCCCGACGACAAGCTCCTCGCCTACCAGTACCTGCAGATGCTGCCCAAGATCAGCGAGAGCCCCTCGAGCAAGCTGTGGATCATCCCCAGCGAGCTGACGGAGGCGCTCAAGGGGATAGGAACGGCGTTCACTCCCCGCACCGACCCGGCGTCGGCTGATTCGCAGCCGGACGCGTGACGCACCCCTTCTTCGCCGGAACACGACACCCGCGAGTCCTCGCCCATCGTGGGCTCGTGCCCTCGGACCAGGTCGGGCCGTCTCTGTGGGAGAACTCAGCAGGTGCGTTCGCGGCCGCGCAGGCTGCGGGCGCGGAGTACATCGAGACGGACTGTCAGGTCACAGCCGACGGAGACGTCGTGCTGTTCCACGACGACACGATCGAAAGGCTCACGGGTGACCCCCGGCCGGTCTCCTCGCTGCGCACCTCCGACCTCGCCGGGCTCTTCGCCGAGCACGGCGGTCTGCTGACGGTCGCGGACGCACTGGATGCGTTTCCGGAGAGTCGCTTCAACATCGACGTGAAGACGATCGCGGCCGCCGAACCGATCGGGGCGGTCCTCGCGCGGCATACGCATCGTGTGCTCGTCACCAGCTTCTCCTATCGCAACCGGCGCGCGGCACTGGCGTCCATCGAGCAGGCCGGTGCGGCGATGCCTCCCGCGACCTCATCCGGCAGGCGCACGATTCTCGCACTGCGCACCCTCTCGACCGTGCGCCTCTCCCCTGCCCGCCTGCTGCGCGACATCGACGCCGTGCAGATCCCCGAGCATCATGCCGGCATCCGCGTGCTGACGCCGGGCCTGCTCCGCGCCGCTCACGCTCTCGGCGTCGAGGTGCACGTCTGGACGGTGAACGAGCCCGAGACGATGCGGCGGCTCGTCGACGCCGGCGTGGACGGCATTGTCACCGATCGCGCGGACCTCGCGCTGAAGGCCGTCTGAGCGCTCATCTGAGCGGAGCGCTGGGATTCCTCTGTGAGTTCCTCACGGAACCAGCTCCCGTGGATGAAGCGCACAGGCGCGAACGTTATACCTGACATCGACGAGAGGACCACACAATGGCAGATCGCAGCCTTCGCGGCATCCGGCTGGGTGCCCAGAGCCTTCAGAGCGAAGAGGGAGTCGTGTTCATGGAACGCCGCTCCACGACGTACAAGTGCGAGTGCGGCCACGAGACGACCCTGATGTTCTCGGCCGAGGCCGAACCGCCGCAGACCTGGGAGTGCCGCGCATGCGGCGCCGAGGCCGTGCTGCAGGTCGACGGTGCCTCGGTGAAGCTCGAGGAGAGCGACCAGAAGGCGGCGCGCACGCACTGGGACATGCTCCTGGAGCGCCGCAGCAGGGATGAGCTCGAGGAGCTCCTCGAAGACCGGCTCGCGTACGTGCGTGCACGTCGCGGTTCGGGAGACGACCCCACTCAGGAGCGCATCGGCGCCTGAGTCATCTGCGCCGCCGCGCCACCAGGCCGGCGGCCACCAGTGCTCCCGGTCCCGTGATCACCAGCAGCAGCTGCACCCACGGACCCAGCACCACACCTGCCGTGAGGCCGGATCGCAGTTGGACATCTTCGAGCAGCGCTCCGGCCTCATCTGCATCCAGGCTCGCCACCGTGGACCCGTCCGGCCGAATGATCTGGCTGGTCCCCACCGTGGAGATGTTCACGACGCTGCGGCCCGTCTCGATCGCCCGCATCCGCGCGAAGGAGAGCTGCTGCAGGTTCTCGTCCGTCCCCCGGAAGTCGGCGTTGTTGGTCTGGAACACCAGCACCTGCGCACCGTCCTGCACACCCTCGCGGATGACCTCGTCGTAGATGACGTCGAAGCAGATCGCGAGCCCGACACCGACATCGCCGACCTTCACGACGGGAGCGTTGGTCCCCGGCGTGTACTCACGTCCGATCAGTCCGATCAGATCCGGCGCCAGGGCGTAAAAGAACGGACGATCCGGCACATACTCCCCGAAGGGCACGGGATGCCGCTTGTCGTGGATGTCCTCCGCCGTGCCGTCCGTCGTCCATAGGAACGAGGTGTTGAAGTACTCGCCGTCCCGCTTCGTCGCGGTGTTCGCCAGCAGCGGCGCGTCCATCGACGCGACCACACGGGTCAGTCGGCGTGCCGTGGACGGATCCCGGAACGGGTCGTAGTCGACGCCGCCCTCGGGCCAGACGACCAGGTCGACGTCCTCCCCCTCGAGCCCTTCGGTGGCCGCCATCTGCGCGTCGATGACGCCGTAGTCGACGCGCTCGTCGAAGTAGCCGGTCGTCCCGTTTCCCTGCACGGCCGCGATCCGCATCTCTCCGGAGGCCGTCGTCGGGAACAGCGGCGCGAACAGCATCACGACCAGGGTCACGACGAGCGGCGCGAGGCGGACAGGGCGACGCCAGGAGCGCAGCCGCACCACCTCGATCGCCAGCGCGACGACGAACACCATCAGGAAGCTCAGTCCGCTGACGCCGAGCCACGACGCGACGGGGGCGAACGGCCCCTCGGCCTGGGTCATTCCCAGCCGCGCCCAGGGGAATCCGCCGTAGGGCCAGTTGCCCAGGAAGAGCTCGTGCACGGTCCACACGGCCGCGACGACGGCGGGGAGCACCACCGTCCTGGCCCGGGGCCATGCCCGGGGCACCCAGCGGTACGCGAGCGCCACGAGCGCCAGGGAAGCGCCCGTGAGGACGCCCTGGAGCACGGCAAGGGCGATCCACGGCACCGGTCCGAGATAGCGCGCCGTCCACGACACCAGAAGCGAGAAGAACACCAGTCCGTAGCCGGAGCCGACCAGCAGAGCCGCCCCCGTCCTACGGCCCTCCAATGAGACCAGGAGGAGCGCGACCGCCACCATCGCCAGGGGCCAGACCGCCGCCGACGGGAACGCCAGATTCATCAGCAGCCCCGCCACGGCGGCCAGCCATGCGGCAGCCCACAGCGGCAGCAGCGGGCGCGCGGAGGCGACAGTTCGCTTCACACCCACGCTCACACCGCCGCGTAGGCGACGATGCCGCGTCGCACGCCGTCGAGGGCGCGCCGCGCCGTACGAGCCAGCTCGCCGTCCTCCGCGACGATGGAGAGCTGATCGAGCAGGTCGATGGCCTGTTTGGCCCAGCGGACGAAGTCTCCTGCCGCCATGTCGGCGTCGATCAGGACGCGGTCGAGCGACCCTCCGCGCGCCCAGGCGTGCATCGCCGCGGCGAGTCCGGGAGCCAGGGGCTCGGTGCGCGGCAGAGAGTAGTCGTGCTCGATGTCGTCCAGTTCCGCCCACAGACGGGTGGTGGCGTCGTACGCGATGCGGAACGCCCCGCGAGGCAGGCCCCGCTCTCCGGCGGTCTGCTCGTCGCGACGCGGCTCGTAGACCAGGCAGCTCGCCATCGCGGCCAGCGACGGCGCGTCCAGGTTGCGCCACAGCCCCTGGCGCAGCGACTCGGCCACGAGCAGGTCGCGGTCTCCGTAGATCCGCCGCATGGTGCGGCCGGCTTCGGTGAGTCGCAGATCGTCGCCCGCCCCGTCGAGGTAGTCGACGACCTGCAGGACGTCGATCACCCGGTCGAAGGTGCGCGCCACGGTGCCGGTGCGGCTCTCGATCTGCCGCCGGATGCGATCGGTGTCGCGCTTGAGGCTGAAGTACCGCTCCGACCATCGCGCATGCGCCTCGCGGTCCGGGCAGCTGTGGCAGGGGTGTCGCTGCATGCGGGTCCGCAGGCTCTGGATCTTCCGCATCCGCTTGTCGCGCGCGGTTCGCGGTCCTCCTGCGTCCTTCCGGTTCTTCTTCTCCAGGTCGCTGAGTTCACGGCGCAGCGCGGCGTACTCGAGGAAGTCGCCGTGATCGCAGCGCATGGCCTTCTGGTAGCCCTGCAGCGACTCCTCGGCGTCCTTGACCTTCTTGGCGAGTCCCACGACCGCGCGGTCGGCCTGGAACTGCGCGAACGACGATTCCAGGATCTCCCGCGCCCGCGACCGCCCGAAACGATCGATGAGGTTGACCGCCATGTTGTACGTCGGCCGGAAGCTGGAGTTCAGGGGGTAGGTGCGTCGGGATGCCAGAGCGGCGACCGCCTGTGGATCCATGCCCTCCGTCCACTGCACGACCGCGTGTCCCTCGACGTCGATCCCTCGCCGCCCGGCACGACCGGTGAGCTGGGTGTACTCCCCCGACGTGATGGCGACGCGTGCCTCGCCGTTGAACTTCTCCATCTTCTCGAGCACGACCGTGCGCGCCGGCATGTTGATGCCCAGCGCGAGGGTCTCCGTGGCGAAGACCGCCTTGACGAGCTTGCGCTGGAAGAGCTCCTCGACCACCTCCTTGAAGGCGGGCAGCATCCCGGCATGGTGGGCGGCGACGCCGCGCTCGAGGTTGTCGCGCCACTCCCAGAACCCCAGCACGTCGAGGTCCTCGTCCTGCAGCGATCGTGTGCGCTCGGTGACGATCCCGCGGATCTCCGCCCGCTCCTCCTGAGTGGTCAGGCGGATGCCGGCGCGGCGCACCTGCTGCACGGCGGCGTCGCAGCCGACGCGGCTGAAGATGAAGAAGATCGCGGGCAGGAGGTTCGCCCGCTCCAGCAGCTGCACGACATCGGGGCGGTCCATCCGCTCGATGCGCCGCATGTTCGACGCCCGCACCGGCCGCTTGCCTCCGCGGGGCGGGCGCTGCGCCTGACGTCCCGCATGCTTGCTGCTGACGTACTCCTGAGCCCGCCGGTTTCCCTCGTACCGGGAACCGGTCGAAGACCGGATGCGGAACAGCTCCTGATTCACCTGCGCCGTGGCGACCCCTGCTCGATCGTCGAAGAGCGGGAGCAGGTCGTCCCGCACCAGCACATGCTGCTCCAGCGGTACGGGCCTGGTCTCGGAGACGATGACGTCGGTGTCGCCCCGGACGGTGTCGAGCCAGTCGCCGAACTCCTCGGCGTTGGAGACCGTGGCACTGAGGGAGATGAGCCGCACGGCCTGCGGCAGGTGCAGGATCACCTCTTCCCAGACCGGACCGCGGAACCGGTCGGCGAGGTAGTGCACCTCGTCCATGACGACGTAGCGCAGACCGCGCAGCGCGTCCGAATCCGCATAGAGCATGTTGCGCAGCACCTCGGTGGTCATGACCACCACACGCGCATTGCCGTTGATGTTGGTGTCGCCGGTGAGCAGACCCACCTGGTCGGCGCCGTACACCTCGACGAGTTCGCGGAACTTCTGGTTCGACAGCGCCTTCATCGGCGTCGTGTAGAAGGCTTTCGTCCCTGGCGTCTGCATGGCGAGGTGGATGGCGAACTCGCCCACGATCGTCTTGCCCGCGCCGGTGGGCGCAGCGACGAGAACACTGCGACCGCCTTCCAGCGCGTGACACGCCGCGATCTGGAACGGATCCAGGTCGAACCTCTGCAGCGCGGCGAAATCGCGCGTCTGAGGATGCTGGGCGGCCGCCTGTGCGGCCGCATAGCGCTCAGCCGGCGAACTCATGCGGCGGGATTGTCCGGGTCGAGACCCGATGCGATCAGCTTCTTGCGTTTGCGTCGATCGAAGAAGAGCGACACGAACGCGGCAGCGAAGTACAGCACGATCAGGATGCCCGCCAGCATCAGCATCGACCCGATGTCCGCCGCGGGCGTCGCGATGGCGGCGAACAGCGAGGCGACGAGCACCGCCACCCGCCAGCCCTTCAGCATCGCCCTGCCGCTGATGACGCCGGCGAGGTTCAGCGCGACCATGAAGACCGGCAGGACGAAGGAGACGCCGATGACGAGGACGAACTTCAGGATGAAGTCGTAGTAGTAGTCCGAATCGAGGAAGTTCTTGCCGACGTCCGGGACGAAGTTCGACATCACCTCGATCACGTGCGGGGCGACCAGCACCGCCACGTATCCCCCGGCGAAGAACAGCGGAATCGCCGCCCCGACGAAAGCGATCGTGTACTTGATCTCCTTCTTGGTCAGGCCAGGCATGACGAACGCCCAGATCTGCCACAGCCACACCGGCGCGGACAGCAGCAGGCCGATGGACAAGGCCATCCGGATGCGCAGGTTGAATCCGGACGAGATCTTCGCGAAGACCAGTTCGGCGAACTGCGCGCCGCGCTCCTCGTTGATCGCGTTGATGGGCTCGGTGAGGAAGCTGATCACCGGGTCCGTCACGATGAATGCGATGATCATGCCCGCGGCGAGACCGATCACCGAGAAGATCAGGCGACGGCGAGCCTCGCGGAGGTGCTCGCCCAGCGACATCCGCCGATCGCGCTTCCCTTCGTCAGAAGGCGCGTCGACGCTCAGTTCCGTCACGACCTACGAAGCGCGAGGCGGCGTGTCCTGATCGGCAGGACGCTCAGCCGTGGATGCCGCGGTTCCGGCCGAGGGTGCCGCCGTTCCGGCCGACGCCGCCGTGGTGCCGTCCGCTGCCGGAGCATCCGTGTCGTCGTCGTTCTTCATGGCCTTCATCTCACCCTTGAACACGCGGGCGGACTGACCGAGGCTCTTCGCCAGCGCAGGCAGCTTCGCCGCGCCGAACAGAAGCAGGATGATGATCAGAATGATCCACAGGTGAGGGCCTGCGAAGAGATTGCCCATGGAGTACTCCTCTTGTGGGTCGGGATTCGGTTCAGTCTACCCGCGCATCGGGCGCATGTGGTCTAACCGTACAGGTCGAGTCCGGCAGCCGCCCAGTCCCTCGTGGCGACGCGGGCGATGGCGGGTTCGAGCACCTCCAGAGCTCCCCCGAACTTCGCTGCGATCCGCTTGATTCCGCGCGGGTCCGCCATTCCGATCCGTATCGTCACCACACCGTCCTGACGGGTGACCTCCTCATGCGCGAAGCAGCCGAGCAGCGGGATCAGTCGCTCCGGCACCCGCACGAGGACGTGTCCTGATGCGGCCTGCGAGCCGAACTCCGCGGGCACGGCCGCATCGGCGTGGGTGATCGCGATATCGGTCAGATGCGCTTCGCTCACCCTGTCGAGATGGAAGGTGCGCATCGCCTTGCGCAGGTGGCACCAGCCCTGCAGGTACCACTGGCCGTTGGTGATCAGGATCTGAGCGGGGTCGACGGTGCGGGTCGTGGGGTCGGCGTCCGGCGCCTGGTAGCGGAACGCGACGGCGACGCCCTCGTGCAGTGCGCGAGACACCACCTTCTGCACCTCGGTGACGGTCACCGGCGCGACGACGAGATCAGGCGGCGCGTCGGCCGATCCGCGGGAGAGCTTGGCGATGAGGCCTGAGACGAGCCCGGAATCGGCGACGGCGGGTACGGCTGCCACCATCTGCAGCCCCGCCAGCAGAGCCGCAGCCTCCCGGGCGGTGAAGCGCGGCACGCGGCGCAGCGCCACATCGTTGGTGATCTCGATGATGTCGTGCTCGTCGAGCAGGTCCCAGTCGATGTCGAACATCTCCTGAGGCAGCTGCCAGTAGCCGGAGTCGCCGGGCAGTCCGATGACGGTGAGCTTCTCGACCATCGAGCGCATCTCGCGTGGAGTCACACCGAAGTCGTTCGCCGCCTCGTCCAGCGTCACCTGTCCGCGCTCGAGCAGGTACGGCACGAGCGTGAGATACAGGCGCACACGATCGCCGGCGAGAAGCGGAGCGGATGCGGCGCTCATGCGCGCCCCTCCCCCGCGTGCACATCGACGATGGCCCGCAGTCTGGCCACCACGCTGTCTCGCAGATCGGCAGGCTCCACCACGCGCACCTCCGGACCGTACGTGGCCAGCTCATCGGCGAAGATGTGTCGGTCCACGTAGGGGACGCGCATGCCCTGCGCAGCAGGCGTGGAGCGCCTGCCCAGTCGCAGCGCGGCTTCTGTTCCCGGCGTGACCTCCAGCAGCGCGCTCTGCGAGGCCGCCACGGCGGCGAGGCCCGACAGGGCACGGTCGGCGGCGCCGTCGCGCAGCGCGGGATCGAACGTCTGCCCGGTCACCTTCACATCGCTGACGATGCGGCTCAGCAGGAACGTGCGTTCGCCGTCGGCGTCCACGTCGACTCCGAAGAGGTGCCAGCGCGCTTCGTACTCGACCAGGGCGAGCGGTCGCACGCGACGGCGAGTCGACGCCGCCTCCCCCGGCTTCAGGTAGTCGAAGACGACGACGCGGTTGCGCTCCATGCCTTCCTGGAGAGCGGGGAACGCGGCGTCGCGGACGGCGATGCGCGGGGCGAAGCCGATGATGGGCTCGTCGCCGTCGATGCCCAGTGCGCGGATCTTGCGCACGCCGGCCTGAGCATCCGAGGACACCGACTCGCTGCTCCAGACGCTGCCGGCGAGCCGCAGCACCGCCAGTTCCGCCTCGCTGAACTCGATGTCCGCCGGCAAGTCGTAGTCGGCCTGCGGGATGCGGTAGCGGGCCTCGCGGAGGTCCTGCGGATCGGAGGGGTCGCCGATGGTCTCCACCGGCATCCCGAGCGCACGCAGTTCGTCCTTGTCGCGCTCGAACATCTTCTCGAGTGCATCCATCTTGACGCCGGCCTCGCTGCGTTGGCGGTAGCCCGACACGTTCTCCAGGATCTGCTGCTTGGTCAGCCCGATCTCCGTGGCCATCAGCGCCACGACGAGATTCGTCAGGCGCTCCTCCGGCGGGATCTGAGCTCGGGTCATCCCCTCACCAGCTCCGGCGGGACGATCCCCAGAACGTCCACCACGTAGGCGGTCGCGTCGCCCTTCTCCCCCGGCACCACGACGAGCAGCTGCGAGCCGACGGTCGCCCGGGCGACCTGGTCCATGACCTGCTCGGGCAGAGTGGTCCTGTCGAACACCACGCCGGAGTCCCACGACGAGTTCCTGACCGTGCGGTCCGCCCAGGCCACGGCGGTGTAGTGGAACATCGCCAGGCCGTCCCCGACCTTCTTCCCCTCACCGGCGATGAGCGTCTGCGTCACATCCTTCCTGGGAGCCGCGCTGTCGGGGATGATGATCCCGGGACGTCCGCCCGGGGCACGGACGACGGTCGGCAGTCCTCGCGCGTCGTTGAAAACGTCTCGCCCCTCGGCGCTGGGCAGCAGCACCTCCTGGATGTCGATGGTGCCGACGATGCTGTCGTTCGCGCCCAGACCCGCCTGGCCGGCCAGCCCCTCGGGGAGATCGGCCGCGGGCACGGCGAAGGCGACGCGCGAACCGCCGGTCGCGCAGTCCAGAGCCGCCCCCGCACCGCCGAACTGGTCGCTGAGAGTCTTCTGCGACCAGACCCCCGCACCGCTGTCGATGATCTGACCCGTCGCACCGCTGAGCAGGGTGATGGTGCCCACCACGTCCTGGGCCGCTTCGCGGACGACCGGCCCGTCTCCGACGATGAGGTCGTCGTAGATCACGTGCGACGTGGGCACCGGCGAACTCAGCGACACCTTCGCCTCACCGATGTCACCGGTGGCCGTGACCGCCATCTGCAGCGCGGCGGAGCCGTCGCGGACGCAGCCGGAGGCGTCCGCGCCCGGCGCGGTCGAGCATCCGGTCAGGGCGAGAGCGGACAGGGCGAGAGCCGAGAGGGCAGCGGTCGATTTGCGCACGCGCCCCAGTCTATTCCGAAGCAGTGTCGCCTCCGCGCGACGCGGCGGCGATGCGCGCGCCCGCTGCCGCCTTCTGCGCCTCCCGCGCGCGCTTGCGCAGATTCTTGTCCGTGATCTCGCGGTCGCCGACGGCCCCGGGCGTCCAGAGCTCGACATCCTCGTCGGTGTAGCTGGACTTCGACGCGCGGCGCCGCACCTCGGGAGGAATCGCGCCGGGCGCGAGGCGGCGGGCCGTGAGCAGGAACCCGGTGTGCGCGACCATGCGATGGTCCGGACGGACCGCGAGTCCCTCGACGTGCCAGCCGCGCACCATGGTCTCCGATGCGTCCGGCTCGGTGAACAGTCCCGTCCCGCGGATGCACTCCGCCACCCGGGAGAGCTGGGTGGCGGTCGCGATGTAGCAGATCACCACTCCGCCCGGCGTGAGCGCGTCGGCGACGACGTCCATGCACTCCCAGGGTGCAAGCATGTCCAGCACCACCCGGTCGACGGTTCCGTTCTGGGCCTGCACGGGCAGCTCCGTCGCGAGGTCGCCGACGACCACGTTCCACGAGACCGGCAGTTCGCCGAAGAACGTCTCCACGTTCGCACGGGCGACCTCGGCGAAGTCCTCCCGTCGCTCGAAGGACGTCAGGCTGCCGTCCGCCCCGACGGCGCGCAGGAGAGCGAGCGAGAGCGCTCCCGAGCCGACCCCGGCCTCGACCACGACCGCTCCGGGGAAGATATCGGCCTGCATGAGGATCTGCGCGGAGTCCTTCGGGTAGACGATCGCCGCGCCGCGCGGCATCGACATGGCGAAATCGCGCAGCAGCGGCCGCAGTGCGAGATAGTCGTGCCCGGCGCTGTTCGCGACGACGGAGCCGTCCGGCAGCCCGATGAGGTCGCTGTGCGTGAGCACGCCGTGGTGCGTGTGCAGCTCGCCGTCGGCGCGCAGGGTGATGGTGTGCATCCGGCCCTTCGGCCCGGTGAGCTGCACGCGGTCGCCCTCTCGGAAGGGACCGCTGGGTCGTCTGGCGGTCATCGGGTGGTCTCCTTCGCGAAGCGACCGTGCAGGTCGCGGATGTCGGCGGTGCGGCGTCCGTCGAGCGTCGGCCACAGTTCATGAGCCGGCGCCCCGTCCAGGGGAACGATGTGCGGGACGCCCAGCGTCACGGCTCCGGACGCGCGACCGGCCCTGACACCGGTGAGGGAGTCCTCGATGACGACGGTGTCGGCGATGTCGACGTCCAGCATCTCAGCCGCCTGCAGGTAGGGGTCGGGGAACGGCTTGGGCCGGGCGACCTCATCGCCGCCCACGACGAGGTCGAATGCCGTGAAGTCGATCAGCGAGACCACATCCAGCGCCATCCGCTTCATCGACATGGTGACCAGGGCGGTGCGGATGCCGTCGGCGCGGAGCTGCGCGAGCAGCTCGCGAGCCCCGGGGCGGAACGGCACGCCGTCGGCGCGCAGTCGGGAGGCGACCTCGTCGGTGAGCCGCTGCACGATGGCCTCGGCGTCCATCTTCACGCCGTGACGCTGCAGGATGCCGGCACTGTCGAGCAGGCCGTTGCCCACGAGCTGCAGAGCATCCTGTTGCGTCCAGCGGCCTCCGAAGGACTCCACCAGCCCCGTTTCGGCATCCATCCAATAAGGTTCGGTGTCGACGAGGGTTCCGTCCATGTCCCACAGGACTGCACTGGGCTTGTTACTCACTTCACCCATGCTAGCCCGGGCGCCGTCCGACCTCGCCGTCGGGCGACTACCCTGGAGGAGTCCCCACGGGGCCCAGAGGAAGGAGAGCGGTGGACGTTCTCGGCTCACGGATCATCGTCGCCGCATTCGACGGCTGGAACGACGCCGGCGAGGCTGCCAGCGGCGCCATTGCCGCCCTGCGCGACTCTGTCGAATACGAGAAGGTTCACTCGGTGGATCCGGAACTGTACTTCGACTACCAGTACACGCGTCCGTCGACGCGGCTCGACGCCATGGGACGCCGGGAGCTGAACTGGCCGGAAGCCGCCCTGTGGCGTCCTGCCGTGCCCACCGATGGGCCCGAGTTGTGGCTGCTGACGGGATCCGAGCCCGCTCGTGCGTGGCAGGCCTTCGCGACCGAGTTCATCGACGTCGCCCTTCGCGACGACGTGACGGGCTTCATCACGCTGGGCGCCATGCTCTCCGATGTCCCGCACACCCGGCCGATCTCCATCTTCGCGGCGAGCCAGAACGATCGGGTGCGCAGTGCCCACGGCGTGGACAAGTCGACCTACGAAGGACCCGTCGGCATCCTCAGCGTGTTCGAGCACTATGCGGAGCGCGCCGAGATTCCCACGGCGAGCCTCTGGGCGAGCGTGCCCCATTACGTGGCCTCCGCGGCTCCGTCACCCAAAGCGACCCTCGCTCTGCTGGACCGGCTCGAGGAGCTGACCGGAGTGGGACCCGCTCGCGAGCACCTGCGCACCGAGGCGGCGGCGTGGGAGGCATCCATCGACGCCGCAGCAGCGGATGACGAGGACATGACCGAGTACATCCGTCAGCTGGAGCGCACACGCGATGCGTGGGACTCCCCTGACGCCTCAGGCGACGCCATCGCTCAGGCCTTCGAGCGCTACCTGCGGCGGCGCGGCGACGGACCCGACAAACGCTGAGCCTCTGAGGCCGTCGGTCCCTGAGCGGGTCGAAGGATCAGTTCGGCGGCAGCACGCCCACGGACAGCATCACGATCAGTGCGACGCCCAGCAGCACGCGGTAGATCACGAACGGCAGGAAGCTGCGCTTGGAGATCCAATTCATGAAGAACGCGATCACCCCGAGTGCCACGACGAACGCGATGCCCGTCGCCGCGAAGGTCTCGGCGAGCGTGAAGTACTGCGCTCCGTCGCCCCCGTGCTTGAACAGCTGGTAGAAGCCGCTCCCGAACACGGCGGGGATCGCGAGCAGGAAGGCGTAGCGGGCGGCGGCCGCGCGCTCGTAGCCGAGGAACAGTCCCATCGTGATCGTGCCCCCGGACCGGGAGACCCCGGGCACGAGGGCCAGCGCCTGCGCCACGCCGTACGCGATGCCGTGGGGATACGTCAGCTGGTTCAGCCGACGCTTCTTGGCGCCCACGTAGTCGGCGACGCCGAGCAGCAGGCCGAAGCCGATCAACATGATCGCGACGATCCACAGCGAACGCAGGGTCGTCTCGATCGTGTCCTGGAACACCAACCCCAGCACGACGATCGGGACGCTGCCGAGGATGATCAGCCACCCCATCCGCGCGTCGGGGTCGTTTCGCGCGACTCTGCCGCTCAGCGAGCCGAACCAGCGGCCGATGATGCGCACGATGTCGCGCCAGAAGAACACCACGACCGCGGCCTCGGTGCCGATCTGCGTGATCGCGGTGAACGCCGCCCCGGGGTCCGCACCGGACGGCAGCAGCGCTCCCGCGATCCGCAGGTGTGCGCTGGAGGAGATCGGAAGGAACTCGGTGAGTCCCTGGATCACGCCGAGGAAGAGGGCTTCGAGCAGGTTCATGCGGTGCTTTCATGAGGGGGCGCGTCTGCGCCTCGCGAGCGGATGCCGCTCAGCAGGTGCGCAGCAGGTCGGCCAGCACGCGCTGGCCGAACTCCAGAGATTCTACGGGTACCCGCTCGTCCACTCCGTGGAACATCCCGGTGAAATCGAGGTCCGCGGGCAGGCGCAGCGGCGCGAATCCATAGCCCGTGATGCCGATGGAGGCCAGCGCCTTGTTGTCGGTGCCCGCACCGAGCAGGTACGGGATGACCGGGACGCCGGGATCGTGGCGGCCCAGCGCCGCCACCATCGCCTCCACCAGGTCGCCGGCGAAGGCCGTCTCCATGCCGATGTCGCGCACCACCGTCTGGATCTCGATGTCGTCGCCGACGATCTTCTGCAGCTGGGTGAGCACATCGTCCTCCGTGCCGGGGATCACGCGCACATCGATCAGCGCGGTGGCCGTCTCCGGGATCACGTTGTGCTTGTAGCCTGCTTCGAGCATGGTCGGATTGGTCGTGGTGCGGAACGTGGAGCGCAGGAACGCCTCGGCGGGCCCCGCAGCTGCGGCCAGGGCGTCCGGATCGTCGACCGGGAGGCCGGTGAGGTCACTCAAGCCCTCGAGCAGCGCCTGCGTGGTCGCGGTCAGGCGTATCGGCCACCGGGTGCGGCCGATGGAGACCACCGCTTCGGAGAGCCGGATGAGCGCGTTGTCCTCGTGGTAGCGGCTTCCGTGGCCCGCGCGCCCCTTGGCGACCAGACGCAGCCACATCAGCGCCTTCTCCCCCACCTGCAGGAGATAGGCGCGGTGGTCGTCGACCGTGATCGAGTAGCCGCCGACCTCGCTGATCGCCTCCGTGGCGCCGGTGAACCACTCCGGCCTGTCGCGCACCACCAGCGCCGACCCCTCCACACCGCCGTTCTCCTCGTCGGCGAAGAAGACGAGGATCAGATCGCGCTCCGGCTGCTCGCCGGCACGCAGGATGTCGGCGACGGCCGTGAGGATCATCGCGTCCATGTTCTTCATGTCGACCGCGCCGCGCCCCCACAGCATGCCGTCCCGGACGACGCCCCCGAAGGGGTCGACGCTCCAGTCCTCCGCCACGGCGGGCACGACGTCGAGGTGCCCGTGCACGACCAGTGCGGGGCGCTCGGGATTGCGGCCCGGTACGCGCGCCATCACGTTGGTCCGCCGCGGGATGGGCTCGTAGTACTCCGGTTCGAGGCCGAGGGAGCTCAGGAACGCGCCGACATACTCGGCGGCCTCGCGTTCTCCGTTCGCCGTGCCACCGCCGTAGTTGGACGTGTCGATGCGGATCAGATCCTGAGCGATCCTGGCGACCTCGGGCAGTGAGCTGGCGGACATGTGCCCAGGCTATCGAAGACCGAGGCGCGCCCGGGCCGCGGCCCGGTTCGGTGCCGCCTGCCAAACCTGGTAATGTTTCTCTTCGGTCGGCAACGGCCTTCTCCACCTGCGCGGGTGGCGGAATGGTAGACGCGCTGCGTTGAGGTCGCAGTGCCCGCAAGGGCGTGGGGGTTCAAGTCCCCCTCCGCGCACAGACGAAACCGGCCCGGACCCTGAGGATCCGGGCCGGTTTCCGCGTCATGCCACGACACCTGCCGTTCTGTGCCGGAGTCTGTGCGCCCATCTTCTGGACGGGAACTCCCCCGGCCAGTGCATGATCACGGTGCGCATGCCGCGCCGCAGGCGACGAGCGAACGCCCGGCCCTCGCGCATCGGCCGGAACGAGATTCCCATGGGTGCCGACCGCAGCACCCCGATCCTGCCTCCGCGCCCGATGTGGAACGCGAGATCGAGGTCGTCGTGCACTTCCGGGTCATGCCGGTGCACCTGGTCCCGCACCCGCAGCCAGACCTCCTTGCGCAGCGCCATGTTCGACCCGAACAGAGGGAGGTGTCCCAGCGCGGGAGCCGTCGCGAGGACGTACGCACCCAGGTAGACGAGCGCCGCGACGGCACGCACGGCAGGGGGCCCGTCCAGAAAGCGTCCGGGACCCGTGACCGCGTCCAGCTCAGGGCGGCGCTGCAGCAGCGTGACGACGTCGGCGGTCCAGGACGGAGGGGGGACGCAGTCCGCGTCCAGTCGGAGGATGAGGTCGCCGTCGGCGGCGTCGTATCCGGCCGCGCTGGCCGCGGGGATGCCGCGTTCGACGCAGTGCACCACGCGCGCTCCCGCCGCCGTGGCGACGGCAGCGGAGCCGTCGACCGAATCGTTGTCGACGACGATCACCTCGTCGGCCGGAAGCCGCTGCTGCTGCAGTGCCCGCAGGCATCGCAGCAGCAGCCGTGCGTCGTCGCGGACCGGTATGACCACCGAGATCCGCGGCGACGGCTCAGGACTCGACGTCACCCCGCCACGCGCCCGTCGCCGCGCCGCCCCTGCCCTCGATGAACTCCTTGAAGTTGTCGAGGTCCTTCCGGACGGCGTGGGAGGCGATGCCCACCACGGAGCCGATCTTCTCGAGCAGTCCCTCCGGCTCCCAGTCGATCTGCACCGTCACGCGGGTGGAGGCGTCGCCGAGGCGGTGGAAGGTGACGGCGCCGGCGTGCGCGGTCTCTCCCCCGAGGCTGCGCCAGGCGACCCGTTCGTCGGGATGCTGCTCGGTGATCTCGGTGTCGAACTCGCGCTCCACACCGCCGACGTTGACGACCCAGTGGTTCCGGGTGTCATCGAGCTGGGTGATGGAGACGACCTCCTCCAGGAAATGCGGGAAGCTCTCGAACTGCGTCCACTGGTTGTACGCGGCGGTGACGGGGACGTCGACATCCACTGTCTCGATGATCTGCGTCATGCTGAACTCCTTGCTCTTCGAAGTGGGAAGACCCAGTCACTCGCACCCCGCGCGATTTCGCGAGGGGGTTGACGCTTCGACCGCTGCGGGTCAGACCGCGCCGATGCCGAACACCCATCCCAGGCCGTAGGTGATGGCGGCGGCCCCGAAGCCGATGGCGAGCTGGCGCAGGGCGCGGCGCAGTGGCGGTCCACCGGAGAGCACCCCGACCATGGCTCCGGTGACGAGCAGCGCCAGCCCCACCAGCAGCAGCGCGACCAGAATCGCCGTGATTCCGGTCAGACCGAAGATCCAGGGCAGCACCGGCACGATGGCACCGGACGCGAAGAGCAGGAAGCTGGATATCGCCGCGGTCCAGTCGCTGCCGACGATGTCGTGATCGCCGTGCGTGCCCAGCGGCCCGGTCGTGTCTCTGCGCGCACCTGCGCGCGCGGCCGCGACGACGCGCTGCGCGCGCTCCAGCGACTCCTCCTGCGCCATCCCGCGCGCCCGGTAGACGAGGGCGAGCTCGTTGGCATCGATATCGAGGTCACCGGCGGTGGCATCCGCGTTGTTGTTCGCCTCGGTCGCGGCGAGGAGCTCGCGCTGAGAGCGCACGGACACGAACTCGCCCGCTCCCATGGACAGCGCACCGGCGAGCAGCCCGGCGATGCCGCTGAACAGCACGAACCCGGAGCCGACCCCGGTGGCGCCGATGCCGAGCACCAGCGCGAGGTTCGACACGAGTCCGTCGTTCGCGCCGAACACGGCAGCGCGGAAGGAGCCTGACAGTCGACGCCGCCCGCGAGCGGCGAGCCCGCGCACGACCTCGTGATGCACCTTCTCGTCAGCCCGCATCGCCGGCGTCGCGTGCTCCTCGGCGTCATACGGCGACCGCGCCTCGGCGCTCTGCGCGAGGGCGAGCACGAAGATCGAGCCGAACCGGCCCGCCATCCAGCCGAGCATCCGCGACCGCAGACCCGCCTTGGGGAGGCGCTGCGGCTCACCGCCGAGCATGTCCAGCCAGTGCTGCTCGTGACGGCGCTCGGCCTCGGCGAGGGAGAGCAGGATCTCCCTCTCCTCACCGTGCTTGCGCGCGGCCAGGCGCGAATACACCGCGCCCTCCGCGCGCTCCTCGACGAGATAGCGAGCCCACTGCCGGCGCTCTGCGGCGGTGGACGGATCGGGCGCGGTCATGGTGCCTCCGGGCTCGTTGAGGGAACATCCCACCGTATCGAGCACGCCATCTCCACCCCGCACCAGAACGCGGATTGACAGGATTTCGGAGAGCCGAAGGTCACGCGCGAACGCGCTTGCGCAGCACGTCGATGCGCGACTGCAGCTGCGTGACCGTGGCTTGCGCGACGGCCGGGCCGCCGCAGACCCGGCGCAGCTCGGCATGCACCGACCCGTGCGGCTCCCCGCTCTGGCGGGCGTACAGACCGACCAGGCTGTTCAGAAGCTGCCTCTGCTCCCGCAGGGTGCGATGCAGCGGAGCGGGGAGCGTGCTCGTCGCCTCGGGCGGCGTCGACGCCTCGCGGGCTTCCCTGAGCCTGCTCTGACGGGCCTGGCGCTGCATGAGCAGCTCATGCACCGACTCGGGCTCCAGGAGGCCGGGCAGACCGATGAACTCCTCTTCCTCGGGGGTGCCGGGCTCGGCGAGCTGGCCGAAATCCTTGCCCTCGAACACGACCCGGTCGAAGTGCGCCAGCGAGGAGATGGCCTGGTAGCTGAACTCCTGGGTCAGGGCATCCGACGCCTCGTCCTCACGGTTCGCGCTCTCCAGCAGCGAGTCGTCGAGCCCGTCCTCGTCCTTCGCCTTCCTGTCGAGGGCGTGGTCGCGCTGGCGCTCCATCTCCCCCGCGAGCGTCATCAGCACCGGCACGTTGGGCAGGAACACGCTCGCCGCTTCGCCCCGCCGTCGGGCGCGGACGAAGCGCCCGATCGCCTGGGCGAAGAACAGCGGCGTCGAGGAGGACGTCGCATAGACGCCGACGGCGAGCCGCGGCACGTCGACTCCCTCGGAAACCATGCGCACGGCCACCATCCAGCGGCGCGTGCTGGAGCTGAACTGCTCGATCCGCTCGGATGCGGACGCGTCGTCGGACAGGACCACGACCGGCTGTTCTCCGGTGATGCTGTGCAGGATCTTCACGTAGGCGCGCGCGACGGTCTGGTCGGTCGCGAGGACCAGTCCTCCGGCATCCGGGACATGATGACGGATCTCGGTGAGGCGGCGGTCCGCGGCCGACAGCACCGCCGGCATCCACTCCCCCTCCGGATCCAGGGCGGTGCGCCACGCCTGAGAGGTGACGTCCTTGGTGTTGTCCTGCCCGAGGTGTGCCTCGAGCTCGTCCCCCGCGCTCGTGCGCCAGCGCATCTTGCCGGAGTACATGTGGAACAGCACCGGCCTGACCACGCCGTCTGCGAGAGCACGCCCGTAGCCGTAGCTGTAGTCGGTGGAGGACACCCGTGCGCCGGATTCATCGGGCTGGTACTGCACGAAGGGGATCGGCGCCGTGTCGCTGCGGAACGGCGTGCCCGACAGCAGCAGTCGACGACGCGCGGGACCGTACGCCTCCCTGATCGCATCGCCCCAGCTCAGCGCGTCTCCGCCATGGTGCACCTCGTCGAGGATCACGAGGGTCCTCGCCCCCTCGGTGAGGTGGCGGTGCAGGCCGGCCTTCGCCGCGACCTGCGCGTAGGTCACGACGACGCCGTGATAGTGCCGGGCCGGCGCCCAGTGGCTGTTGCGGAACCGCGGATCGAGGCGGATGCTGACCCGCGCGGCCGCGTCCGCCCACTGCGTCTTCAGGTGCTCGGTCGGGGCGACCACGATGACGCGGTCGACCTCGCCCATGCGCATCAGCTCGACCGCCAGCGTCAGGGCGAACGTGGTCTTCCCGGCGCCCGGGGTGGCGGCGACCAGGAAATCGCGCTGGTCGGCCTGGAAATACGTGTCCAGCGCCTCCCGCTGCCACGCCCGAAGCTTGTCGGCGGTACCCCATGGGGCGCGCTGCGGGAAGGACGGAGAGAGCATCGGATCTACGATAATCCAGCCCGGCGACATCCCCTCGCACGCCGCCCGATCCGCCCGGGTAGGCTCTCACCGGCGCTAGCGCCGCGGCCGACTGGACTGGCGAAGGAGAATCCCATGACTGACGACGAATCCCCCCGCGCCCCGTTCGTCGAGAACCAGGGGCCGCACCCCTGGCGGCGGTTCGTCGCGATCGGCGACTCCTTCACCGAGGGCATCGGCGACCCCGATCCCGCGCTCCCCGACGGCCATCGCGGCTGGGCGGACCGCGTCGCAGAGGTGCTCGCGCAGGAGGTCGACGACTTCGCCTACGCGAACCTCGCCGTCCGCGGCAAGCTGATCGCACAGATCGTCGCGGACCAGATCGAACCGGCCATCGCTCTCAAGCCGGACCTGATCTCGATCTCCGCGGGCGGCAACGACATCATCCGTCCCCGCACCGATCCCGATGACATCGCGGCGCAGCTGGAGGATGCCGTCGCACGACTGGCCGCCACCGGTGCGGCCGTCGTGCTCTTCACGGGCATCGACACCGCCTTCACGCCGGTGTTCCGCGCGTTCCGCGGCAAGGTCGCGATCTACAACGAGAACGTGCGGGCGATCGCGGAGCGACACGACTGCATCGTCGCCGACCAGTGGGCGCTGAAGGTCGTGCAGGACCCCCGGTTCTTCGACGACGACCGGCTGCACTACAACGCTCTCGGGCATCACGAAGTCGCGCGGATGGTGCTGCGGGCTCTGAACGTTCCGAACGACCTGCAGGCGATGCAGCCGGACCCGCTGCCGGTGCGCTCGTGGCGCGAGGCCCGCACCGAGGACATCGGCTGGGCGCGCGAGCATCTCGTCCCCTGGGTGCTGCGGCGTCTGCGCCACCAGTCCTCGGGCGACCACATCGCTGCGAAGCGTCCGGAGGCGAGCCCGGTGCGACTTCCCGGAGCGGACGGCTGATCGCGGGGTTCAGGCGCGCGTCATCTCCCAGAGGGCCACGGCCGCGGCAGACGCCACGTTGAGCGAGTCCACGCCGCCCCGCATGGGGATCGTGACGACGGTGTCGGCGGCATCGATCGCCTGGGCGGTCAGGCCGTCGCCCTCGGTGCCCATCACGAGCGCCACCCGCTCGGGACGGGTCGCCGCGTAGGCGTCCAGCCGGACCGCCTGGTCGCTGAGTGCGAGAGCGGCGATCTCGAACCCCAGGGCGTGCAGGACGGGTGCGGCGTCGCTCCAGCTGCCGATCCGGGTCCAGGGCACCTGGAACACCGTGCCCATGCTGACGCGCACGCTGCGGCGGTAGAGCGGGTCGGCGCACCGGGGGGTCACCAGCACGGCGTCGGCCCCGAGCGCTGCCGCCGCCCGGAAGGCCGCACCCACGTTGGTGTGGTCGGTGATGTCCTCCAGCACGAGCGCCAACCGAGCCGTCCGGAGCACATCCGTCAGGTCCGGTTCGACCGGTCGGTGCATGGACGCCAGTGGTCCGCGGTGGATCGCGAATCCCGTCACCCGCTCACTGACCTCCGGCGGCGCGAGATACACGGTCGCCTCGACGCCGGCCAGAGCCTGCTCCACGGCATCCAGCCACTTCTGCTGCGTCAGCACCGACCGTGGTCGGTGCCCGGCCTGCACGGCGCGCGCGATGACCTTGGCCGACTCGGCCATGTACAGGCCGCCCTCGGGCTCGTGCACGCGACGAAGCGCGACGTCGGTGAGCGACCGGTAGTCGTCGAGGCGAGGGTCGGAGGCGTCATCGACGTGCACGATGTTCATGCCGTCCACTCTGACAGGTGCGCGCCCGGCCCTTGCACCCGCGCCGGGTCGTAGACTTCGGATCGTGCAGGCGAGCGAGACGGATCACCCGATGGCCGCGCAGACCGTGCCGCAGGGCGAGATCGATCGCATCGCGGCGTTGCTCCGCGGGCGCCGGGTGGCGGTCCTCACCGGAGCGGGGATCTCCACCGACTCCGGCATCCCGGCCTACCGCGGAATCGGTGCACGCCCTCGCGCGAACCCGATGACCATCCAGACCTACCTGGCGGACGAGGCCGCTCGGCGGCGCTACTGGCTGGGCGGGCACCTGGGCTGGCGCGCCTTCACCTCTCCCGATCCGAACGAAGGTCACGTGGCTGTGGCGCGGATGGAGCGCGCCGGCGCGGTCAGCGGCGTGGTCACCCAGAACGTCGACGGCCTGCACCTGCGCGCCGGGAGCACGCGGGTCGTCGAGATCCACGGCACGATGCACCGCGTGCTCTGCCTGCGCTGCGGCCAGGTGCTGGACAGGCGTGCGGTCGCCGACCAGCTGGAAGAGCTCAACCCCTGGGTGCGCCGGCCCGAGGCCATCCAGCTGAATCCCGACGGCGACGTCACACCCGAGAGCACCGAGGGCTTCGTCATCCCCTCGTGCACGGTGTGCACAGGCATGCTGAAGCCCGAAGTGGTGTTCTTCGGCGAGTTCGTCCCTGCCGCCCGGTTCCGTGCCGCGGAGTCGCTGCTGCACGCCTCCGATGCCCTCCTGGTGGCGGGAACGTCGCTGATGGTCAACTCCGGCATCCGCATCATCGAGCGCGCTCGCCGCCGCGGCATCCCGCTGGTGATCGTGAACCGCGAGCCGACGCGCGCCGACGGCTGGGCCGACGCCGTCGTCACGGGCGGGACGAGCCCCGTGCTCAGCGCTCTCGCGGACAGGCTCGCGTAAGGTCGAAGCGTGACCCTCATCACTCTTGTGCGCCATGGCCAGACCGACTGGAACCTGGAGCGACGCATCCAGGGCAGCACCGACATCCCCCTCAACGACACCGGTCGCGCCGACGCGCTCGCCGCCGCCGAGGTCCTCGCCTCGGAATCGTACGACGCCGTCTACGCCAGCCCGCTGTCGCGTGCGCAGGAGACGGCGCGGATCATCGCCACCCGGCTCGGATTGGATGCGCCCGTGACCACCAAGGGCCTGCGCGAGCGGTCGTTCGGAGAGGGCGAGGGCATCGACGTCGCCGATTACATCGCCCGCTACGGCGGCTGGCACTCCGAGGTTCCGGGGGCTGAGAGCCTCGAGGAGGTGCGAGACCGGGCACTGGACTCCCTCGATCGCATCGTGCGCGCCTCACGCAGGCGATCGACACCGCATCAGGAATCGATCATCGTGGTCACCCATGGCGGCGTCATCCGAGCGCTGCTGCTGCACGCCTCGGGCGGCAGCCTGCCTCGCGAGGGCGATCTGCTCCGGAACGGCTCCGTGCACCGCTTCGTCGCCGAGCACGCCACCCTGCGCCTGCTGGAGCCGATCTCCGTCTGAGCGG
This sequence comes from Microbacterium sp. GCM10027623, assembly GCF_042666935.1. NCBI lineage: Bacteria > Bacillati > Actinomycetota > Actinomycetes > Micrococcales > Microbacteriaceae > Microbacterium > Microbacterium sp. GCM10027623. Next base: position 96,521 of record NZ_JBHTHE010000004.1, read on the forward strand.
GCGGCGCGGCGGCTCAGGCGCCGGCCGAGTCCAAGATCGCCCTGGCGTGCCGCAGCACCGGCTCGTCGACCATCCGGCCGTCGAAGCGGAACACTCCCCGCTCCCCGTCCGCGGCGGCCAGGACCGCCCGCGCCCATTCCACCGTGGCGGCATCGGGGCGATAGGCGTCGCGGATCGTGACCACCTGCTTCGGGTGGATGCAGGCAGTCGCGCGGAAGCCGGATGCCACGGCATCGGCCGCCTCGGCGGCGAGGCCGGACTCGTCGTCGATGTCCAGGTGCACGGCGTCGACGGCCGCCTTGCCGTGCGATGCGGCAGCGATGAGCACGGCCGACCGGGCGTGCCGCGCCACATCCCGGTAACGCCCGTCGGCGAAGCGGCTCGCCGTCCCCCCGAGGGAGGCGACCAGATCCTCGGCGCCCCACATCAGTGCGACCACCCGGGGGTGCGCCGCGATGTCCGCGGCGTGCACCACGCCTGCAGCCGTCTCGCACAGGGCGATCACGGAGAAGGACTCGTCGAAGGCGTCCAGCGCCGCCGGGTCCTCGGTCTTGGCGACCATGACGTTGCGATAGGGCGTGCGCGCGACCGCCGCGAGGTCGGCGGAGAACTCGACGGAAGCGGGGTCGTTCACGCGCACGATGACTCGGCCGGGGTCCAGATTCGACGCGAGGACGTTGTCCCGCGCAGACGCCTTGGCTGCGGGCAGCACGGCATCCTCGAGATCGAGGATCACCGCGTCGGCCTTCGCGAGCGCGCCCGCGAACCGTTCGGGGCGATCGGCCGGGCAGAACAGCAGCGCGGGACCCAGATGGAAGCTCATGATTCCCCTTCCGGCAGGCATCGCATGAGCGCCACACGGGTGGCGGTGGCGACGACGATGCCGTCCTGATTGCGCCCGGTGTGCTCGATCGTGCAGATCCCCTGCCCCGGGCGCGACGAGGACAGTCGCTTGTCGGTGATCACGCTCTCGGTGTACAGCGTGTCGCCGTGGAACACCGGGTGCGGGAACGCGATGTCGCTGAGCCCCAACTGGGCCACCAGGGTGCCCTGGGTGAGCTGGGCCACCGAGGCGCCGACCATGGTCGACAGCGTCCACATCGAGTTCATCAGCCGTTGCCCGAACGGCTGCTGGTCCGCGGAGAACGCGGCATCCAGGTGGAGGGACTGCGTGTTCATGGTCAGCGTGGTGAACAGGACGTTGTCGGCCTCGGTCGCCGTGCGCCCCGGGCGGTGCAGGTAGCGGGCGCCGAGCTCGAACTCCTCGTAATACAGCCCGCGCTGGACGATATCTGTCATGTGCGCACCCTACTTCCTCTCGAGGGCTCAGCCGGCCAGTCCCAGGCCGCGCGCGATCACGAGCAGCTGCACCTCGGTGGTGCCCTCACCGATCTCGAGGATCTTGGAGTCGCGGTAGTGCCTGCCGACGGAGTATTCGTTCATGAAGCCGTTGCCGCCGAAGATCTGCGTCGCATCGCGCGCGTTGTCCATCGCCGCGTCACCGGAGACGAGTTTGGCGATGGCTGCCGCCTCGGCGAAGGGCCGGCCTGCGTCGCGGAGCCGAGCCGCGTGGTGCCAGGCGAGCCGGGCGGTGTGCACCCGGGCCCGCATGCGGGCGAGTGTGAACTGGGCGTTCTGCCGCGTGCTGAGCGCGGCGCCGAAGACGGTGCGCTTCTTCGCGTAGTCGACGGCTGCCTCCAGACATCCCTCAGCCGCACCGGTCGCCAGCGCCGCGATGGCGATCCGGCCCTCGTCGAGGATGCTGAGGAAGTTGCCGAAGCCCAGCCCGCGCTCGCCCAGCAGGTTCTCCTCGGGCACGCGCACCCCCTGAAGCGTGAGCGGGTGGGTGTCGGAGGCATTCCAGCCGACCTTGTCGTAAGCGGGTTCGACGGTGAAGCCGGGAGTGCCGTTGGGCACGATGATGGTGGAGATCTCCTTGCGCTCGCCGTTCGCGCCGGGGCGGGAGCCGGTGACGGCCGTCACCGTGACGAAGCGCGTGATGGCCGTGCCCGAGTTGGTGATGAACTGCTTGGTGCCGTCGATCACCCACTCGCCGTTCTCCAGGCGCGCGCTCGTGCGGGTGGCGCCCGCGTCACTGCCCGCTTCGGGCTCGGTGAGCCCGAAACCCGCCAGCTGCCGTCCGGCGAGCAGCGAAGGCAGGTACTCGGCCTTCTGCTTCTCGGTGCCGAAGCGGTGGATGGGCATCGCGCCGAGACTCACACCCGCCTCGAGGGTGATGGCGATCGACTGGTCGACGCGCGCGAGCGCTTCGATCGCCAGGCCCAGGGCGAGGTAGTCGCCGCCCTGACCGCCGTGCTCCTCGGGGAAGGGCAGGCCGAACAGGCCCAGGTCCCCCATCTGCCGCACGACGTCGAGGTTGAGGGTGTGGGTGCGGTCGGCCTCGTAGGCCTGCGGCGCGACCACCTGCTCGGCGAAGTCGCGGACCATCGCGGCGAGTTCGCGCTGCTCCTCGTTCAGTCCGATGCTGCTGAGGTCGTCGGTCATGCTGTCTCCTGTTCGCTGACATGGGCGACGGGCTGGTCGCGCCGAACCTGATCGCCGAGGGCGACCCGCAGTTCCACGGTGCCGTCGTGCGGGGCGAGCACGGGGTGCTCCATCTTCATCGCCTCGATCGAGACAAGGGGGTCTCCGGCACGCACCACATCGCCGTCGGCGACGTGCACGGCGACGACGGCACCGGGCATCGGGGCCAGGCACTCGGGCTGTCGGGGACCCGAGGCCGTCGTGCGCTCGGCGATGCGGCGCCGCATCCGATCTCGACGGGACAGCGGCCGCAGCCGCAGGGTGATTCCGTCCTCGGCGACCCAGACGGCGCCCTCGGCGTCGACGGCCGCGGCCGCGGCGCGGGAGGGGTCGACGGTGGCGACGGCCTCGAGGATCTCGTCGCCGTCCGTGAGGAAAGCGGGTGATGCCGTGTCGGCCGCGGTGCCGAGGCGCCAGCCGAGTGCGGTCCGCCACAGTTCGCCGACCTGCGCTCCGGAGGGCGCAGGCGATGCGGATGCGGATGCGGCAGCCGAGAGCATCCGCTCGGACGGATGCTGCGCCGGCAACGGCAGCATCGTCTCGATCAGTCCGGTGTCCAGATCCCCGGCGACGACGCGCTCGTGCCCGCACAGCGCGCGCAGGAAGGCGATGTTCGTCTCCACTCCCAGCACGACGGTGCGCTTCAGCGCGGCGTCCAGCCGGCGCAGGGCGGTGTCGCGGTCCGCCGCGAACGCGATCACCTTGGCGATCATGGGGTCGTAGAACCCCGTCACCTCGGAACCGGTCTCGACCGCCGCATCCACACGGACGCCACGCGGTGCGTCGAAGAGCAGCACCTCCCCCGTGGAAGGCAGGAAGCCGCGTTCGGGGGATTCCGCGTACACGCGCGCCTCGATGGCATGACCGCGCACCTCCGGCGGCTCGGGCAGTGCGCGTCCTGCGGCGACGTCGAGCTGCAGGGCGACGAGGTCGAGGCGGGTGACCTCCTCGGTCACCGGATGCTCGACCTGCAGGCGCGTGTTCATCTCGATGAAGAAGAACTCGTCGACCGAGTCCGCCTCCACGAGGAACTCCACGGTGCCGGCGCCGACGTACTCGACACTCCGTGCGGCCGCCACCGCGGCCTCCAGCAGGCGCTGCCGCACGCTGTCGGGGAGGTGCGCGGCGGGGGCCTCCTCGATGACCTTCTGGTGCCGCCGCTGCAGAGTGCACTCGCGCTCCCCCAGCGCGATGACCGTGCCGTGCGTGTCGCCGAAGACCTGGACCTCGATGTGTCGTGGCCGCTGGATGAGCCGTTCGAGCACCATCGAGTCGTCGCCGAAAGCGGCCGTCGCCACGCGGCGGGCGGTCGCCAGAGCCGGCATCAACTCGTCGCCGGAGCGGACGACCTCCATGCCCTTGCCGCCACCGCCGGCGCTGGGCTTGACCAGCAGCGGGTAGCCGATGTCATCGGCGAGTGCGCGGATCCGCGCATCGTCCATCCCCGTCGCATTGAAGCCCGGAACCACCGGCACGCCGTGGGCCGAGACGTGATCGCGGGCTCGCGCCTTGTCGCCCATGATGTCGAGGGCGCGCACATCGGGCCCGATGAACACGATGTCGGCGTCCGCGCACGCGGCGGCGAGGGCGACGCTCTCGGAGAGGAATCCATAGCCGGGGTGGATCGCCTGGGCTCCGCTCCTTCTCGCGGCATCGATGATCGCGTCCACGCGCAGGTAGGACTCGGAGGCGGGGGCGGGGCCGATGCGCACGGCTTCGTCGGCCTCGCGGACGTGCGGCGCGCCGGCATCCGCGTCGCTGTAGACGGCGACGCTGCGGATGCCCCGGTCGCGCAGGGTGCGGATGATGCGGCATGCGATCTCGCCGCGGTTCGCGACGAGAACGGTGTCGAACCCTTCGGCGGGCTCAGGGAGCAGGGAATTCATGGCACTCACATCCGGAAGAGGCCGAAGCGCGGTTCGGGCAGCGGGCTGCGGGAGACGACGTCGAGGGCCAGCCCCAGCAGGTCACGCGTCTGGTCGGGGTCGACGATGCCGTCGTCCCAGAGGCGCGCCGTCGCATAGTACGGCTCGCCCTGGTCCTCGTACTGCGTCCGGATGGGCGCCTCGAACTCGGCGCGCTGCTCCGGGGTCCAGGATTCCCCGCGTGCGACCAGCTGGTCCTCCTTCACCGTGGCGAGGACGGATGCCGCCTGCGCGCCGCCCATGACCGAGATCCGGCTGGCGGGCCAGCTCCACAGGAACCGCGGCGAGTACGCCCGGCCGCACATCGAGTAGTTGCCCGCGCCGAACGAGCCCCCGATGATGACGGTGAGCTTGGGGACGCGGGTCGTCGCGACCGCTGTCACCATCTTGGCGCCGTCCTTCGCGATCCCGCCGGCTTCGGCGTCTTTGCCCACCATGAAGCCGGAGATGTTCTGCAGGAACAGCAGGGGGATGCCCCGCTGGTCGCACAGTTCGATGAAGTGCGCGCCCTTGAGCGCGGACTCGCTGAACAGCACGCCGTTGTTGGCGACGATGCCGACCGGGTGCCCGTGGAGCACCGCGAAGCCCGTGACGAGCGTGGTGCCGTACTCCGGCTTGAACTCGGTGAAGCTGTCGGCGTCGACGAGACGGTCGATCACGACGTGCACGTCGTACGCGGCGTTGACGTCGACGGGCACCACGTCGTACATCGATCCTGTCTCGCCGGCAGGGCGCGAGGCGATGACGTCCCAGGCGGGAGCCGCAGGGCGCGGCAGAGTCGCGACGATGTCGCGGAGGATCTCGAGGGCGTGCTCGTCGTCCTCGGCGAGGTGATCGACCACGCCGGAACGACGGGCGTGAAGCTCTCCGCCGCCGAGCTCCTCCGCAGTGACGATCTCGCCGATGGCGGCCTTCACCAGGGGCGGCCCGCCGAGGAAGATCGTGCCCTGGTCGCGCACGATCACCGTTTCATCGCTCATCGCGGGGACGTACGCGCCTCCGGCCGTGCACGAGCCCATCACAGCGGCGAGCTGCGGGATCCCCTCGGCCGACAGGCGCGCCTGGTTGAAGAAGATGCGCCCGAAGTGATCGCGGTCGGGGAAGACCTCGTCCTGCCTGGGGAGGAAGGCGCCGCCGGAATCGACGAGGTACAGGCAGGGCAGACGATTCTCGAGCGCGATCTCCTGCGCACGCAGATGCTTCTTGACGGTGAGAGGGAAGTACGTGCCGCCCTTCACCGTCGCGTCGTTGCAGACGACCATGACATGGCGGCCGTGCACCAGGCCGATACCGGCGATCACGCCGGCGCCCGGCGCCTCGCCGCCGTACATGCCGGATGCCGCGAGCGGGGCGATCTCGATGAACGGGCTCCCCTCATCGAGCAGGCGCGTCACGCGGTCGCGAGGCAGCATCTTGCCGCGCGCCACGTGGCGCTCGCGCGCGCGCTCCGGTCCGCCGAGGGCCGCCGTGTCGAGGCGCGTGCGCAGCTCGTCGGCCAGTTCCTGCTGGATCGGAGCCATCGTGGGTCCTCCTCGACTCACATTCGGTGCTGAAATTTCGCGTCAGATTGGTTAGTGTTCACTAACCCGACAATTCAGGTTAGCGAGGATTAACCGAAATGACAACGCCCGGAACCGCCCGCGACCGCGCCAAGGCCGAACGCACAGACGCGATCCTCGCCGCAGCCGCCGAGCTGTTCGCGCAACGGGGCTACTCCGGGGTGAGCCTGGAGGAGATCGGCGCTGCCGTCGGCGTGTCAGGACCGGCGGTGTACCGCCACTTCGCGGGAAAGCAGGCGCTGCTGGGCGCGCTGCTCATCGGCGTCAGCGAACGCCTGGTGGCCGGTGGCCTGGATGTCGCCTCCGCGGCGGCCTCAGCGGATCAGCGCATGAACGATCTGGTCGCCTTCCACGTGGACTTCGCCCTCGGCAATGCGGATGTCATCCGGGTGCAGGACCGGGATCTCGCCTACCTCTCCCCCGAGGGTCGTGCCGACGTGCGCCGCCTGCAGCGCGCCTACATCGACCTGTGGATCGACGCCCTCTCCGCCCTCGTCGATGAGGAGCGCGACGCGCTGCGTCTACGGGTCCAGGCATGCTTCGGACTGCTCAACTCCACGCCGCACAGCACGACCGCCGCTCTACGCGCGCGCGTAGACACGGCGGCGCTGCTGGGTGCGATGGCGCTGGCCGCACTGCGCGCCGACGGCTGAGCGGCGACTTCCGCCGTCCAGCCCCGGCGATCAGAAGAGCATGGCCCGTCCGGGCTGCTCGAGCAGGTCGGCGACGTCCTTCAGGAAGCGCGACCCTTCCGCGCCGTCCACGAGACGATGATCGAACGACACGCTGAGCGTCATCATCTGGCGGAGCGCGATCTCGCCCTTGTACTCCCACGGCTGCCGTCGCACCGCGCCGACGGCGAGGATCCCGGACTGTCCCGGCGGGAGGATCGGCGTTCCCGCATCGATTCCGAACACACCGATGTTCGTGATCGAGAAGGTCCCGCCGGCGAGCTCGGAGGGGCTCGTCTTCCCGGAACGCGCGGTCTGGGTCAGCTGCTGCAGGGCATCCGCCATCCCCGTCAGCGAGAGCTGCTCGGCGTCGCGGATGATCGGGACGATCAGCCCGCGCTGCGTCGCGGCCGCGATGCCGAGATCCACGTAGTGGTTCTCGATGATCTCCCCGGCGTCCTCGTCCCACGTCGCGTTCAGCGAGGGGTTGCGGCCGAGCGCCAGGCAGACCGCCTTGGCGACCAGCACGAGGGGGCCGATACGGTGCTCCGACAGCGATCGGTCGGCGCGCAGCTGATCGATGAGCTCCATGGTCGCCGTGACGTCGACCGTGTGGAAGGTCGTCACATGAGGCGCAGTGAAGGCGCTGCGCACCATGGCCTGAGCCGTGTGCTTGCGCACCCCCTTGACGGGGATCCGGGTCTGCGCGCGTTCGCGCGCGGTACCGGACGGCACCGACAGCCGCTGCGCGGGCGGAGCGGCGCTCTGCACGCCTTCCTCACGCGGACCCGCCCCCACGCGCTCGGCGTAGTCGTCCACGTCGGAGCGGGTGATGACGCGATCGCCCACCTCGGCGGCGACCAGTGCGAGGTCGACGCCCAGGCGCTTGGCATGGGCCCGCACCGGAGGCGTCGAGCGGGGGCGCTCGCCGACGACCGGTTCGGCCGCACTCGGCGGCAGGGCATCGTGCGGCGCGGCCTCGCGGACCGCGGCATCCGCGCTTGCGGCGGCCTCCCGCGGGGAGCCGCGACGAGCACGCCGGGCGGGGCGTCCGCTCGACGCGGGCGCAGCCCCGTAGCCGACCAGGTTCGGCTGAGCCCTGCCCTCGCCGGAATCCGGGTCGTCTGCGGCATCCGCCGCCGATGCGGCATCCGGCGGCGCCGGCTCGGCTCCGGCGATGTCGAAGGCGATCAGCGGTGCGCCGACCAGGACCGTGTCCCCCGCGCCGGCATGCAGCGACGCGACCGTCCCCTCGTAGGGCGAGGGAAGCTCGACCACGGCCTTGGCGGTCTCGACTTCCGCGAGCGTCTGATTGAGGCTGACCGCATCGCCGGGCTCGACCATCCACTGGACGACTTCGGCCTCGGTGAGCCCTTCACCGAGGTCGGGAAGACGGAATTCCGCGATCACTGTCGGGCCTCCTCAGCTGCGCTGAGACTGTTCGGACGGTCCATCACGCGGTCCACCGCATCGAGGATGCGGTCCAGGTCCGGGAGATGGAACTTCTCGAGCTTGGCCGGCGGATACGGGATGTCGTGGCCGGTCACCCGGACGGGGGCGGCCTCGAGGTACTCGAAGCAGAACTCGGTGATGCTGGCGATGATCTCCGCGCCGACGCCGGCCTCGCGCGACGCTTCGTGCGCGACCACGACCCGGCCGGTGCGGCGCACAGATGCGGACACCGTCTCGTAGTCGACCGGCGAAAGCGAGCGCAGATCGATGACCTCGAGCGAGATCCCCTCGTCCTCGGCCGCGGCGGCGGCATCGAGCGCCGTGCGCACCATTGCTCCGTAGGTGATGATCGTGGCGTCGGTCCCCGCCCGCACGACGCGTGCGAGGCCCATCGGCGGGGCGTCGGCGAGCGGAGCGTCCATGTCGACGTCGCCCTTGTGGTGGTAGAGGCGCTTGGGCTCGAAGAACAGCACCGGGTCGTCGCTCGCGATGGCCTGCCGCAGGCAGCGATAGGCGTCCTGCGGGTCGGACACGGCGATCACGCGCAGCCCCGCGGTGTGCACGAAGTACGCCTCGGGCGACTCGGAGTGGTGTTCGGCCGCGCCGATGCCGCCGGCCCAGGGCACGCGGATCGTGATCGGCATCTTCACCCGGCCCTGCGTGCGATAGTGCAGCTTGGCGACCTGGGAGACGATCTGATCGAACGCCGGATAGATGAACCCGTCGAACTGGATCTCGATCACGGGCCGGTATCCGCGGAACGCGAGACCGACCGCGGTGCCGACGATGCCCGACTCCGCCAGGGGCGTGTCGATGACCCGCTTGGCGCCGAACTCGTCGAGGAGGCCGTCGGTGATGCGGAACACGCCGCCGAGCGTGCCGATGTCCTCCCCCATCAGCACGACCTTGTCGTCATCGCGCATCGCCTGCCGGAGGCCGGCGTTGAGGGCCTTGCCCAACGTCATCTGCGTCATCTCAGGCCTCCGCGAAGGTCGCGAGGTAGGCGGCGTACTCGTCGCGCTCGCGCTCGAGTCCGGAGTGCGGTTCGGCGTACACCCGATCGAAGACGGCCATCGCGGGCCGGGTCGTCATGCCGAGGCAGGCGGCGCGCATCTCGCGCGCCATCTCGTCGGCCTGCTCCTGCACCGACGCGAGGTGGTCCTCGGTCAGCTCCCCGGCCGCGCGCAGGTGGGCCTCCAGCCGTGCGATCGGGTCGCGGCGACGCCACCGCTCGAGCTCCTCCTCGGACCGATACCGCTTGGGGTCGTCGGCGGTGGTGTGCGGACCCATCCGGTAGGTGACGGCCTCGAGGTACGCCGGTCCGTTCCCGGAACGCGCGTGATCCAGCGCCCAGCGCATGGCAGCGACGCAGGCGAGCACGTCGTTGCCGTCCACGCGCATGCTCGGGATGCCGAAGCCGGGCGCGCGCCCCGCCAGCGGGAACTGCGACTGCAGCCCGACCGGCTCGGAGATGGCCCAATGGTTGTTCTGGCAGACGAACACGACCGGTGCGCGGTACGAGGCCGCGAACACCATCGCCTCGTTCACGTCGCCCTGGCTGGTGGCGCCGTCGCCGAAGTAGGTGACGGCGACCTCGTCGGCATCCTCGAATCGGATGCCCATGGCGTACCCCACCGCGTGGAGGGTCTGGGCGCCGATGATGATCTGCAGCGGTGCGATGCGCAGTTCCGCGGGATCGTACGCAGCACCCTCTTCGCCGCGCCACATGCGGACGTAGTCCGCCGGCTTCGCGCCGCGGCTGTACATCACGCCGGTCTCCCGGTAGCTGGGGAAGACGAAATCACCGTCGCCGAGAGCTCGCCCCGTGCCGATCTGAGCGGCCTCCTGGCCGTTGCAGGGGGCCCAGAGACCCAGCTGCCCCTGGCGCTGCAGCGCGATCCCCTCGGCGTCGATGCGGCGCAGCACCACCATGTCGCGGTGCAGGTCGCGCAGCGCCTGGAAATCGACGTCCTGCACATACCGGTCGAGCTGGGGATTCGGCATCCGCGTGCCGTCCGGCGCGATGATGCGCTCAGTGAGTTCGAGATCGTTCTCCGTGTCGATGATCGGAGTGTTCTGCGGTGACATCGGCGTCCTCCTGACGTGGCGGCCCTTGTGGGGTGTGCACGGCTCTCCCGACGGCTCCGTCGGTGTCTCCGAGCGTACGTCGACCTGACACCTCGCTCAACCATCCCTGGCGATATTGAGCATGTTGCGAACTTCCCGTCGAACCGACCCTGATATCGTGTGGCACTATGCCCGCACTTGACCGTGTCGATCTCGAACTGCTCGTCGCCCTCTCGGAGGATCCGCGCACGACGGTGGTCGCGCTCGCGGAACGGTTGCGACTGTCGCGCAACACCATCCAAGCCCGCATGGCCCGGCTGGAGCAGACGGGCGTCTTCGAGTCCTATGAGAGGTCGTACTCGACCGAGGTCCTCGGCTTCCCGCTGCAGGCGTTCATCAGCATCGGCGTGCGCCAGACCGAACTTCCCCGGATCATCGCCGAACTGTCACGCGTTCCCGAGATCGTGCAGGCTCACGGCCTGAGCGGCTCCATCGACGTGCTCGCCCGTGTGGCGTGCCGCGACGCGCGTCACCTGTTCGACACCGACGCGCGCATCCTGTCGATCGACGGCGTCGAGCGCACCGAGACGTCGTTGGCGATGGGAGAGGTCATCCCGTTCCGCGTCGCCGGACTCATCGGCCTCGCGCGACGGGAAGCGTGAGGAAGCGGCAGATCGCACCGGCCGCTTCTGCGGGTGTCTCGTAGTGGATCAGGTGCCCGACATCGGCGATCTCGACGAGCAGCGCATCCGGGAACATCGTCGCCAGGCGCCGTTCGGCTTCGATGGGGGTGATGTCGTCGCGCTGCGCGGCGATGAGCAGCGTCGGGATGTCGATGACGCCGGCGAACGCGCGCACGTCGTGGGAGACGCTCGTCACGAAGGCGTCATGCAGCACGTCCCTGTCTGCGAAGCGCGAGAAGTAGGTGTCGTGCTGATGATGGATGAAACGCCGGAGCGCCGGATCCCGGGTCTTCGCCATGGCGATGCTCATCACCCGGACGATCAGCGGATTGCGCAGCAGCAGGGTTCCGACGCGCTCGGGAAGGCGGGCGCCGAGCCAGTAGTACAGCACGGCGAGGCGCGTCAGGAGCCCTTTGGGCCCCTCCAGCGCGGGAGCGCCGATGGGATTGATGAGGATCAGCCGAGGTGTGCTCAGGCCGCCCGCGACGGCGGCTGAGGAGACGATCGACCCGAACGAGTGGCCGAGGATCACCGCGCCGGGCGCGACGGCGCGGGCGAATTCCGCCAGCCAGCCCGCGTAGAGCGCGAGGTCGTGCTCGCGCCCGGGGATGGGAGCCGTCTCGCCGAAGCCCGGCAGGTCGGGCGAGATGACGCGCACCCCCGGCAGGTAGGCGATGACCGGCTCGAGGCCATGGTGTTCACCACGGAAGCCGTGCACGGCGACCACCGTCGGGGTCTCGTCGCCCTCCGGTCCGTACACCCAGTACGCCGTCGTGGAGCCCAGCACCTCGACCTCGCGTCGCAGCACGGGAATGCTCCCGAGTCGGGCGGCGTAAGGAGAGTGCGCGGGCATGCGCCGAGTCTACGGGACGCGATGTCGGTGGCCGTCCTTATGTTCGAAGGAGGAAAGGAGCAGACATGCACACTTCTTCGGGAACCCTCCCCTCGATCCTGTGGGAGACCCCTTCGCTGCACTCGCGCGACGAGCACCTGGAGCGCGCCGGAGACCATCTCTGGCGCGTCGTCGACACGCGGGGCGCCATCCGCGGCCACCTGCGCGTCGTGGCCGATCCGCTCGGCATCCGCTATCGCGCCGAGCGTCTGCACCTGGCGTCGGGGGTATTCCGTCTCGTCGGTGAGTTCTGGGATGCCGATGACGCCGTCGCCGCACTGCGGTTCTGAGCGGTCGGTGCCCCCTGCAGGATTCGAACCTGCGACCAACGGATTAGAAAGCCGATGCTCTTCCTCTGAGCTAAGGAGGCGGGATCCCCCTAGATTACCGTGTCCGTCCCGTCGATAGGATCGACCCATGGTTTCTGCGTCTGAGAATGATCGACTCGTCTGGATCGACTGCGAGATGACGGGCCTCGATCTCGCGATCGACGAGCTCGTCGAGATAGCGGTGGTCGTCACCGACTTCGAGCTGCGGCCCCTCGACGCGGGATTCCAGATCGTGATCAAGCCGAGCGACGCGGCTCTGTCCAACATGGGCGAGTTCGTCACCGACATGCATCGCACGTCCGGTCTGCTGGAGGAGATCCCCCACGGCGTCAGCCTCGCCGAGGCCGAGGAGAAGACGCTCGAGTACATCAGGCGTTTCGTCCCACTCGAGCGCAAGGCCCCGCTCGCAGGCAACACCATCGGCACCGATCGGATGTTCCTCGCGAAGTACATGCAGCGGGTCGACCAGTACCTGCACTACCGCAACGTCGACGTCTCCAGCGTCAAGGAACTGTCGCGCCGGTGGTACCCGCGGGTGTTCTTCCAGGCTCCGGAGAAGCACGGCGGACACCGCGCCCTCGCCGACATCCTGGAGTCGATCCGCGAACTGCAGTACTACCGTGGCGCCGTGTTCGTCGCCGAGCCCGGCCCCACCTCCGAGGAGGCTCGCGAGGTCTCTGCACGCACCGTGTCAGAGTTCGCCTCGAACATGTAATAGACTCGAAGAGTTGTCCGCTCCGGCGGACGCATGGTGGGTATAGCTCAGCTGGTAGAGCACCGCGTTGTGGTCGCGGGGGTCGCGGGTTCAAGCCCCGTTACTCACCCCGGATGGAAGCCCCGGACTCCCCGAGAGTCCGGGGCTTCTGCGTATCGGCGCCGCGCGCCGCGACACCTGGATAGCATCGATGCATGTCCTCGTACGTGCGTCCCGCAGCCGACAGCGACCTGGACGCGCTCGCCGGCATCGAGACCGCCGCGGATTCGCTGTTCGACCCCGTCTTCGGCGCCACGGGGTGGGATCCCGCCGCTTCCGGTGGCGACCTTCAGAGGGCAGGGGGGTTCATCCTCGTGGCCGCCGAACAGGACCAGGGTCCTGCAGTCGGATTCGTGCACGTGCTGGAGGTCGAGCACGCCGCCCACATCGAGCAGCTCTCGGTGCATCCGATGCACACCAGACGCGGTCACGGCACGGCGCTGCTCGAGGCTGCGATCGACGAGGCCGCCGAACGCGGGGCGACCGTGGTCACCCTGCGGACGTATGCGGACGTTCCCTGGAACGCCCCGTTCTACGCCGCAGCAGGCTTTGAGGAGCAACCCATCCCGGAGGACGACTTCCACCGCCGGCTGTCCGCCGCCGAAGCGGAGCTCGATCTCGCGCGCCACGGTCGACGCGTGCACATGGAGCTCCGTCTGGGCATGGAGCTGGACGCGGAGGCCTTCGAAGCGCTGGTGATCGACGAGCTCGACCGGCTGCCCGATGACATGGTGGACGGCCTGGAGAACGTCGTCTTCGTCGTCGAGGACGCTCCGGAGAACGGCGAGGAGCTGTTCGGAGTCTACGAGGGCTTCGCGCTGACCGAGCGCGGACAGTACGGATTGGGTGAGCTTCCCGACCGAATCGTCATTTACCGGCAGGCCCACCTCGCAGCCTGCCGCGACGAAGCCGAGCTGCGCGCCGAGATCCACACCACCCTGGTGCACGAGATCGCCCACTTCTACGGCATCGACGACGCGCAGCTGCACGAGTTGGGGTGGGCATGAGCAACCCCGCCTCCACCCCCGTCATCGACGAGCAGCTCACCTCGGCACCGCTGCTGCCTTGGGAGCTGGTCGTCTGGGATGACCCGGTGAATCTGATGAGCTACGTCGCGCGCGTGTTCCGCACGTACTTCGGGTATCCCGAGGAGAAGGCCACCCGCCTCATGCTGGCCGTGCACAACGACGGCCACGCCGTCGTCGCCACCGGCCCGCGGGAGACCATGGAGATGCACGCGCAGGCCATGCATGGCTTCGGCCTGTGGGCGACCGTGCGGAAGGCGCCCCAGTGAGCGTGCTGCGCATGCCTCTGGCACCGCTCGAGGGCCGTCACCTGCTCGCCGTCGTCGACGAGTACATCCTGCTGCTCGACGGCCCGAGGGACGACGACGAGGCTCTCGCGCGGCTGTCGCCGACGGCCTATCCGGACGACCCGGAGGCTGCGGACGAGTTCCGGCGGAGTACGCGCGACGAGGGCTTCGACCAACGCCGTGCGGATGCGCTGGAGGTGCGCACGGGCCTCGAACGCTTCGAGGGCGAGCGGGATGACGGGACGGCGGTGCTGGAGGTCAGCACCGCCGTGCTGGACGCGTGGCTGCGCACGCTGACCGGCATCCGACTTGTGCTCGCGTCCCGCCTCGGCGTCGATCGGACGGATGCGCATGACCCCGAGGATGTGCGATTCGGCACGTACGACTGGCTGGGCTACCGTCTCGAGGTCCTCATTCAGCTCGCCGATCAGCATGACGCCCGCTGACGTCTCCGGACGCTAGGGCGTGCGGACCGAGATTCCTGCGATCTCCTGGGGAGCGTGACGCGCGATGTGCGCGTCCTCCTGAGCCGCCCACATGCTCCAGTTCGCCCGGAAGCCCTCCCCGTCCCGCTCGAGGGCGCGCGCCCGTCGAGAGGCAGGGGGACCGTCCACCCAGACGGTGACATCGGCCAGCCGTGCGGATGTCGGCGTCAGCGCCCCGCATCCTTCGACGATGAGCCCGAGAGCGGGATCGACGGCGTGCGCCTCGGCCTGTTCACCATTCTCCCAGTCCCAGCGCCGCCAGATTCCCAGCCGTCCGCGCGCGTGCGGCGCGAGGATCGTCTCGCGGGCGATGTCCGCACCGCGTTCCAGCCCGTCCCAGCCCGGATAGAGCGAGTCGAGCGCGACGAGCTGGACGGGTGTGCGCAGCGGCCACTCCCGCGTGACGCGTGCGGCCAGGCTGCTCTTGCCCGCGCCGCTGCGGCCGTCGATGACCACCACCGGGTTCGACGCGGCCAGCGCGACGACGCCGGCACGGATACGGACGGTCGCCTCGGTGAGCGCCGCGTCGAACGGATCGTTATCTCTTGAGTGCACGGATGACGCGGCTCAGCGCTCGACCGGCGACCCACACGAACGGAATCGCGACGGCGAGAAGCGCCACAGGATTGGGTTCGAAGCGCAGGCCCTCCTCACGCCGCACGTACACGCCGAGAGGAATGGAGACCCCGCCGCCACCGCCTGCGCCGCTGTCGTCCTGGCCGGAGCCGCCTCCGAAGCCGGCCCAGGTCAGCGCGACCGGTGTGATGTTCACGCCGTCGACGTCCTGGGGCTCACCATAGGAGCTCTTCACGCCGAAGGAGGCGACCTGCTTACCCAATTCGAGTGCGATGTGCGGCATCCCCCCACGCTAGTGCAGGCTGACGCGCCGCGCGACGCTCACTCGCGCCCGAACGGGCGGGGTGCGTCCGTGGTCCCGCGGCCGCCGTGGCGGCCCAGGTGTCGCGCGCGTGTGATCGTCCCGGCACCGAACCGCTCTCTGGCATCGTCCAGCGCGCCCTCCAGGCGCCGCTGCTCCTCGTCGTCGTCCCACAGCGCCAGCGCACCCGCGCCGGTCGGCTGCAGCTTCTCCGCCCGAACGCCGACCAATCGCACCGGGTCGCGGCGTTCGATCTGATCGAACAGAGCCACCGCGGTCTCGCCGATCCGCTGGCCGACCTCGGTCGGCTCGGCCAGGGAGGTGGTGCGGCTGACGGTGCTGAAGTCGGCGAACCGGATCTTCACGGCGACAGCCCCCGCCTGCCACTGAGCGGCGCGCAGACGAGCGCCGACCCGGTCGGCGAGTCGCAGCAGTTCGGAGCGCAGCAGCGGTGCATCCAGGATGTCGCGCTCGAAGGTCTCCTCGTGTCCGATGCTCTTCTCGATCCGCTCGGTCTCCACGGCACGCGCATCCTCGCCGCGAGCGAGCTGCTGGATGCGCTGCGCGAGAGCGGGCCCGACCGCACGCGCCAGGGCTTCCCGCGGTGACTCCCGGACATCGCGGATCAGCCGGATTCCCCGGCGCTCCAGCGCTTCCGCGGCCTTCGGACCCACACCCCAGATGGATCCCACCGGTCGGGGGTCGAGGAACTCCTGCGTCCGCGCTGCCGGCACGATCAGCATCCCGTCGGGCTTGGAGATGGTGGATGCCATCTTCGCGACATGCTTGGTCGCCGCGACACCGACGCTGCAGGTGATCCCCACCTCCTGGAGCACGCGGCGACGCAGCAGCACCGCGATCTCTCCGGGGCTCCCCCACAGGCGCCGCACTCCGCGCACGTCGAGGAACGCCTCATCGATCGAGAGCTGCTCCACGAGCGGGGTGACGCTGTGGAAGACCTCCATCACGGCGTCGGACGCCGCGCGGTACCGCGTGAAGTCCGGGGCGACGATCCGTGCGCTCGGGCACAGCCGCAGCGCCTGCGACACGGGCATGGCGCTGCGCACGCCGAAGCGCCGCGCCTCGTAGGAAGCACTCGAGACGACCGACCGGCCGTCGGGAGCTCCGATGATCAGAGGCAGGCCGCGCAGGGAGGGATCGTGGAGGATCTCCACGGACGCGTAGAACGCATCCATGTCGACGTGCAGGATTCCGGTGCCGGTGTCGTCGGCGCCGGCACGAGACACAAGGCGTCCCGATCCGTCTCCACGTCCCATCCCTCCATTGTCGCGGAGGCCACGGACATCCGGGCGACTAGCCGGCCGCGCGCTCCAGGATCAGCTCCCGCACGCGGGCAGCATCCGCCTGGCCCTTCATCGCCTTCATGACGGCGCCGATGATGGCGCCGGCAGCCTGGACCTTGCCGTCCTTGATCTTGGCGAGCACGTCCGGCTGAGAAGCCAGCGCGTCGTCGATGGCGGCGATCAGCGCCCCGTCGTCCGACACCACCGCGAGACCGCGGGTGTCCACGACCTGCTGAGGGGTGCCCTCCCCCGCGATGACGCCTTCGAGCACCTGCCTGGCGAGCTTGTCGGTCAGCGTGCCGGCATCCACCAGCTGCTGCAGCGCGGCGACGTTCTCCGGGCTGATGAGCTCGGTGGATTCACGCTCTGCGGCGTTCGCGAGGCGCGAGATCTCACCGGTCCACCACTTGCGCGCCGCAGCGGGAGTCGCCCCCGCCGCGACTGTCGCCTCGACGACCTCGACCAGACCGCCGTTGCGGACGTCCTGGTACTCGAGGTCCGTGAACCCCCACTCCGCCTTCAGACGGCGACGACGGGCCACCGGCTGCTCGGGAAGAGCCGCGCGCAGCTCCTCCACCAGCTCGGGGGACGGCTGCACCGGCAGCAGGTCCGGTTCCGGGAAGTAGCGGTAGTCGTCGGCATCCGACTTGGGCCGCCCCGGAGAGGTGGTGCCGGTGTCCTCGTGCCAGTGACGGGTCTCCTGGGTGATCGTGCCGCCGTCGGCGAGGATCTGAGCCTGACGCTGGATCTCGTACCGCACGGCGCGCTCGACCGAGCGCATCGAGTTGACGTTCTTCGTCTCCGTGCGCGTTCCCAGCTTCGTCTCACCGCGCGGACGCAGCGAGACGTTGGCGTCGCAGCGCAGGTTGCCGCGCTCCAGGCGGGCCTCGGAGATGCCCAGTGAGCGGGCGATGTCGCGGATGGCGGCGATGTACGCCTTGGCGTACTCGGGCGCACGGTGCTCGGCCCCGATGATCACCTTCGTGACGATCTCCACCAGCGGCACGCCGGCCCGGTTGTAGTCCACCAGGGAGTACTCGGCTCCCTGGATGCGTCCGGTCGAGCCCATGTGCGTGAGCTTGCCGGCGTCCTCCTCCATGTGGGCGCGCTCGATCGGGATGGAGACCAGCGTGCCGTCCTCGAGCTCGATCTCGACGGCTCCCTCGAACGCGATCGGCTCGTCGTACTGGGAGATCTGGTAGTTCTTGCCGAGGTCGGGGTAGAAGTAGTTCTTCCTGGCGAAGCGGCTGGATTCGGCGATGGAGCAGCCGAGGGCGAGTCCCAGGCTGATTGCGGAGCGCACGGCGGTCTCGTTGACGACCGGGAGCGAGCCCGGAAGTCCGAGGTCGACCGGGGCGATCAGAGTGTTCGGGTCGGCGGCGTGGAACTCCTCGTTGGCCGGGTTCGGGGCGGCGGAGAACATCTTGGTGCGCGTGTTCAGCTCGACGTGCACCTCGAATCCGAGCACCGGCTCGAACAGCTCGAGCGCCTTGTCGTAGTCCATGAGCTTGGCGGTGGCCATCAGCGTGTTCCTCCCCTGGGTCCCTGTGCGTCGACGGGCTCAGCAGCCGCTCGAAGGGCGGGTGCCTTCTCGAGCAGGGGTGCGCCCCATGAATCCAGCAGCGCGGCCTCCGCCGCGGCGCCGACGCGGTACAGACGGGCGTCCTCGCGGGCGGGGGCGAGGAACTGGATGCCGACGGGCAGCCCGTCCTCGGCCGCCAGACCCGAGGGGATCGAGATCCCCGGGACACCGGCGAGGTTCGCCGGGATCGTGGTGAGGTCGTTCAGGTACATCTGCAGCGGGTCGTCGATCTTCTCGCCGATCCGGAACGCCGTGGTCGGCGCCGACGGCGTCGCGATGACGTCGACCTGCGCGAACGCCGCGTCGAAGTCGCGCTGGATGAGCGTGCGGACCTTCTGGGCGCTGCCGTAGTAGGCGTCGTAGTAGCCGGCCGACAGCGCGTAGGTGCCAAGGATGATGCGCCGCTTGACCTCCGGGCCGAAACCGACCTCGCGGGTGAGGGACATCACATCCTCGACCGTTCCGCCGCCTTCAGGGGTGACGCGCAGGCCGAACCGCACGGAGTCGAACTTGGCGAGGTTGCTGGACGCCTCGGCGGGAAGGATCAGGTAGTACGCGGCGACGCCGTACTCGAAGTGCGGTGCGGAGATCTCGACGATCTCCGCCCCCTGCTCCTCCAGGAGTGCGAGTGCGCTGCGGAAGGACGCCGCGACACCGGTCTGGAAGCCCGAGTCGGGCAGTTCCTTGACCACGCCGACCTTCAAACCCTTGAGGACCTGACCGGATGCCCCTTCCCGGGCGGCCTCGGCGAAGGAGGGCCACTCGTCCGGCAGCGACGTGGAGTCCTCAGGGTCGTGCCCGCCGATCACGTCGTGCAGCAGGGCGGCATCGAGCACGGTGCGCGCCACCGGTCCGACCTGGTCGAGGCTGGACGCCAGCGCGATGGACCCGTAGCGGCTGACTCCGCCATAGGTCGGCTTGATGCCCACGGTGCCCGTGACGTGCGCAGGCTGGCGGATGGAGCCACCGGTATCGGATCCGAGTGCGAGCGGCGCCTCGAAAGCGGCCACGGCCGCGGCCGAGCCGCCGCCGGAGCCGCCGGGGATGCGGTCCAGGTCCCACGGGTTGCGGGTGGGGCCGTATGCGGAGTGCTCCGTGGACGAGCCCATCGCGAACTCGTCCATGTTGGTCTTGCCGAGCGGGACGAGGCCGGCTGCGCGGGAGCGCGCGACCACCGTCGCGTCGTACGGCGACATGTAGCCCTCGAGGATCTTCGAGCCGCTCGTGGAGGGC
This sequence comes from Microbacterium sp. GCM10027623, assembly GCF_042666935.1. Classification (NCBI taxonomy): domain Bacteria; kingdom Bacillati; phylum Actinomycetota; class Actinomycetes; order Micrococcales; family Microbacteriaceae; genus Microbacterium; species Microbacterium sp. GCM10027623. The sequence goes on from NZ_JBHTHE010000004.1 coordinate 116,190, forward strand.
TGATCCGTGGTGACGAGGACGTCCTTGATCGCGAGGGGCACTCCGGCGATGGGCCCCAGCTGCTCGCCGGCGGCGCGACGCGCGTCGATGTCGGCGGCGGCGGCGATTGCGTGCTCGTTGACGTGCAGGAACGCGTGCACGTCGCCGTCGACCGCGGCGATGCGGTCGAGGTGCGCCTGAGTGGCCTCGACGCTCGAGAGCTCCCCCGTGCTCAGCTTCTCGCCGAGCTCGGCGGCGGACAGCCGGATGATCTCGCTCACTGCTCTTCTCCCAGGATCGCGGTCACGCGGAAGCGCCCGTCTGCGGCATCCGGGGCGTTCTGCAGCACCTGCTCGTGCGTGAGCGTCTGCCCGACCTCGTCGGGGCGGAAGACGTTGGTCAGCGCGATGGGGTGACTGGTGGCCGGGACATCGGGCGTCGCCACCTCCGACACCTTCGCGATGTTGTCGACGATGGCATCGAGCTGACCGGTGAGCTGAGTCACCTCATCGTCGGAGAGCTGGATGCGCGCGAGCACGCCGAGATGCCGTACGAGTTCAGGGGTGATTTCAGACACCACCCCAGTCTACGAGAGTGCGTCCGTCATCCCGGTCCGGTGAGGTGATCGAAGTCGCCCCTGGCCCATCCGGCGTGCCTGGCCGCGGACGCGCGGACGGCAGCCCGCGCCTGTCGGCGGATGCTGTGGCCGAAGTTGTCGTAGATCCGGTCGAACGCGTACTGCTCCAGATGGCGGGCGATGCGCTCCGCAACGGCGGCGGAGAGCGGGATGCGGTTCGGGAACGACCTCATGAACGACAGCGTGGCACCATCCGGATTCACGAAGACGGTGTCCCCCGACAGCAGCACACCGCTCCCGTCGGCGCCGACCCAATGCACCACCACGCTCCCCGGGAAATGCCCGCCGGGCTGCGAGGCGACGACTCCGGGCACCAGCTCGATCCGACCATCCCAGAACCGCACCCGGTCGGGCTGCGCTCCCAGCCACTGTCTGTCGGCGGAGGAGAGGAAGACCTCCGCGTCGAACTCGCGCGCCCACATCGACTGCAGGCCGTACATGTGCGGGTGGGAGGCGATGACCGCACGCAGCGGTCCGAGTGCCCGCACCGCGGTCACCGCCTCGTCCGTGATGGCGGCGGGTGGCTCCGTCAGGCCGGGTTCGGGCTCGATGACCGAGATCCGGCCCGTGAAGTCCATCGGGTCGACCCAGTGCTGTCTGCGGTCTTCCGCGAGGTACTGCCGCTCGTCCACGCAGATCGGACACAGGGCGGGCAGGTCTCCCGCGTCGTATTCGACCCCGCACATCCGGCATTGCCGCACGATCGCCATCTCTCCTCCTTCATTCGACCTTCATCGTCGAACGTCCTGTGCGCGATCGACAACCCCAGGATGCGCTGCCGGCGAAGATCCGGGCGCGGGGCTTCTTACCCGCCGTCGAGATCCGGGCGCCGAGATCCGGGCGCCGAGATCCGGGCGCCGACGAATAAGCTGGCGGCGTGACGACGTTCGTACCGCCTCGCCCCTGGATCGCCAGCTACGCCGAGGGCGTGCCCGAGGATCTGCCGCCGGTATCCGGTTCGCTGGTCGACATCGTGGCGGCATCCGCACGCGATCACCCCGACGCGGTGGCCCTGCAGTTCTTCGGACGCGAGACCACCTACCGCGAGCTCCAGGATGCCATCGACCGTGCGGCGGCAGGCCTGCGCGATCTGGGTGTGAAGGCGGGTGACCCGGTCGCGATCGTGCTGCCGAACTGCCCGCAGCACATCATCGCGTTCTACGCCGTGCTCCGTCTCGGCGCCGTGGTCGTCGAGCACAACCCGCTCTACACCGCGCGGGAGCTGCGCAAGCAGTTCGAGGATCACGGCGCCGTCCACGCGATCGTGTGGAGCAAGGTCGTCGAGACCGTGCAGGACTTCCCCGACGACCTCGCCGTCACCAGCATCGTCTCCGTCGACTTGACCAGGGCCATGCCGTGGCTGACCCGGCTCGCGCTGAGGCTGCCGATCGCCAAGGCTCGCGCCTCCCGCGACGCGCTGACCACCAGGGTGCGGGGAGCGATCGGCTGGGACTCGCTCGTCGCATCCGCTCCCCTGCCCTCCTCGGCACCCAGCCCTCAGACCGACGACCTGGCGATCATCCAGTACACCTCCGGCACCACCGGCATCCCGAAGGGCGCCGCGCTGACGCACCGCAACCTGCTGGCGAACGCGGCGCAGGCGCAGGCCTGGGTGCCGTCCATCACTCGCGGCGACGGCTGCGTCGTGTATGCCGTGCTCCCGATGTTCCACGCCTACGGCCTGACGCTGTGCCTGACTTTCGCCATGTCCATGGGTGCGCGGCTGGTGCTGTTCCCGAAGTTCGACCCGGATCTCGTCCTGGAGGTCACCAAGAAGCACCCCGCGACCTTCCTGCCACTGGTTCCCCCCATCGCCGAGCGCCTGCTGGCGTCGGCGAGGGCGAAGGGCATCTCGCTGGCGGGCACCGAGGTCGCCATCTCCGGCGCGATGGCGCTCTCCCATGATCTCGTCGTTCCCTTCGAAGAGGCGTCGGGCGGTTTCCTCGTCGAGGGTTACGGCCTGAGCGAGTGCTCGCCCGTGCTGATGGCCAACCCCGTCGCGGACAACCGCGTCGCGGGCACCGTCGGTCTGCCCCTGCCCGGCACCGAATGCCGGGTGGTCGACCCGGAAGATCCGACCAGCGACGTTCCCGCCGGAACCCCGGGCGAGTTGATCGTGCGCGGGCCTCAGGTGTTCTCCGGCTATTACGGCAAACCCGAGGCCACGGAGGCGGTCTTCGTGGACGGCTGGTTCCGCACCGGCGACATCGTCACGATCGACGAGGCGGGTTTCGTGCGCATCGTGGACCGGATCAAGGAACTCATCATCACCGGCGGTTTCAACGTCGCCCCCACCGAGGTGGAGGTGGCGCTGCGGCAGCATCCGGACGTCGTCGACGCCGCCGTCGTCGGTCTGCCCAGCAGCCACTCGGGCGAGGAGGTCGTCGCCGCCATCGTCGTCGCCGAGGGCGAGGACGTGGATGTGGAGGCGATCCGCGAGTTCGTGCGCGGCATCCTCACTCCCTACAAGGTCCCGCGGCGCATCTTCATCGTCGACGAACTGCCCACCTCGCTGATCGGCAAGGTGCTGCGCCGTCAGGTCAAGGAGAAGCTCATCGCACTGAGCGGCGGACAGTGACCGGAGCCCGGCGAGCGGCCTCTCAGGTGGACGCGCTACGATCGGGAAGTGATTGCTGACGATACCGCCGCTGCTGTGCCCCCCGCCGATTCCCCCTCCGTGACCGCCGAGTCCACCGCTGAGGAGACGACGAAGCCCGGCTTCGAGCAGCTCGGACTGACCGGCCCCGTGCTCAAGGCGATCCGCGACCTCGGCTACGAGACCCCCTCGCCCATCCAGGCGGCGACGATCCCCCTCCTGCTCGAGGGACGGGACGTGCTCGGCACGGCGCAGACCGGCACCGGAAAGACCGCCGCATTCGCCCTTCCGGTGCTCGAGCACCTCGACCTGTCGCAGAAGACCCCGCAGGCGCTCGTCCTCGCGCCCACCCGTGAGCTGGCACTGCAGGTGTGCGAGGCGTTCGAGTCGTACTCGTCGCGCATGAAGGACGTCCGTGTGCTTCCGGTGTACGGCGGTCAGGGGTACGGCGTACAGCTGTCGGCCCTGCGCCGCGGTGTGCACATCGTCGTCGGCACTCCCGGACGCATCATGGATCACCAGGCCAAGGGCACGCTGGACCTGTCCGAGCTGAAGTATCTGGTGCTGGACGAGGCCGACGAGATGCTGAAGATGGGATTCGCGGAGGACGTCGAGCAGATCCTCGCGCAGACACCGAAGGAGAAGCAGGTCGCGCTGTTCTCCGCGACGATGCCCCCGGCGATCCGCCGACTCGCGCAGCAGTACCTGAATGCGCCCGAAGAGGTGGCGATCAAGGGCAAGACCACGACCAACCAGAACATCACCCAGCGCTACCTGGTCGTCTCCTACGCGCAGAAGGTCGATGCGCTCACCCGCATCCTCGAGGTCGAGAACTTCGACGGGATGATCGTCTTCGTCCGCACCAAGAACGAGACGGAGACCCTCGCCGAGAAGCTCCGCGCCCGCGGATACTCCGCGGCCGCCATCAACGGCGACGTCGCCCAGGTGCAGCGCGAGCGGAGCGTGAACCACCTGAAGGACGGCAAGCTCGACATCCTCGTCGCCACGGACGTCGCCGCGCGCGGCTTGGATGTCGAACGCATCAGCCACGTCGTCAACTTCGACATCCCCACGGACACCGAGTCCTACGTCCACCGCATCGGCCGCACCGGGCGCGCCGGGCGCAAGGGCGACGCGATCAGCTTCATCACCCCGCGCGAGCGCTATCTCCTCAAGCACATCGAGAAGGCGACGCGACAGCAGCCGGTGCAGATGCAGCTTCCGACGACCGAGGACGTCAACACCACGCGCCTCGCCCGCTTCGACGACGCGATCACGGCCGCGCTGGCGGAGACCGCGCGCATCGAGGCGTTCCGGGATGTCGTCGCGCATTACGTGCGGCACCACGACGTGCCGGAGGCCGATGTCGCAGCCGCGCTGGCTGTCGTCGCTCAGGGCGACACTCCCCTGCTGCTGGATCCCGAGCGCGATGAGCTGTCCCGTGCCGTGCAGCGCGACAACCGTCCGCCGCGCGAACGGTCCGAGCGCGGCGGTGACCGTGATCACGCACCGCGCGAACGGCGCGGCCGAGGTGATTACGCCGCCTACCGCATCGAGGTCGGCCGCCGCCACCGCGTCGAGCCGCGTCAGATCGTCGGCGCCCTGGCCAACGAGGGCGGCCTCGGCCGCGACGACTTCGGCGCCATCGCCATCAAGCCGGACTTCTCCATCGTCGAGCTGCCCGTGAACCTCGACGCCGGCGTGCTCGAGAAGCTGCGCGACACCCGCATCTCGGGCCGACTGATCGAGATCAAACCCGACCGAGGGGTGCCCGGGCGTCGTGCCCCGCGTGATGGCGGTGGTCCTGGATTCCAGGATGGCCGCAGGGGCCGCGACAGCGACCGGGGTCACCACCGGGATGATCGTCCGGCGCGGAAGCCGCGTCACAAGGGCTGACGAGGAGCCCGGCGGCGCCGGACTCACGTGCGGCGGGGGGGGTTCCGGCCGCGCTGCCGCCTGCGGCTCAGATGCGTCGTGAGAAGTGGTGCGCCACGATATCCATCCGCTCGCGCAGGTAGAAGCGATGCGCGTCGAATCGCTGCACGCCCGAGTCGAGATCGAGGAAGCGGCAACCTGCTTCCACCGCGCGCTCCTGCAGCGCGTCCAGCAGCAGGCGGCCGTAGCCGCGGGACCGTTCGGATTCCGCGGTCGAGAGATCGTCCACGTACATCTTGCGGGTGGCGCTGGTGTTCGCGATGATCCGCCACCCCGCGACGGCGACGCACCGACCGCCCGCGAACACCGCCGTGAAGCGCAGCCCTTGCGGTGCGCCCTCGTCCAGGACGCGAGCGAGCAGGTCTGCGGTCAGGTGCGGCCGCAGCTCCTGCAGCACCGGCAGCGCCTGCTCCCATCGCGCGTCGCCGGCGGCCAGGTCGATCAGTGTCGTGTCGTCCATGTCGACTCCTTGATGGCTCTCACGAGGGCGGGCAGGTCGACGGGCTCGGTCGTGTCGACGTGGATGACGGGGAAGCCCGTCATCGGCGCAGCGGCCGCGGCGGCGGCATCCCATTCGGCGGCGCGCCGGCGATCGTCGTGCACCGCATGGCGTTCACGGGTCAGAAAGCGGCGGCGCATCACGTCGATCGGCGCGGCGCACCAGAGCTCCAGCCCTGCCGGTGAGCCGGCGGACTCCCGTCCGCGTCGGAACCACTCCTCATCCCGTCCTGCGAGCCAGACGGACTCGATGAGCACCGTCCCCGCCAGCATGCCCGCGATCCGCCACTGCGCCTCGGCCGCAAGGGCACCGAGCGCACGGGTGGGAAGCGGCACGTCCACCGCGTCGCCCAGCGCCTCCTTGAGAGCATCCTTGGAGACCAGCGGGACGCCCAGCGCGGCCGCGAGCGGGCGCGAGAGCGTCGTCTTGCCTGCGCCGGACATGCCGTTGAGGACGATGATCCGATCAGCCATCCAGAGCGTCCGGCCCCTCGGTGACCAGGATGTGGAACTGTGCGGCGTCGAGAATGCGGATGCCGAGGTCCTCGGCCTTGGCGAGCTTGGAGCCCGCACCCGGTCCCGCAACGACGAAGTCGGTCTTCTTCGAGACCGAGGACGCCGCCTTGCCTCCGGCCTTGATGATGGCCTCCTGGGCGCCCTCACGGCTGTACCCGTCGAGGGAGCCGGTGGCCACGACGGTCAGCCCGTCGAGAACGCCTCCCGCGGCGGCAGCGGCGCCAGGCCCGGGGTGACCCGGCGTCGACCATCGCACCCCGGCCTGCGCCCACTGCTGCACGATGTCCTGGTGCCAGTCCACCTGGAACCAGTTCAGCAGCGAGTCGGCGATGATCTCCCCCACGCCCTCGACGGAGGCGAGCTCCTCGCGGGTGGCGGAGCGGATGGCGTCGAGCGATCCGAACCACTGCGCGAGAGCGCGGGCGGCGACAGGACCGACGTGACGGATGTTCAGCGACACGAGCAGCCGCCACAGGTCTTTGGTCTTGGCCTTCTCCAGCTCGGAGAGGAGCTTGACGGCCGCTGACGAAGGCTGCGGGCCCTCGAGGCCGTTCTTCCTCTCGGCTGCGGTCGGATTGCGACGGAACGGCGCGCGGGTCTTCACCACGCCGTCCTCGTCCTCCTTCGGCAGCCCCGTCTCCGCATCGCGCACGACGACGGAGATCGGCACCAACTGGTCCAGCGTCAGGGTGAACAGCCCCGCCTCCGTGTCCAGCGGCGGCACGGCGGGCGGGCTGGCCTGGGTCAGGGCGGCCGCGGTCACCTCGCCCAGTGCCTCCACGTCCAGAGCGCCACGCGAGCCGATGTGCTCGACGCGCCCCCGCACCTGCGCGGGGCACGATCGCGCGTTCGGGCAGCGCAGATCGATGTCGCCCTCCTTCATCGCCCGCAGCGGCGTCCTGCACTCGGGGCACCGATCCGGCATGACGAACTCCCGCTCGGTGCCGTCCCGTCGTTCGACGACGGGTCCGAGCACCTCGGGGATCACGTCGCCGGCCTTGCGCAGCACGACCGTGTCGCCGATCAGCACGCCCTTGGCCTTGACGACGTCCTTGTTGTGCAGGGTCGCCTGACGCACGACGGATCCTGCGACGTGGGCGGGAGCCATCACCGCGAACGGAGTGGCGCGGCCCGTGCGCCCCACCGACACGACGATGTCGAGCAGGGTGGTCTGCACCTCCTCCGGAGGGTACTTGTACGCGATCGCCCAGCGGGGTGCGCGGCTGGTCATGCCCAGTTCCGCGTGCAGGTCGAGCTCGTCGACCTTGACGACGATGCCGTCCAGCTCGTGCTCGATGTCGTGTCGGTGCTCTCCGTAGTGCTCCACGAACTCCGCCACCTCGTCGATCGAGTGACAGACCCGCGTGTGCGGACTTGTCGGAAGCCCCCATTCGGACAGCAGGTCGTACACCTCGCTCTGGGCGCCGACGGGCGGATTCTCCCAGGCGCCGACGCCGTGCACGTAGAGCGACAGCGAGTTCACGCGCAGCAGCCCGGCCTCGTGCTCCAGGCCCTCCTTCTTGTCGAGCTGCTGGCGCAGACCACCGCTGGCCGCGTTGCGCGGGTTGGCGAAGGACGGGAACCGTCGCGCTGCCGCCGCGCGCGCCTTCTCCTCGTCGAAGGGCCTCTTCGCCCCGGCACGCGCCTCCCACCGCGCCAGCGAGTCGGCGTAGGCGCGATCGCGGAACTCGGCCTGCGCGGCGTTGAGGCGTTCGAAGGCGGCGACCGGGATGAAGACCTCCCCGCGCACCTCGACGATCGGCGGATGCCCGGTGCCGGCCAGCCGTTCGGGGAGGTCCGCCAGGCGCAGCGCGTTCTCGGTGACGATCTCACCGACCCGCCCGTCGCCGCGCGTCGCCGCCGACGTCAGCACGCCGTTCTCGTAGCGCAGGTTGATCGCCAGACCGTCGATCTTCAGCTCGGTGAGCCAGGCGACATCGCGACCGGCCGCCGCGCGCGTCTTGGCCTGCCAGTCGCGCAGCTCGTCGAGCGAGAAGACGTTGTCGAGGCTCAGCATCCGCTCGGCGTGCTGGATGGTGTCCAATCCGGTGGTCTCCGCCGCTCCCACCATCTGCGTCGGCGAGTCCTGACCCTGCAGTTCGGGATGCAGCCGCTCCAGCTCCTCGAGCCGGCGCATCCAGCCGTCGTAGGTCGCGTCGTCGACCAGGGACGTGTCGCGCCCGTAGTAGGCGTCCTTGGCATCCAGGATGCGGGTGGTCAGTTCCTCCGCCTCGGCGCGGGCGGCTTCCAGCGAGATGTTCTCCGGCACCCCGCAAGTCTACGAGCGGGGTGCGACACCCGCCGTTCGACAGGCTCGGGGACCAGTGCTCACGCCCCGACGGGGACCGCGGACACCGTCGTGTCGATCGTGAACTGCCCGAGCACATGCGTGCCGACGTAGAGCACGGCGCTCTGCCCCGGCGCGACGCCGTCCAGCGGCACGTCCGGGACGACTCGGACGCCGGACTCGCTGACGAAGGCGTGGGCGGGCACGGGGTCCGCATGCGCGCGGATCTGCACCTCGCACGCGAAGTCGGATGCCGCCGGAGCAGCACCCGCCCACGAGAACCGCGCACCGGAGATCTCCGCGATCGCCAGCGCCTCCTTGGGGCCGACCACCACGGTGTTGGTGACGGGGCGCACCTCGAGCACGAAACGCGGCTTCCCGTCGGGGGCGGGCACCCCCAGGTGCAGTCCACGGCGCTGTCCCACGGTGAACGCGTGCGCGCCGTCGTGGGATCCGATCACGGTTCCCGTGCGATCCACGACCTCGCCGGTCTCGGCGCCGACCTTCTCGGCGAGCCACCCGCGCGTGTCGCCGTCGGGAATGAAGCAGATGTCGTGGCTGTCGGGCTTCTGCGCCACGCTGATCCCGCGCTCGGCCGCCTCGGCGCGCACGAGCGCCTTGGACGGCGTCGAGCCCAGCGGGAAGTAGGTGTGTGCGAGCTGCTCGGCGTTCAGCACGCCGAGCACGTAGGACTGGTCCTTCGCGCTGTCCGATGCCCGGTGCAGCTCCAGGCCGCCGGGTCCGTCCACCAGCGTGGCGTAGTGCCCGGTGCACACGGCGTCGAAGCCGAGCTCGATGGCCCGCTCCAGGAGGGCGGCGAACTTGATCTTCTCGTTGCAGCGCAGGCACGGGTTCGGGGTGCGTCCCGCCTTGTACTCCGAGATGAAGTCCTCGATCACGTCGTCGCGGAACCGCTCCGAGAAGTCCCAGACGTAGAACGGGATGCCGAGCAGATCCGACACGCGACGGGCGTCCAGCGCATCCTCGACCGTGCAGCATCCACGGCTCCCGGTGCGCAGGGTCCCCCCGGCCCGGGAGAGTGCGAGGTGCACGCCGACGACGTCGTGCCCGGCTTCGACGGCACGGGCCGCCGCCACTGCCGAGTCCACTCCACCGCTCATCGCCGCCAGTACACGCATGGCGTCCAGTCTACGAGCGGACGGCTGACCGGGCGCCGGATGCTCTCTCGTACACCTCGGCGATCACCGCGAGGACGGCGTCGACATCGGCGTCGGTCGAGGTCCTCCCCAAGGTGAACCGCAGTGCGCTGCGGGCATCGCGCTCGCTGCGCCCCATGGCCATCACGACGTGGGAGGGCTCGGCGACACCGGCCTGGCAGGCGGAGCCGGTCGACGCCGCGATGCCGGCCATGTCGAGCAGGAAGAGCAGGCTCTCCCCCACCGCGCCGGGAAAGAGCACGTGCGCGTTGCCCGGCAGGCGGTGGACGGGATCGCCGAGCAGCTCGGCCTGTGGAACGGCGAGACGGATGCCGGCGAGCAGTCGATCGCGCAGCTTCCGCAGCCGGACGTCCTCGGCATCCGCCTGCTCGGCTGCGGCCTCCAGCGCGGCCGCGAACGCCGCCGCACCTGCAACGTCCTGGGTTCCCGCCCGCAGACCGCGCTGCTGCGCGCCGCCGTGCAGGAGCGCCGTGAGTCGCGCCGAGCGGGCGACCACGAGCGCACCCGTGCCCACGGGCGCGCCGATCTTGTGCCCGGCCACGCTCATGGCGACCAGCCCGACAGCAGGGGCGGCGTCGCCCCGCAGACCTCGGAACGACAGCGGCACGTGACCCCACGCCGCCACCGCATCCAGGTGCAGCGGCACGGCGGCGACCGCGGCCTGCTGCGCCAGGGTCCTCGCGTCGTTGATCGTGCCGGCCTCGTTGTTGGCGACCAGCGCGGTCGCCAGAGCGGCGCCGTCCAGAGCGTCCCGGAACGCGGCGGAATCGATGCGGGCGGCGGAGTCGACCGGAACAGTCCGCACGACGGCCCCCTCCTGCTGCAGCGCCGCCACCGTGTCCATCGTGGCGTGATGCTCGGCGTCGGGCATCACCACCGCGTCCGCCCCCGCCGGGCGGGACCGCCAGAGCCCGTGCAGGGCGGTGTTGATCGACTCGGTGCCACCGGAGGTGAAGACCACCTCGATGGGGTCGCAGCCCAGAACCGCCGCTGCCCGCTCGCGGGACTCCTCCAGCATCCGCCGCGCATCCCTTCCCGCACCGTGGGTGGAGGAGGCATTGCCCAGCACGTCACCCGCGGCCAGCCAGGCATCCCGAGCTTCCGGCCGCAGAGGCGACGTCGCCGCATGATCGAGGTAGAACCGCATCCCTCCATTGTCCCCTGCGCACCGCCGGAGGGCACGGCCGGGACCCGGGTTCACGTGCGGCGGAACCCGGATTCACCCCGACCGCGGGCGCACGCCTAAGCTGTAGCCCATGCCTGCGCCGACGATCCGTTCTTTCGAGGGTCCCGCACTCGACGACCTCGGCGTCCGTCTGCACGACGGAGTCGGCACGCTTCGGGTGTGGTCGCAGAACGCGTCCTCCGTGGAACTGGTCGTCTTCGACACCGACGACCTCGACTGGGAGACGGCCCAGGCTCCGCTGGAGCGTCGCCCCGGTGGCGTGTGGGAGATCACCACCGAGCTGCTGCAGCCCGGCATCCGCTACGCGCTGCGGGTGGACGGACCCCACGGGCCCGGCCACATCTTCAACCCCGAGACGCTGCTGCTGGATCCCTACGGGCGCGGCCTGGCCCAGGGCGACGGCTACGAGCAGTGGCGCTCCGTGGTGATCGAGGACGGGTTCGACTGGGGCGGCGTCACCAAGCCGCAGACGCCGCTGGATCGCACGATCATCTACGAGGGGCACATCAAGGGCCTCACCAAGCGGCATCCGGACGTCACACCCGCCCTGCACGGCACCTACGCGGGCCTCGCCCATCCCGCGATGATCGAGTACCTGACGGACCTCGGCGTCACCGCCGTCGAACTGCTGCCCGTGCACGCCTTCGTCCCGGAGCCGCGCCTGCTGGAGCGCGGACTGACGAACTACTGGGGCTACAACACCCTCAACTTCTTCACGCCGCACACCGCCTACGCCACCGAGGCCGCGCGCAAGGGCGGCCCCGAAGCGGTGCTCGCCGAATTCAAGGGCATGGTCAAGCTGCTGCACGAGGCGGGGCTCGAAGTGATCCTCGACGTGGTCTACAACCACACCAGCGAGGAGGGCATCGGCGGCCCGCGCTCGAGTCTGCGCGGCATCGACAACGCCTCCTACTACCGCCAGCAGCCGGACGGCACGTACATCGACACCACGGGGGTCGGCAACACCCTGAACACCGCGACGGACGCGGCCGCGCGCCTGGTGCTGGACTCGCTGCGCTATTGGACGACGGAGATGCAGATCGACGGTTTCCGGTTCGATCTCGCCGCAGCGCTCGGGCGCGACGCCGATCATGAGTACGACCGCGAGCACCCGCTGCTGGCCGCGATCCGCGACGACCCCGCCCTGGCGGGCGCGAAGATCATCGCCGAGCCCTGGGATGTGGGTCTCGGCGGCTGGCAGACCGGCAACTTCCCGGACGGATGGAGCGAGTGGAACGACCGCTACCGCGATCGCGCCCGCAACTTCTGGCTCAGCGACATCGACTATGCGCGTCGGGCGAGCACCCCCGTCGGCATCGGCGGATTCGCCAACCGTCTCGCCGGCTCGGCCAACACCTACAGCGAGGAGCGCGGACCGCTCGCCAGCGTCAACTTCGTCACCGCCCACGACGGGTTCACGCTGCACGACCTGGTCTCGTACGACGGCAAGCACAACGAGGCCAACGGGGAGGGGAACCGCGACGGTGCGGACATGAACCGCTCGTTCAATCACGGTGTGGAGGGTCCCACCGACGATCCGACGGTCCTCGCGCTGCGTCGGAAGGCCATGCGCAACCTGATGGGCACACTGCTGCTCTCCGCAGGCGTCCCGATGATCACCGCCGGCGACGAGTTCGGCCGCACCCAGCGCGGGAACAACAACGCCTACTGCCAGGACTCACCGCTGAGCTGGCTGAACTGGGAGCATGAGCCGTGGCAGCGCGACCTGAGCGCACACGCGAGACTGCTCACGCATCTGCGCGCGCAGAACCCGGCCCTCCGGCCCAGCCGATACGCGCGTCTGGGCGAGCACATCCCGGAATCCAGTGTGATGGACTGGTTCGACCAGCACGGCGAGACCATGGAGGTCGAGCAGTGGAACGACCCCCGCAATCGCACCATGCAGTACGTCGCCGCGAGCGTTCCGGAGAACGGTGAATCCAACCGCATCCTGCTGATCGTGCACGGTACGGAGGCGCCGATCGACGTGCGGCTGCCGGACTCCATCGAGGGCGCGGCGGCCTTCGTCGAGCTGTGGTCGAGCGCGGACGAGATTCCGTCCACCGAGCACCGCCGCTGGGCTCCCGGCGATGTACTGCCCATCCCCGGCACGTCGATGCGGCTTTTCCGGATCGACTGAGCGCCGTCCGCCTGCCCCCGGTCCCCTGCACATGATCCGCCCGGGCGGTGTCGCGGCCCGCCCGGTGCAGGGCTGGCGCAGACCGTGCGGAGAGGTACATTCGAGATGTGGCAACACGAACCGCTCAAGAACCCGCGGCGCTGAGAAGCCCCGCCCGGATTCCTCTGCGGCCTGCCGCAGAGACCGATTCGCCCGGTGACACGCGAGCGGGGCGCATTCCGCTCTTCACGCCCACTCCCCACGTCCCGCTGGGTTACCCGCCCAAGGCGTTCGCCGGTGAGGTCGTCCCCTTCGGCGTGGTCGCCTTCCGGGAAGGGCACGACCGCATCGGCGCACACGTGCGCCTGGTCGATCCGTCCGGCGCCGAATCGCTGCATCGTCTCGCTCCCCTGCAGGACGGCACCGATCGGTGGCGCACCGAGATCGCGCTCGACCGGGTCGGACAGTGGAGCTACCGGTTCGAGGGTTTCGCCGACGACTTCGCCACCTGGGCGCATGCCGCTGAGGTCAAGGCCGAGGCGGGCGTGGATGTCGAAGTCATGAGCACGGCCGGCGCGCAGCTGCTCGCATCCGCGGCCGCGGAGAAGGACCGCCCGGCCGCGGAGCGCACCCTGCTGCGCGCTGCGGCGAAGCGACTGGGCGCTGCGGACGCCGCAGCGCTCACCGCCGTCTCGACGGATGCCGACATCGCGGCGGCGTTGGCGGACCGGCCGCTCGTCTCCCTCGGCTCGACCACCGAATGGCTTGCACTGACCGTCGAGCGCCGCAGGGCCGGCGTCGGCGCCTGGTACGAATTCTTCCCGCGCTCCGAGGGCGCCGTGCGGCGCAGCGACGGCTCCATCAGGAGCGGCACCTTCCGCACCGCGATGAAACGACTGCCCGGCGTCGCCGGGATGGGATTCGACGTGCTGTACCTCGTGCCGGTGCACCCGATCGGCGAGACCAACCGCAAGGGCCGGAACAACACCCTGGTCGCCGAGCCCGGTGACCCCGGCTCCCCCTACGCGATCGGCTCCGCCGACGGCGGCCACGACGCCCTCCACCCCGAACTCGGCACCGAGAAGGACTTCCGGGCCCTGCTGCGCGCGGCGCAGTCACACGGACTGGAGATCGCGCTCGATCTGGCTCTGCAGGCCTCTCCGGATCATCCCTGGGTCAGCGAGCATCCCGAGTGGTTCACCACGCTGCCCGACGGCACCATCGCCTACGCGGAGAACCCTCCGAAGAAGTATCAGGACATCTATCCGCTGAACTTCGACAACGACCCTGCCGGCATCTACGCCGAGATGCTGCGCGTGGTGATGCACTGGGTGGGACTCGGGGTGAAGATCTTCCGTGTGGACAACCCGCACACCAAGCCCCTGCAGTTCTGGGAGTGGCTGATCGCCGAGGTGAACCGAGCGGAACCGGGAGTCGTGTTCCTCGCCGAGGCGTTCACCCGCCCGGCGGTGATGCGCGCACTCGCCGCCGTCGGGTTCCAGCAGAGCTACTCGTACTTCACCTGGCGCAACACCAAGGCCGAGCTCGAGGAGTTCCTCACCAGCGTCTCGCAGGAGACCAGCGACTACATGCGGCCGAATCTGTTCGTCAACACGCATGACATCCTCACCGAGTACCTGCAGTTCGGCGGGCGGGCGGCGTACCGCATCCGCGCCTGCATCGCCGCGACCGCGGCACCCACCTGGGGCGTGTACGCCGGCTACGAGCTGATCGAGAACGTCGCACGGCCCGGGTCGGAGGAGAACATCGACAACGAGAAGTACGAGTTCAAGGTCCGCGACTGGGACGGCGCCGAGGAGCGCGGCGAGTCCCTGGCGCCGCTGCTGCGCCGCCTCAACGAGATCCGCCGCGACCACCCCGCACTGGGACAGCTGCGCAACATCTCGTTCCACTGGAGCGATGACGACGCCGTGCTGGTGTACTCGAAGCATCTCGACGCGGCCTTCACCGGCACGGGGGCGAGCGACACGCTGATCGTCGTCGCGAACCTCGACCCGCACTCGGTGCGGGAGACGACCGTGCATCTCGACACCCGCATCTGGGGCGTTCAGCCCGGTGAGGGTTTCGAGGTGGAGGATCTTCTCACAGGTGCCACGTGGACCTGGAACGAGCACAACTATGTGCGACTCGACGCGTTCGCCGAGCCGGTGCACATCCTGAAGGTGAAGGAGCGAACATGAGCCGCATCGATGATGTCTCCGTCTCCGAGGACTGGCAGAGAGCGGGCAACGGCTCGCATCACGACCCGCACATGCTCCTCGGCGCGCATCCCGCGACGGACGCGGCAGGACGCACGATCACCGTGATCCGCACCCGCCGCCCTCTCGCGGAGGCCGTCACCGCCGTCTTCCTGGACGGCGACCGGCTGCCGCTCGAGCATGTCGCGCACGGCATCTGGGAGGGCAGCCACTCCGGCCCTCCGTCCGCCTACCGGATCGCCACCGTCTACGCGGGTCAGAACGAGATCATCGCGGGCGATCCGTACCGGCATCTCTCGGCCATCGGGGAAGTCGACCTCCACCTCATCGGAGAGGGCCGTCACGAGCGTCTCTGGCAGGTGCTCGGCGCCCACCCGCGTGTGCTCGACGGCGACACCGGCGTCGATTTCGCCGTATGGGCTCCCCACGCACAGGCCGTCCGCATCTGCGGCGACTGGAACGCCTGGAACGGCGAGGGACACGCCATGCGCTCCATGGGAGCGAGCGGGGTGTGGGAGCTGTTCGTCCCCGACGTCTCCGTCGGCAGCCGTTACAAGTACGAGATCCTCACCGCAGACGGGCACTGGATCCTCAAGGCGGATCCGATGGCGCAGGCCGCAGAGACGCCGCCTGCCACGGCATCCGTGGTCACCCTCAGCGCCTACCGCTGGAACGACGGAGCCTGGCTCACGCGCCGAGCCGCCACGCATGCCGTCGCGCAGCCGATGTCGGTCTACGAGGTGCACCTGGGCTCGTGGCAGGAAGGGCTCACGTACCGCGACGCGGCCGATCCGCTGATCGAGCACATCCAGGCCACGGGCTTCACGCACGTGGAGTTCATGCCCTTGGCCGAGCACCCTTTCGGCGGGTCCTGGGGCTATCAGATCTCCGGCTACTACGCGCCGACGAGCCGGTACGGCACGCCTGATGACCTGCGGTATCTGATCGACCGGCTCCACCAGGCCGGTATCGGGGTGATCATGGACTGGGTACCCGGTCACTTCCCCAAGGACGAGTTCGCACTGGCACGATTCGATGGTCGTCCACTGTACGAGCACGCGGATCCCCGGCGCGGCGAGCACCAGGACTGGGGCACCCTGATCTTCGACTACGGACGCAACGAGGTGCGCAACTTCCTCGTCGCGAACGCCCTGTACTGGCTCAGCGAGTTCCACGTGGATGGCCTGCGGGTGGACGCCGTGGCCTCCATGCTCTATCTGGACTATTCCCGCAGGCCAGGCGAGTGGGAGCCCAACGCGCACGGGGGCAGAGAGAACCTCGAGGCCATCCGCTTCCTGCAGGAGGTCACCGCGACCGCCTACCGCCTGCACAAGGGCATCGTCATGATCGCCGAGGAGTCCACAGCCTTCCCGGGAGTGACCGCCCCCACCGACCATGCCGGACTGGGATTCGGGTTCAAGTGGAACATGGGGTGGATGAACGACTCCCTGGAATACATGAAGCGCGATCCCCTGCACCGTTCGCATCACGAGGGCGAGATCACCTTCTCCTTCGTCTACGGCTTCGGCGAGAACTACCTGCTTCCCATCAGCCATGACGAGGTCGTGCACGGCAAGGGCACACTGGTCTCACGGATGCCGGGTGATCACCATCACAAGCTCGCGAACGTCCGCGCCTACCTCGGGTACATGTGGGGTCACCCGGGAAAGAAGCTGCTGTTCATGGGGCAGGAGTTCGGGCAGATCGGTGAATGGTCGGTGGATCGCGAACTGGACTGGTGGCTGCTGGATCAGCCGGCGCACGCCCAGCTGCAGCACTTCGTCAGCGCGATGAACACCGTCTACCGCCGTCAGGCGCCGCTCTGGGAGCGCGACAACGACAGCCGCTCGTTCACGCGACTGGGAGCGCCGACCTGGGATCCCAGCGTCGTGGCGTTCGAGCGCAGAGACGCCCACGGTGGACGGCTCGCGGTCGTCTCCAACTTCTCGGGTGTCACACTCACCGGCTATCGGCTGGCTCTGCCCGCCGAGGGCCCCTGGCAGGAGGTGCTGAACACCGATGCAGCCGAGTACGGCGGCGCGGCGAACGGCAACCTCGGCCTCATCGAGGCGCGCAGGCACGACGACGACTCTCCGGCGATCGCCACGGCGACGCTCCCCGCACTGTCGACGATCTGGTTCCGTCACCAGGCCGACCCGCACGTCCCGACCATCAGTCGGGGCTGAACCCGGAGAACGCCGCAGCCGTCAGAACAGCAGCGAAGCGAGGCGCGTCCGCGCGGCGACCACGCGGGGGTCGGCAGCGCCGATCAGCTCGAACAGCTCGACGAGTCGCTCCCGCACCGGCCCTCGCCGATCGTGCTCGACCGCGGTGAACAGGTCGAGAAGACGGTCGAATGCATCCTCGACGTGCCCGCCGGCGAGGTCCAGATCGGCGACGCGGAACTGCGCCTCGGGATCGAGAGGGGCAGCAGCCGCCTCCGCCCGCACCTGCTGCAGGTCGAGGCCCTGCACGCGGTCCAGCAGGCGCACCTGTCCCAGCCCGGCCTTGGCTTCCGCGTCTCGCGGGTTCTCGGCCAGCGCGCGCTCATAAGCGGAGATCGCGCGGGCGTAGTCGCCGGCCTCAATCGCGGCGTACGCCTCGGCGTGCAGCGGGGGAAGCGGCGCCTCGGCCGGTTCCTCCGCCTCCGCCCCACCGGTCGCATCATCCGCGCCGTCGACGGGAACGGACCCCGTCACGCCGTTCTGGGCGGCGACCTCGAGCAGCTTGGCGAACACCTCGCGCACCTGCTCCTCGGGAACCGCGCCGGTGAACATCGGCACCGGCTGGCCGCCGATCAGGGCGACCACCAACGGGATCGACTGGGCGCGGAACGCCTGAGCGATCTGCGGGTTGGCGTCCACGTCGACCTTGGCGAGCACGACGCGCCCCTGCTGCTCGCGCGTGACCTTCTCGATGATGGGGCTCAGCGTCTTGCACGGTTCGCACCATTCGGCCCAGAGGTCGACGACCACGGGCACCGTGCGCGACAACTCGAGGATCTCACCGAACGTGGCGTCGCTCACGTCGACGACGACACCGCCGCCCGATGTCGGCGGGGCGGCCTCGGCGGCGTTCGGGGTCGGCTGTGCGGCACGCCCGCGCAGCGAGGACAGATCGACGGCACCGCGGAGCGCGGCGGCGGAGATATCGGTCACTTGATCACCTTCACGTTGAGGATGTCCTGATGGAATCCGAGCAGCCGGATCTGCTCGTTCGAGCCCTGGGCCGGCACGGCGAAGAAGAGCTGGATGCCCCACGTCGTCTCGACCCCCTTGGCCGACTCGGTGACACCCGTGAGAGCCTTCGCCTCTGCGTTGTCACCGAATCGGATCGTCACGTCCGCACTCGACGGCGTGATCGTCTCCTTGTCGTCGACGGTGACCGCCACGACGGCGCCGCTGTCCAGGGTGGCCATCGACAGCGGTTCGTCCGCGCCGGCGGTCATGTCGAACGCCGCCTTCGTCGTCTTGGCCGCGCCCTTGTCCGCGAGGCCCTTGACGACCGCCGCCCGGCTGTCGCGCACGGACTGGGCGAGCTTCTGCGCCGCCTCGTCGAAACGGCCCGCGAACTCGCTCTTGTCCCCGTTGTCGACGAAGTCCGCGAACGCGTCGGCGAGACCAGCGGGTGGCAGGGACAGGAACGCGGACTCCGCAGGCACCCGCGTCGTGCCCAGCCACGCCGGCGCGACGTCGGGGAACTTGCCGGAGGCGGGCATGTCCGCGGCCTCCGAGACCCGGTAGTTGCTCCAGGGGTCCGCCTGCACCATGGTGAGCAGCACCGGCGGCTTGGTGTCGTCCTTCTCGGACGCGGTGAGAACCAGCACCGTGCGCGGCCAGCCGCTCGTGGCTTCGGGAAGCAGGATCTTGACCCGGTCCAGTGGGGTCACCAGTGCGTCCTTGCGGTCGGCGATCTTTCCGCGCAGAACATACTCGGTCTTGCGCGCGGCCAGCGCGGCACCGGTCAGACGGGTCTCGGCGAGTGCGGCGTCGAGCTCGCCGTCGGATTTCGCGAGGGTCGCGGCGATGTCGGAGACGATCCGCTGTCCCTGCTTCTCGGTGATGACCGGAGGCTTCTGGTTCTCCGGAGTCACCACGGTCGGGGTGGGAGTGGGCGTCGGCGTGCTGCTGCCGAACTGCGGCCAGGAGTCAGCCGAGCACCCTGTCACCAGCACCGCAGTGAGAGCGAACGCCGGCAGGGCCAGTGCGAGGCGACGGCGTGAGGATGCCGTGCGCTGGGCGCGTCCTCCGTCGGCGGGGTCATCGAGCTCATCGCGCTGCGGCACCGTGATCGGCTGCGTCTCGGGCAGTGGACCAGGGCCCTTCCGTCGCGGGCCGCGACCGCGGCGTTGGAAGCGGATCGCGAGCACGTAGAGGACCAGGCCGACCGCGAGCAGCAGCGCTCCGGCGGCCATCAAGGGTCCCGCCCAGGGCGTGCGCGTGTCCAGTCCCCACGTCACCAGCACGTCCGACGGCGCGGGCTCCACACCGTCCCGGGCGACGAGGACGCTGTTTCCCGCGGTGAGCTGCAGTTCGGCGACCAGTGAGTCCTCGTCGGCGAAGGAATCGAGCCACAGGTCCGAACCGACCGGAGACCGGCCGGAGATGTCGCCGCCGGATGCCGGTTCCTGCTGCGCCTCCACACGGGCCGTCTTGGGCTTGTCGGACTTGGTCAGGGTCACGCGATCGTAGGCGGTGTCCGAGAGCCATGCCTTCATGTCGTCGGTGCGGCCGTAGGCGACGAAGATGTCGCCCTTGCCCCGCACGAGAAGCGTCTGCAGCCCGGCATGCGCGCGCAGCACGTCGGCGTCGATGAGCACGTACGGCGTCGGCTCGTCGACCGTCAACTCCATCCGCAGCTCCGACGGACCCATGAAGATGGTCCGCTGCGCGATTCCCGCTCCGATGAGAACCGTGGCCAGCACGAAGGCCACGACGGCCCATACGAATCGCACGAATCAACTCCCTTACGTGGCCTCGGGCATCCCCGACGGTCTCCGCTCGACGTTCCAGACTATCCAAAGCACCTGTGTGTTGCCCACCAGACGGATGCGGCACGGCGTTCTCGCTCTCGGCGCTCGGAGCAATAGGCTTGCTCGCATCCGATCAGGAGAAGCATGAAGATCCACAGTCCCTTCCGCACCGCGCTGGTCGCCACACTCGGCGTCGGCCTCGGCATCGTGCTGCTCACGAGCGCGCAGACGCTGTCGACCGTCATCCTCTACATCGGCACCGCGCTCTTCCTCAGCCTGGGGCTGGACCCGCTGGTCTCCTTCCTCGAGGGGCGCGGGCTGCCGCGCTGGGCGGCGGTCCTGTCCACCATTCTCGCCGTGCTGGGCGTCTTCACCGTGATCGTGCTCATTGTGCTGCCCGTCGTGGTCGAGCAGATCTCCCAACTGGTCTCGCAGGTGACCGCCCTGATCGTGGACGGCGACACCACGGTGCAGAACTTCCGGGAGTGGCTGACCGAGACGTTCCCCAACCTCCAGGTGGACGCGGTGTTCGCGTACGTGGAGAACTGGATGCTGGAGGAGGACTGGGCGAAAAACGTCACCGAGTGGAGCGCATCGATCGGTCAGGGCGTGCTCGTCGTCGGCGGGGCCGTGCTGGCGGGTCTGTTCGGCGCCTTCATCGTGCTCGTGCTCACGATCTACCTGACGGCGTCCACTCCCTCGCTCAAGCGAGCCGTCTACCAGCTCGTGCCGGCCTCTCGGCGCGAGCGCTTCATCGACATCGCCGACCAGATCACCGACTCGGTCGGGCACTACGTCATGGGACAGGTGTCGCTGGGGGTGATCAACGGCATCCTGAGCTCCATCTACCTGAGCATCATCGGCGCTCCGTTCACCGCCGTCCTCGCGGTCATCGCGTTCTTCTTCTCGCTCATCCCGCTCGTGGGCACGCTCACCGGGTCCACCATCATCGTGCTGACCTGTCTGCTGCCGGGGGTCGGGTCGCCCGGCACCGCCCTGGCCGCCGCGATCTACTACCTGATCTACATGCAGGTGGAGGCGTACCTCCTCGCGCCGCGCATCATGAGCCGCGCCGTCGCGGTCCCCGGTGCCGTCGTCGTGATCGCCGCCCTCTCCGGCGGCGCGCTGCTCGGTCTGCTCGGGGCGTTGATCGCCATCCCCGTGGCCGCGAGCATCCTGATCATCTACCGCCAGGTGCTGATCCCGCGCATGAACGAGCGCTGACCGGCCCTCCGTCGTCCCAGGTGGTGCTCAGTGGCAGCGCGGCGGGATTCACCGCCGCGACGATCTCGGTCATCACGCGACGGGTCTGGCTCTCGCCGACCCACAGGTGCCTCGCGCCGTCCACCGCGATCAGCTTCGCGTGCGGCACCGGGGCGAACCGTTCCCTGGCCTCGGCGGGCCGCAGGTAGTCGTCGTGCTCGGGTACGAGGACGACGACCTCGCGCTCGTCCCCGTGCCACGCCGCGACGTCCCGGTCGGTGGCACGATGCAACGGCGGCGAGAGCAGGATGATGCCCTCGACGTCGTGGGCGCGCCCGTACTTCAGGGCGAGCTCGGTGCCGAACGACCATCCCAGCAGCCAGGGTCGCGGCAGGCCTCGCCCGCGCACGAAGTCCACGGCCGCGGCGACGTCGAACTGCTCGCCTGCTCCCCCGTCGAACACCCCCTCGCTGGTCCCCCGCGGAGAGGACGTGCCGCGCGTGTTGAAGCGCAGAACGGAGATATCGGCCTGTGCGGGCAGCCGGGCGGCGGTCTTTCGGATGATGTGCGAGTCCATGCAGCCGCCGGCTGTGGGCAGCGGATGCAGCGTGATCAGTGTCGCCACCGGCGGACGATCACGCGGTACCGAGAGCTCGCCCACCAGCGTCAGCCCATCAGCGGTGCGGAGATCGACGTGGGCGCGATCAGCCGGCAGCAGGACGGGCCCGCGGATCTCGACGCTCACGCGATCCGCCAGCAGCCCGTGTGCCAGTGCCGCCGTGCCGCGAGATCCGCCGCCTCGCCCATCACGCCGTCTGCGCGCCAGATGACCAGATGCGCCGTCGACGGCACGATGGCGCGCCCGCAGCCCGGGCAGGTGTACTCCTTCACGGCCTGGATCGCGGAGATCGGCTGAACGGTCCACTCGTGACCACGGCGGGTCTCCGTCCGCTTCCATCCCGTGAGCAGACGATCGAAGGACTCGTCTGCTCGCGACGGCTCAGGCCGTCGTCGGCGGGATCGTGCCATGCGTGCGGCTCACCACCAGTGGTGGCTGGTCCAGAACTTGTAGGCCCCTGCCCAGCTGCCGTACCGGCCCGACGCGTATCCGGACGCCCAGCGCAGGTTGTCGACCGGGTTGTAGCCGTTTCCGGGAACCTTGCTGCACGGCAGCGCCTGCACGAGACCGCATGCCCCGGACGACTTGTTCGTCGCGTTCGGGTTCCAGCCGCTCTCGCGGGAGACGATGTAATCGACGTACGCCCAGTCGCTGGAGGCGATCCCGGCCGCCGTCATCCATTCCTCCTTGGAGCCGCCGCCGCTGTACTTCGGGCGCGACGGAGCGCTGCTGCCGGAGCCCGCTTTGGACGACGCCGGCTGCGCGGTCGGCTTGGGCTTGGGCTTCGGCTTGACGTAGACCTCGAACTGACCGCGGGAGACGGCTTCGATCTTCGCGCCCTCGACCGTCACCGTGATGTTCTGCGTGTCCTCGGCGGCCAGCGAATAGGCGGTGAGGCTCGCATCGGGTGTGCTGCTGGGGTCGGCGATCGCCGTTCCCGTGGGTGCGAGGAGGGCCGCGGAGAAGCCGACCACCGCGAGCCCCGCGCCGACGGCGCTCAGCCGCCGTCGCCAGGGATTCGTCGTCGCCCTGGACGACGCGTTCGGGCGCGTCGAGGACGATATCAATTCGTTATCGGGAGTCACGATGGGCATCAGTCTACGCAGAACAATCTGAAACCTCCATGGGAGCCTCGCCTGCCGGGAAGATCACCGGACGGCGAGCATCACTTCGACGGTGGCATCCAGGAGCGCGTCGACCTGCTCCTCCCGGTATCCACCGCGCTGCATCCGGAACGCCGCGTCGCGCACCTGATCCACGGTCAGTGCGTCTCCGTCTCGCAGATAGGCGGCGATGCGCTCGGCGACATGGTCGACCTCGTCGACGCGGTACCCGAACGTGAGCCCGCTCGTCCGCGCGAACCTCTGACGCGGCGCACGGGAGACGTGGTCGAGGATCCGCTGGGCGTCCTCCCTGGCGCGGGCGACCCACTCGTCCACGCCGATCTCGCGCACGGCGCGCGCTCGAGCGCGCTCGGCGAAGGCATCCTCGACCCGTCCGAGAGCGGCGTCGACGTCGGCGATCACGTAGCCGTGCTTGACGAGGGGGAAGGAGGCGATGCGGACGTCCGCGGCTCCGAAGTCGGAACGGTCGTCCTCGAACGCGCCCCGCGCGGCTTCGAGGAACGCATCCACCGCCGAGCGGTGATAGCCCCGCTGTCGTCCCGACGTCAGCGGGAAGGCCGGAGGGGTCTCCCCCTGATCGTGGAAAACGTCGAGGTCTGCGTCGGTCATCATGAGCCAATCCACGGAGAGAGCAGGAAGTAGAGCGCGAGAGCCGGCACCGTGGAGGGCAGGATGCTGTCCAGGCGATCGAGCAGGCCGCCGTGGCCGGGAAGCCACGAGCTCATGTCCTTGATGCCGAGGTCGCGCTTGAGCATGGACTCGCCCAGGTCGCCCAGTGTCGCGGAGACGAGGATGGCGGCACCGAGGACGAGCCCGCCCCACCATTCGAGATGCAGCAGGAAGATCGCGAGCAGCACGCCGACCAGAAGCGATCCGAGAACCGCCCCCGCGAACCCCTCCCACGTCTTCTTCGGACTGATGCGCGGAGCCATCGGATGCCTGCCGAAGGCGAGACCGGCGGCGTAGGCGCATGTGTCGGCGGCGACGGCGATGGCGACGAAGGACAGCACCCACCACTGGCCGTTCTCCTGGAAGAGCAGGATGATCGCGACCGAGGTGAGGAAGGGAACGTAGATCTGCACGAACGCGCCGACGATGACGTCGGCGAGGACGTCGCCGTAGGTACGGCCGTCCTTCACGACCATCTGGGCCACCATCCGCCAGACGGCGATGAACGACACGGCGACGATCAGCACGACCCAGCTGATCCAGAACTCTCCGGATGCCGCCGCGAACAGCACGCCGGCAGCGGCGATCAGCTGCGGCACGATGTCGACGCGGCGCCCGCCGGCGCGGAGGGCACGGGACAGCTCGTACGTGCCCAGGAGACCGGCGGCCAGTGCTATCGGCACGAAGAGCCATTTCACGAACAGCAATGACGCCACGAGGGCGGCGCCGAAGGCCACCCCGATGATGATCGCGAGGATGAGGTTGCGTCCGGTGCGCTCCTTGATGCGCTCGTTGGCCTGATCGAAGTGGTCCCGCGCCTGTGTGACGTGCGTCTCGATCTCATCGCGCTTCGCGCGCCACTGATCGCGGATGGCTCCCTGGGAGCCGGTGATCGGGCCGGGCCCCCGCCCCGTCGCGCCTGTGGCGGGAACGGGCGGGCGCGGCGGGATCTGTGAGGCGTCGAACGCGGGGAACGCGTTGTCGGCGAGCGGCTCGGCAGTGGGAGACGCCGAGGCCGGCCGCGGGATGCCGCGTACCGGAGTGTCGAGCTCCTCCACGTCGTCGTCCCCGTGAGGGTCCGAGGCGGCAGGCGGAACCGAGCCGGCCTGCCGGCGGCGCTGGCGCGATGCAGGTCGATCCTCGGAGTTGTTCTCGCCGGACATGCCGATCAGACCTCGAGGAGCTCTGCCTCTTTGCGCTTGAGGGCGTCGTCGATGGCGTCGACATGCTGGCGGGTCAGAGCATCCAGCTCCTTCTCGCCGCGTGCGACCTCGTCCTCGCCGACCTCGTCCTTCAGCGCATCCAGTTCGTCCTTGGCCTTGCGACGGATGCCGCGCACGCGGACCTTCGCGTCCTCGGCCTTGGAGCGCACCAGCTTGACGTACTCCTTGCGCCGTTCCATCGTCAGCTCCGGCATCGTCACACGGACGATGTTGCCGTCGTTGGTGGGATTCGCGCCCAGATTGGGCATGTCGCGGATCGCCTGCTCGATGGCTCGGAGTGCCGACTTGTCATAGGGCGTGACGATGAGCGAACGCGCCTCGGGGTTCGCGAGCGACGCGAGCTGTGCGAGCGGAGTCGGCGAGCCGTAGTAGTCCACCATCACCTTCTGGAACATCTGCGGGTTGGCACGCCCGGTGCGGACCGTGGTGAAGTCCTCCTTGGCAGCTTCGACCGCACGCGCCATGCGTCCGGTGGTCTCGGCGAGGACATCCGCGATCACGAGGGCTCCTTAGGGTCAGGGGTTTCAGACGATTCTATCCGGCGCAGGGACGCCGAACGTGAGCGACAGGGCGCTCAGGCGGTGACGAGCGTGCCGATCGGCTCGCCCAGCAGCGCCCTGGTGACGTTGCCCGCCGGCTCCATGCCGAACACGCGCATGTCCATCGCATTGTCCATGCAGAGGCTGAATGCCGTGGAGTCGACGACCTTGAGACCGCGCTGCAGGGCGTCGCGGTAGGTGACCCGCTCGATGCGCTCCGCCGTGGCGTCCTTGTGCGGGTCGGCGGTGTAGATCGCGTCGACGCCGTTCTTGGCGACGAGCACCTCCTGAGCGCCGATCTCCAGCGCACGCTGGGCCGCGACGGTGTCCGTGGAGAAGTACGGCAGGCCCGCTCCGGCACCGAAGATCACGACACGGCCCTTCTCCATGTGCCGCTCCGCCCGAAGGGGGATGTACGGCTCGGCGACCTGCGTCATCGAGATGGCCGACTGCACGCGCGTGGCCGCGCCCGCCTGCTCGAGGAAATCCTGCAGGGCGAGGGCGTTCATGACCGTGCCCAGCATGCCCATGTAGTCGGCGCGCCCGCGGTCCATGCCGCGCTGGCTGAGTTCCGCCCCGCGGAAGAAGTTGCCGCCTCCGACGACCACGGCGACCTCCACCCGATCCACCGCTGCGGCGATGTCCCGGGCGATCTGGCCGACCACATCGGGGTTGACGCCGAGCTGACCTCCCCCGAACGCTTCGCCGGAGAGCTTGAGGAGAACGCGACGGCGTCCTGTGCTTTCGGTCATGGGGTGTGTCCTCTCGTCCGGTTTCAAGATAGTGCCTCGGCCCGGGCCGGGCATGCAGAAGGGGTTCGGATCGAATGGATCCGAACCCCTTCTCGGGTGTTACGCGCCGACCTTGAACCGGGCGAAGTCGGTGACGGTGATACCGGCATCCTTCGCGACCTGGCTCACGGACAGCTTGTTGTCCTTGGCGTAGTCCTGCTCGAGAAGCGCGACCTGCTTGAAGAACGCGGTGACGCGGCCCTCGACGATCTTCGGCAGTGCGGCCTCGGGCTTGCCCTCGTTGCGAGAGATCTCGGTGACGATCTCGCGCTCCTTCTCCACGTCGGCCGCGGGGACGTCCTCGCGGGTCAGGTAGGAGGGGTTCGCGAACGAGATGTGCTGCGCGATGCTGCGAGCAGTCTCCGCGTCGTCTCCCGTGTAGGCGACGACGACGCCGATCTGGGGCGGCAGGTCCTTGCTGGTGCGGTGCAGGTAGACCGACAGGCCTTCGCCCTTGACGGTGCGGACCTTGCGGAGCTCGACCTTCTCACCGATGATCGCCGCCTCATCCGAGATGAGCTGGTCGACGGTCTGGTCACCGGCCGGTGCGGCCAGTGCCGCCTCGACGGAGTCCGCGCCGACGGCGGCGACCGCGTCGGCCACCTTGTCGGCGAGGGTGATGAACCGCTCGTTCTTCGCGACGAAGTCGGTCTCGCAGGCGAGCTCGATCAGCGTCACGGCGCCGTCCGTCTCACGAGCGACGACGAGGCCCTCGCTGGTGGAGCGGTCGGCACGCTTCGCGTTGCCCTTGGCACCCTTCAGGCGCAGGATCTCGGTGGCCTTCTCGACGTCTCCGCCGGCCTCCTCGAGCGCCTTCTTGGTGTCGACCATTCCCGTGCCGAGCTGCTCGCGCAGCGCCTTGATGTCGGCGATGGTGAAGTTGGCCATGTGTGGTGGCTCCTTGCTTCGTATCTGTGCGTGTGGGCGGTGTGCTTACTTGGCGTCTGCGTCCGCAGCGGCCTCGGCCGGTGCTTCTGCGGCTTCTCCGGCCTCGGCCGATGCTTCTGCGGCTTCTGCGGCGGGAGCCTCGACGGTCTCCTCGGCTGCGGGAGCCTCCTCAGCAGGGGCCTCCTCGGCGGCAGGCGCGTCAGCGGCAGGCGCGTCAGCGGCAGGCGCGTCAGAGCCCTCGAGGAGCTCCTTCTCCCACTCGGCCAGCGGCTCGGCGTCGCCCGACTCGGGGTTGTGCTTCTGCTGCAAGCCCTCGGCCGCGGCGTCGGCGATGATGCGGGTCAGCAGCGAGACGGAGCGGATCGCGTCGTCGTTGCCGGGAATCGGGTACTGGAAGTCGTCCGGGTCGGCATTCGTGTCGAGGATGCCGATCACGGGGATGCCGAGCTTCTTGGCCTCATCGATCGCGAGGTGCTCGCGCTTGGCGTCGACGACCCACAGGGCGGACGGCGTCTTGGTGAGGTTGCGGATGCCGCCGAGCGACTTGTGCAGCTTGTCGAGCTCGCGCTTCTTGAGCAGCAGCTCCTTCTTGGTGAAGCCGGAGACCGAGGGGGTCTCGTAGTCGAGCTCCTCGAGCTCCTTCATGCGAGCCAGACGCTTTGCGATGGTCTGGAAGTTGGTGAGGAGTCCACCGAGCCAGCGCTGGTTCACGAAGGGCTGGCCGACGCGGGTCGCCTGCTCGGCGAGGATCTCCTGAGCCTGCTTCTTGGTGCCGACGAAGAGGATCGTGCCACCACGGGCGACGGTCTCCTTGACGAAGTCGTACGCCGAGTCGATGTACCCCAGCGACTGCTGCAGGTCGATGATGTGGATGCCGCTGCGCTCAGTGAGGATGAAGCGCTTCACCTTCGGGTTCCACCGACGGGTCTGGTGTCCGAAGTGCACGCCGCTGTCGAGCAGCTGGCGGATGGTGACCACAGCCATGGTCGTCTCCTGGTTCTGACGCTCTCGCGTCGTTGAGGTTGTCTCGCCGATCGAGTGATCGGCATTCCTGGCGCCCGGCGCACACCCACCCGTTCTGCGAACGGGACCTGTGGGTGTGGGATGCCGCGACCGTGGTCGCTCTGGGCACGCGTAGTCACCCCGAGTTCGGGGTGCTCCCCCAGTGTACAGGATGGCGACGCACCGAAACCGCAGGCCGTCGCCGCTTCCTCCTGCACATTCCGCTCGCGGACGCACGTTGTGCACGGATGCCGTGATCGCGCGGCCGCGCCACCGGCTCGCCTGTCACAGTGACGGGATGAGTACGGACATCGCGGCGGGCCGGCGCCTGCGGAACCGGGTCCGAGGACTGCTGCTCGCCATCGCGCTCGGGCTGGTCTCGGCAGTCTCGGGCGTTCCATCCGACGTGGCGGCGGCCGGTGCCGTCCGCACCGACATGAACTCCGCCGAAGGCCCTGATGGCGTGGCGCCGGGCTATCCGTGGCGATGGCCGGTCGACGGCCGCCACGTGATCATCGTGCCCTTCCGGGCGCCCGCTCACGACTACGGGCCCGGTCATCGCGGCATGGACGCGGCCGCAGAGCCGGGTGCGGACGTGCACGCGCCCGCCGGCGGTGTCATCGCGTTCCGCGGCACGGTCGTCGATCGTCCTCTGATCACGATCGACCATGGTGGCGGGTACGTCACGACCCTGGAGCCGGTGGCATCCGATCTCTCACCGGGAGACGCCGTGACCGCGGGCGCACTCGTCGGCGTGGTGGCCGGTGGCGGCCATGCCCCCATCGGCACGCTGCACGTCGGCGTCCGGGTCGACGACGTGTACGTGAACCCGCGCGGTCTGTTCGGCCGCCCGCCGCGGGCGATCCTGCTCCCCTGCTGCGAGAGCTGATCGCTCACGCCCGCGGGTGGGCGAGACGATAACTGGCTGTCAGGCGCTCGGCGGAGACGTGCGTGTAGATCTGGGTGGTGCCCAGGCTGGCGTGGCCGAGGATCTCCTGCACGGCGCGCAGGTCCGCTCCGCCGTCGAGGAGGTGGGTTGCGGCGGAGTGCCGCAGGGCGTGCGGCCCGACGTGCTCGGTGCCCACGACGGGAGCGAGCACCCGGGCGACGACGCTGTACACGGCCCTGGGGCCCATCCGCCCGCCGCGGGCACCCAGGAACAGCGCCGGCGTGGCCCTGTCCGCACGGGCAAGGAGGCCGGGGCGTCCTCGGGTCAGGAAGGCGCCGAGCGCGTCGGCAGCGGGCCCACCGAACGGGACGACGCGCTCCTTGGAGCCCTTGCCGAGCACGCGCACCGTGCGGCGCTGCAGGTCGAGGTCGTCGACGTCGATGCCGCACAGTTCGGACACCCGGATGGCGGCCGCGTAGAGCAGTTCCAGCAGCGCGTGATCGCGCAGCGCGACCGGGTCGCCGTCGGAAGCGGCGGAGCGCTGCTGCTCCAGGAGCGTGCGCATGCCGTCGGCGGACGCCACCACCGGCAGGGTCTTCGGGCGCCGCGGCGTCACGAGCCGCAGGCTGGGGTCGACGCTGATGAGATCCGTCTCGTGGGCCCAGGTGAAGAAGGAGCGCACCGCGGCCGCCCGTCGTGCCATCGTCGAGCGTGCATCACCGCGCTGCGTCGCCTGCCACAGCCAGTCGCGCAGGGCTTCCAGATCGATGTCGGTGATGTCGACGTCGCCGACGGTCCGCCCGAGGTCCGTGAGATCGGAGCGGTAGGCGCGCACCGTCGCCGGCGAGAGCCGACGCACCTGCGCGAGGTGCGTCGTGAACGCGTCCGCCGCCTCCGAGAACCTCATGACTCCAGGATGCCGTTCGTCGGCTCGACCGCCCTGATCCCGCGCCGGAGCGGGTCGGTCGCGGGATCACGAGGCGCGTCGCCAGCCGTCCCGCACCTGCTCCACCGTCCCGTCCAGTCCCAGGAGGCCGAGCAGGCTCCGCACGCGCAGCGCGTCCAGACCGCTGAGGCGCGCGATCTCCGACACGTGGCGCGGTGTGCGCGTGCTGAGGGCGTCCAGGAGCCGGGTCTGATCGGGGCTGACCGTATCCGTCGGGGCGGGCTCGTTCAGGGTGCCGGACCACAGTTCGCGGACCTCCTGCGCGCTGGTCACGCACACGGCGTCGTATTCGCGCAGCAGGCGATGGCATCCTGCGGACGCCGCCGACGAGACGGGCCCGGGCACGGCGCCGAGCGGTCGTCCGAGCGCCGCCGCGTGGCCGGCGGTGTTCAGCGATCCACTGCGCCATCCGGCCTCGACGACCACGGTGGCCAGGCCCGCAGCGGCGATGAGGCGGTTCCGCTGCAGGAATCGCCACTTCGTCGGCGCACTGCCGCACGGCACCTCGCTGAGGACGGCACCGCGTGCGCGGATGCGGTCGAACAGCTGCTGGTGCCCGGTCGGGTACGCCCGGTCGATCCCCCCGGCGAGGAAGGCTATCGTCGTCCCGCCGGCGCCCAGTGCCGCCCGGTGGGCGGCGCCGTCGATGCCGTACGCCCCGCCGGAGATGACGACCACCCCGCTCGCGGCGAGGTCGCCGGCGAGTTCCGCTGCGACGGATTCGCCGTAGCCGGTCGCCGCGCGGGCGCCGACGATCGACACGGCCGCCGACCCGACGCACGCGCTGACGTCTCCCCGCGCCCACAGCACTACCGGGGCGTGCACGCCGAGGTCGTCCAGTCCTGCCGGCCACAGGTCGTCTCCCGGAAGCAGGAGGCGGCCTCCGATCTGCACACAGGACTGCAGGGCATCCAGGACGGCCTGCGGTCGTGCACGAGGATGCCACCGCGCCAGCGCTTCGGACAACTGTGTGGCCCCGAGTGAGCCCGGCGTCAGCAGACCCGACTCGGCCGTGGTCATCTCCAGCGCCCGACGTGCGCCGTGCTCCGCGATGAGTGTGCCCGCCACGCCATCACCCGGCTCTACGAGCACGGACCACGCGACGCGAGCGATCACCTCGTCCGGGTCCGCGTCCGGCCTCAGGCGCGCCGCCGCCGGTCGCAGTCGCGCATCGTCCAGCATCCTGATCAGTGCAGCAGTCATGCCAGCAGTCCCTTCTTGAGAAACAGAGCCCGTCCGAGTTCCTCGACGCCCGGTGACGTGCGGCCTGCCAAGTCGGCGACCGTCCAGGCGATGCGCAGCACGCGGTCGTAGGCCCGAAGGGTGACGGTGCCGCGTTCCAGCGCCTGGTCCAGGGGCGCACGCGCCGCGGCGGGCAGTCGCAGCCCGCCGTGCCGGAGCCGTTCGCCTGGCACCTCGCCGTTCACGCGCCAGGGCGAGCGTCGCCAGCGCTCCGCGGCCGCCCCGCGCGCCGCGAGGACGGCATCGCGCGCGGCGGCCGACGTCGTCGTCGAACGCTCACCGGAGGTCGCGCGCGACGCGGCGACCCGCGCGACCTGCAGATCGATGTCGATGCGATCGCGCAGCGGCCCGGACAGCCGGGACGAGTAGCGCCGGATCGCCATCGGTGGGCAGGTGCATTCCGCTCCCCGCACCCCGTAATTCCCGCAGGGGCACGGATTCATCGCCAGGATGAGCTGGAACCTCGCCGGATAGCTCGCTGTGAAGCCGGCCCGGTGCACCTCTATCCGGCCGGACTCCAGAGGCTGGCGCAGCGCGTCGAGCGCGGTGCGCTGGAACTCCGGGGTCTCGTCGAGGAAGAGCACACCGCGGTGCGCCCTGACGATGGCGCCCGGTCGCGCCACTCGTGATCCGCCGCCGACCAGCGCAGCGGATGAGGCGCTGTGATGCGGTGCGACGAACGGCGCGACGGGGTCTAGCGTCCGGACGGGTTCCCCCGCGAGCGAGCGGATCGCCGCCACTTCCAGCGCCTGTGCGTCATCCAGCAGTGGCAGGATGCCGGGCAGCCGGCGGGCCAGCATCGTCTTGCCTGCACCGGGCGGACCGCTCAACATCATGTGATGCCCTCCGGCCGCGGCGATGATCAGGGCATCCACTGCCTCCTCCTGGCCCACCACGTCGGCGAGGTCGAGCGCATCGGAGGCTCCGGTATCCGGTGCGGTCATCTCCACGGGCTCGACATCCGGCACCTCCACCTCGGCGCCGTGCATCGCCGCGACCTCGCTCAGCGACGCCGCCGCGCGCACCTCGATGCCCGGTACCAGCGCCGCCTCCGCGGCATTCGCGTGCGGGATGACGACGCGCGCGAAGCCGGCACGGGCAGCCGCGTACACGGCAGGAAGAACCCCGGGCACCGGGCGCAGCCTGCCGTCCAGGCCGAGCTCGCCGATGTGCACGGTGGAGCGGATCGCCTCCGGCGGGAGCGCGCCGCCGGCCGCAGCGGTGGCGACGGCGATGCTCAGGTCGAACCCGGAGCCGTGCTTGGGCAGGCTGGCCGGCGAGAGATTGACCGTCAGTCGACGCCGGGGCACATCGATGCCAGCGTTGCTGCAGGCATTCCAGACGCGTTGCACCGCCTCGCCGAGAGCCTTGTCGGGCAGCCCGATGATCTTGAACTCGGGCGTCTGAGTGGAGAAATCGGCCTCGACCTCCACCATGTGACCGTCGACGCCGGTAAGGGCGACCGCCCACGTGCGGGCCGTGCTCACAGCAGATCCACGAGGTGCTCGAGCCGGGCGGTCTCGGCGTCCGAACCGATCAGCCCCACGACCTCCAGCCGAAGCGTGCGCCGCCGCGCGGCGTCGGGATGGGCCGCCGACCAGGCGAAGGCCAGACGCCACAGCCGCCGTCGTTTGCGCTCGTCCACGGCCTCGAACGGATGCCCGTAGCGGTCGCTGCGCCGCGTCTTGACCTCGACGATGCACAGCACGTCATCCACGGCCGCCACGATGTCGATCTCGCCCTGCTCGCATCGCCAGTTGCGGTCGAGGATGGCGTAGCCCCGGGCCCTCAGATACTGCGCGGCGCGTTCTTCGCCCGCCCTGCCCAACACGTCTTTCGCTGCCATGTCGACAGCCTGACGGTCTGCACCGACGCGGAACGGGGCCGATCACGTCGGCTGGGGACAACCCGAGCGGATCAGCGAACTGTGGACAGAAGTGGGCTCACTTGCCGTCGAGCGAGAGCTCGTCCGGCAGTTCGAACTCGCGGCGCTGCAGCTCCTCGACGTTGACGTCCTTGAAGGTCAGCACGCGCACGGCCTTCACGAAGCGGTCGGCGCGGTAGATGTCCCACACCCACACGTCCTTCATCGATATCTCGAAGTAGAAGTCGTTCTCGGTGTCACGACGGACGACGTTGACCTCGTTGGCCAGGTAGAACCGACGCTCGGTCTCGACGACGAACTGGAACTGCGCCACCACATCCCGGTACTCGCGGAAGAGGGCGAGTTCGAGCTCGCGGTCGTAGTCGTCGAACGAATCGTCATCCATGGTGACTCCATCCTAGAAGAGAGTCGGAGCGTCGGCGATCGCCCACGACGCGCGGTGCAGCGGCGACAGGCCGCGCTCCCGGATCGCCCGGCGGTGCTCGATGCTGGCATAGCCCTTGTTGCGGTCCCACTGATAGTCGGGGTGATCCGCGTGCAGGCCCACCATCAGGTCGTCACGGGCCACCTTCGCGATCACCGATGCCGCCGACACGGACGCGCAGTCGCGGTCGCCCTTGACCACGGTGCGCACGGTCAGCGGCTCCGGATGCACCCGGGAGACGTAGTCGTGATTTCCGTCGAGGACCACCAGCGCGCGCTCCAGCGACGCGCCGAGCTCCACGACTCCCTGCACGGCGCGCGACGCGGCGAGGCCGAGTGCTCGCATGATCCCGACCTGATCGATCTCGGCGGCGCTCGCCCATCCCACCGCGGATGCCATCACCCAGCTCCGCGCGCGCTCCGCCATGGCAGGCCGACGCAGCTCCGTGATGAGCTTGGAGTCGCGCAGACCCTCCGGAACGCGACGGCGCGCACCTGCGGCGTCCATGACCGCGGCGCCGACCGCGACCGGTCCCGCCAGCGCGCCACGGCCCACCTCGTCGAGCGCGATGATCAGATCGCACTCCTTGAACAGCATCCGCTCCAGGCGCAGGGTGGGCGAGACGACGGTCATCTCGGCTCCGGCACCGCTCGGAAGACGTCGTCGTGGGTGTCGATCAGCCCGAAGCGGTCCAGCGGCCAGGTGGTCAGGAATGCGCGTCCGACCACGCCCTCCAGGGGCACGAAGCCGCCACCCGGCAGCTCCTGGTGGGCACGCGAATCCTGCGAGCGGTCGCGGTTGTCGCCCATCACCCAGATGGAACCGGCGGGTACGGTCACGTCGAAATCGGTGTTGGACGCGGCCGTGTCGCCCTCGGGCAGGTTGAGATAGGAGAGCTCGTCGATCGGAGACCCGTTGACCGTGATCTGGCCGAGCGCGTTGCAGCAGACCACGTGGTCGCCGGGCAGCCCGAGCAGGCGCTTGACGAGGTGATTGCGCGCATCCGACGTCGACAGCCCCACGAAGGTGAGCACCCAGTCGGTCGCGGCGACCAGCGGGGGCTGCGCGGGCGTCCGCGGTGCGGGCGGCAACCAGCCACCCGGGTCCTCGAACACCACCACGTCGCCGCGCTCGTAGCCCGCCCAGCGCGGGGTCAGCTCGTCCACGAGGATGCGGTCGTTGATCAGCAGCGTGCGCTCCATCGACCCGGAGGGGATGTAGAACGAGCGGACGACGAACGTCTTCACCACGAAGGAGACGAGCGCCGCGATGAGGATGATCACGATCACGTCCCGCAGGAACGCCAGTACCCCTCGTCGCCGTGGCGGGTTCTCCGCGGCTTCGGCGGCGTCGGCTGTCATGTGCACTCTCTTCTTCGTTCCGCCGCACGGTGACGGCATCTACCAGGGTCGCACATCCCGGTGCAGACGACAGAACCCCGGGACGACGTGTCCCGGGGTTCTGGATGGATTCCGCGCGTCAGCCGCGCTTCTCCTTGATCTTCGCCTTCTTGCCGCGGAGGTTGCGCAGGTAGTACAGCTTCGCGCGACGCACGTCGCCGCGGGTGACGACCTCGATGCGCTCGAGCACAGGCGAGTGCACCGGGAAGGTGCGCTCCACGCCCACCTGGAAGCTGATCTTGCGGACGGTGAACGTCTCGCGCACGCCGTCGCCCTGGCGACCGAGCACGACGCCCTGGAACACCTGGACGCGCGAACGGCTTCCCTCGGTGATGTTCACGTGCACCTTGACGGTGTCACCGGGGTTGAAGTCAGGGATGTCGGAACGGAGCGATGCCGCATCGACGGCGTCAAGGATCTGCATGATCGTCTCTCTCTGCACCCGCCACAGGTCGGGTACATGATTCAAAGGAACAAGAACGGGGTGTGTGCCGAGCGGTGCGCAGGGCGTCCGCGGGCTCCCCTGAGGCAGAGCCGGATGACGGCACAAACATCTATTCTGCCATGGATCGCCCGCCGCGCGAACCACGTGTGCGCTCAGTCGCGCCGCTGGCGCTCCTCGAGCACGATCACCTCGGGGTCGGCCTGTGCGGCGGGTCGGTCCATCTGCGTAGCCGTGCGCCAGCTCACCGTCTCGCGGATGCGGACTCCGGTGCCCCGTGCTTCGTTCCAGAGCTGCCACAACTGCAGCCAGAACAGGCCGATCGCGGCGATGATCGCGCCGGTCAGCAACCAGCCGAAACCGCCGTCGAGGAAGAGGCCGACTCCGATCGTCAGCAGATGCCAGACGGCGAACCCCGCGACGTCCCACCATGAGAGTGCCCGTTCGGCGCGCACGGACGGCCGCGAGCGGGTCAGCAGAGTGAGGACCAGCTGCCCGAGGAACACCGCGGGCATCGCCATGAGCAGCACCCACAGCAGCGCCCAGGCGCTCTGGCCGAAGATCGCCCACCCGACGAAGATCCACAGCGGCAGCACGAACGCCGCCGGCAGGAGCCACCGGAAGAACGCCTGACGCAACCACATGCTTCGATCTTACGGCGACGTGCCGGCCGTGCGTCAGTGGTTCGCTGTGAGCTTGCCGCGCGCGCATCGGGGAGAATGGATGCTGACGAGAGGATCTTCCCCATGATCGAACTGCGCACTCCGGCCGAGATCGACGAGATGCGCGCCGCCGGCCGCTTCGTCGCCGAGACGCTGGCGACGCTGCGCGACGAGGCGAAAGTGGGCACCAACCTGCTCTCGATCGACCGGCATGCGCACGACCTGATCCGCAAGGCGGGAGCGGAGTCCTGCTACATCGACTACGCGCCGTCCTTCGGCAACGGGCCTTTCGGGAAGGTGATCTGCACGTCGATCAATGACGCCGTCCTGCACGGTCTCCCCCATGACTACTCGCTGCGCGACGGCGACCTGGTCTCGCTGGACTTCGCTGTCTCGGTCGACGGCTGGGTGGCGGACTCCGCGGTCTCGTTCATCGTCGGTACGCCGCGTGACGAGGACCTCCGCCTGATCGACACCACTGAACGCGCACTGGACGCCGCGATCGAAGCCGCCGTGGTGGGAAACAGGATCGGCGACATCTCGGCGGCGATCGCCGCCGTCGCACGGCGCGAGGGCTACTCCATCAACACCGACTTCGGCGGGCACGGCGTCGGGCGCATCATGCACGGTGACCCGCACGTGCCCAACGACGGCCGCGCGGGTCGCGGGTTCCCCCTGCGCGAAGGGCTGGTGTTCGCCCTGGAGCCCTGGTTCCTCGCCACCACCGACGAGCTCAGGACGGATGCCGACGGCTGGACGCTGCGCAGCGCGGACGGATCCCGCGGGTCGCACTCCGAGCACACCGTGGCGGTCACGAAGGACGGCCCGATCGTGCTCACGGACCGCTCGTTCCTCGGCGTCGACTGAGCTCCGCTGCTCGACTGAGCTCCGCTGCTCGACTGCAACCGATACTCGGCCGAACTGCGCTGGACGCCCTGGCGCGATCCGGTCCGCGGTCAGGCCGAGGCCTGGTAGACGTACACATCGGTGAGCTGCGGCAGCTCGAACTCGTCGTGTCCGGCCGTCTCCGGGTCCGTGTCGAGGATCTGCTCCACCTCGGCCACCATGCGGGCGCGTTCGACTTCGGATGCCGCCAGGAACGAGCTGACGGTCAGCCAGCGGGCGATGTAGTCGGCGCGAGTGAGGCGCTCCCGCCAGGGGATCTGGACGAACCGGGGCGCATCGAACCCGGGCAGCAGCTCGACGGCATCCGGGGAGGCGGTGAGTCCCTCGGACAGGCCGGGATGCGCGACCCGGGCGCACGCGCGATCCCAGGCACAGGAGGCGTCGGAGTGATTCCAGAGCAGGCCGAGGACACCGCCCGGTACGAGAACGCGCCGGATCTCGGCGCACGCCGGCTCCCGGTCGAACCAGTGGAACGCCTGCGCGACCGTCACCACGTCGACCCCCGCGTCCGGGACGGGGATGGTCTCGGCGGTGCCCGTCAGCGCCTCGACTCCCGGCAGCTTCGCCCGCAGCACCGCGAGCATCCGCTCGGACGGCTCGACGGCGATCACCTGCAAGGCCCGGTCGATCAGGCGCTCGGTGAACTTGCCGGTGCCCGCTCCGAGGTCCAGCGCCACCCGCACAGGTGCGTCGATGATGGCATCCGCCGCGGCATCCGGGAACCCCGGTCGGAACCGGTCGTAGTCCTCCCCCGCCTCGAGGAAGGACTTCGCCAGCACGTCATCAGCCATGAGTCGACGGTAACAGGCGGGCGAAAGGAGTCGGATGTCGGCCATACGGGTCCGAGAACCGGCATACGGCTCCCCTCACGCGCCGGGCGCGCGGGCGCGGGGGGCGCGCGGGCGGGACGGGGTCAGTCGAGCAGGTCGGGGCGTCGCGCGCGGGTGCGCTCGAGCTGCTGATCGCGGCGCCAGGCGGCGATCGCGCCGTGGTTGCCGCTGAGCAGGATCGGAGGCACCTCCCGATCACGCCAGAGCGCCGGCTTCGTGTACGACGGATACTCCAGCAGTCCGTCCTCGTGGGATTCCTCGACGAGGCTCTCGGGATTGCCGACGACGCCGGGGATCAGCCGACCGATGGCTTCGACCATCGCCATGACGGCGACCTCTCCGCCGTTCAGCACATAGTCGCCGAGGCTGATCAGGCGCACCTCGCCGAGGGATGCCGCGTACTCGAACACCCGTTCGTCGATGCCCTCGTAGCGTCCGCAGCCGAAGATCAGGTGCTCCCGTGCGGCGAGGTCGCGAGCGGTCGCCTGGGTGAAGACCTCACCGGCGGGCGAGGGAAAGATGATGGTCGGCGCGCCCTTCGACGAGTTCAAGGCGCCGTTCTCGGAGGAGGCGAGCTGATCGAGCGCGGCACCCCAGGGCTCCGGCTTCATGACCATTCCGGCGCCGCCGCCGTACGGCGTGTCATCGACGGTGCGATGCCGGTCGTGCGTCCAGTCGCGCAGGTCGTGCACGTGCAGGTCGAGGATGCCGGTCTCCCGTGCCTTGCCCAGCAGGGAGAGCGTCAGCCCGTCGAAGTAGGACGGGAAGATGGAGACGACGTCGACACGCATGGCTGCGGAATGCTCAGTCGGATGCGGCGGAGGAGTCGTCCGCGGCCGGCGCAGCGGCGTCCGGGGCCGGAAGCTCCTCGAACAGCCCGGCGGGAGGCGTGACGATCACGCGTCCCGCGGCGATGTCGACGGTCGGCACGATGGCTTCGACGAACGGAACCATCACCTCGGCGGTGTCCGTCTTCACGATCAGCAGGTCCTGCGCGGGCAGGTGCTCGACGCGGATGATCTGACCGAGCACGACGTCGTCGCGCACGACGTCCAGGCCCACGAGCTGGTGCGCGTACCAGGCGTCGTCCTCGACCTCGTCGTCCTCGTCCATCCAGAGGATCGCCCGGACGAGGGTCTCGGCGGCAGTGCGGTCCTCGACGCCTTCGAGGAAGACGACGGAGCTGCCGTTCATGACGCGGTACTCGCGGATGGTGACGGTCTTGCCGTGCCACGCGGATGCCTCGGGAACCTGCAGCGTGAATTCGGCGCCGGGCACGAAACGGCGCTCCGGGTTGTCGGTGTACAGCTCGAGTTTGAACGCGCCCTTGAGACCGTGCGCCTTGAGCAGGCGGCCGACGCGAAGCTGGTTCTTCTCGCTCGCCACGTCAGTCGTCCGCGACATCGACGCGGACGCGGCGTCCGTCGGCGAGGGCGGAGATGAGAGTGCGCAGCGCTTTGGCTGTGCGGCCGCCGCGCCCGATCACGCGACCACGGTCATCCGGGTGCACGTGCACCTCGAGCAGATCGCCTCGGGGCGATGCGGATTCGGTGATGCGGACATCGTCCGGGTGATCGACGATCCCCTTGACGACGTGTTCGAGCGCGGCGGCGAGCACGGCGGATTACTCTGCGTCGGCGGCGGGAGCCTCAGCGGCCTCCGCGTCAGCAGCGGCGGGTGCTTCGACCGGCTCGGCCTTCTTCTCCGCCTTGGGCTTGACGACGGACTTCTTGGTCGCGTCGATCTCGAAGGCGGCCTTGGGCTCCGCGACCTGCACGGTGGACTTCGCGTCCTTGTCGCCCTTGAACTTGCCCCAGTCGCCCGTGAGCTTGAGGAGCACGGCGACCTGCTCGGTCGGCTGTGCGCCGACGGAGAGCCAGTACTGCGCGCGCTCCGAGTCGATCTCGATGAACGAGGGCTGCTCGGTCGGGTGGTACTTGCCGATCTCCTCGATCACGCGACCATCGCGCTTGGTCTTCGAGTCGGCGACGACGATGCGGTAGAACGGCGCACGGATCTTGCCGAAGCGCTTGAGACGGATCTTGACAGCCACGATTCTCCTGAATGGTGTGGAAAGGAAGATGAACGACGCCTGGAGCGTGGGGTGCACACCCGGCGGAAGCTCTGAGGGGGGAGGACTGCTGGATAGAGGGTCGAGCAGCCTTCCGACCCTCCATTCTGCCAGATGTCGGCGCCCACCGCGAAATGACACGACACGGCGCGCGCTGCGGCGACTCGCCCCGTGTCAGAATGTGCGCGTGCCGATCGAATTCGCCTCTTCCCCGCGCTCCACCGTCGGGCTCGAGTGGGAGGTCATGCTCGCCGATCCCGTGACCGGCGATCTGGTCGGGCGCGCTCCCGAGCTGCTCACCCGGTTGGAGGCGCAGAGCGTCCCGCAGCGGTACACGGTCACGGGTGAGCTGCTCACCAACACCATCGAGGTCACGAGTGGTGTGGGCACCACCGTCTCGGATGCCGTGGACGACATCGCCGCGGCGATCGCCGCCGTGCGCCGCTCCACGGATCCTGCCGGGATCGAACTGCTCTCCGCGGGAAGTCACCCGTATGCCCAGTGGTTCAATCAGCGCGTCACCGACAAGACCCGCTATCACAAGCTCATCGAGCGCACCCAGTGGTGGGGTCGCAACATGATGATCTGGGGCATCCACGTGCATGTGGGCGTCGACGACCGCGACAAGGTGCTGCCCATCATCGGCGCCCTCTCCGCATTCCTGCCGCACCTGCAGGCGCTGTCGGCGTCCAGCCCGTACTGGGCCGGTGAGCGCACCGGCTACGCCTCGAACCGCTCGCTCGTCTTCCAGCAGCTGCCCACGGCCGGACTGCCCTGGGTCATCGAGACCTGGGCGGAGTTCGAGTCATTCGTCGACGACATGACCCGCACGGGCGTGATGGCGGATCCCTCCGAGATCCGCTGGGACATCCGCCCCGCGCCGCGGTGGGGAACCATCGAGGTGCGCGCCTGCGACGGCATGTCCACGCTGACCGAACTGGCCTCGGTCGCCGCCCTGACGCAGACGCTGGTGGAGCACTTCTCCCGCGAGCTCGACGAAGGGCGCGAGCTGCCGACGCTGCAGACCTGGTTCCACCGCGAGAACAAGTGGCGCGCCGCACGGTACGGCCTGGACGCCCGCGTCATCATCGACAGGGCCGGCTCGCAGGTGCCGGTGCGCGAGCACATCGCCGCGGTCACCGAGGAGCTGCTCCCGGTCGCGCGCGACCTCGGCTGCGCCCGCGAGCTGGACGGCATCGCCGCGATCCTGCAGGACGGGGCGAGCTATGCCCGTCAGCTGAATGCGGCGGACGCCGCACAGGGCGATCTGCGTGAGGTCGTGCACCACCTCATCCGCGAGTTCCGGGCGGGGCCGGAGCGCTCCGTCGGCTGAGCGCCGTTCATCCCCGCACCCGTTGGCCCCCGTCCGTTGAACCCCCGTCGCGTTCAGCTCCGTCGCGTTCAGCTCCGTCGCGTTCAGCCCGCTCGCGTTCAGCCCGCGTCGAGGAGCAGGCGTGCGAGCGTCTCGTCGAGCACGACGTCGGTGATGATCTCCGCGGCGATGGCGGCACGGAGCGAGCCGAGCTTCGCGGTGCCCGATACGACGCACACCCGCCGCGGCACGCGACGGAGGCGGTCCAGGCCGGGGCCCGTCGAGCGGGCGTTCAGTCGGATGTCCTTCCAGCTGCCGTCGGCGCGGAAGAACACCGTGGCCACGTCGCCGATCGCCCCGTCCTCCCGGAGGCTGCGGTAGTCGTCGCGGTTGAGATAGCCGCCCACGTAGACGCGGCTGGGCACCTCCGCCTGCGGCGAGCCGAGCCCGAACACGGCGATGTCCATCGTCGACTGGAACGCCAGCACCCGTCGGGTGCTGCGCTCGCGCCACATCGCCTCGCGCGTATCCGGGTTGTCGAAGAACGCGGGCACCGGGAACTGCTCGACCTGGGCGCCGAACGCCGCGCCGAAGCGCTGCAGGATGTCGCTGGAGTACTCCAGGCCGCTGGTCTGGATGTTGCCCGCGCCGTTGAGCTGCACGAACGTGGTGCCGTGCGTCTCCTTGTGCACGAGCGACCGGCTCACGGTGCTGATCGTCGACCCCCACGCGATGCCGACCGTCATGTTGGACTCGATGAACTGCGACAGCATCCTCCCGGCCGTCAGTCCCACGCGCTCCAGACGCTCGACCTCGCTGACGATCCCCGACATGGGCACGATGTGCGCGGCGATCCGGAAGCGGCTGCGCAGTCGATCCTCCAGCTCCCCCACGCGCTCGAAGGGCGAATTGACGCGGATGTCGACCAGGCCGCTGTCTCGGGCGTAGGACAGCAGCCGGGAGACCGAGGATCGGGAGGTGTCCAGCTCGGCGGCGATGGCGTCCATCGTCATGTCCTGCAGGTAGTAGAGCTTCGCGGCCGTGAGCGCGGCGTGCACCCTCGCGTCGTGCCGAGCGGCATCCGCTGCCATCCTGACCACCCCCGGGGAGCCCGCGTGCACATTCGTGCACGTCGTTTGCATGATTCTGTCATGCGACGGATGCTGGAAGCCGCGAAGAGGGAGAAGATGATGGTCGAGATGACGCGGCACGCACGCCGAGACGACGAGCTGGCAGCGGTGCGGGAGGCGGGGCGGACCACCGTCCTGATCATCGGAGCGGGCATCAACGGCATCTCCCTGTTCCGTGACCTGGCTCTGCAGGGAGTCGATGCCGTGATCGTCGATCGCGGAGATTTCGCGAGCGGCGCGACGTCGGCATCCAGCCACATGATCCACGGCGGCATCCGCTACCTGGAGAACGGCGAGTTCCGGCTCGTGCGCGAGTCGGTGCGCGAGCGCAACGGTCTTCTGCGCATCGCCCCGCACTATGTGAAGCCGCTCGAGACGACCATTCCCATCTACTCGACGTTCTCGGGCATCCTCTCCGCTCCCCTGCGCTTCCTGACCCACCGCAGCGGCAAGCCGCAGGAGCGCGGCGCGCTGCTCATCAAGGCGGGCCTCACGCTGTACGACACGTTCTCCCGAGACGGCGGGTCCGTTCCCCGGCATCGGTTCCTCGGCCGCACGTCGTCGCTGGCGGAGCTGCCCCACCTCGACCCGAAGATCAAGTACACCGCCACGTACTACGACGCCTCCATGCACGACCCCGAGCGCCTGGCGCTGGACGTGCTGCAGGACGGTCGCGCCGCGAACGCCCGATCCTTCGCGCTCAACTATGTGGAGGCCGTGGGCCGCAACGGCGACGAGGTCGTGCTGCGCGACCGGGAGACTGCCGAGGAGTTCACGGTCAGCGCCGACGTCGTCGTGAACACCTCCGGACCGTGGACCGACCTCACCAACGACGCGCTCGGCGAGCCGACCCGATTCATGGGTGGCACGAAGGGCTCGCACATCGTGCTGGATCACCCGGAACTGCTGGCGGCGACCCAGGGCCGCGAGATCTTCTTCGAGCACTCCGACGGCCGCATCGTACTCATCT
The DNA here is from genome assembly GCF_042666935.1 of Microbacterium sp. GCM10027623. Taxonomy (NCBI): domain Bacteria; kingdom Bacillati; phylum Actinomycetota; class Actinomycetes; order Micrococcales; family Microbacteriaceae; genus Microbacterium; species Microbacterium sp. GCM10027623. Next base: position 159,479 of record NZ_JBHTHE010000004.1, read on the forward strand.
ACCCGCTCAAGGGCAAGGTGCTCGTGGGAACCACCGACCTCGAGGCGGATCCCCGTGAGCCCGCACGCTGCACCGAGGAGGAGGTCGACTACTTCTTCGAGCTCATCCGCCACGTGTTCCCCCGCATCGAGGTGTCCCGCGAGCAGATCGTCTACCGGTTCTCCGGCATCCGTCCTCTCCCCCGGCATGAGGACACCGCGCCCGGTTTCGTGTCACGCGACTACCGCATCGAACTGGACGATTCCCGGGTCACTCCGCTGCTGAGTCTGGTCGGCGGCAAGTGGACCACCTTCCGCGCCCTGGGCGAGCACCTCGCCGACCGCACGCTCGCCCTGCTGGGGCGCACGCGCTCGGTGTCCACCGAAGGGCTGCAGATCGGCGGCGGGCACGGCTTCCCGCGCACCACCCGCGCCCGTGCTGCGTGGAAGCGCACCAACCTTCCCGGCGCCGATGCCGCCCGCGGCGACCAGCTCCTGACCCGGTACGGAACGCGCGCGGCACAGGTCTGGGCTCACATCGCGCAGGAGCCGGATCAGCCGCTCGCCGGCGGTGCGCTCTCCACGCGCGAGCTGGAGTGGATGGTCGAGAGCGAGATGGTCGTGCGTCTGATCGACGTCGTGCTGCGCCGCACGAGCATCGCGTTCACGGGCGAGGTCACCGGTGAGGTGCTCACCGAACTGGCCGGTGCCCTTGCTCCTCTGATGGGATGGGATGCGGATCGCCGCGATGCGGAGGTCGAAGCCGCCGTCCAGCTGTTGAACGACGCTCACGGCCTGTCGATCGTGGCGCCCGCGCGCCACTGAGTGATCCGGCAGCTGCGGGACGATGAGATGCGGGTCGCCGGTGTCCCGCTGAAGGAGGAACAGCATGGCCGAATACGTTCTGTCGATCGATCAGGGCACGACCTCGTCCCGCGCGATCATCTTCGACCGCGCGGGAACCGTCGTGGCGTCCGGTCAGAAGGAGCATGAGCAGATCCTCCCCCGCGCCGGGTGGGTCGAGCACGACCCGGCGGAGATCTGGCGCAACGTGCAGGAGGTCATCGGTCTGGCTCTGACCCGTGCCCACCTCACCCGCCATGACATCGCCGCGGTGGGCATCACCAACCAGCGCGAGACCGCGGTGGTCTGGGACCGCCGCACGGGTGACCCGGTGTACAACGCGATCGTCTGGCAGGACACCCGCACCCAGGAGATCGTCGACCGCCTCGCCGCCGACGGCGGCATCGACCGCTTCGCCGCCGTCGTCGGCCTGCCGCTGGCGACGTACTTCTCCGGCACGAAGATCGCGTGGATCCTCGAGAACGTCGCCGGTGCACGGGAGAAGGCGGATGCCGGCGACCTGATGTTCGGCACGACCGACACCTGGGTGCTGTGGAACCTCACCGGAGGCGTCGACGGTGGCGTGCACGCCACCGACGTCACCAACGCGTCGCGCACCATGTTCATGGATCTGGAGACGCTGCAGTGGCGGGACGACATCCTTCAGGCGTTCGGGGTGCCGGCGTCGATGCTGCCGGAGATCCGGTCCTCGTCGGAGGTCTACGGCACGGCGGAGAACTCCTCGCTGCTGCGTGAGACTCCGATCGCCGGCATCCTGGGCGACCAGCAGGCGGCGACGTTCGGGCAGGCGGCGTTCCGCGCCGGCGAGAGCAAGAACACGTACGGCACCGGCTGCTTCCTGATCTTCAACACGGGCGAGGAGATCGTGCGTTCGCAGAACGGACTGCTGACGACCGTCGGCTACAAGCTCGGCGACGCTCCGACCCACTATGCGCTGGAGGGGTCGATCGCCGTGGCGGGCTCGCTGATCCAATGGCTGCGCGACCAGCTGGGACTGATCTCGTCCGCCCCCGAGGTCGAGGAGCTCGCCTCGCAGGTGGAGGACAACGGCGGCGTCTACATCGTGCCGGCCTTCTCCGGACTGTTCACGCCCTACTGGCGCCCGGATGCCAGAGGCGCGATCGTCGGTCTCACCCGCTTCGCCAACCGCAATCACATCGCCCGCGCGGCGCTGGAGGCGGTCGCCTTCCAGACCCGGGACGTCCTGGACGCGGTCAACGCCGATGCGGGCGTCGACCTGAAGGAGTTGAAGGTGGACGGCGGAATGGTCGCCAACGACGCGCTCATGCAGTTCCAGGCGGACGTGCTGGGCGCGAGCGTCGTGCGACCGAAGGTCGCCGAGACCACCGCGCTGGGCGCGGCCTATGCAGCCGGGCTCGCCGTCGGCTTCTGGAGCGACCTCGACGACCTGGCGGCGAACTGGCAGGAGGATCGACGCTGGGAGCCGACCATGGACCGGCCCGAGAGCGAGCGTCTGCTGCGTCTGTGGCGCAAGGCCGTCGGCAAGTCGATGGACTGGGTCGACGACGACGTTCGCTGAGCGCGGAGAACCTGCCCACCTGTCAGTTCGGCCGGCGGTCAGCCCTTGCCGAAGAGCTTCTGGATCTCGGCGAGGTCGGTCGCGCTCGGCGCCTTCTGACCGCCGCCGAGACCGAAGCCGGACCCGGTCGGGTTCGAGGAGGCGGTCGGAAGTCCGGCGTTCTCGGCGGCGCGCTTGGCGGGGTTGCCCGACCGCGAGCCGCCCTTGCTCTTCGCGCCCTTCTTGCCGCGCTTCGCCGATGCTCCCGGCTTGCCCATCGGTCCCATGCCGGGGATCTGCGGGGTGCCGCCGCGCGCGACGGTCTTCATCATCTTCGCGGCCTGCTCGAAGCGCTGCACCAGCTGGTTCACATCCGTGACGGTCATGCCCGAACCCTTCGCGATGCGCAGCCGGCGGGAACCGTTGAGCATCTTGGGCGAGCGCCGCTCGCTCGGGGTCATCGAGCGGATGATCGCCTCGGTGCGGTCGATCTCGCGCTCGTCGAAGTCGTCCAGCTGCTGCTTCATCTGCCCCATGCCCGGGAGCATCCCGAGCATCTTCTTCATCGAGCCCATCTTCTTCATCTGCTGAAGCTGCTCGAGGAAGTCCTCGAGCGTGAAGGCCTCGGTGGCGAGCTTCTCGGCCATCTTCATGGCCTCTTCCTCATCGAAGGCCTGCTGGGCCTGCTCGATGAGGGTCAGGATGTCGCCGAGGTCGAGGATGCGGCTCGCCATGCGGTCGGGGTGGAACGGCTCGAGGTCCTCGAGGTTCTCGCCGGTGGAGGCGAAGATGATCGGGCGACCGGTGACCGACGCCACGGACAGCGCGGCCCCACCGCGGGCATCGCCGTCGAGCTTGGAGAGGACGACGCCGGTGAAGTCCACACCCTCCTGGAACGCCTTCGCGGTGTTGACCGCATCCTGACCGATCATCGCATCGATGACGAACAGCACCTCGTCCGGGTCGGTCGCCTTGCGGATGTCCGAGGCCTGTCTCATCAACTCGGCGTCCACGCCGAGGCGTCCGGCGGTGTCGATGATGACCACGTCGTGCTGCTGACGGCGAGCGTGCTCGACGCCGGCCTTGGAGACCTGCACGGGGTCCCCGACGCCGTTGCCCGGCTCCGGCGCGAAGACTGCGGCACCCGCGCGCTCGGCGACGACCTGCAGCTGGGTCACGGCGTTCGGGCGCTGTAGATCGGCGGCGACCAGCAGCGGCGTGTGCCCGTCTGCCTGGAGCTGCCGGGCGAGCTTGCCGGCGAAGGTGGTCTTGCCGGAGCCCTGGAGCCCGGCGAGCATGATCACGGTCGGCGGGGTCTTGGCGAACTCCAACCGACGCTGCTCCCCGCCGAGGATCGCGACGAGCTCCTCGTTCACGATCTGGACGACCTGCTGCGCGGGGTTCAGCGCCTTGTTGACCTCGTCGCCCAGTGCGCGTTCTCGTACCTTGGCGGTGAAGTCCTTGACGACCACGAGGGCGACGTCGGCATCGAGCAGGGCGCGACGGATCTCACGGACGGTGCCGTCCACGTCGGCGGGGCTCAGCTTTCCCTTCGTGCGCAGGTTGCGGAAGGTCTCGGTGAGCCGATCGGAGAGCGTGCCAAAGGTAGCCATGGTGCCTTCGATTCTACGGGAGCACGGCTCTGGCGCAGCGCAGACCCACACCCAGGTGATCAGCCGACATGCAATACCACATACGACGTGATCGCGGGCCGTCCGGTTCGCTCACGGCCCCGAGTATCTCCATTCGACCTGCTGATATCTCACATCCGGTATATTTGCCATCATGACGATGGATTCCGTACGGTCAGCACCTCGCAGCGACAGCACTCCCGACTCAGAGGAGCCGCTGCAGACCACCGCAGCCCGCCTGATCCGTGACGCCCGCGTCGCCCAGCACCTCACGCAGGCGCAGCTCGCCGCTCGAGTCGGCACCAGCCAGAGCGCGATCAACCGCATCGAGCGCGGCGGACAGAACCTCACCCTCGAGCTGCTGGCACGCGTCAACGCCGCCCTGGGCAACGAGATCCTCACCCTCGGTCAGCCCAGCACCAGCCAGCACATCCGCGTGCAGGGCGGACGACCGCTGAGCGGGTCGATCACGGTCAACTCCAGCAAAAACGGTGCGGTCGCCCTGCTGTGTGCGAGCCTGCTCAACCGCGGACGCACCACCCTGCACCGCGTGGCCCGCATCGTCGAGGTCGATCGCATCCTCGACGTGCTGCGCAGCTTCGGCGTCTCCGCCGTGTGGTCGGAGAACGGCGAGGATCTGGAGATCCGCGTGCCGCAGCAGCTGGACCTCAGCGCGATCAACGCGGACGCCGGACGCCGCACCCGCAGCGTGATCATGTTCCTCGGTCCGCTGCTGGGCCGTCACAAGGAGTTCTCGCTCCCCTATGCGGGCGGCTGCGACCTCGGCACGCGGACCGTGGAACCGCACATGCTGGCGCTGCGGCGCTTCGGACTCTCGGTCGAGGCGACCACGGGCTGGTACCGGGCGACCGTCACCGAGGTCGGCGACGACGAGTTGCACGTGGTGCTCACCGAGCGCGGCGACACCGTCACCGAGAACGCGATCATGGCGGCCGCCGGCCGTGACGGCGTGACCGTCATCCGCAACGCCAGCCCGAACTACATGGTGCAGGATCTGTGCTTCTACCTGGAGCTGCTGGGCATCCGCATCGAGGGCGTCGGCACCACCACGCTGCGCATCCATGGCAGGAGCGAGATCGACGAGGACGTCGACTACTGGCCAGGCGAGGATCCTGTCGAGGCGATGACCCTGCTCACCGCGGGCATCGTGACCGGATCGGAGATCACCGTGAGGCGGGTGCCGATCGAGTTCATGGAGATCGAGCTGGGCGTGCTCACCGAGATGGGACTGCGCTACGACCTCACCCCCGAGTACCGAGGCGCGAACGGACGCACCCGACTGGTCGACCTCACCGTGCACCCGTCGACGATGCACGCTCCCGTCGACAAGATCCATTCCATGCCGTTCCCCGGGATCAACATCGACAACCTGCCGTTCTTCGCGGTCATCGCCGCCAGCGCCGAGGGCACCACGCTCATCCACGACTGGGTGTACGAGGGACGCGCGATCCATCTCTCCGATCTCACCCGGCTCGGCGCCGACATCCGTCTGCGCGACCCGCATCGGCTGGACGTCACCGGCCCCACACGGTGGTCGGCCGCCGACGTGATCTGCCCGCCCGCGCTGCGCCCGGCCGTGGTGCTCCTGCTCGCGATGCTCGCCTCGAAGGGCACCAGCGTGCTGCGCAACATCGCCGTGATCGAACGCGGCTACGAGGGCCTGTGGGCGCGCCTGAACGAGATCGGTGCGGCGATCACGCCCTTCCGGGATTGATCCGGCGCCGAGCCGGACCCGGTTCGTCCCTCACCCCCAGGGCAGGTCGTGGATGCTGCGCAGCGCGTCATCGAACTGGGCCTCCAGCGAGGCCTGACCGGCGCCGCGCTCGGACCAGACCCGCAGCGAGGACAGCAGCGCGGTGGCCAGCGCCGAGCCGAGGATGTCGGCGCGGATCTCGTCGATTCCCGCGCTGCGCGCCGCCCCCGCGACGGCGGAGGAGATCCGGGCGTGACGCAGCCCGGTATCGCGCAGGAGCTCGGTCTCGAGCCCCATCGCCGCCGCGTTGCGCAGTGCGAGCGCGAGCGGGTCAGGTGCGAAACCGCGGACGATCGGTTCGAGAGCGCCGCGGACCGCGGGGCCGTCGGCATCCGTCCCCAGTGCCGCCAGCGCCACGGATGCCGTCGCGATGCGCGCATCGAGCCCCGACCACAGCACATCGCTCTTCGAGGCGAAGTAGTTGAAGAAGCTCGAGCGGCTCACCCCCGCGCGCTGCGCGATGTCGACGATGGATGTCGCCTCGTAGCCCTTCTCGAGGAACAGCTCGCACGCCGCCTCGGCCAGGGTCTCCCGCGAAGACGCCCGGGGGCGTCCTGCACGAGCATCCGATGTCATGCACGTCAGCGTAGCCGTCGCAGCCTCCCCACCGCGCCCGCGATCAGGCGTATGCTGTCTCGAGCACCATTCTTGTACCGCATCCAACAACTTCGGACCCATGCCCAAGGGAGTGCCCATGCTCGACATCCGCTTCGCCGGCCTCGCACCGGACTACGTGCCCTATCTGGACGGTTGGGAGATGCAGCGCAGCGTCCACCGCGATGTCGTCGCCGGCGAGCGCCCCGACACCCTCCTGCTGCTCGAGCACGAGGCGGTGTACACGGCCGGCAAGCGCACCGAGCCGGAGGAGAGGCCGAAGGACGGCACGCCGGTGATCGATGTCGACCGCGGCGGGAAGATCACCTGGCACGGTCCCGGGCAGCTGGTCGGCTATCCGATCGTGCGACTGCCGGAGCCGATGGACGTCGTCGCGCACGTGCGGCGCATGGAGCGACTGCTGATCCGCATCCTCGAGCCCCTCGGCGTCGACGGCCACCAGGTCGCGGGCCGCAGCGGCGTCTGGGTGCGCAGGCCCCTGTCGGAGGACAAGGTCGCCGCCATCGGCGTCCGTGTGCAGCAGGGCGTGACCATGCACGGCTTCGCCATCAACTGCGACAACACGCTCGCCGGGTTCGACGGCATCATCCCCTGTGGGATCACGGATGCGGGCGTCACGACGGTGAGCGAGGTCGTCGGGGCCGACGTCTCCCCCATCGACATCGTGCAGGCGGTAGCGGACGGTTTCGCCGCCGAATACGCGACGGCCACGAGCGAAGGAGCAGCAGCATGACCACCGCAGCACCGGAGGGTCGCAGACTGCTGCGCCTGGAGATCCGCAACGCAGCCACGCCGATCGAGCGCAAGCCCGAGTGGATCCGCACCAAGGCGAAGATGGGGCCGGAATACCAGGCCCTGCACGCCCTCGTGAAGGAGGAGGACCTGCACACGGTGTGCCAGGAGGCCGGCTGCCCCAACATCTTCGAGTGCTGGGAGGACCGCGAGGCGACCTTCCTCATCGGCGGCTCGCAGTGCACGCGGCGGTGCGACTTCTGCCAGATCGACACCGGCAAGCCCGCCGCCTACGACACCGACGAACCGCGCCGGGTCGCCGAGAGCGTCACCCGGATGGGCCTGCGCTACGCCACCGTCACCAGCGTCGCACGCGACGACCTGCCCGACACGGGCGCATGGCTGAACGCCGAGACGGTGCGCCAGATCCACGCGCAGAACCCGAACACCGGCGTCGAACTGCTCGCAAACGACCACAGCGGCAACCCCGACTTCCTCGGCCAGATCTTCGACGCCCGCCCCGAGGTCTTCGCACACAACGTCGAGACGGTGCCGAGGATCTTCCGCCGCATCCGTCCCGCGTTCACGTACGAGCGCTCGCTGAATGTGATCACCCAGGGCCACGAGGCCGGACTGATCACCAAGTCGAACCTCATCCTCGGCATGGGCGAGGAGCCGGCGGAGGTCATCGAGGCTCTGCAGGATCTGCACGACGCCGGATGCGACATCATCACGATCACCCAGTACCTGCGCCCCACGCCCCGCCACCTGCCCGTGGCCCGCTGGGTGAAGCCGGATGAGTTCGTCGAGTTCAAGGCGGAGGCGGAGCGGATCGGCTTCCTGGGTGTGCTCGCCGGCCCGCTGGTGCGCTCCTCGTACCGCGCCGGTCGCCTGTGGGCCCAGTCGATGCTGTCGAAGGGACGCGAGATCCCCGCGCATCTCGCACACATCGCGGAGGGGGTCGAGCGGGGCTTCGCACAGGCTGTCTGAGTTCTCTGGCATGGTGCTCCCGGCCCCGGATCGGGCACAATCGGAGGCGATGCGGGGACACCGCGCGGTCTGGGGGCAGGTGTGGGCACGGACGAGAGCAGCAGGAGCATCTTCGCGGTGGCGAACGCGGAGGCGGAGGCGGCGCGCGAATGGCTGTCAGCCGCCTTCACCGCTCAGCGCGCAGCGGGTTCGCCGCACGCATTGAGCCGGGAGCGGCAGCAGGACATCCGCGAAGTGCTCAGCCTGGACTGGTGGCAGAGCGCGGTGGCGGACGGCGCGCACGACGGTCACGCCGCCCTCGGCGTCCGACTCGGGAATCTGCTTCCCCCGGCCGTGCGTGCCGCCTCGGACCTTCCCCTCGGCGGAGTCGTACTGGCGATGTACCTGAGGAATCTCGTCAACGAGGCCTGGGAGCTCAACTGGGATCACTCGCTGATCCGGGCGGCGGTCAACGCCGCCGTCGACACGGCGAGATCCCTCTCGCTCGACGGGGCTGAAGCGGTCGCCTGGGACCTGCTGGGATTCATGAACCAGGAGTTCGACGTCGAAGCCGCGCTCCTGACGGGCGATCTGCGCGCCGTGGTGATCGTCACGGAAGAGGCGATGGCGAGGATCACCCCGGTGCGGCAGGCTGCCGGCAGCCTGTCCGGGCACCCGGGACGGGAGATCCTCGTCGCCGAGACGCGCTCGGAGCACCGCTACTACCGCGCGATCCATGAGATCGCCGTCGCCACCTCGGCGCTTCTCGCACGTCAAACCCAGGATGTCAGCGCCGACATCGCACGGATCGCCGCACAGATCGACAACGGCGGCTTCCGTCCCGTCGACGCCAGCGAGCTCCGCGGTCACCTCGCCTCCCTCGAGACCGTCCAAGCCGCCGTCGAGCGGCCGTGGCTGCATGTCGACGAGGGTCGCGTGCGGATCGTCTACGGGTTCGGCATCCTGCAGCAGGGATCGCAGGAGCTCTCCGCGGATCTCGACGCCGTCCGCGAACTGGCGGACGCTCCGGGAGAGAACCGCCGGCTGGGCCCGCTTCACGTGACGAAGGTCATGCGCCGGCTCACTCTGAGCGATGTCTGGCAGGGCACCGACAGCCTCGGGCGCCGCTACCGCGGCTCGACGTTCCAGCTGGAGGAGCTGCTGCTGACCGTTCCCGGTGCGGATGCCGAGCCGGTGAGCATCCGCACCCAGGTCCAGCTCTCCGAGCTGGGAAACCATGCGGTCCTGTTCGACATCGACCTCGCGGACGCACCGGCGTTCGAAGTGGCGCGGATCGTGAACCTCGCGACGCCGCTGTTCGGGGATCTCACCGAGATCCCGCACGTGCTGCATCTGCATCCGCGGTCCGATCCCCGCGTCCGTCTGTCCCGGCTCTCTGATGTCGTCACCGCCGTCCTCGGTGACCTTCGCGTCCTCCTGCGGCGCGTGCGCGGCGATCACGACGTCGCTCACGGGCGCCGGGCCGACATCGCGGCCGGACGCGGAGTCGACCACCCGACGGACCCGATCTCCGCCAGGGCGGGTTCGTTCGGAGTGCTGGTGACCGTGGAGCGCGCGTCGCGCGACGTCTCGGGAGTGCGCACGCCCCTGGGCTCCGCGCGGGAGATCAACGGCCTGTGGGGAGCGCAACCGCTGCTGCATCCCCTTCCCGCCGGCGCCTCGGGAGTGGCGGACTGGGCCATGTACGACGTGGACGCCGTACGGCCGTTCACCCTGCTGCACCTGAACGATGAGCTGGTCGCCGCGAACTCCAACGTGACCCTGCTGGCCAGCTTCCGCTCGCCCGACTACGCGGTGAGCGAGATCGAGAGCTTCATCACGTTCGCGCACACCATGCACGGCATGTACCAGTCCTGGCAGAGCAGGGTGCGCGAGCATGCGGAGACCATCTCGGGGCTGCTGAACGATGTCGAGCGCCTGATCGGGGCGGCGGATGCGGCGGGCTCCGGCGCCGACTACGCCGCGCAGCAGCAGATCACCGAGCAGCTCGGCGACCTCATCGGCGTCATCGAGCGCGCCGAGCTGGAGCTGCAGTCGTTCGTCCAGTCGAAGCAGGCCATCATGCTGTTCGTGGAATCCCCCGCGATCGTCTCGTCGCCCGCCCTGCGCGTCGATCTCGACACGGTGCTGCGTTCGAACCGCTACGACCTGCTGCGCGAGGGGTTCGAGCGCGCCGTGCGCGATGTGCTCGGATCCCGCCTGCAGCCGCTGTTGGACGTCTGTCACCGGAGGTTCGAGCGCATCCTCGATGATCGGCAGGCCGACCGGGAGCGTCGCGCCGAGCGTGTCGAGCGCGTGCTCGGCGTCATCCTCGCGGTGATCGGCATCTCCGGCATCGCGTCGCTGCTCCAGGAGGGCTTCGGCCTGCGAGGCGAGATCACGTGGTGGTTCGTCGTTGCGATCCTGGTGATCGCCGTGGCCATCGGGGTGATGATGATCGTGATGTCACGCCGTGCCCGCGGCCACGGGCGACGCCGGCGCCGGACACGGGCGGCGCCGTGATCTCCTACGAGATCAGCACCGACGCCGATGTGCTGCGCGACGCGCACCGATCGCTGATGACACCGTCGTTCCGGCCCGACGAGCTCGTGCCCGAGGACGATTTCGTCGCCCAGTTCGAGGAGGGCGCCCAGGCGGTGCTCGCCCGCGATGGGCGCGGACGGCTGCTCGGCGCCGCGGTCCTCGAGCCGTTCGGTGACGCCGTGCTGCTCGAATATCTGGTCGCCGCCCCTCAGTCGCGGGGAACGGGGGTGGGATCGGGCCTGATGTCGAGGGTCCTGTCCGACTGGGGCGCCTCGGCTCTCCTGCTGGCGGAGTTCGACCGCCCGGACGTGCAGCAACCGCATCCGCTGTACGGCGATCCGTCGGCCCGTCTGCGGTTCTACGACCGATTCGGAGCGCTCGCACTGGATCTGCCGTACTTCCAGCCCCCCGTCTCGCAGACCAGCGCCCGCGAGTACGGGATGCTTCTGGCGGTGTTCGACCGGGACGGGAGCATCGCGGAGCGCGGCGCGCTGGACTCCGCGCAGCAGGGCGCTGTCCAGCGCTATCTCGATGAGATCCTCCAGACGGCGACCGATCCCGACGCGCAGCGGCTGCGCACCGCGGCGGCTGCGCCCGACGGTCTCCTGGCGCTCCCGCTGAACCGCTATGACCGGATCGTGCGCTCCCCGCTCTGAGGACCGCCGCGCGTCGTCAGTCCGCGCTCATGACGGACTGCACCGAGCCGTCGTCGGCGAGGTTCACCAGCAGCACGTCGTCGGTGGCGTCCGCATCGAGTGCGTACTCCATGACGGCGAACGGATCGGTTCCACCGTGCTCGTCGGCGAGGATCGTCATGCTCATCAGGCTCAGCGAGCGGATGATGTCGACGGCGGCGTCACCGCTCACATCGACCAGCACGTCCTCCAGCTCGTCGCCGTAGGCCTCCTGCTGCTGCAGGATGAACTCGGTCACCTCGCTCGTGCGGTCATCGACCTCGGTGAGCATCGCCCGGCGCACCACGGCGTCCAGGTTCTCGATGCCGGCGATCAGCGCCGCTGCCACGTCGAGCGCGGCCTGCGAGACGTCGTCCTGATCCGGAGCGGTCAGATCGACGGTGACCGACTGGTCGCCGAACTCGACCCGCTCGGTCCAGAAGATGGCACCGTCGGGTCCGGAGGAGAGAACCCCGAAGTAGTCGTGTTCGATCGCCATATCGCTATGAAACCAGCCTCTGTGTCCGTCCGGTAGTCCTAGGCGTCGACGAGCGACTGCACGAAGACGTGCGGGGTGAATCCGGTGAGGTCGTCGATGCCCTCGCCCTGGCCGAGCAGCTTGACCGGGATGCCGGTGCGCTCCTGTACGGCGAGGATGAAGCCGCCCTTCGCCGACCCGTCCAGCTTGGTGATCACCAGTCCGGTGACGCCGGCGTGTTGCAGGAACGCCTCGGCCTGGAGCACACCGTTCTGGCCGGTGGTGGCGTCGAGCACGAGCAGCACCTCGCTGATCGGCGCGAGCTTCTCGACGACGCGGCGCACCTTCGACAACTCGTCCATGAGCCCGCCCTTGGTGTGCAGACGACCCGCCGTGTCGATGATCGCGATCTCGATGCCCTGCTGCTTGGCGTAGTCGACGGTCTGATAGGCGACGGATGCCGGGTCCTGGCCCTCATGCTGAGGTCGAACCATCGCCGCTCCTCCGCGCTGTGCCCAGGTGGCGAGCTGCTCGACGGCCGCCGCGCGGAAGGTGTCGGCGCCGCCGACGACCACGCTGCGCTCGAAGCCGCGCAGGAACTTCGTGAACTTGCCGATGGTCGTGGTCTTGCCGACCCCGTTGACGCCGACCACGAGCACGACGGCGGGGCGCTCGGAGAGCTTGAGGGTCGTGTCGAATCTCGCGAAGCGCTCCTCGAGCGTCTCGCGCAGCATGCGCTGCAGATCCTTCGGGTCCGTCGTACGGTACCGGTCCACCTTCGCGTGCAGTTCTTCCAGGAGCTGCTCGGTGATGTCGGGGCCGAAATCCGCGGTGATCAGCGCGGTCTCCAAGTCCTCCCACGTCGTCTCATCGATGGTGGGCTTGACGAACATGCCGCGCAGTGCGCGGCCGAGGGACCAGGATTTCTCCGCCATGCCCCCAGCCTACGATGGTCGGCATGAGCATCCGTCGATAGTCGTCACTGCCGCGCCACAGCCGCGGGCAGTGTCGTCGCCCGGAGTCACGCGGCGTGTCGGCCCACCGGAGGGCACGACACGCCGTCGGAGCAGCTGAGGCTCCGGACGACGAGACGCCCGATCGCCGCGCCGCCCGTCAGACGGATGCCATCGCCCGGTCCCCGACACGCTGTCCGACGACCGCCGATACGCCGTCCTGGCGCATCGAGACCCCGTACAGGGCGTCGGCGATCTCCATCGTGCGCTTCTGGTGGGTGATGACCAGCAGCTGCGAGTTCTCCCTCAGCTGCTCGAACACGGTCAGCAGACGTCCGAGGTTGGCATCGTCGAGCGCGGCTTCGACCTCGTCGAGGATGTAGAACGGGCTGGGTCGGGCCTTGAAGATGGCCACCAGCAGCGCCACGGCCGCCAGCGACCGCTCACCTCCGGACAGAAGCGACAGTCGCTCGATCTTCTTGCCGACCGGGCGCACCGCCACCTCGATGCCCGTGGTGAGCATGTCGTCGGGATCGGTCAGCGAGATGCTGCCGGATCCTCCGGGGAACAGCAGCGGGAAGACTTCGCCGAACGCCTGCCTGGTGTCCTCGAACGCCGCCGCGAAGATCACCTGCATCCGCTCGTCGAGCTCGGCGATGATCGAGAGCAGGTCCTGCCTCGTCTTCGTCAGATCCGCCAGCTGCTCAGTGAGGAACGCGTGTCGCTGTTCGAGCGCGGCGAACTCCTCCAGTGCCAACGGATTGACCCTGCCCAGTTGCGCGAGCTTGCGCTCGGCATCCTTCAGGCGGCGCTCCTGGATGCGACGGTCGAAGGGTATCGCGGTGTCCTCATCCGGTTCCTCCGCTCCCGGATCGCGTGGCACCGGCTGATCCGGGCCATATTCCGCAATCAGAATATCTTCGTCGAGGGCAAGCTCCGAGGCGACGCGCTCGAGCAGGCTCGTCAGGTGGAGCTTCTTCTCGTGGATCTGCAGCTCGAGCCCGTGCACGCTCTCGGTGAGGCCTGCCAGACGCTCCCGCAGCGAGCCCTCCTGCGCGCGCAGGGCCGTCAGCTCCTCGTTGTGCGCCGATCGCTCGGATTCGGCCGCAGCCAGCGCCACACGGGCTTCGGTGACGGAGCGGTCGATGGAATCCAGTACGCGCGGCACCTCCTCGGCGACGGCGGACGCGGCTGCCCGCTGGGCGCGGCGGATGACGGCGCGACGTGCAGCCTCGGCCGCGGCATCGCGCTCCTGCGCTCGCTGGCGCTCCAGCGACGCGACTCGCGCCTGCGCCGCCCGGACGCGCTCCCGCAGCGTCTCGATCTCCAGCCGGGCGCGCACCTCGCCCTCGCGCGCCGACTCCAGCGCCTCCAGCAGGCCATCGCGCGCCGAAGCGTCCAGCACCGGACGGGGCTCGGACTCCGCCTGGTCCAGCTCGGCCTGGGCCCGATCGGCCGCGGCTTCGGCATCCGACACGGCCGCCTGCGCCTGCGCGAGCCCGCTCTCCAGGCGCTCGCACTCCGCGATCGCGGCCTCGTGCTGCACGGTCACGCGGTTGACCTGCTCGGCGTGCGTGGCGAGGGCGGCGTCATGCTCGCGCAGCATGCGCAGAGCGTCCTTGGCGCGGCGACGCGCCTCCTCGACGGACTGCGTCGCGGCTTCGCGTGCGTCGCGAAGCTCCGACGCCGTGACACGCACCTGCGCGAGCCGCTCGGTGGCGGCATCGCGCTCGGCCGCGAGCTCGAGACGGGAGGCCTCTCCCGACCCCGCGCGCATCGTGTGGGCGGTGATCACCTCGCCGGTCTTCGCCACGATGGTCGTCCTGGTATCCGACAGTGCATCCAGCGCCGTGCGGGCCGTGCGCGCGGCGGCCAGGTCATCGGCGATCAGCACGGCGGCGAGGACCCCGCGAAGGCCGACGGGGGCGTCGACCACGTCGGCGGCGGAGACGGTTCCCGGAATGTCGAGTGAGGCGGATGACGCGCTCAGGACCGACTCGGCGATGACGAAGTCGACCGTCCCCCGTGCTCCCCCGGAGGCGACCAGCCGGAAGGCGGCGTCGACGTCGTCCACCAGGACGCCCTCGGTGAGAGGCCCGAGCACCGCGGCGATCGCGGCCTCGTACCCGGCGCGCACCTGCACGGCATCGCCGACCAGACCGCGCACCCCAGGAGCTCCCGACGCCACGATCTCCGCAGCCCCGCCGGACAGCGCCAGCGCACTGCCGAGTGCGGCCGCCTTCGCCGTCAGCGAGTCGGCCTCCCGCTCGGCTTCGTGCAGGCGCTCGCGGAGCGCGTCGCGCGCGCTCTCCGCCTCGGCGACCTGCTTCTGCGCCTCGTCGTAGGCGGCGGCGTACTCGGCGGCCGTGCCCTCCGGCGCCTCCGCGTCCGCGATGGAGTCGAACGCCTCCGCCGCTTCGCGCCTTCGCGCGTGAGCCGCTTCCAGGGCGAGCTCCTGCCTGGCGACCGCACCGCGGACGGCTGCGAGAGCGGATGCCGCCGCATCGGCGTTACCGCGCAGGGAGCTGAGCCGCATGTCGTACTGCGAGACCAGAGCGCTCTGCTCGGCGATGTCCACGTCCAGCGTGTCCAGCTCCGCGCGCGCGTCGACCACCGCGCGGCTGGCGACCACGGCGGCGTCCTGCGCGTCGCCCAGCCCCTCGGAGATGCGAGTGATCTCGTCCTTGGCCTCATCGATCGTGTCCTGCGTCACGGTGATCGCGGAGATCGTGTCGTCGTCCTCGGTTCCGAGCAGGGCGAGCCGCTGGTTCGCGAGCGTGTACAGGCTCCGCATCCGCTCCTGTGCCTGTTCCAGCCCGAACGTCACGCGCCGCGCCTCGTCGACGGCGGCGGAGTTCTGCTGCGCCTCCAGACGCTGGATGCCGGTGCGCACGTTGTCTGCCTGCTCCGAGAGCACCAGCCGTTCGGTGTGCCGTTCCTGTTCGGTGCGGGTGTGGTCGGCCAGAGCCGTGCGCAGCGCGACCACATCGTCGGCGAAGATGCGCGCCTTGGCGTCGCGGACGATCGCCGCGATCCCCGCCGCCTCGCGGGCGATCTCGGCCTGTTTCCCGAGGGGCTTGAGCTGGCGGCGGATCTCGCCTGCCAGATCGCTCAGGCGGGTGAGGTTGGTCTCCATGGCGTCGAGCTTGCGGAGGGTCTTCTCCTTGCGCCGGCGGTGCTTGAGGATGCCGGCGGCCTCCTCGATGAATCCGCGGCGATCCTCCGGGGAGGCCTGCAGCACCGTGTCGAGGCGCCCCTGGCCGACGATCACGTGCATCTCGCGTCCGAGGCCCGAGTCGCTGAGCAACTCCTGCACGTCCAGCAGTCGGCAGCCGGAGCCGTTGATGGCGTACTCGCTGGAGCCGTTGCGGAACAGCGTGCGGCTGATCGTCACCTCCGCGTACTCGATCGGCAGGGCTCCGTCGCTGTTGTCGATGGTCAGCGTCACCTCGGCGCGCCCGAGCGGGCCCCGCGTGGAGGTGCCGGCGAAGATGACGTCCTCCATCTTGCCGCCGCGGAGCGTCTTGGCGCCCTGCTCCCCCATGACCCATGCGAGAGCATCGACCACGTTCGACTTGCCTGATCCGTTCGGTCCGACGATGCACGTGACGCCCGGTTCGAACACGAACGAGGTGGGCTGGGCGAAGGACTTGAAGCCCTTGAGCGTCAGGCTCTTCAGATGCATGCGCGCACCGTTCGTCGTGCTGGCCGGCCGGGGAGAATCACGCCGCCACGCTACCGGAAACCGGGTCTGGACTGAGGATCCCGCGCGGCAGTGAGCAGGATCCGCACCGCACACGACACGCCGAAGATCAGAAAATTCTTGACGTCCGCCGTGAAGACGCACTAGCTTTGCAAACCGGATCGCTCACGAAAGGAGGACGCTCATGATCACTGCACATGTCACGGCACCAGCCGCAGGCTACGATGCGACGCGCACCGCGGATCAGACGCCCTCCCGCTTCGGCTTCCGACGCAGCGCGCTCTCGTAGAACTGCCGCCCGAGATCTCCTCTTCAGGAGTCTGATCTCCGCCGGTTCCCGCCGCTCCCGCATCGGTCGATGACCTCGACCCTCTGCATCCCGCGATGTCTCCCCGCCGGGGACCTCTCGCCCGCGCCCCGTCCGTCATCGGACGCTTCCGCGTCGGACCATCCGGTCGACGCCGGCCGCTCCCGGCCGCATTCGGAAGCCGCGCACCGTCCCCTGAAGAACAACAAGAATCGAGCACTCTCGTGAGTACTGAAGCACTGCTTCGCCAGACCGTCCATCCCCCGTGTACCGAGGACGAGGAGATCCTGGAGATCACCGTTCCCACCGACCGCGCCGAGCTGGCGTTCAGCGACCGGCTCTCGCTGCGGATCGGTTTGTGGCTCCTGCTGCGCGCACAGCGCACTCCGCGCCGCGGCGGCACCCCGAGTCGAGAGGACGTCCTGCGACGCCTCGAGCGGCCCCGCGTCACCGAGCGCGAGGCCATCACCCTGCTCACCTACGACCTTCAGCGCCGGCTGCGCTGAGCGGGAGGCCGTGATGACCATCTCCCTCACTGGAACAGCGGTTCTGCTTCCGCTCGAGCTCCCGGCTCGAGCGGAAACAGGGCCGACCACGACCGTTCGCCGGTACGCCGCGGTCCGCAACGCCTCGATCCTGGAGATCACCGGCCGTGACGACGATGCCTTCACCGCAGAGGAGCTGCTGCCGGGGCTGTACAGCACAGCAGATCGGGAACGCCGCCAATGGTACGTGGAACTCGACGGCGAGCTCGTCGGATGCTGCGCGCTCGACATCCTGCAGGACGATGGCGGGCGCACGGGAATGGTCACTATCGCCCTGCTTCGTCGGGTATGGGGCCGCGGGATCGGCTCGTCTGCCTATGCGCATGTGGAGACCGCGGCGCGCGAAGCCGGCGTCCGCAAGCTGCTGCACTGGTCGGCCCACCACGATGATGGAACCGCGCAGCCGGTGCTGGAATCACCGACGGGGTTCGGTTCGGTCCCGGTCGACCACGGCGCCCGGTTCCTGCTGCGCCACGGATTTCGGCTGGAACAGGTCGAGCGCGCAAGCGCCCTGACGTGGTCCGACGCCACCCGGGCTCGCCTCGAAGCGCTGCGAGGCGAGGCGCAGGGCCAGGCGGTCGGCTATCGCCTCGTGCAGTGGACGATCCCCACCCCGCCCGAGCACCTCGACGGCTATGCGTGGATGAAATCCCGGATGTCCACGGATGTGCCGGATGCGGACCTCGGCTCGCCCGAGGAGGCCTGGGATCATGCGCGAGTGCGCCGCCAGGACGAGCGTCTGGCGCAACGCGGATGGACGATGCTGGTCACCGCCGCCCAGCACCTCGGCACAGGGCAGCTGTGCGCCTTCAACGAGCTGGCGGTCGGCTCCGATCCGACGCGGAGCACCCACCAGTACGACACGCTGGTCCTCTCCGAGCACCGCGGTCACCGACTGGGAATGCTCGTCAAGACGGCCGGCCTCATCACGTGGCGGGAACAGCATCCCGACTCGCCGAGCGTCATCACCTACAACGCCGAGGAGAACCGTCCGATGCTGGACATCAACGAGACCATCGGCTTCGCACCGATCGACTACGAAGGCGCTTGGAAGAAGGAGCTGACATGACAGACATCCTGATCACCCCGCTGGTCGTCCCGGCGGCCGCCGACGCCCCGGACGCCGACGAGTTCCGCGCGATGGTCGATCTGGGCAACCGGGCGGCTGAGCTGGACGCCGGCATCACCGACCTCAGCGACACCGCCGAGCAGCTGCTGCCCTCGTGGCTCGACGAGTCCGATCGCCTCCATCGTGGCTTCATCGCCCGGCGCGGGGGCGTGATGGTCGGAGCTGCCTCCATCACGACGGCGACGGAGCAGGGAGCGACTTCGGCCGAGTTCGACCTCATGCTGCTCCCGCCGCACGCGGAGGACGGTGTCGGCGCCGCACTCCTGCAGCGTGTGGAGGAGGAGGTGGGCACCCTCGGCCGCAGCACCCTGCAGAGCTGGACCCTGCATCCCGCGTCCGAGGGTGAGCGGATGCTGACCCCCGCCACGGGTTGGGGGCGCGTGGCGACCACGGCGCTGAGCGACCTGCTCGAGGCGAACGGATACTCCCTGGAGCAGGTCGAGCGCAACAGCATCCTTCCGCTCGACGGCGCCCTCGGGGATGCGGAGACGCGTCTCGCCGAGGCGGTCGCCTTCGCCGGAGACGACTACCGCATCGTCACCTGGACCCTGCCGACACCGCCGGAACTGCGTGCCGGCTACGGCAGCATGATCGCCCGGATGGCCACGGACGTACCCAGCGGCGACCTGGACATCCCCGAGGAGACCTGGGACCCGGCACGCGTCGCGCGACGCGATGCCACCTTCGCCGCCGGCGGACAGACGATGTCCGTCGCCGCCGTGGTGCACGAGCCGTCGGGCGCGATGGTCGCCTTCAACGAGCTGAACATCGGCGCGGACCTCACCGGGGTGACGCACCAGTGGGGCACGCTCGTGGTGAAGGAGCACCGCGGCAAGCGGTTGGGAACGATCGTGAAGTGCGCCAACATCCTGCGCTGGAAGGAGATCGCCCCGCACTCCCCCAAGATCTCCACCTTCAACGCCGAGGAGAACCGGCCGATGCTGGACATCAACGAGTCGATCGGCTTCGTTGCCGCCTCGTACGCGGGTGCGTGGCAGAAGCGGCTGCACTGAATCATCCTGAAGGATGAGAGCGGTGGGGCAGGGTCATCCGCAGGGTCGATGATCCTGCCCCCTGCCGGGCCGGAAGCTGGAACCATGAACGATTCCGTCCTGCATGCGAACGCCCTCACCAAGACCTACGGCACCACCCGCGCTCTCGCCGAAGTGGATGTGACCGTTCGGCGTGGTGAATCCCTTGCCATCATGGGCGCGTCCGGATCCGGGAAGACCACCCTGCTGCACGTCCTGGCGGGCATCGTCGCACCCGACGCCGGGTCGGTTTCGTTCCTCTCCGCGTCAGGAGCTCCGATCGAGCTCACGGGGCAGTCCGAGACCACTCGCTCGCAGCTGCGCCGGGAACGCTTCGGCTTCGTCTTCCAGCAGGGTCTGCTCATTCCCGAACTGACCACCGTCGAGAACGTGGCCCTGGCGCTGATGATCAACGGAACCCCGCGACAGCAGGCCACGGCTCTGGCCGCGGACTGGCTGCAGTCGCTGGGACTGGCCGGCATGGAGGACCGCCGCATCGGCGAGCTCTCGGGCGGGCAGGCACAGCGGGTGGCCATCGCGCGCGCGCAGGTGACGGGTGCCGAGCTGATCTTCGCCGACGAGCCGACCGGGGCGCTCGACTCACGCACATCCGCCGAGGTGATGGATGCGCTGCTCTGGTCCACGACCGGTCAGGGCCGCACGCTGATCGTCGTGACGCATGATCCGCAGGTGGCGGCCCGGTGCTCGCGCACGCTGTCCATGCGCGACGGCGCCATCGTCGATGCGGAGGTCGCCGCATGAATGCCGCGACCATTCGCATGCTGCTGCGTCCGGCACCTGGCAGCAGGGCGACCGTCGCTATTCCCGCCACGGCCTTCGCCATCGTCACAGCGCTGGTGCTCACCGTCGTCGGCGGAGCGCAGTCGTTCTGGGGGTGGACCGACCCCGAGGCGCCGGTCTATCAGATGCTGGCCGTCGTGGCCCTGGTGCTGCTGATCATGCCGCTGGCATCTCTCGGGGGTGCTGCCGCACGGCTCTCCGCACGCCGACGCGATGAGCGCCTCTCGACCCTCAGACTGCTCGGGGTCGCCCCGATGGGCGTGAGCGTGCTGACGGTCATCGAGTCGATGGTGATCGCCGGCAGCGGCGTGCTCGCCGGCATACTGGGACATCTCGTGCTGGCCCCGGCGGTCGGGCTCATCCCGTTCCGCGGCGCGCCCCTCGGAGTCGGCGCCGTGCTCCTCCCACCGGCCCTGATCGCCGCCGTGTGCTCCGGAGCGCTGCTGCTCGCGGCCGTCAGCTCGGTCCTCGGCCTGCGCCGGCTCGTCGTCTCGCCGCTCGGTGTGCGGATGCGCGCACAGGCGAAGGGCGTGCACTGGGTCCGCGCCGTGCTCGCCGCAGCCCTGCTCGCCGTCGCCTTCCTCGGCGCTCAGGCCGTGCCGTCGATGGCGGGCGCGGTCGCGATCACCGCCGTGCTGGCGGTGCTGTTCGCCGGTGCCATCGGGCTGTTGAACCTGGTCGGCCCGTGGACGCTGAAAGCGCGCTCACGCCGTCAGGCGAAGCGCGCGGAGACGCCGGAGCGACTCCTCGCCGCCCGCATCGTGCTGGACGATCCGAAGGCCGCCTGGCGGCAGGTGAGCGGCATCGCCATGATCAGCTTCGTCGCGGTCTTCGCCGGCACGGGGATGTCGGTCATGAACCTCATCAGCTCATCCGGCGCTTCGGCAGAGGATATCGCGCTGCTCGCGGACATGCGCACCGGCCTGATCATCACCCTGGTCGTGTCGTTCCTCATGGTCGCGGCATCGGTGGGTGTCTCGCAGGCGTCGGACCTGCTCGACCAGCGGCCGCTGCATCGCAGCCTGCATCACCTCGGCGTCCCTCTGCACACAGTCGACGCCGCGCGGCGGCGGGCGGTCATGACACCGCTGCTGCAGACCGCCGTCGGCGCCGCGCTGTGCGGCGGGGTCCTGGTCCTGCCGCTGCTGGGCCTGGCCGTCATCGCCGCACCCCTGTCGCTGATGACCATCGCGCTGGTACTGGCGGTCGGGATCCTCCTCGTGTGGCTGAGCACCCGCGCGACGCGTCCACTGCTGCGCCCCGCGTTTGCCGCGCAGTGAGTCAGAATGGAGCGATGCTGCTGCGCACGACGCGCCTCGAACTGCGCGAGATGA
Organism: Microbacterium sp. GCM10027623; assembly: GCF_042666935.1. Classification (NCBI taxonomy): domain Bacteria; kingdom Bacillati; phylum Actinomycetota; class Actinomycetes; order Micrococcales; family Microbacteriaceae; genus Microbacterium; species Microbacterium sp. GCM10027623. Next base: position 181,060 of record NZ_JBHTHE010000004.1, read on the forward strand.
CCGACGAAGATCTGCCCGCGCTGCGGGCGATCCTGCAGGATGCCGAGACGATGAGCGCCTACGAGGGCGCGTTCGACGAGCGGATGGTGCAGGACTGGCTGGCGCGCATGCGACGGCGTTACCGCGACGACGGCTTCGGCATGTGGGCGGTGGTGCACCGCGACACCGGACAGATGATCGGGCAGTGCGGGCTCACCCGTCAGCACATTCTCGGCGCCGACGTCATCGAGGTCGGGTATCTGTTCAACCGCGAGCACTGGCATCACGGCTATGCGGTCGAAGCGGCGACAGCGTCTCGGGATCACGCGTTCGACGTGCTCGACGTCGACCGCGTGTTCGCGCAGATCCGCGATACGAACGTCGCCTCGATGAATGTGGCGATCCGGCTGGGGATGACGGTGCGCGGGCGGTTCGTGAAGCACTACCGCGGCGTCGACATGCCGCACCTGGCGTTCGCGATCGATCGGATGGATCGGCGCGCCTCTCAGACCGGTCGGATCTGAGCGGTCGGCGTCGGCGCTCCATCGCAGGAGCCGGTCAGCGTCGCCGCTGGCACCGCGGGCAGTAGTGGCTCGAGCGGTTCATGAACGCCGCGCGGGTGATCGGACCGCCGCAGCGCGGGCAGGGCAGTCCCGCCCGGCCGTAGACGTTGAGGGAGTGGGCGAAGTAACCCGCCTGGCCGTTCACGTTGACGTATTGGGCGTCGAAGCTGGTGCCGCCCTCGGCCAGCGCCTTCTCCAGTACCAGCCGCACCTCGGCCACCAGTCGACGCACGGCCTGCGCCGACAGCGCACGTCCCTCGGTCTCTGGATGGATGCGGGCGGCCCAGAGCGACTCGTCGGCGTAGATGTTGCCGATGCCGCTGACGAGGGTCTGGTCCAGCAGGATGCGCTTGATGGCGCTGGCGCGCCGACGCACGGATGCGATGAACCGCGACTCGTCGAAGGCGGGGTCCAGCGCGTCACGCGCGATGTGCGCGACCTGGGTGGGCACAAGAGGCAGGGCCGTGCCGATGCCCGCAGCCGAACCGTCCGGAGTCTCTCGGAGCTCGTCGACCGCCAGGGACCCGAACGTGCGCTGGTCGGCGAACACGACGGCGAGCCCGCCGTGCTGCGGGTGATCGATGTGCAGCCGGATGCGCTCGTGCCGCTCGGGTGCAGCGCCCGGCGCGCGCAGCAGCATCTGCCCGCTCATTCCCAGGTGCGCGACCATCGCATCCGCGTCGCCCTCCAGTACGAGCCAGAGGAACTTCCCCCGCCTCGCCGCGGCGGTGAAGGCGCGCGCCTCGAGGCGTGCGACGAAGTCGGCCGCTCCCCCGGGATGCCGAGTGAGCGCGCGCTCGTCCAGAACGTCGACCGCGCTCACTCGCGCACCCACGATCGCCGGCGCCAGACCGGCGCGGACGACCTCGACCTCGGGGAGTTCAGGCACTGCGGAGCTCAGGCGCCCGACGGCTCGGTGCTGGCGCTGAGCTCGCGCCACGCGGTCAGCGCGGCCGACATCTCGGCGGTCTTCTTGCTGGTGCCGGTCCCGCTGCAGCTCAGGTCGCCCACGACGACCGTGGCGGTGAACACGCGATCGTGATCCGGGCCGGCGGCCTGAACGGAGTACTGCGGCGGGGTGGCGCTGAGTCGCGCGGCGAGCTCCTGCAGACTGGTTTTCGGGTCCATCGCGGCGCCGTAGCGCTCGGGGTCGGCCAGCAGCGGCCCGGTCAGGCGCAGCACCAGGGACTCGGCGGCCTCCGGGCCGGCGGAGAGGTAGGCCGCACCGAAGACGGCTTCCATCGTGTCCGCCAGGATCGAGTCCTTGTCACGGCCGCCGGTGTGCTCCTCACCGCGTCCCAAACGGAGGTGAGCTCCGAGCCCGATGCCTCGCGCCACCTCGGCCAGTGCCACCGTCGAGACGACGCTCGCACGCCGCTTGGCCAGTTCGCCCTCGTCGAGATCGGGATGCGTGGTGAACAGCATCACGGTCACGGAGATGCCGAGCACGGAGTCCCCGAGGAACTCCAGTCGTTCATTGTGCGGGATCCCACCGTGCTCGTACGCGTACGAGCGGTGAGTCAGCGCCAGCTCAAGAAGCTCGGCGTCGATCTCGACGCCGAGCTTCTGAGTAAGAGTCCGAATCCCCGCGGAATCCTCCGCCATGATCGTCGGATCAGACGTCGGCGACCTTGCGGCCCTTGTACTCGAGGAACAACTCGGTGCCCTGCGAGTCGGTGACGACCTTCGCCTGGTGCGGGCGGCTGTAGACGACCTTGCCGTTCTCGATGGTCTTCACCAGCGCGATGGGCGCTGCCTTCCACTGCGCGCGGCGCGAGCGGGTGTTCGAACGGGAGACCTTGCGCTTCGGGGGGTTACCGGCCATGACTAGCTCTCTTCTTTCTCGGCGCCACGGCTCTCTGTCGCGGCGTCCTGGTCTGTGATCTGTCGGAGCGCACTCCATCGAGGATCAATGGGAGCAGTGCTCTCTGCGTCGGTGCTCACGGCCAGCTTCTCACCCGTACTCGGGTCGAGGCCCGGGCAATCCGGCTGACACACCGGCTGAAATGGAAGCGACAACACGACCGCATCCCTGACCAGATTTTCAAGATCCACGTGGTCGTCTTGAACTTCGAAGTCAGTTTCTTCCTCACCAGGATACGCGAAAAGCTCCTGGAATTCGACTTCGACGGGCGCGACGATGTCGGTGAGGCAGCGACCGCACACCCCGGTGTAATCGGAGTCGGCCGTTCCGGAGACGAGGATCCCCTCGTGAACCGACTCCAGACGCACATCGATATCGACGGTCTCACCCGCTTCGACCGCGACGATGCCCTCACCCCACTTGTCGGCGAGGGTCACGGAGATGGTGTGCTCGCGCATCTCTCCGGGCTTGCGGACGATATCGCGGACGGGAAGGAAAAACGGGCCGTTCACTCGGGACTTCACCCCGCCATGCTACCGGCCCTGACGCTGAGAGGCTCCGGCATGCGGTGTCGGCAGCGAGGTGTCGTCAGAGGCCCCGGGCACCCGTGTCCAGGAAGGACGCCACCACGGGAGGGACGAACGGCGAGACATCGCCGCCGAGGGAGGCGACCTGGCGCACGAGCGAGCTGGATACCATCGCGTGTGCCGGATCCGGCAGCAGGAAGACCGTCTCGATGTCGGCGAGATGGCGGTTCACGATGGCCATCGGAGACTCGTAGGCGACGTCGACCTGCGAACGGATGCCCTTGACGAGGACGCCCGCGTCCACGTCGCGTGCGTAGTCGACGAGCAGGCCCATGCTCCAGGACCCGACGATGATGTGACCCTCCACGCCCGCCTCGGCGATCGACTGCTCCAGCAGGGTCATGCGCTGGGCGATGGGCAGCATCGCCTCCTTGCCGGGGTTGTGCACGACGAGCACATGCAGCTCGTCGTACAGACGCGCCGCTCGACGGATCACGTCGAGGTGGCCGAGTGTGGGCGGATCGAACGAGCCCGGGACGACGGCGATCCGACTGTTCACATGATCTCCTTCGCTGGGAGGACTCGGCACATGCCCCCAGCCTAGAACAGAAGACTCTCAGTTCTTGCCGAGCGCGGCACGGTCGGCATCCGTCACGCGTCGCTCGATGGTGGCACGCAGTGCCGGATGCCTCTCCAGGGTGGGGTCATCCGCGAAGATCGCGGCCGCGATCTCACGGGCACGCACGATCAGGTCGGCATCCTTCACGACGCGCAGCAGCCGCAGCGACGAGCGCGCGCCGGACTGAGAGGCGCCCAGCACGTCGCCCTCACCGCGCAGCTCGAGGTCGACCTCGGCGAGCTGGAAGCCGTCGAGGGTCGCGGCCACCGCGTCGACCCGCTCACGCGCGATGGAGCCTGCTTCCGCCTCGGTCACGAGCAGGCACAGCCCGGGATGCTCACCGCGACCGACCCGGCCGCGCAGCTGGTGCAGCTGAGAGACGCCGAAGCGGTCCGCCTCCATGATGATCATCGTGGAGGCGTTGGGTACGTCGACGCCGACTTCGATCACGGTCGTCGCGATGAGGAGGTCGATCTCACCCCGCGCGAAGGCCCGCATGACGGCATCCTTCTCGTCGGCGGGCATCTTCCCGTGCAGCACACCGCGCCGCACCTTCGACAGTTGCGGATGCGTGGCCAGCAGCTCGGCCAGCTGCACGACACCCCACCGCGGCCCCTTGCCCTCCTCGTCGGGAGGCGGGGCCGCGCCGTCGGAGTCGACGGAGTCCTTCGCGGTGTCGATGGCCGCGCATACCGCGAACACCTGCCGCCCCGCGGCGATCTCCTCGGCCGCGCGTGTCCACACCCGCTGGAACCAGGACGGGTGCTCGGCGAGCGGCGCGGTGAAGGTCTGGATGCCCGCCCGACCGGACGGCATGCTGCGGATCACCGACGTGTCCAGATCCCCGAAGACCGTCATGGCGACCGTGCGTGGGATCGGTGTGGCGGTGAGGACCAGCGCGTGCGGTGCGGTGCCCTTGGCGCGCAGCGCCTCTCGCTGCTCCACCCCGAACCGGTGCTGCTCATCGACGACGACCAGAGCGAGATCGGCGAAGGTGGTCTTCTCGGAGAGCAGGGCGTGCGTGCCGATCACGATGAGCGATTGCCCCGATGCCACACGCAGCGCCGCCTTCCGGCGTTCGGGTGCCGACATCTGTCCGGTCAGCAGGGTGGGCATCAGCTGCGGTGCCAGGTCGCGGCCGAGCATCTTCGTGATGGAGCGCAGGTGCTGTCCGGCGAGCACCTCGGTCGGCGCGATGAGCGCTGCCTGTCCCCCGCTCTCGGCCACCTGCACCATGGCACGCAGCGCGACCAGGGTCTTTCCCGAACCCACCTCCCCTTGGACGAGCCTGTTCATCGGACGTCGAGCCGTGAGGTCGTCCGCGATCTCCGCACCGACCAGCCGCTGATCCTCGGTGAGCGAGAACGGCAGCGACGCGTCGAAGCGCTCCAGCAGCCCGCCCGGCTTCGTCTCGCGCGGGACCGCGGTCAGTGCACGCACCTGCTCGCGCTGCTGCAGCAGCGCCGCCTGCAACGTGAGCGCCTCGTGCACTCGGAGGGTGCGCACGGCGGGGGCGATGTCTCCGCGCTGCTGCGGACGATGGATGCGCTCCAGGGCGTCCCGGGCGGTCAGCAGGTCCTCCGACAGCCGCAGGGCGTCAGGCAGGGGCTCGGGAACGTCGCCGAGTCCGTCCAGGACGGGGCCGATGATCTTGGCGATCTGCCAGCTCTGAATCGTGGATGTGGCCGGATAGATCGGGATCGGCACGTTCCGGCGCGAGTCCGCCCGTCGCTGTGCGGCATCGAGGTCGTCGAAGAGCTCATACTCCGGGTGCGCGAACTGAACCGTCTCCCGGAACATGCCGACCTTGCCGGAGAAGATACCGCGCCGGCCCGGTGCGAGCTCCTTCTGCCGCCATTGCGCCTGACTCAGATTCTTCGCGAAGAACGTCAGCGACATCCGGCCGATGCCGTCGCTGATGACGGCCTCCGTCATCGCGCCGCGGCGATTGCGCATCGCGCGCGCACTGGAGCTCACCACCTCCGCGACGATCGTGACCGTCTCCCCGATCGGAAGTTCGCGGATCGGCGTCAGCTCACCCGGATCCGCGTACCGGCGGGGGTAATGCCCGAGCAGCTCCCCCACGACCGTCATCCCGAAGGCACGATCCAGGGTGCGGGCCGATGTGGCGCCGACGGCCTGAGCCAGCGGCGTGTCGAGCTCGAAGGACATGCTCCGAGTCTAGGGACGGCCGCCGACCTCGGTGCGCACGGCCGACGAGTCCTCGTGTCGTATCGTGAACGGGTGACGAGGATCATCGCCGGAACCGCTCGCGGCATCCGACTGGAGGTGCCGGGCGCAGGCACCCGTCCCACCAGCGACCGCGTGCGGGAGTCCGTCTTCGGCGCCCTGGAGTCGCTGCAGGCGATCGACGGCGCGCGCGTCCTCGACCTCTACGCGGGCAGCGGCGCCCTCGGCCTGGAGGCCTGGAGCCGCGGGGCGCTGTCCGTCGACCTGGTGGAGCGCTCCCGGCCGGCCGCCGCGACCATCGGACGGAACATCACCGCCGTCGCCAAGGCGCTGGGAGCGCCGAGCGGAGCGAGAGTGCATCAGAGTGCCGTGAGCGCGTTCCTGAACCGCACGGCGGGCCCGTACGACCTGGTCTTCACGGACCCGCCGTACGACCTGGACGACGCGGCGATGACAGCCGATCTCCGATCGCTGACCCCGCTGCTCTCCGCCGGCGCCGTGGTCGTGATCGAACGCGCGCGGCGTTCCAGTCCTCCGGACCTGGAGGTCGCAGGGCTCTCCCTTCTGCGGGAGAAGGTCTACGGCGACACCGCCGTGTGGTGGGCCCTTCGACACGCTCAGGGACCGGAGGGACCGGCTCAGGGACCCGAGGGCGATCAACCGGAGACGACGCCGTCCCAGTCTCGGTAGGGATCCCAGCCCCCCGGGGGGATCGCGGCGCCGTCCAGCAGCACCGCATCGGCCGTGCGGGCGACGACGGAGCCGATCGCGCGGAAGCCCTCCGGCAGCACCGCATCCGTCGGGAACGTCGCCAGCAGCCCATGGTCCTCCCCGCCGCGAAGGGCGCGGGATCGATCTCCCCCGAAGGCGAGCACGTCGATCGCGGCGCTCGCGAAGTCGATCGACACCTGTGACGCCTCCGCGATCCGGCCGGCATCCAGGGCCAGTCCGTCAGACACATCCATCATCGCGGTCGCACCGGCGTCCGCTGCCGCACCGCCCAGGGCGATCGGCGGCACGGGACGCAGCTGCCTGTCCAGCGCGTGCAGCTGCCCGGCATCCATCCCGGTGCGTACCAGCGGCACCGGCGTGGTCCCCTCACGGCCCCGGTCGAACAGGATCTCCAAGCCCGCTGCCGCGGCACCCAGTTCGCCGGCGAGTGCGACGACGTCACCGGGGCGTGCGCCGCTGCGCAGCACGGCGTTCCGGCCGCCCAGGTCGCCGAGCGCGGTCACGGCGATCGTCAGCAGGTCCGAGACGGTGAGGTCTCCCCCGACCACCGCGCAGCCGGGCGCGAGCGCATCGCACGCGTCGCGGAATCCGTCGGCCATGTCGGCCACGAACGACAGCCGGACGTCCCGCGGAACGGCGAGGGCGACCAGCAGCGCGGTCGGAACCGCACCCATCGCCGCCACGTCGGCGAGGTTGACCGCGGCGGCCTTCCAGCCGAGGTCGCGGCCGCTGGACCACGCGGACCGGAAGTCCGGCCCGTCCACCAGCGTGTCCGTCGTCGCCACCACCGAACCGGACGGCACGGCGATGACCGCTGCATCGTCGCCCGGGCCGAGGAGCGCGTGACGAGCCGTGCCCGTGCGCGCGAGGATCGCTCTGAGAACCGTGCCCTCCGAGACGTCGCCGATGCGAGGGTCGTCGGAATCGGATGCCATGCCGACAACGGTAGCCTGGAATCATGCTCCGTCGTCTCGCCCCGCTCGCCGGAGTGCTGGCCCTTCTCGCCCTGTCCGGCTGCTCGAGCACCGTCGCGCTGAAGCCGGCACCGGATGCCAACAACCCGGCCTGCGCCGAGGTGACCGTGCGGCTGCCCAGCGCGATCGACGGCTTCGACCGGCGATGGACCGACGCGCAGGCCACCGGTGCGTACGGCGACCCCACCACCATCATCATCGCCTGCGGGGTGGCTGTCCCGGGGCCCACGGCCACCCTGCAGTGCGTCACGCTCGAAGGGATCGACTGGCTGGTCGATGAATCCGCGGCCCCCTGGATGCGGATGACGACCTACGGTCGGGATCCGGCCGTGCAGGTGTTCGTCGACACGAAGAAGGCCGGAGCCAACGAGGTGCTCACGAACAGCAACCTTGTCGGCGCCGTCCGGACGACCCCCGCGACGGGCGAATGCACGACCCCCGACGAGCTGCCCGAGTAGGCCTTCGACGAGCTCAGGGCCCACCCTCGACGAGCTCAGGAAGCCGAACTCACTGGCGGCTCAGTCCGGCCTCGATGAGCTCGGTGATCAGCTCGGTGTAGCTCAGGCCCGACGCGACCCAGCACTTCGGGAACATCGAGAACCGGGTGAACCCGGGCATGGTGTTGAGCTCGTTGACGATCAGCTCGCCGTCCGCCGTCACGAAGAAGTCCACCCGTGCCAGCCCTCTGCCGTCCACGGCTTCGAAGGCGCGCACGGCGGTGTCCTGCAGGCGGGTCACGAGGTCGTCGTCGACATCCGCCGGGCAGACGATCTCCACGCCCTCGCCGCCGAGGTACTTGCCCTCGAAGTCGTAGAAGCTGCGCGAGGTCAGCACGACCTCTCCGGGCAGTGACGCCCGTGCCCTGCTGCGCGCGCGCCCGGCGAGCACGCCGACCTCGATCTCACGCCCGATGATGCGCGACTCGACGAGAACCTTGTCGTCCTCCGCGAACGCGATGCGCAGGGCTTCGTCCAGCCCCTCGCCGTCCTCCACGCGGGAGACGCCGACGCTGGATCCGGCGCTCGCAGGCTTGACGAAGACCACGGCGCCCAGGCCCAGGATGCGCGCCCGCACGCCGTCCGCGTCCGCATCCCACTCGCCTCTGCGCACGGTGATCCCGGGGGCCACCGCGATTCCTGCCGCCGAGAGCGCCAGCTTCGTGAAGTGCTTGTCGAGACACACCGCGGAATCGAGGATCCCTCCGCCGGCGTAAGGCACATCGAGCACGTCGAAGAAGCCCTGGATGGCGCCGTCCTCGCCGTGCAGACCATGCAGCAGCGGCAGGACCACGTCGATCTCACCGAGATCGATCGTCGAACCGTCGGGGGCTGCGACGCGCAGCATCCGGTCGCCACCGGGCTCCGGCCAGCGCACGCGCGTGCCGTTGTCGATGACCTCGGGCATGTTCGCGGCGTCCAGCGCGAACCGGGAGGGGTCGTCCTGCTCGAGGACGAAGGCGCCGTCGCGGGTGATCCCGACCGGGATCACCGCATAGCGATCACGATCGATCGCCGCCAGCACCCCGCCCGCCGTTGCGGAACTGATCGAATGCTCGCTGGAACGCCCGCCGAAGAGCACCACCACCGTCTGCTTGTCCATGATTGGTCCTCTCCTCCTGCGGAGTGTCGTCATCGGTCGTCAGGTGCGGGGCGATGTGCCGGGGATCCATCCGCCCGTCGAGCACCATCTTCACCTGCTCGACGATCGGCATGTACACGTCGGATTCGTGCGCGAGCTGGAGGATCGGCGCCACGGAGGCGAGTCCCTCCGCGGTCTGATTCATCTGCTTCACGACGTCCTGGAAGCCGTACCCCTGCCCGAGCAGGCGGCCGGCGGTGTTGTTCCGGCTCAGCGGCGACTGACAGGTGGCGATCAGGTCTCCCAGACCCGCCAGTCCCTGCAGCGTCTCGGGCCTCGCACCGTTCGCGACGGCGAAATCCGTCATCTCGACCAGACCCCGCGTGATGATCGATGCCTTCGTGTTCTCGCCGTAGCCGACGCCGTCGACGATGCCGATCGCGACGGCGATGAGATTCTTCAGCACGCCGCCGAACTCCGTGCCGATCACGTCGGTGTTGACGAAGGAGCGGAAGTAGTGGTTGCGCGCGGTGCGCGCCACGGCATCGGCGGTCTCCTGGCTGAGCGAGGCGATCACCGCCGCCGTCGGCTGCTCGCGGGCGATCTCGAGAGCGAGGTTCGGGCCGGAGGCCACCGCGATGCGGTTCGGATCGCACCGGAGCTCCTGCTCGATGACCTGGCTCATGCGCAGCCCGGTCGTGCGCTCGACGCCCTTCATCAGGCTGATGATCGGGGCTTCGCTGTCGGCGATCAGAGGGCGCAGCGCCTTCAGGTTCTCGCGCAGCGACTGGCTGGGCACTGACAGGTAGATCTGATCGGCGCCGTCGAGCGCGCGAGCGATCTCATGCGTGGCCGCGATCGAGCGCGGCAGATTGATGCCGGGCAGATACTGGGAGTTGCGCTTGGCCTCGGAGATCTCCTGCGCCAGTTCGGGGCGCCTGGCCCACATCATCACCTGGGAGCCGCCGTCGACGAGGATCTTGCCGAACGTCGTGCCCCAGCTTCCCGCGCCGATCACCGCGGCCCGGGTTCCTGTTCCTTCCGGGGAGCGCCTAGGAGTCAAGACGCCCCGTCTCGTTCTGACCGTGCTCCGCCGGATTCCAGCGTCGTTCGGGTGCCTTCTCTCCGCGCAGCTCCTCCAGCAGGGCGGTGATCGCATTCATCAGACGATCGGTGGCCTCGTTCAGCGCGCCCGGCTCCCCCGCCCGCCCTCTCAGATCCGACAGGTCGACCGGGTCTCCGACGAGCACCCGTACGCGCTTGCGCAACGGCCACAGGCTGAGGCCTTTCTGGTACCGCCCCATGATCTGCTGGGTTCCCCACTGCGCCATGGGAATCAGCGGGATGTCGCCGGAGAGCGCCAGGCGCACGGCGCCCGACTTGCCGCGCATCGGCCACAGCTCGGGGTCGCGCGTCAGCGTTCCCTCCGGATAGACGATGACGCCACGGCCGTTCTCGACCAGCTCCCGCGACTGCAGCATCGTCTGCTTCGCGGAGGTCGCAGACGAAGCGCGGGCGACGGGGATCATTCCGGTGCGCGTGAGGACCCAGCCCAGCACGGGAATCCGGAACAGGCTCTCCTTCGCCATGAAGCGCGGAAGCCGGCCGATACGGTAGACGGCCATCGCCACGATCAGCGGATCGAACTCGGAGTAGTGATTGGGGGCGAGAACGAAGGCGCCCTGACGCGGCAGCTTGTGGGCGTCTTCGGTGGTGACCTTCGCCAGCAGCGACAGCGGGGGGATGACGATCGCCGCCAGCGGCCAGAAAAGGCTCGGACGGCTCCGCTCGGAAGCAGCCATCAGATCACCGGACGACGTCGAAGTCGGCGCCCAGCGCCAGCAGCTTGTCGAGGAACTTCTCGTAGCCGCGGCTGAGGATGTCGACACCGGACACCTGCGACTCGCCTTCAGCGGTGAGCGCGGCGATCACATGGCTGTATCCGCCGCGCAGGTCGGGCACGACGATGTCGGCAGCATGCAGCGGCGTCGGACCGGTGATGACGGCGGCCTGCTCCAGCTCGCGACGCGGCACGCGACGAGGCCCGTTCTGCAGTCCGTGCGGGTGCACGACGATGTCGGCGCCCATCTTGACGAGGGCCTGAGTGAAACCGAAGCGGTTCTCGTAGACCGTCTCGTGCACGATCGAGCGACCCTTCGCCTGGGTCAGGGCGACGATGAGCGGCTGCTGCCAATCGGTCATGAACCCGGGGTGCACGTCGGTCTCGACGACGACGGGCTTGAGCTCGCCGTCACGGCGGAAGAGGATCCCGTCCTCCTGCACGTCGAACCAGCCGCCGGCCTTGCGGAAGACGTTGAGGAAGGTGAGCATCTCCTGCTGCTTCGCGCCGGCGACGAAGATCTCGCCGTCGGTGGCCAGGGCCGCGCACGCCCAGGAAGCGGCCTCGTTGCGGTCGAAGATGCAGCGGTGGTCGTAGCCGCGCAGCGACTCGACGCCCTCGATGAGGATCACGCGGTTGGGCTCGTAGGAGATGATGGCGCCCATCTTCTGCAACAGGGCGATCAGGTCCATGATCTCGGGCTCGATGGCCGCGTTGCGCAGTTCGGTGGTGCCCTTCGCCCGCACGGCGGTCAACAGGACCTGCTCGGTCGCACCGACGCTGGGGTACGGCAGGTGGATGTTGGCGCCCCGCAACCCGTTCGGGGCGGAGAGCCGGATGCCGCTCGGCTGCTTCTCGACGATGGCGCCGAACTTGCGCAGCGCGTCGAGGTGGAAGTCGATAGGCCGGTCGCCGATGCGGCATCCGCCCAGATCGGGGATGAACGCCTGGCCGAGCCTGTGCAGCAGCGGCCCGCAGAACAGGATCGGGATGCGCGACGCACCCGCGTGCGCGTCGATCTCCTCGTAATGAGCCGACTCGACGTCGCTCGGATCGAGCAGCAGCGAGCCGGGCTCATCGCCCTCGGTGACCCGTACGCCGTGCACTTCGAGCAGCGAGCGCACGACGGCGACGTCGCTCAGGTCCGGGACATCGCGCAGCGTGCTGGTGCTCTCTCCGAGGAGAGCAGCCACCATCGCTTTGGTCGCGAGGTTCTTCGCGCCTTTGACATCGACGCGGCCGCGCAGCGGCCGGCCTCCGCGGATCGCGAGTACGGACCCGGTGGGAACCGGAGCCTCGTCGACTGAAGCGTCGCGGAGCGATGTCGTCATTCGGGCCTCTTCTTCATCAGGACAGCACGGCGGTGGCCGTGAATATCTCATCCAATCACGGCTGGTGCCGCAGGGGTTCGTGACCCCAGGCCCACCGCGCTTCCCGTTCTATCGGACGGGGAGCGTACGTGGCCGCCACGATTCGCGGCGGGCCTCGAACTGCGCGATCTTGTCTTCGTTGCGCAGCGTGAGCCCGATGTCATCGAGCCCTTCGAGTAGCCGCCACCTAGTGTAATCGTCGATCCCGATGGCGACCTGGAAGCCCCCGATCGTAGCGGTGCGCGCTTCGAGGTCGACCGTGATCTCCCGCCCGGGCTCCTCGTCGATCAGCGTCCAGATGCGTTCGATGTCGGCGTCGTCCACCGTGGCCGCCAGCAGCCCCTGCTTGCCCGAGTTGCCGCGGAAGATGTCGGCGAAGCGAGAGCTGAGCACGACCTTGAAGCCGTAGTCTCGCAGCGCCCAGACAGCGTGCTCGCGGCTCGATCCGGTGCCGAAGTCGGGACCGGCGACGAGTACGGATGCCGCGCGGAACGGCTCCTGGTTGAGCACGAACTCGGGGTCCTTGCGCCACTCGTGGAACAGCGCGTCCTCGAAACCGGTCTTGGTGACGCGCTTGAGGAAGACGGCCGGGATGATCTGGTCGGTGTCGACGTTGGAGCGCTTCAGAGCGGCGGCGACGCCGGTGTGCGTGGTGAACTTCTCCATGTTTCAGACCCCCTCGGCGACCAGGTCGCTCGGACTGGACAGTGTGCCGCGGATCGCGGTGGCCGCGGCCACGAGAGGCGAGACGAGGTGCGTGCGGCCGCCCTTGCCCTGACGGCCCTCGAAGTTGCGGTTGGATGTGGAAGCGCACCGCTCACCGGGGGCGAGCTGATCGGGATTCATGCCCAGGCACATCGAGCATCCGGCGAAACGCCACTCGGCGCCGAACGCCTCGACGATCTTGTCGATGCCCTCCGCCTCGGCCTCCAGCCGCACACGTGCAGAGCCGGGGACGACCATGACGCGAACCCCGTCTGCCTTCTTCTTGCCCTCGATGATCGATGCGAATGCCCGCAGATCCTCGATCCGGCTGTTCGTGCAGGAACCCATGAACACGGCATCCACCCGGACGTCCTTCAGCGGGGTGCCGGGGGTGAGGTCCATGTACTCCAGCGCCCGCTCGGCGTTGGCGCGCTCGTTGGCATCCGCGATGTCGGCGGGGTCCGGCACTGCTGCCGACAGCGAGCTGCCCTGACCGGGGTTCGTGCCCCACGTGACGAAGGGTTCGAGCTCGTTCGCGTCGAGGTGCACCTCGGCGTCGAAGACGGCATCCTCGTCGGTCGGGAGAGTGCGCCAGTAGGCGACCGCATCATCCCAGTCCTGCCCCTGCGGAGCGTGGGGGCGTCCCTTGAGGTAGGCGAACGTCGTCTCGTCCGGTGCGACCATCCCGGCGCGGGCTCCGGCCTCGATCGACATGTTGCAGATCGTCATGCGACCCTCCATGGAGAGGTCGCGGATGGCGCTGCCGCGGTACTCGAGCACGTAGCCCTGCCCGCCGCCCGTGCCGATCTTCGCGATGACGGCGAGGATGATGTCCTTCGCGGTCACACCGGGGCGCAGGGTGCCCTCGACATTGATCGCCATGGTCTTGAAGGGCTTCAGCGGCAGTGTCTGGGTGGCCATGACGTGCTCGACCTCGCTGGTGCCGATGCCGAACGCCATCGCGCCGAAGGCGCCGTGGGTGGAGGTGTGCGAGTCGCCGCACACCACCGTGATCCCGGGCATGGTCAGCCCGAGCTGCGGTCCGACGACGTGCACGATGCCCTGCTCGGCGTCGCCGAGCGAGTGCAGACGCACACCGAACTCGGCGGCGTTGCGTCGCAGCGTCTCGATCTGCGTGCGGCTGGTGAGATCCGCGATCGGCTTGTCGATGTTCAGCGTCGGGGTGTTGTGATCCTCGGTCGCGATCGTCAGGTCGAGCCGGCGCAGCGGCCTGCCCTCGGTGCGCAGGCCGTCGAACGCCTGGGGGCTGGTGACCTCGTGCACCAGGTGCAGGTCGATGTAGATGAGGTCGGGTTCCCCGTTCTCGCCCTTGACGACGAGGTGGTCGTCCCACACCTTCTCGGCGAGGGTGCGGGGTCGGGTGATATCACTGCTCATGTGGCGCTGTCTCCTGAGGTATCGAATCGGCCCATGCAGGATGCCGCGACGAGGAAGGCCTAGATCGAGGTCTCGTCGCGGCTGCTAAGGAGGAGAGCCGCTCGCATCCCGTCAGGCTACCACCGCGCGCGGGCGCGTCGGACCAGCGTGACATCCGCCGCCGCGGCCGGGTCAGCTCTCGACCCGGGCCGATCTCTTCTCCCGCGACGACGCGACGAGGCTCGCGACGGTGGCGACCGCCATGGACCCGAAGATGACGCCGAGGGACATCCAGTTGTCGATGTCCGGCGCCCACTCGATGGGCTTGCCTCCGTTGATGAACGGGAGCTCGTTGATGTGCATGGCGTGCAGCACGAGCTTCACGCCGATGAAGGCGAGGATGAAGGCGACGCCGTAGTGCAGGTAGCGGAGACGGTCGAGCAGGTTGCCCAGCAGGAAGTACAGCTGGCGCAGCCCCATCAGGGCGAACAGGTTCGCGGTGAAGACGATGAACGGATTCGTGGTTATGCCGAAGATCGCCGGGATCGAGTCGACCGCGAACATCAGGTCGGTGACGCCGAGCGACACGAAGACGATCAGCATCGGCGTCCAGATCTTCTTGCCGTCGACGACCGTGCGCAGCTTGGGTCCGTCGTAGGAGTCGCTGATGGGGATCACCCGACGGATCTGACGGACGATGAAGTTCTCGGTCTCCGCATCGTCCGCCTGCTTCTCGGGGAGGGACTGACGGATGGCGGTGAACAGCAGGAATGCGCCGAACACGTAGAAGATCGGGCTGAGGTGCTCCACCGCGGCGCCGACGATGATGATGAAGATCGCGCGCAGCACCAGGGCGATGATGATGCCCACCATCAGCGCCTCCTGCTGATAGCGGCGAGGCACCGAGAACTGGGTCATGATCAGAATGAACACGAACAGGTTGTCGATGGAGAGGCTGTACTCCATCGCCCAGCCGGTGAGGAAGTCCAGAGAGGTCTTGGCGTCGCCGACGACGTACAGCACGCCGGCGAAGATCAGTGCGAGCACCACGTAGAACGCGACCCAGAGCGCGGATTCCCGGGTGGAGGGGATGTGCGGACGCTTGAGGATGAGCAGCAGGTCGCCGATGAGGACGGCGGTCAGCACGACCAGCGCAGTGATCTCGAACCAGACGGGGATGTCCAAGGGAGCAGTGCCTTTCGAAGGGTGGCGGAAGATCCGAAAGTCTCTCCCCGCACCGTGGTGCGCCGCGCGGCCGGAGCAGCGATGACGATGCTCGTGATGACGATCCGCGCGATGACGGGATACTCCCCTTCGCTCGAACGATCGTACCCGAGTCTGAGACGATGAGTGATCCCTCGACACTCTCAGGTGAGAGACGAACTGCGAAAGCAACCGATCGGAACAGGAATGCCGACGAACAGCGACGACCGCGTATGGGCCGAGCGGGCAGCATCCGGTGACCAGGATGCCTTCCGCGCGATCTATCGCGCATACGTCAGGCCGGTGTACTGGATCGCGCACGGCATCCTGGGCGCCCCCGCGGATGCCGAGGACATCGCGCAGGAGACGTTCGTCGTCGCCTGGCGGAAGCTGCCGGCGCTGCAGCTGACGGGGACCTCGCTGCTGCCCTGGCTGGCGACGATCTGCCGCTTCCAGGCGGCGAACCGGCTTCGGGTGCTGCGGCGCGATCGGGCGAACACGGCGGACAGTCTGGACGAGACGATCCCCGACACGGTCAGCGTGGAGGATCAGGTGATCTCGGCCGAGCTCGCGGAGCGCATCGCCGACGAGGTCGGCGGGCTCGACGAACTGGATCGCGCCATCTTCCGCCTCTGCGCGGTCGATGGGTACGCCTACCAGGTGGCGGCGGAGGAGCTCGGGGTCAGTCATGCCGTGGTCCGCAACCGTCTCTCCCGGGTGCGCACGCGACTTCGCGGCGCGGTGAAGGAAGTGAGAGACGCATGAGCGAGAACACCGGCATCGCACTGCCGCCGCTGAGCGACGAGAGCATCGCCCGGATCGAGAGCGCCGTATTCGACGAGATCGGCGAGGAGGCTGCGGAGCCCGAGCGTCGTGGGCAGCAGACCCACCGGGTGCGTCGCCGCTGGGTGACGGGGTTGAGCATCGCGGCCGCGTTCGTCGTCGGTGCGCTCATCACGCCGCCACTGATCTCGGTGGTGTCGGCCGGCCAGGGAGCCGCGGATTCCGCGGCGGATGGCGTGAGCACCACGTTCGACGGCGGGCCGGTTCCGGCGATCGGGCAGCCCGAGATCATGAGGGATGCGGGCGGAGCAGTCGGCGCGGCGGACGAGGCGGTGGATGCCGACCGCGACATCATCACGACTTCTCAGCTGACGCTGCGGGTCGGCGATGTCGCGAAGGCCGCGGATGCCATCGCCGACCTGGCCGCGGCGCAGGGCGGTTATGTGGAGTCGACCGACCTCGGTCTGGCGCCCGGCGCCCCGATCGATTCGACCAGAGAGCCGTCGCCGGACCGCGGCGAAGGCTGGATCAGCATCCGCGTCCCCGCTGCGAAGCTGTCCGACGCGATGCGGGCCGCCGAGGCAGAAGGTCAGGTGCTCGGGTCGTCGATCTCCCGCCAGGACGTCACGTCGACGGCTGTCGACCTGCGGGCGCGCGTGGGCGCCTCTCGTGCGTCGGTGCAACGGCTGACCGAGCTGATGTCCAAGTCGGGGTCGGTCGCGGATCTGATCGCGGCCGAGTCGGCGCTGAGCGAGCGTCAGGCCCAGCTGGAGAGCTACGAGCAGCAGCTGAAGAGCATCGACGAGCAGGTGGCGATGTCGAGCATCCGCATTCAGCTGACCGAGCGCCCGACCGCGACGACCGCAGATCCGGCCGGGTTCGCTGACGGACTCCTCGCGGGCTGGAACGGGCTCATCATCTCGCTGAACGCGCTCGTGGTGGCTTTCGGATTCCTGCTCCCCTGGCTCGCGATCGCCGGCGTAGCCCTCCTCGTGATCTGGCTGATCCGGCGTCGCCGACACCGCACCGCGCCTTGATTTTCCGCGGTATACAAGAAGCCTTGTGAGTATTCGACTTCGGCTTTAGCGTGGTGGCCGTGGAAGACATCTCGGTCATCACGGCCATCTCGCATCCGCTCCGACGACGCATCGTCGACCGTCTCCTGCTGCACGGCGCGACCCAGGTCGGTGTGCTCGCCCGGGCGCTCGACGCGCAGGTGGGCAGCATCAGCCATCATCTGCGGATGCTGCAGAAGGCGGGCGTCGTCGAACAGGTCGACCCGCCGGACGGCGATCGACGTGCCAGCTGGTGGCAGCTCGCCCGGCGGTCGTTCAGCTGGTCCTCGGCGGATTTCGACTCCCCGTCGGATGCCCTGCTCGCCCGGGAGGCGCAGCGCGCCAACGTGCGCAATCAGCTGGAGCGCCTGCAGCGGTGGTACCGCGTCTCGGCGCAGAGCGAGATCGAAGCGTTCAACACCGATTCACTTGCCTGGGCGACGCCCGAGGAGCTGTCGGATCTCCAGCACCGACTGAGCGCCATGCTCGACGAGTGGAGGGCAGGGATCGACCGCGAGGACGGCCAGGAGCGCATGCCGGTGTACTTCTTCGCCCACGGCTTCCCGACGGAGGTGTGAGATGACCACGGGTGAACCGCGGATGCTGCATCGTCCGCCTGCCTTCCGGAAGGACCGCATGGTGCAGGCCTGGCTCACGATCAAAGCGGTGTCGGATGCGGGCGACGCGGTGTTCCTGATCGCATTCGCCTGGACGGCGGTGCAGATCGCCTCCCCCGCGGTCGCCGGACTCGTGGTCGCGGCGGGCACCCTGCCGCGTGCCGTGGTGCTGCTGATCGGCGGCGCCTACGCGGATCGCGCAGACGCCAGGCGGCTGATGATCCTGTTCAACATGCTGCGGATCGTGGTGCTGGTCACCGTCACGGTGTGGTGCCTCGCGACGACACCCACCGTCGCGCTGCTGTTGGCGGCGAGCGTGGCCTTCGGCCTGTGCGACGCCTTCTTCGAGCCGGCTGCGGGCACCATGCCCCGGCAGCTGGTGGACGTCGCGGACCTGCCCGCCTACTCCGCTCTCAGCCAGACCCTGTCGCGTCTGGGCACGATGGCGGGTTCGGCGATCGGCGGGTTCCTCGTCGCGGCGTACGGCATCGCGGGCAGCGCGGGCCTGAACACGGTCACCTACGTGGTCGTCGTCGTCTTCATCCTGCTGTGCCTGCGGCCGCGCTTCGCGCTGCCGCGTTCGGGTGCGCAGCAGAGCGTGCTGCGTGACGTCGCTGACGGCTTCCGGCACCTCGGGCGGGAGCGCGCCACCCGCACGCTGGTAATCGCGCTGTCCGGGTTGAACCTGGCGGTCGGACCGGCGATCTCGATCGGACTGACTCTGCAGGCGACCGCGAGGGGCTGGGGCGCCGGCGCTGTGGGCGTGTTCGAAGCGCTGGTCGGCGGCGGCGCCATGATCGGCGCCCTGGTGGTCGTGCGCTGGCGTCCGCGCCACGAGGCGGTGGGCGGTTTCAGTGCGCTGATCGCTCAGGGCATGGGCATCATTGCGCTCGGTGTCGGCTCTCCCGTCGTGGTGGGTGCCGGATGCCTCGTGGTCGGCCTGACCGCCGGGTTCGCCTCGGTGCTGCTCGGCTCGACGTTCGCGGCGACGGCGGCACCCGATCATCTCGGCAGGCTCGGGTCGATTCTGCGACTGGGCGATGATTGTCTGATGCCGCTCGCGATGGCCGCGTTCGGGCTGCTCGCGGGCATGCTTCCGCTCTTCGTGCCGTTCGCGCTGTACGGCGGCGCGATGGCGCTGCTGATGATCATGCCGTTGCGCAATCCGCAGATCCGGCGCATCGCGCTGTCAACCCCTGTCGATTCGTGAGCCGCTCCGGATAGCCTTCCCGGCATGATGACAGACGACTTCCTTCCCCGCCACGCCATCGTCACGGCCTCCGACTCCGGCATCGGCGCAGCCACCGCCATCGCCCTCGCCGACGCCGGAATGGATGTCGGCATCACGTGGCACAGCGATCAGGAGGGGGCCGAGCGGACAGCGGCGGCGGTGCGCGAGCGGGGCCGCACTGCCGTGGTCGCGCGTTTCGATGCGACCCAGTTCGATGCTGTGCCGGGCGTCATCGACGATCTGCGCGACCGACTGGGCGGACTGGACGTGTTCGTGAACAACGCGGGCGCGAGCACACCCCGATCGGTTCTGGACATCTCGATGCAGGAATGGCTGGACACGATGGCTCTGAACGTCGACGGTGCATTCCTCGGGATGCAGACCGCCGCGCGGCACATGGTGCGTGCCGGCTCGGGTGGTCGGCTGATCGCGGTGACCAGCGTGCACGCGCACCAGCCGCGCGTCGGTCTGGGGGCGTACATCGCCGCCAAGCACGCTCTCTCCGGGCTGATCAAGACAATGGCGCAGGAGCTGGGCGGCCACGGGATAACGGCCAACGCCGTGGCGCCGGGTGAGATCGCCACGGCCGCCAGCGGACGCACCTCCGAGGATGCCGAGCGCACGCACCGACCGGGCATCCCGCTGAGCCGGCCGGGCAAGGCCGAGGAGGTCGCGGCCGTGATCGCCTTCCTGGCTTCTCCCGCGTCGAGCTATGTCACGGGCGCCGACTGGTCGGTGGACGGCGGGATGCTGCAGATGGGTCCGGAAGCCGGTTCGCATGTGCAGGATGATTCCTGGCGCGAGGTGTGACATCAGAACGGCGCGAGGGGTCCCAGTGCGGTGGCCCACGGGCCGGCCCGTCGTTGCGCGGGGACACGGCTGGGAGCGTCGCCCGGAAAGGCGTCGGTGAAGGTGACCGTGTTGGGTTGCGGCGGCTTGTCGATGTAGACGCGGCGGGTGGGACTCGTCCATTCCAGCAGCCCGTCGCCGAGTTGTCGCACCTGCCAGGGTGAGTGGTGTCTGAGGATGTGGTGTCGCCGACAGAGCGCCGCGAGGTTCGCTTCGTCCGTGGGACCGCCGGCGGCGGCGTCCTGCGTGTGATCGAGGTCGCTGTGGCGGGCGGGGATGCCGCAAACCGGGGAATCGGCAGCGTTGATCGCGACCGATCAGGTGTCGTTTCAGTGATTCGGAGGGCCGGTAGCGGTCCACGGCGAGCACCCCTCCGGTGACGGGGTGGGTGAGCACCCGGTCCCATCCCGCGGCGGCGCCGGCCAGCGTGCGAGCCGTGACCGGATCGATCGGGCACCGTCCGTCGAGTTCTGCGGCGGGCCCGGGCTCGCCCATCAGCGTGGTGACCGGGACGGTGACATTGATGTGCGCGGCGATCGCCGACAGCAGCCCGTCAGCAGTGTCGTGCCCGGCCGGCGTGCCGGTCAGCAGCAGATCCAGGGCGAGATCCGCCCGCGTCTGCGACAGGGTCCGCGGATCGACGGCACTCGAGGCAGCCGTGTCGCCAGCAGCACCAGCACCAGCACCAGCACCAGCACCAGCACCAGCACCAGCACCAGCACCAGCACCAGCACCAGCGTGCTGGTCGAGAGCCTGGCCGTCGGCGGTCTGGCCGCTGGCATCCGTCTGGCGATCGGCATCCGTCTGGCGATCGGCATCCGTCTGGCGATCGGCATCCGTCTGGCGGGAAGCGGCAGCGACGGTCTTGGCCATCTCGGTGAGTCGTTCGTACGCGCCATGCCGTACTACAGCCCTTCGGACGCGGCTGCGGGGTTCCAGCAGATTCGGTACCAGCAGGCGATCGAGTCTGCTGGCGCGGCGGTTGACGCCGGTGACGTCGACGCCGTGCGCACGATATGGAACGACACCCTCAAGGGCATGTTCGTGAACCAGGAGACCATCGCAGCGATCCAGAAGGTCGTCGACGCTGGCGACCTCGACGCGCTTCGCCAGCTCTTCTCCTGACTCAGCACCACGGAGCAGCGCGCCTGCCGGCGCGGGCGCCCAAGCCGGAGAACACGAGAGGTGCGAGCAGCCTGCGCGTCACCGGAGGAATGCGAAAACCCTCGGCATGGCCGAGGGCTTTCGGTCAGTGACCCCAGCGGGATTCGAACCCGCGTTACCGCCGTGAGAGGGCGGCGTACTAGGCCGCTATACGATGGGGCCGTCACTGCAACCGTTCAAGTATGCCATGACGACAGAGCCGGTCAAAATCGGCACCGCGCACCCGCTCAGCGGCTCAGCGGCTCAGCGGCTCAGCGGCTCAGCGGCTCAGCGGCTCAGGCGAGCATGTCCTTCACCAGCGGAACGACCTTCTCCCCGTACAGCCCGATGGAGTTCATCATCGTGTCATGGCTGATCTGACTCTGGTCGTACTTGAAGTCGAAGCGGTCCACGCGCAGTGTCTTCAGCGTCGCGACGATCTTGCGCGCCACCGTCTCCGGCGATCCGACGTACAGCGACCCCGTCTCGATCTCGCGCTCGAAGTCGCCCACCGCCGGCGGCGCCCAGCCGCGCTCCTGGCCCAGGCGCGTGCGCATCGCGACCCAGCCGTCGTGCGTCAGCGCGCGGGCCTGCTCGTCGGTCTCGGCGACCAGGCCGGGCGAGTGCACCGCGACGGGTTTGTGCTCGACGCCGAACTGATCCTGTGCACGGTCGAAGAGGTCGATGTACGGCACGAATCGCGATGCCGGACCTCCGATGATCGCGAGGGCCAGGCCGAAGTTGTACCGCGCCGTGCGGACGACCGAGTCCGGGCTGCCGCCGACACCCACCCAGGTCGGCAGCCCGCCGGCCGTCGTCGGGAAGACGCGCTGATTCTCCAGAGCGGCCCGGGTGTTCCCCTGCCAGGTGACGGGCTCCTCCTTCAGCAGCTGCGACAGCAGGTCGAGCCGCTCCTCGAACAGCTCCTCGTACTGGCGCAGGTCGAAGCCGAACAACTGGAACGATTCGATGAACGATCCCCGCCCCACGACGATCTCGGCGCGGCCGTCGGAGACGGCATCCAGCGTCGCGAAGCGTTCGAAGACCCGCACCGGGTCATCCGAACTCAGTACCGTCACCGCGGAGCCGAGGCGGATCCTCTCGGTACGGGACGCGATCGCCGCCAGCACCATCTCGGGGCTGGAGACCGCGAAGTCGGGACGGTGGTGCTCCCCCACCCCGAAGGAGTCCAGACCCGCCCTGTCGGCGAGCACGGCCTGCTCGACGATGTCTCGGATCACCTGCGGATGCGGCACGGGCGAGCCGTCGGAGTCCGTCGTCACGCCGCCGAACGTGTCGAGTCCGAATTCGATGTCAGCCATGCCACACACAACCTCATCCTCGAAGAATTCATTCCGACGCATAGATATCATCCCCTGCGATCAGGGAACGACGAAGGCCCCCCGATGTCTCGGAGGGCCTTCCGTGTCTGTGACCCCAGCGGGATTCGAACCCGCGTTACCGCCGTGAGAGGGCGGCGTACTAGGCCGCTATACGATGGGGCCGTCCGGCCCCGGAGGGCCGTTCAGGCAACCGTTCAAGTGTGCCATGGCGCCTGAACCAGTCCAAATCAGGCGACCTGCACCGCTCGGATCGGGCGTGTCGCTCGGGCGCCTGCACCCGCCGGAGTTTGCCGACGTCGAGCTGAGAGGTGTTGAATCTGCTCATGCGTCTCACCAAGTTCGAACACGCCGCACTCCGCCTGGATCACCTCGGGCAGACCCTGATCATCGACCCGGGGACGTTCACCGCGCCGCTGGACGACCTCTCGACTCTCGTCGCCGTCGTGATCACCCACGAGCATCCCGATCACTGGACGCTCGAGCATCTCGACCGCCTGCTCGGCGCCGCGCCGGGGATTCCGATCTTCGCCCCGTCGGGCGTCGCCGCGGCCGCGGAGGGCTACGACATCACGGTCGTCGCACCCGGCGAGAGCGTGACGGCGGGGCAGTTCGACATCCGCTTCTTCGGCGGACAGCACGCCGTCATCCACGCCTCGCTGCCGACGGTCGAGAACATCGGCGTGCTCGTCAACGACGAGCTGTACTACCCGGGTGACTCGTATGCGGTCCCCGAGGGCGTACGGGTCCACACACTCGCCGCGCCACTGGGCGCGCCCTGGCTCAAGATCGGCGACGCGATGGACTTCGTGCTGGCCGTCGCCCCGAGGCGGGCCTTCGGCACCCACGATGTGCCCCTCTCCGAGATCGGTCGCACGATGCATCAGCAGCGTCTGCAGTGGGCGGCGGAGCAGGGCGGCGGGCAGTACCACGACCTCAGGGCCGGAGACTCGATAGAGCTCTGACCGCGCTGCGGGCTCAGCCGTGCTGAGCCGCACGGACGCGCAGGTCGCGCGCGAGGTCGTCCCGGCACTCGATCACCAGGCGGCGCAGCGCCCCGGGCGCGTCCGTGTTCCGTTCCAGCCAGGCATCGGCGTGTGCGGTCGTCGGCGACGCGGGGAAGAGCCCGACCACGAGACGCTGGGCCAGCTCGATGCTGCGCGCCGACCAGACGTCGCGGATGCGTTCGAAGTACTCCTCGTCGAACGAGGCGATGAGGTCTCGTCGCCCCCCGGCCCGGAAGCCGCCGATCGTGGCATCCAGGTGGTCGTTGGTGAGCGTCCCGTCGTTCCAGGCGGAGTCCCATGCCGCCGCACGCGTCGCGGCGTCCGGCAGCGACGCCAGCGCGCGGATCTCGGCGGTGCGGCCGGTCGCGGTGTCGTCCTGCACACGCTCGGCGGCGATCTCGGCCGTCGTCGCATGACCGGTCGTCGCGAGCGCCGTCAACATCATCCACCTCAGGTCGGCGTCCACCGGCAGGCCGCGCGGTGCACGACCGTCGAGGATGCCGCGCACGTCATCGGCCCGGGCGTCGCTGAACCCCGATGCCTCGGCGAAGGCGCGCGCCCAGGCCAGCTGTGCGTCCCCGCCGGCATCCGCGGACTGCAGCGCGGCCCAGGTCGAGTCGACCCAGGCGCGGCTCTGACCCTCACGGGCATTGTCGGCGACGTAGTGGCGCACAGCGAAGGACGCGTTGGCGAGCACAGCGGTGAGCAGGGCGATGTTCGGCTCGGCCGGAGCGTGCCGTCGCACGATGTCGAGGTAGTGCTCGGCGCCGAGCTCGCCGTCGCGCGTCGCGTTCCACAGCGATGACCACACCAGTCCGCGCACGAGGTCGTCCTCGAGCGCGGACAGCGACTCGGTCACGGTGGCCAGGGAGCGCTCATCGAGCCGCGCCTTGGCGTAGCTGAGATCGTCGTCGTTGAGCAGCACCAGGTCGGCATCCGGGATCTCCACCGGCGTGCGCTCGTCCTCGATGCCGAGCTCGATGCGCTCCCGCAGCGCGAGCCGGCCCTCGTGCAGGTCGTACACACCCACCCGCAGGCGGTGCGGGCGCGGGCCCGCGTCGCCACCGTCCTGCACGAGCGTGCGGCGGCCCTCGCCATCCGTCTCCAGCCACAGCGTCGCGACGCCGCTGGTCTCCAGCCACGCGCGCGACCAGGCACGCAGATCCTCGCCGGAGACCTCCTCGAGCTTGTCGAGCAGGGCGCCGAGCGTCGTGTTGCCGAAGGCATGGGCGGAGAAGTAGCGACGCGCGCCCTCGAAGAACGCCTCCTCACCGACGAATGCGACGAGCTGCTTGAGCACGGCGGCGCCCTTCGCGTACGTGATGCCGTCGAAGTTCAGCTTGGCCGCCTCGAGGTCGGGGATGTCCGCGACGATCGGGTGGGTGGTGGGCAACTGGTCCTGCCGGTACGCCCAGGTCTTGCGGCTGTTCGCGAAGCGCGCCCAGGCGTCGGTGAACCGGGTCGCGGTCGCCGAGGCGTGCGTGCCCATGTAGTCGGCGAAGGACTCCTTGAGCCACAGGTCGTCCCACCAGCGCATGGTGACCAGATCACCGAACCACATGTGCGCCATCTCGTGGAGGATCGTGTTCGCCCGTCCGCCGCGCTGCGCGTCGGTCGCGGCGCCGCGGTTGATGTACGACTCGGTGAAGGTGACCAGACCCGGGTTCTCCATGGCTCCGAGGTTGTATTCGGGAACGAAGATCTGATCGTATTTGCCCCACGGGTAGGGGTAGGCGAAGGCGTCGCTGAAGAAGTCCAGCCCCTGCCGCGTGATCTCCAGGATCTCATCGGCCTCCAGGTGCTCGGCCAGCGATGCACGGCACAGCACACCCAGGTCGATGCGCTGCTCGCCCCGCGACCACTCCCCGTCGATGCGCGCGTAAGCGCCTGCGGCCACCGCGGTGATGTAGCTGGAGATCGGCAGCGTCGGCGCGAACTCCACCCGCTGCATGCCGATCCCCTCGTGCACGCGCTCGGGCGACTGGTTGGAGAGCACATGCCATCCGGCGGGCACGGTGACGTCGAAGGTGTACGAGGCCTTCATATCCGGCTGCTCGAAGCACGCCATGACGCGGCGCGAATCGGCCGGCTCGTACTGCGTGTACAGGTACGTCTCACCGTCGACGGGGTCATGGAAGCGGTGCAGGCCCTCGCCCGAACGGCTGTAGGCCGCGATCGCCTCGACGCGCACCTCGTTGTGCTCCTCCAGGCCGTCCAGGAAGATGCGCGCACCGTCGTACCGCACATCGCGCTCCTCGCCGTTGATGACGACACGGGAGACGGTCTCGCCGATGAAATCCAGCCAGGTCTCCGGCGCCGCGGCGTCGAAGGTCAGAGTCGTGACGCTCGGGAACCCCGTCCGCGCCCGCTCGGGGGCACCGGTCAGATCCAGCTCCACCCGGATGCCGTGCACGGTGATGCGCGACGCCCGCTCAGCAGTCTCTTCACGGCTGAGGTTGGCGGTCGCGTTCGCAGAACTCATTGCTCCATCGTGTCACGTCGGTGGGACCTTCGCAGGTGGTGGCGAGGTCGTCAGGACCCTCAGACCGAGACGGTCGGGGACTGCGCCTTGGCGAGCGCCTGCTCGAGATCCGCGAGCAGATCGTCGACGTTCTCCACCCCGACCGAGAGGCGCACGATGTCCGCCCCTGGTCGCGCCTCCGCCGCCACCGGACGGTGCGTGAGGGCGGCCGGGTGCTGGATCAGCGAGTCCACTCCCCCGAGCGAGACCGCGTGCGTGAACAGGCGCACGGCTCCGGTGAGCGCCTCCGCCGCGGCGTATCCACCGGCGAGCCGGATCGCGATCATCGCGCCTCCGCCCCGCATCTGCCGCCCGACGATGCCGCGGACGTCGTTCAGCTCCGGGTAGAACACCTCGGCCACCGCGGGGTTGTCCCGGAGCCGCTCGACCATCGCGCGCGCGTTCGCCTGCTGCGCCTGCAACCGGACCGGCAGGGTCGCGAGCCCGCGGTGCAGCAGGTAGGCGCCCAGCGGATGCAGCAGTGCCCCGGTGATCGCGCGGACCCGTCGTAGAGCCTGAGCCGTCTTCTCGGAGCACGCGATGACGCCGGCGATCACGTCGCCGTGTCCGCCGATGTACTTCGTCGCACTGTGCAGCGACATGGCGGCGCCCAGGTCGAGCGGGTTCTGCAGCAGCGGTGTCGCGAAGGTGTTGTCCACCATCACCGGGACGCCCTGGGCCTGCGCGACGACCGCAGCGATGTCGACGAGATCGAGAGTCGGGTTCGCGGGTGTCTCCAGCACGACCAGGCCCGTGTCCGGGCGGATGCTGTCGTGCACCTCGTCCTCGTGGCAGAAGGTGACCTCCGCACCGAGCAGCCCCGAGTCCAGCAGGTGGTCGGTGCCGCCGTACAGCGGGCGCACCGCGACGATGTGGCGCTTTCCCGCGCCGGTGATGTGCGAGAGGATCGCCGCGGTCGTCGCGGCCATGCCGGAGCTGAAGGCGACGGCGGCCTCGGCGTGCTCGAGCTCGGCCAGCGCCTCCTCGAAGCGGGCGACCGTCGGGTTCCACAGGCGGGCGTAGACGTTGCCGCCGTCGGGCTGGGGATGCCCGCCGTTCGCCATCGATTCGTAGGAGTCGCCGCCGTGCAGGATGTCCGGGAGCGGATTGGTCGACGACAGGTCGATCGGGGCGGCGTGCACCCCCAGCGCGGCGAAATCGGATCGTCCGGCGTGGACGGCGACGGTGTCGGGATGCAGGGGCAGGTCGGACATGACACCAGGATGCTCCCTGCGGCGCGCACCTGCCAGCGTCGTTGTTCGCCGATCGCCCCTCCGCGGGCTTAGGTTGTTCTCAGAGCAAAGATGCGGACTCATCGGGAGCGAGAATTGGCAGCAGGGCATTCCGCCGTGGCGGACGAACTCGATCTGCGCATCCTCGCCGCGCTGACCGCGCAGCCGGATGCACCGGTCAAGCAGCTCGCGACGGTTCTCGGCATCCCGGCGTCGACGTGCGCCTTCCGCTTGCGCGCGCTGCGCTCGCGCGGTGTGATCACCGGCCTGCGGGTGGTCATCGATCCGGCAGCCTTGGGTGCGACCGTGCAGGCGATGATCCGGGTGCGGCTCGCCAACCACAACAAGAACGGGGTCGACGCGCTGTTCGACGCCCTCGTCGGGACCCCAGGTGTGCTGCAGGTCTTTCACATCGCCGGCGCCGACGACTTCCTCGTGCACGTCGCGGTGACGGATGCCGCAGCGTTGCGCGACATCGTGCTGGAGCACATCACCGTGCACGACGTCGTGCGCGCGACGGAGACGCAGCTGGTCTTCGAGCGGCGCGAGGGCGACGGAATGCTGCCGAGGAGCTGACCCGGCGCGGTCAGCGCCTCGGGCTCACGCCACGGTGGTGGCGTCACGCCGTGGGAGCACCCAGCCGGCACGCGGGAAGTGGCAGGTGTACCCGTCGGGGTAGCGCTGCAGGTAGTCCTGATGCTCGGGCTCGGCCTCCCAGAACGGACCCGGCTGCTCGATCGTGGTGACGACCGCTCCCGGCCAGAGACCCGAGGCGTCGACGTCGGCGATCGTGTCGCGGGCGATCCGCTCCTGCTCGGTGTCCAACGGGAAGATCGCCGACCGGTAGCTGGTGCCGATGTCGTTGCCCTGGCGGTTCAGCGTGGACGGATCGTGGATCTGGAAGAAGAACACGAGGATGTCGCGGTAGGTGGTCTTCGTCGGGTCGTAGACGATCTCGAGGGCCTCGGCGTGACCGGGGTGGTTGCGATAGGTCGCGTGGTCGTTCTCGCCGCCCGTGTAGCCGACCCGGGTGGCGAGCACACCGGGCTGACGGCGGACGAGGTCCTCCATGCCCCAGAAGCAGCCGCCCGCGAGCACGGCCGTCTCGGTGCCCGGCCGTCGGGTGATTGCGCCTGTGTCGCTGATGCCGTTGGTCATCACGGTGCTCCTCTGCTCGTCGGTGGTGTCGCTGTTCCATTGTCCCCCTTGCACGACACCGCAGCACCGCACTGGGGAATGCCGCCGAAGCCCTCTAGGTTGGTGCTGACGGCGGTTCGCCGCGCCACCCGCATCCGAGGAGGAGTCATGCGTCCGTATCTGGACAAGTCCGCGCCCGAGGTCTGGAAGGCGGCAGCGGCCTACTCGGCGGCCGTCGCCAAGCACGCGGAGAGCAATGGACTCTCCGTGCAGGAGGCGGAGTACATCAAGGTGCGCGCCTCGCAGCTGAACGCCTGCTCGTTCTGCCTGGACCTGCACTCGCGTGAAGCGCGCGCTGCCGGCATCCCGCAGCAGAAGCTCGATCTGCTTCCGGCCTGGCGCGAGACGTCGCTGTTCACCGAACGCGAGACCGCGGTCCTCGCCGTGGCGGAGGCTGCCACGCGGATGCCGTTGAGCGAGGAGTCCAAGGCGGACCTGGCCGGCGCGCGTGCGGTGCTGGGTGACGCCGCGTTCGGCGCCGCGGAGTGGGTCGGATTGACCATCAACACGTTCAACCGGATCTCGATCCTCAGCGAGCACCCGGTGCGTCCGCGCGGCGACGATGGGCAGCTGCTGGCCTGACCCGGTCCCCGCTACTGCCGCGGGCGCAGTGTGACCGTCGGCATGGGCGGCGCGGGAAGCGCGGCGAGCTGGCCGTCGGCGTAGGGACCGAACAGCGCCGGCTTCCCTGCGTCGCGCGGGTCGTGCGGTTCGAAGCCGAGTTCGGCTTGGTATCTCCGGCGGAACTCGACGATCTCGTCGTGACTGCGACCGATGAAGTTCCACCACATCACGATCTGCTCTCCCAGTGGCACCCCGCCGAGCAGGATCACTCTGGCGCCGTCGGCGCCGGCCTCGATGCGCAGCGTGTCGGCGCCGGTCGGTGCGTAGCCGAGACGGCGATGCGACACGGGTGTGCCGTTCATGACGATGGTCCCGGTCTCCGCGAGCGCCGCGTGCTCGAAGTCGGCGCGGGCCTGCAGGATGACCTCGGCATGGGGCCTGAGGATGATCTCGGCACCGAGCAGGTCGGGTGTGCGGGTGTCGACCGGTGAGGTCGCCCCGTGCAGCGATCCGATGAACACGCGCAGCTCGGCCCCGGGCAGTGCGATCGGCGCGGGGATGTAATGCGCGAAGTCGTGCGCGGAGAAGCGAGTGGCGTCCGGCATCGCGTACCAGAGCTGCACACCGTGCAGGACGGTCGTCTCCGGTGTGCTGATCTCCTGATGCGTGATGCCTCGGCCGGCGATCATGAGGTTCAGCTCGCCTGGCAGCACCGCAGCGGCGACGCCGTTCGAGTCCAGGTGGTCGATCCGCCCGGTGAAGAGCCACGAGACCGTCGCGAGACCGGTGTGCGGATGCCGGGGCACGACCATTCCCCCGGAGTCGGAGACGTCGTCGGGGCCGTAGTGATCGAGGAAGCACCAGGCGCCGACGAGTGAGCGCTGCTTCTGCGGCAGGGTGCGGTACACGGTCATCGCCCGCGGTCCGCCGAGGGGCACCTCACGCGGTGTGAGCACCTCGACGTCGGTGCAGGGCAGACCGGGTTGCAGGACGCTCTCAGGCGGGTTCTTCTCCAGGTTGGTCATGCGGACCTCCTCCGGCGTGCAGACTCGTGCTGGTGTCAGCGTAGCGCCAGCCGAGCTGGAGCGATCGATCCGCTGGGGGCTCTGCGGCTAGCCGCGGTCGCCGGCTTTGCCGCCCTTGTCGATTTCGTCGAGCAGATCCTTCAGTGCCTTCTCGATGGACTCGTGGTCGTACTGTCCTGCTCGGCTCTCGCCGGAGATGACGGCGCACCGGTGCAGCTTGCGGAAGTCGCCGAAGGGGAATTTGCAGCGCCCTTTGGTCCCTTCGCTCTCCTCGGTGTCCTCGCCGAGATGCCACCGCGCGAACTCCGCCATGCCGTGATCGTCGATGAAGGCGTTCTCCTCGTCGGTGCTGGGCGCGTGCTCACTCCAGTCATCGCGCTCGTCGCGTTCGACCTCTCCATCGCGAAGCAGGCTGCGCGCAAGTGAGAGCGCTTGCTTGTTCAACCGCACCACCATATGGGATTCTCCTTCCGATCCGGTTCGGTCCAGGTGATCGGACCACTCGACACGATGCCGTCAGGGCCGCGCGTGCAGAAGGGCCTGGTGGGCATCGGCGCTCGGTGATAAACGCAGAGGGGGAAATCACCGTCTAGCGCGAGAACGCTGGGGAATCCACCCCGTTTTCAGACGCGGTTCATCGCGCGATGCTGGGTGCAACAGGAGGTTCCCATGTCTCACCGCACGCCCGACCCCGGAGGCTCTGGACCCGGCCTCGACCCGACGAAGGTGATCAGCCAGCCCGCGCTGCAGACATCGTCCGGCGTGATCTGGCTGGTCTCCTCGAGCATTTTCACTGCTGTGTGCCTGGTCCCGTTGATAGGCATCGTCGTCTCAGGCGGCGGCGCGGCCGCCGTCGCGCTGGTCGCGGTGGTCCTGCTGGTGTGCCTGCTCGCGGCGATGTTCCTCGTGCGCTTCCAGGCTGATCCCGGGCCGCGTCGGCTGAAGTGGCTCGCGGCCTGCATGCTGGCGATGGCGGTCGTGGCGCTGCTCGCGATGATCATCTGCGTGGCCATCGTCTGGGGGTCCGCCGGGCGCTGACCGGGTGCGCACGGCCAGCCGTCGCCTTCGATGACAGAAGCCCGGGTGGACCCGCATCATGCGGATTCCCGGGCTTCTGTGGAAGTGCTGGGGTACCTGGACTCGAACCAAGAACAACTGAACCAGAATCAGCCGTGTTGCCAATTACACCATACCCCAAGGGCGAAACCGGAGCCTCGCACCGAGGTTCAAGCTTACCCGACCGGTGGACGGATGGCGAATCGGTACGGCCCGGGCGCGCCTCCCGCACGGGTCTCAGATCCGGACGACCCGACCGGATTGCGCGGGTCGTATCCACCCCTCGAGCTCGTACCCCTGCGAGCGGGCGGTGTCGAGATACGAGCTCTCCACATCGTCGGCGATTCGATGGTCCCTGGACAGCAGCCAGAGATGCTTGCGGTCGGGTGTGCCCACGAGCGCGTTCTCGTACCGCTCGTCGATGCGCAGCACCCAGTAGTCCGCCTTCGTGAAGGGGATCCAGCGCAGCGCGGCGGGCAGGAACGTCACCTGCAGTCGTCCCGGATGCTGTTCATCGGGAACGCCCTGACCGAGCGCCTGCGTCGGCTCGTCCTTGTCGTCGAGACAACGGTTGTCGACCCGCACCGTTCCGTCGTCGTTCAGGGAGTATTCGGCGGTGACGTCCTTCGCGCCCTCGTCCTCGAAGCGCAACGGCAGCCGCCCCACTTCGAACCAGAGCCCCAGGTACCGCCCGAGTTCCAGCGTCGGCACCGACCGCACATCTCCGTCGCCCATCGCACTGCTCCTTCGCTCGCACGCCAGACTACGGAGCACGTCCACCCTGACGAAGGGGGTTGCGGGCGTCGCGGGCCATCGGCTACCGCGGCGTCCGTCGCCGGCGATCCGTCAGAGCTCGCCCATCCGTGCCGGCTTCGCCCAGCGCAGGAACACCGTGGAGCGAGTGATCCGGGCGAGGTCCGCGAGCAGCGCGCCCACCTTGGTTCCGATGCACAGGCTGAGGAACATCATCGGCGCCGACACCAGGGCCTGGGCGTCGAAGCTGGCGAGCGCGACCAGGCCGACCGTCCCGGGAACCAGCAGCAGGAACGCCGGCTGGAAGGAGACGGTCGCCGGAATCGAGAGTGTGAGTCGCTCCAGCACCCGAGCGGCGACGAACAGCACGGCGGCAGCGAGTCCCGTCGCCACGATGCTGCCGACCTGCGGGCTGAACAGCGCCAGCAGGGCGTAGGTGCCCGTCATCACGACCACGCACACCACCGTGAGCCGGAATCCGGAGCCGAATGCGAGCCCGATGCCGATCGCCAGCGCGATCACCGCGATCCAGGCGGACCACAGCGGCGGGAGCGCTTCCCATCCGCCGCGGTCGGTGGTGAGCCGCACGGCTTCACCGACCAGCGCCGCGGATGCCGAGTCGATGCGCAGTCCGGTCAGTGCGGCTCCGGAGTAGACGCCGGCTGCCATGAACGCCAGCATGATCAGCCCGTACATCAACCGGGATGCGCCCGTCACGATGTCCGTGGAGGTCAGCTCCAGCAGCGCATTGGTGATGAGCGCGCCCGGCACCAGGATCGCGATCGGGGCGCACACCGCGAACAGGGGAACCGGTCCCAGCTCCAGCCAGCGCGCCACGGCACCCACCAGCACCGTGGACAGGAACGCCGAGACGAAGGGAGCGACGGCCGCCGCCGCGCGCACACGCATCATCAGCATCGTCGATCCGCCGACCAGCAGTCCGACCAGGAGCGCGAGCACGATCGCCCACCACGGGCAGCGGAACAGCCAGGCGAGCGAGAGCGACAGCAACCCGCAGCCGATCACGTTCTGCAGAGCGGGGCGATGCCTCGGCGTGGCGCGGATGGATGCCATTGTGGCGGGTGCCTCGATCAGCGGTGTCGATCCCGATTCGAGATCGCGCACCAGCCTGCTCGCGCGTGCCGACTGCCGGAACGTGCGCGCCTCGCCCTTGCCGATGACGGTCGTCGTCGCCGAGGCGG
Organism: Microbacterium sp. GCM10027623; assembly: GCF_042666935.1. NCBI lineage: Bacteria > Bacillati > Actinomycetota > Actinomycetes > Micrococcales > Microbacteriaceae > Microbacterium > Microbacterium sp. GCM10027623. The sequence goes on from NZ_JBHTHE010000004.1 coordinate 214,156, forward strand.
AGCCGGGGCGGCTGACCATCACCATCTCAGGAAGGATCGCGAACTCGAGCGACGTGCCCGGCACGGTGCGCTGACTCACCTGCTCCAGGGATCCGCGCACGTCGGTCACGGACGTGCCGCACTCCAGCAGCAGCACCCCGAGGTCCCCCAGGATGACATCGACGTCGGCTGCCGGCAGCGGGAGATCGGTCACTGCGTCCTGCCGCCGCGATCAGGGACGCAGCACACGTCGCGGCCCTGCCCGATCAGGCGAGTTCGTCGGCGAGGGCGCGCAGTCGACGCAGCGTCTCGTCCTTGCCGAGCAGCTCCATCGACTCGAACAGCGGCGGCGACACGCGGCGGCCGCTGAGCGCGACGCGCGGCGGGCCGTACGCGATGCGCGGCTTGAGGCCCAACTCGTCCACGAGCTTCGCCGAGAGCGCCTCCTTGACGGCATCCGTCGTGAACGTCTCCACCGGATCGAGTGCCGCGACGCACGCCGTCAGCACCTCGGCGGCGTTGGCGGGCAGCCCCTTCATCGCGTCGTCCTGATACTCGATCTGCTCGGTGAAGAGGAACCCGAGCAGCCCGGGGGCCTCGCCCAGCAGCTGCATCCGCTCCTGCACGAGCGGTGCGGCGCGGAACGCGAGCACGATCTGCTCGTGCGTGGGCTCGCCGGCCCCGAACACGCCGTCGGCCGCGAGGTAGGGCAGCATGCGCTCGGCGAAGTCCCGCTCCCCCAGCAGGCGGATGTGGTCGCCGTTGATCGATTCGGCCTTCTTCTGGTCGAAGCGGGCGGGGTTGGGGTTCACGTTCTCGATGTCGAACGCCTCGATGAACTCCTCCAGTGAGAAGACGTCGCGGTCGGGCCCGATCGACCATCCCAGCAGGGCCAGGTAGTTCAGCAGCCCTTCGTGGATGAAGCCGCGTTCGCGGTGCAGGAACAGGTCGGCCTGCGGGTCCCGCTTGGAGAGCTTCTTGTTCCCGGTCTCGCCCAGGACCAGCGGCATGTGCGCGAAACGGGGCACGAAGGTGGTCACCCCGGCACTGATCAGCGCGTCGTAGAGCACCAGCTGTCGGGCCGTCGAGGGCATGATGTCCTCGCCCCGCAGCACGTGGGTGATGCCCATCAGCGCGTCGTCCACCGGGTTCACGAACGTGTACAGCGGCTGACCGTTCGGGCGAACCAGCACGTAGTCGGGGAACGAGCCGGCCGGGAAGGTCACCTCGCCGCGGATCAGGTCGACGTAGGTGAGGTCCTCGTCGGGCACGCGCAGTCGCAGCGCCGGCTGCCGGCCTTCGGCGCGGAACGCGGCCTTCTGCTCTTCGGTGAGATCCCGATCGTAGTTGTCGTAGCCGAGCTGCTTGGCGCGCCCGTTGGCCTCGTTGCGCGCGTCGATCTCCTCCGCCGTGGAGAAGCTCTCGTACACCGCACCACTGGCCTTGAGCTTCTCGATCACGTCGCGATAGATGTCGTGGCGCAGCGACTGCCGGTACGGAGCGTGCGGGCCGCCCACCTCGACGCCCTCGTCCCAGTCGATCTTCATCCAGGTGAGGGCGTCCACCAGCTGCCGGAAGCTCTCCTCGCTGTCGCGCGCGGCGTCGGTGTCCTCGATGCGGAAGATGAGCTTGCCGCCGTTGTGCCGTGCGTACGCCCAGTTGAACAGCGCCGTGCGCACCATGCCGACATGCGGCAGGCCCGTCGGCGAGGGGCAGAAGCGCACACGGATGTCAGACCCGGTGGCGGTGGTGGTGAGGGGATGCACGGTAGCCATATCCCTCGATTCTACCGGGGGCGGGCGCCGTGACCTGGACAGTCGACAGCGTCAGCTCATGCACCGCCAGCTCATGCCGCTTGGCGGATCCTGCCGAGCGGCGACAGCGCGGCGATCGCGATCACCAGCACCAGCGCGACCGCCCCCAGCCCCGCGTAGTCGAACTGGGTGAGCACCCAGCCCGCGCCGGCCGCGCCGGCCGCTGCTGTGAGGCTCATGAGCGAATCGCTGAGGCCCTGGCGGCGCGGGCGCATGGTCACCGTGGACGATTCCGTCAGCAGCGCCGCACCGGCGACCGTCGCGGCACTCCAGCCGAGCCCGAGCAGGATCAGGGCGACCATCACGCCCGCGGACGACCGACCGGCGACGATGGCCGTCACCAGCGACGCGGCCAGCAGGCCCTGCCCGAGCAGCACGACGCGGATCCGCCCCCAGCGGTCGGCGAGGATGCCGAACAGCGGCGAGAGTCCGTACATCCCCGCGACATGCAGGGCGATCGTGAGGCCGACGAGCAGCGTCACGTCGGTGCTCGACGGCATCCCGCCGTCCATGCTGTGGGCCATGTGCTTCAGATGGATGGGCGTCATGGCCATCACCGAGGCCATCACCGCGTGCGAACCCGAGACGGCGAAGACGGCGTAGCGCGCCGCCCGCGGATGATCGACGCTCGCGCCGAGCACGGCGGCGCGCGACGGCGAGCCGGCGATGTTCAGCGCCGTGAGCAGCGGGTCCGGGCGCAGGGCCACCAGATACAGCACGAGCGCGGCGGCCTGTGCGACGAGCGAGAACAGGTAGGAACCCGTCAACGGCGGCATCCCGATCGCCTGCCCGAGGATCTCCCCCGGAGTCAGCAGGAGCGGGCCGGCCACGCCGCCGACGGTGGTGGACCAGACGACGACGGACAGGTCGCGCCCGCGATGCTGCGGCGATGCCAGATCGGTGGCGGCGAAGCGGGACTGCAGGTTCCCGGCGTTGCCCATGCCGATCATGATGATGCCGGCCAGCAGCAGCGGGAACACCCGGGTCGCGGCGGCGAGGATCACGATCGACACCCCGACCAGGGCCAGCACGTTCCCCGCAGTCAGCGAAAGACGGCGCCCCCTCCGTGCGGCGAAGCGCGCGAGCGGGATCGCGAAGGCGGCGGCGCCGAGGGTGACGGATGCCGTGGCCAGGCCCGACAGCGCGTCATCGCCGGAGAGATCGGCGGCCAGCAGCGCGCCCAACGACACGGTCGCGCCGAACGCGATCCCGCCGAGCACCTGACCGACGGACAACACCAGGACGGTGCGATGCTGCAGCGCCGAGAGCTGATCGACGGAGAGATCGCTCACGGGACTGGGACGGCGTCGCGCACGGGATTGCGCAGCGTGCCCACTCCGGTGACCTCGATCTCGATGATGTCACCGGCGATCACCGGACCGACGCCCGCGGGCGTACCGGTCATGATCACGTCCCCTGGCAGCAGTGTGAACGCCGCGGAGGCGTAGGCGATGATGTCGGCGACGGAGTGGATCATGTCGGTCAGTGGCGCCTGCTGACGCACCTCGCCGTTCACCCGTGTCTCGATGCGCGCCGAGGCCGGGTCGAAGTCCGTCTCGATGGCCGGACCGAGCGGGCAGAAGGTGTCGAAGCCCTTGCCGCGGGTCCACTGCCCGTCCTTGCGCTGGATGTCGCGGGCGGTGAAGTCGTTGCCGACCGTGTAGCCGAACACGTAGTCCAGGGCGTCCTCCGCGCGCACGTTCTTCGCGATGCGGCCGATGACCACGACCAGCTCGCCTTCGAACTCGGTGCGCTCGGAGATCGCCGGACGCATGATCGCGTCGCCTGGCCCGATGACTGACGTATTCGGCTTCAGGAACAGCAGCGGCTCCTCTGGGGCGACGTTGCCGAACTCGGCGGCGTGCTCGTGGTAGTTGCGGCCCACGCACACGACCTTCGAGCGCGGGATGACCGGTGCGAGCAGTGCGGCATCCGCCAGCGGGATCCGCTCCCCCGTGGTCTCGAATCCGGCGAACATGGGGTCGCCCGCGAGCACGACGAGCTCGCTCTCGTCGACGATGCCGTACCGGATGCCTTCGCTGTGGCTGAATCGTGCGATCTTCACCCGCACAGCCTAGCTGGAGCACTGCCGCACCGCCGAGCCACTGCCGGACGGGTACGGTCCCTGTCAACCCCATGCTGGAGGGAGCGGCCGACCCCCTAGCCTGGCCGGGTGAGCAAAGAGACTGCCGACTCTGTGACCCAGCATCACGCGGGAGCGGGAGGACCCGATCCGACCCGCCTGCGTCGGGCCATCACCGGACCTCTGCTGTTCGCATTCATCCTCGGCGACGTGCTCGGGGCCGGCATCTACGCCCTCATGGGCGTGCTCTCCGAGAAGGTCGGCGGGATGCTCTGGGCTCCCCTGCTGCTGGCCCTCGGGCTCGCACTGCTCACCGCCGGCTCGTACGCGGAACTCGTCACGAAGTATCCGCGCGCCGGTGGTGCCGCGGTCTTCGCGGAACGCGCCTTCCGCAGCCCGCTGGTCTCGTTCCTGATCGGCTTCTGCATGCTCGCGGCCGGTGTGACCAGCGCCGCAGGGCTCGCGATCGCCTTTGCGGGAGACTACTTCCGCACCTTCATCGATCTGCCGACGATCCCCGTCGCGATCGCCTTTCTCGCGGTCGTCGCGCTGCTCAACGCTCGTGGGGTGCGCGAGTCGCTGGGCGCCAACCTGGTGATGACGGCGATCGAGCTGAGCGGACTGCTGATCGTCATCGTCGTCGTCGCCGTCTTCTTCGGAGGCGGAGGCGGCGACCCGTCCCGCGTCATGGAGACCCCGGAGGGCACCAATGCGGCCGTCTCGCTGCTGGCCGGTGCGGTGATCGCCTATTACTCGTTCGTAGGTTTCGAGACCTCCGCGAACATGATCGAGGAGGTCAAGGATCCCCGCCGCACCTACCCGCGCGCGCTCTTCGCCGCGCTGTTCACGGCGGGGGCCGTCTACCTGTTGGTGGGACTGGCGAGTTCCATCGCCCTTCCGCCCAGCGAACTGCAGGAGTCGACCGGCCCGCTGCTCGCCGTGGTCGAGGCGACCGGCGTCAGCATCCCGTCCTGGCTGTTCAGCCTCATCGCCCTGATCGCGGTCGCCAACGGTGCACTGCTGACGATGATCATGGTCAGCCGTCTCACCTACGGCATGGCGGAACAGACCCTGCTGCCATCGCTTCTGGCCCGCGTGCTCCCGAAGCGGAAGACGCCCTGGATGGCGATCCTCGTCACGACGCTGGTCGCCATGGGCCTCACGCTCGTGGGCGACCTGGCGACCCTCGCCGAGACGGTCGTGCTCCTTCTTCTCTTCGTCTTCCTGAGCGCGAACGTGTCGGTGCTGATCCTGCGCCGCGACAGAGTGGAGCACGACCACTTCCGGGTGTGGACCTTCGTCCCTGTCCTGGGGATCGCGTCCTGCGTCCTGCTGCTCACGCAGCAGCGCCCGATCGTCTGGCTGTTCGGCGGTCTGCTGCTGGCGGTCGGAGTGATCCTCCACTTCGTCGCCCGGTGGGGACGCCGACGCTCCGCCCAGCGCTGACACGCGCTGCCGAGCGCCGCCACGCTGCGGGGCTCAGGCGTCGAGTCGCAGCAGCCAGCCGTGCTTGTCCGGCCGGCGGCCGTACTGGATGTCGGTGAGCTCCTCGCGCAGCGAGAGCGCGAGGTCGCCGAGAGGCTGCTCGTCCTCGAAGCCGTCGCCGACCAGCGCGCCGATCGGGGTGACGACCGCGGCCGTGCCGCAGGCGAACACCTCGACGATGTCGCCGGACGCCACGCCGTCGCGCCATTCGTCGAGCGAGACCGCCCGACGTTCCACGCTCAGACCGCGATCCTCGGCGAGCTGCAGCAGCGAGTCACGCGTGATCCCCTCGAGGATGGACTCGGATGCCGGGGTCACCACACGACCGTCCTTGAACACGAACACGACGTTCATGCCTCCGAGCTCCTCGACGTTGCGGTGCTGATCGAGGAACACCACCTGGTCGCAGCCCTTCTCGTAGGCCTCGGCCTGCGGCAGCAGGCTGGACGCGTAGTTGCCACCCGTCTTCGCCGCACCGGTGCCGCCCTTGCCCGCACGGGCGTAGTTCTCGCTCAGCCAGATGCGCACCGGCTTCACACCGCCGGAGAAGTACGCGCCCGCCGGGCTCGCGATGAGGTAGAAGGCGACCTTCTTCGCCGGGCGCACGCCGAGGAACGCCTCCTTGGCGAACATGAACGGCCGCAGGTACAGGCTCTGATCCGCACCGGACGGCACCCAGGGACCGTCGACCGCGATCAGCTCGCGCAACGACTGGATGAAGTACTCGGTGGGCAGCTCGGGCAGGGCCAGTCGCCGGGCGCTGGTCTGCATGCGGGCAGCGTTGCGGTCGGCGCGGAAGGTGTACACCGAGCCGTCGGCATGCCGATACGCCTTGATGCCCTCGAAGATCTCCTGGCCGTAGTGCAGCACCGCTGCCGCCGGGTCGAGAGCGATCGGGCCGTAGGGCTGTACGCGCGGGCGGTGCCAGCCTCCCTTCTCCGACCAGCAGATGTCGACCATGTGGTCGGTGAAGCTGGTCCCGAAGCCGGGGTTCTGCAGGATCTCGTCGCGCTGAGCCGGGCTCTTGGCTGCGAGGTTCTTCGTCACGGCGAACGTGAGCTCACCGGTGGGGGCGCTGGTTGCGGTGTCGGTCATGTCTGTCCTCGATCGTGGTGCGGCGGCGGTGCGCGCGTGGTCTCAGATTACGCCTGCAGCCGAGCGATCACGGCGTCGCCGATCTCGCTCGTGCTCCGGCTGCCCTCACGGGCGGCGATGTCCTGCTCGACCGCGCGCTGCACGCGCACGGCGTCGTCGTGCAGCCCGAGGTGATCGAGCAGCAGGCCGACGGAGAGGATGGCGGCCGTGGGATCCGCCTTCTGCTGGCCTGCGATGTCCGGAGCCGAACCGTGCACGGGCTCGAACATCGAGGGGAAGGCGCCACTGGGATTGATGTTTCCCGAGGCTGCGAGGCCGATGCCACCGGTGACGGCACCTGCCAGATCCGTGAGGATGTCGCCGAAGAGGTTGTCGGTGACGATCACATCGAAGCGGGAGGGTTCTGTCACGAGGAAGATCGTGGCCGCGTCGACGTGCAGGTAGTCTACGGCCACGTCGGGGTGCTCGGATGCCACCTCGTCGACGATGCGCTTCCAGATCGCGCCGGCGTGCACCAGGACGTTCGTCTTGTGCACGAGGGTGAGCCTGCCGCGGCGACGCTCGGCGAGGGCGAAGGCATAGCGCACGAGACGCTCCACCCCGAATGCGGTGTTGACGCTGGTCTCGTTGGCGATCTCGTTCGGCGTTCCCGTGCGGATGCTGCCGCCATTGCCGACGTACGGGCCCTCGGTGCCCTCGCGGACGACGACGAAATCAATGTCGCCGGGATCCGCCAGCGGGCCCGGCGCCCCGGCGAAGAGCTTCGACGGCCGCAGATTCACGTAGTGGTCCAGCTCGAAGCGCAGCTTGAGCAGCAGTCCTCGCTCGATGTTGGCGTCTTTCAGACGAACATCGCCCGGCACTCCGCCGACCGCGCCGAGCAGGATCGCGTCGTGCGTGCGAATCGACTCGAGGTCATCGTCAGTGAGTGTGTCCCCGGTCTCGAGATAGCGCGACGCCCCCAGGGCGAACCGCGTCTTCTCGAAGACGACCTCGCTGTTCGCTGTGGCCGCGTCGAGCACGCGCTCGGCCTGCTCGATGACCTCAGGGCCGATCCCGTCTCCTGGAATGACGGCCAGCTTCACGACGCGCGACATGGATCTCCCTCGCAACCACGACTGTCCGCAGCGCGAGTCGCCGCGGACACTGGATTCCAGCGTACCGGCGGGCGGACCGGCCTTCCGACGCGGTGACGGCTGGCAGGAGACGGGAGCGGCTCCGACTGCTGCCGGAGCCGCTCCCGTGCTCGGTGTGGCGCTCAGGCCTCGGTGATCTCGATCTGCCGGAACAGATCGGCCTCGATGGACGCGCTGATGTCGGCGAGCAGCTCGTCCGAGACCGGCGAGTCCAGCGTGAGCACGCTCAGAGCCTGCGCGCCGGCCGCCTCGCGCGCGATCTGCATGCCGGCGATGTTGATGCCGGCCTCGCCGAACTTCTGCCCGTAGACGGCGACGATTCCGGGCCGGTCGGTGTACATCATCACGACGTGGTGCTTCTCGATGGGCAGCTCGATCGCGTGGCCGTTGATCGACACGAGCTTCTCGACCTGCTTCGGGCCGGTGAGAGTGCCCGAGACGGCGAGCTGCGAGCCGTCCGACAGTGCGCCGCGCAGCGTGATGACGTTGCGGTACTCCTCGCTGACCTCGTCCTGCAGCAGGCGCACGGCGACACCGCGCTGCTCGGCGAGGAGCGGGGCATTCACGTAGGACACGCTCTCGCTGACGATGTTCGTGAAGATGCCCTTGAGCGCTGCGAGCTTGAGCACGCTCACGTCGTAGTCGTTCAGCTCACCGTGCACCTCGACGTCGAGGCTGGTGAGCGGTGACTGCGAGAGGGCGGAGAAGATCTGGCCGAGCTTCTCGACCAGGGCGATGCCGGGGCGCACGTACGGGTCGATGACGCCGCCGGCGACGTTCACGGCGTCCGGCACGAGGTCGCCGCCGAGCGCGAGGCGCACGGAGCGGGCCACGGAGACGCCGGCCTTCTCCTGCGCCTCCTCCGTGCTCGCGCCGAGGTGCGGGGTGACGACGACGTTCGGCAGTGCGAGCAGCTGGGCTGCGGTCCCGCCCTCCGCGGGCGGCTCGGAGGTGAACACATCCAGACCCGCACCGGCGATCTCGCCCGCGACGAGCGCCTCGTGCAGGGCCGCCTCGTCGATCAGCCCGCCTCGGGCGACGTTGACGACGAAGGCCGTCGGCTTCATGGCAGCGAACTGCTCGGCGCCGATCATGCCGGTCGTCTCGGGCGTCTTCGGCATGTGGATGGTGAGGAAGTCGGCTTCGGCGACGAGTTCGTCGAGTGTCACCAGCTGCACTCCGAGCTGCTGGGCACGCGCGCTCGTGACGTAAGGGTCGTAGGCGATGACGCGCATGTCGAAGGCGTTCAGTCGAGCAGCGACGAGGGCACCGATGCGGCCGAGACCCACGATGCCCACGGTCTTCTCGAACAGCTCCGCACCAGTGAAGGAACTGCGCTTCCAGGCGCCGCCCGACAGCGAGGCGTGCGCGGCGGGGATGCGACGCGCGAGGCTGAGGATGTGGCCGATGGTCAGCTCGGCGGCGGAGACGATGTTCGAGGTGGGAGCGTTGACGACCATCACGCCCGCGGTGGTGGCCGCCTTGATGTCCACGTTGTCCAGCCCGACGCCGGCACGCGCCACGACCTTCAGCTTGGGTGCATGCGAGAGCGCCTCGGCATCGATCCGGGTCGCAGAGCGAACCAGGACGGCATCCGCGTCCGCGAGTGCCGCGAACAGCGCGTCGCGGTCGGTGCCGTCGACGGTGCGGACGTCGAAGTCGGGGCCCAGAGCCTCGATCGTCGCGGGTGAGAGGACCTCCGCGAGGAGGACGACGGGCTTGGACTCAGACTGATTCGGCACAGATATCCTTCGGGGCAGCACACGGTGGGTTAGCCGATGCGCCGCACGCCGTCGGGGCGCGATCGGGACACACTTTACCGCAGCAGGGACGCCGCTCCCGACCGTGTGACGCGGTCAGCCGCCCGTCAGCGCCTCGAGGTTGCGGAGGACATAGCTGAAGGTGTTGAGCAGGAAGACCGCGCTGAGCCCGAGTCCGGCCAGCAGGACCAGCGCGAACACCCCGACGGTGCGTCGGCGGCTCAGCGCGAACGCGATCGCGAAGATCGCCGCGGACACGATCGCCGGAAGCAGGAGCAGAACCCACCCGGAGCCGGTCATCCCGCCGGCCGAGAGCTGGATGGCGTAGAACACCGCCGTCCAGACGACGAACGCGTACGCGAGTCCGCCCAGACCGGTGACGAAGCCCCGGAGGGCACGCAGAAGCCGACCGGACGACCCGGGCACCGCCTGGGTCGATGCGCTCTCGCTCACAGTGCCACTCCTCCCCCGGAGACGACGAACGGCCATGGGATCAGCAGCACGGCTCCCGCCAGGAGCCAGACCATCCGCACCCACGACCTCGAGCCGCGCGTCGCAGCGAGCACCGCGAGGAACCACAGTGCCGGGGCCAGGACCGCGAGCCAGAGCGCGCCCTGGTAGAGGACGACGGGAAGCGTGAAGGTCACGGGCAGCTGCATCCCGATTCCACCCAGGACCCAGCCGATCGTGTAGAGCAGGTAGATCCCGCCCAGGACTCCGAGCATCAGCAGGGACACGGTGCCGATCACGGGCAGCGGCTCGTCCGCTCCCGTGTCGGGCTCGTGCGCCGACGCGGGCGCCGCGTCCGGCTCGTGCCCCGACGCTGGTGCGGCGGCGGATTCCGCCGGCACCGCCGAGACTGCGGGCCTCGCCGGCACCGACCTGCCGCCCTCCGGGTGCCGCGCCTCGAGCGCATCATCGCCCTCCCAGGTGAGAGCGTCGTCATCGCCGTCGGATTTCATCCCCTCAGCGTACCGGCGTCCGCGTATTCGCCCCACTATGCTCAGGGGCGACACCGCACCGGGGAGGAACATCGTGGCAGAGAACAAGAGGCAGGCCGTCCGGCCGGACGCGAACGCGGACGGATCCGCCTCGCGCACCTGGGTGCCCACCGCCGAGGCCAAGAAGAAGGCGACGACCTTCCGCTGGATCGCCGCGGCGCTGTGGGCGCTCGCGATCGTCGGCGAGGCCGTCGGCATCTTCTGGCTGCTGCGGCAGCGTGTCGTCACGACCGAGGGCGGACTCGAGCGCGACCCCGACACGGGACTCCTGCAGGAGCAGATCGAGACGGCGACCTTCCCGCAGTGGGCGTTCATCTCCCTTCTCGTGCTGCTGGTGGTCATCGCCGCCCTCTCCATCACGGGATCCGTGCTGTGGAAGAAGGCGAACCGCCTCGACCCGGCGAAGAAGTCCGACACGGTCCGGTTCTTCGTCCAGAACCAGCTCGGCGCGATCATCGCGATCATCGCCTTCGTGCCGCTGATCATCCTCGTCTTCCTGAACAAGGACATGGACAAGGGGCAGAAGTCCACCGCCGGGATCGTGGGCATCGTCCTCGCCGCTCTCGCGGTGTTCATCGGCGTGGACTTCAACCCGCCGTCCGTGGAGAAGTACACCGCCGACCAGTCCACCGTCATCCAGCTGCTCGGCCAGGACGAAGTCACCTGGGTCGCGGGCGGCGCCGTCTACCACGTGTGCGACGAGGTGTCCGACATCCAGACCGGGAGCGAGATCCTGACCGGCACGACCGCCGAGGCCATCGAGGCCGGCAAGCAGCGTCTGACGCTGAAGTTCGCCTCCGAGCTGCGCGCGTGCGATCTGCCGGTTCCCGAGAACGCCTCCGAGATCGCCGACGCGCTGCGGCAGATCCAGGGCGGTCAGACGGTGACGCTGCCCGCCCCGGTCTGGGGCGAAGGCGTCACGCCGCCGGCCACCGTTGAGGACGCGGCTCCTGCGACGAGCTGAGCGGACCACCACGAACGAAGAAGGGGCGCCCCGTGCTGAACTGCTCCCTGGAAGTTGGACTGATGAATTCAGTTCCGACATCCAGGGAGCAGTTTCGTGCATCCACGTAGTTC
>NZ_JBHTHE010000005.1:0-1436 GCF_042666935.1 Microbacterium sp. GCM10027623
TGAACTGGTCCGCGTTTGTTGGACTGGTTTAGTTGAAGCCTATGCTGCGAGGGTCTGGGTCCGGTATTGCACCGGGCTCAGGCCCTCGAGCCGTTCAGTGACTCGGTCGTTGTTGTACCAGCGGATGTACTCGTGCAGCGCGGCTTCGAGGGCGTCGATGCTGAGGTAGCGGACGTGGTGGAAGCACTCTTCCTTGAGGTGGCCGAAGAAGCTCTCCATGACCGCGTTGTCGAAGCAGTTGCCCTTGCGGGACATTGACTGCGTTGCGCCGGCGGCGGCGAGCAGCGCCCGCCAGGAGCGATGCTGATACTGGAACCCCTGGTCTGAGTGCACCAGCGGGTGCTGTCCGGGAGCGAGCGTCTTGATCGCGTCGGCCAGCGACCTGTTCGCCAGCTGCAGGTTTGGTGACTGGCTGGTCGAGTACGCGATGATCTCCCGGTTGCAGAGATCCATCACCGGCGACAGGTAGAGCTTCTCGTCGCCGACGCGAAACTCGGTCACATCGGTGACCCACTTCTCATTCATCGTCTCGGCCGTGAAATCACGGTCCAGGATGTTCTCGGCAATCTGCCCAACCTCGCCCTGATAGGACACGTAACGCCGCTTCCGCCGAGATGTGGAGGCCAGGCCGAGCAGACGCATCAGCTTCAGCACGGTCTTGCGATTCACCCGCCACCCGTGCTTCGTCAGCACGCGGTGCACGCGCCGATACCCGTAACGGGCCTTGTTCGCAGTGAATACCTCGGTGATCGCAGTCTTCAACGCCGCATACGGGTCCGGGGCATCCAGGCGGGTCTGGTGGTAGAAGAAAGTCGACCGCGCAAGCCGGGCCGCGGCGAGCAAGTCTGTGAGGGAGTGTTCTGCCTTGAGGGTCACGACGGCGTTCACTTTGACCGTCGTTGCTGCTCCATCAAGGCCCGCAGTTTTCCCAAGTACGCGACCTCCGCCTGAAGCCGCGCGTTCTCCCGCCGCAACCGCGCCATCTCACTCGCCTCGCTCGGCTCAACGGTCGGCCCGGGCGGTCTGCCCGGGCGTTTGGGGCGGAGCGCGTCCTCGCCCTCGTTCCGATACTTCCGCGCCCACGTCTCGATCAACTTCGGAGATGACAGATCGAACTCGCGAGCCAGCTCCGCCTTGGTCTCACCGGCGAGGAACCGGGTGACGATCTCAAGTTTGAGCTCGAACGAGTACGACGCCTTCGTCGACTTCATCAGCAACGTCCTATTCCCGCGCACCCGCCACCGGTCATAGAGCCGGCGGATCGGATTCAGGCTCGATCCGAGCCGGGTGGCGACGGCATCCGGCCCCCACCCGGCATCGAACAACGCTACCGCCGCCGCACGCTGGTCATCGGAAAGTGAACTACGTGGATGCACGAAACTGCTCCCTGGATGTCGGAACTGAATTCATCAGTCCAACTTCCAGGGAGCAGTTCA